>NZ_AP027080.1:3570833-4181666 GCF_030295405.1 Mesoterricola silvestris | reverse complement strand
TCCCGCCCATGAAGCGCTTGGCGCGCCCCAGTTCGGCTTCGCCCACCTGGGTGGTGCCCATGCGGTCCATTTCGTAGAGGATTTCCATGAGGCTGGCGGCGGTGACGTCCGATCGCACATCCGCGCGGACCGTGTAGCTTCCGCCCACCTGCTGGGCGGAGGCCCGGGCGCCGGGGGAATAGGTGTAGCCCTTGTCCTCCCGGATGTTCTTGGTGATCCGGCTGTCGAAGGAACCCCCGAGGATGACATTGGCCAGCTGCAGGGGAATGGAGTCCGCGTGGGTGGCCGGCACGGCGGGACGACCCACCCGCAGGGTGGCCTGGACGGAACCCGGGCGGGGCAGCAGCAGGAATTCGTGGGCGGAGGCCTGGGGGGCCGCCGGCAGGGGCGCCAGCGTGCCGGCACCTCCCTTCCAGTCCCCGAAGGCCGCGGCGACGAGCTTCATGGCGGCGGCCTCCTGGATATCGCCGCCGAGGATCAGCAGGGCCCGGCCCGGCTGGAAGCGTTCGGCGTGGAGGGCGCGCAGGGTCTCGGGCTGGATCCCCTTCACCGTCTCGGCGGTCAGGGACGCGTACCGGTAGGGATGGTTCCCGAAGAGGGCGGCATTGAAGGCCCGGTTGGCCTGGAAGGCGGGCTGGGCCTCCTGGGCCTGGAGGCCCTGGAGGGCGTTGGTCTTCGCCAGTTCCACTTCGTGGTCCGGGAAGACCGGCCGGCGGGTGATGTCGGCCATCAGATGGACCAGGGCGGGCAGGCCGTTGGTGAGGCAGGACCCCTGCACGAAGGTCGCATCCAGGTTGGCGTAGGCGCCCAGCTCCCCGCCGATGGCCTGGAGCTCCTCGGCGATCTGGCGGGAACTGCGGGTGCGGGTGCCCTCGTTGAGCAGCCCGGCCATGAAGCCCGTGAGTCCCTGGCGGTCGGCGGCATCGTGGGCGTTGCCGCCCCGGATGACCATGCAGGCCGTCACCTTGGGAAAGCCGGGCCGGTTCAGCACCCACACATCCAGGCCGTTGGGGAGGGTCCGCTGGGTGACGGCGGGGGCGGGGATGGGGCGTTCGGCCCCGTAGGGGGGGAGATCCTTGGGCAGGGGGGTTTCCTCGTGGGCGGCGAGGAGGCGGAGACCGCTGGCGGCGAGGAGCACTGCGAGGGCTTGGCGGTTGCGGAACATGGGCATCTCCTCAGTTCTTCGCCGGGGCGGTGTGGTAGTCGATGACGGTGCGGTTGGGCCGGGTCAGGTAGGTCCTGGCCACGCGCTTGAGGTCCTCGGCCGTCACGCCCTCGACCCATTTGGGGATCTCGTTGATCTGCGCCGCCTGGCCCCACAGGGCCTGCATCTTCGCGATGGCGTCCGCCCGTGAAAGGGGGACCTCCAGTTCGGCGTAGTAGTCGGAAAGCATCTTGGTCTTGGTGCGATCCAGCTCGGCGGGGGCGACGCCCTGGGTGGCCACGGCATCGATGATCTCGTCCATGGCCGCCAGGATCCGGTCCGAATCGGCGTTGGGCTTGTACAGGGCGAAGATGCTGAAGAGGGGCTGCCCGTCGAAATCCCAGGGGCCGCCCAGGGCGGAATTGAGGCCGCCGCTGGCCCGCAGGAGCAGTTCCCGCCCCTTCACCAGGCCCAGGTACACGCGGGAAGCCTCGCCCCCCACCAGCAGTTCGGAAAGGACGGCGGCCGCCGCGTGATCCTTGCTGCCGCGCTCGGGCATCTTCCAGGCCAGGGCGATGGCGGGGACCCGGGCCAGGGCGTCCGTCTTCACCAGGCGGACCTCCTTCGTGTTCAGGGGCTCCTTGAGGTCGGGCAGGGCGGGTTTCGGCGCGGAGGGGATGCCCCCGAAGTACCGTTCGGCCAGGGCGAAGGCATCCGCGGCCTTCACATCCCCGGCGATGCCCAGCACTGCGTTGCTGGGGGTGTAGTAGGTGCTGTGGAACGCCTGGACGTCCTTCAGGTCCGCGTGGTCCAGATCCTCGAAAGAGCCGTACCCGTCGTGGCTGTTCTCCCACCGGGAGTAGGCCGCGGCCGGAAGATCCAGCCAGAACGTGCCGTAGGGGCGGTTCTTCACATTGACGCGGATCTCCTCCTTGACCACGTCCTGCTGGTTCTTCAGGTTCTGGGGCGAGAAGTCCAGGGCCTTCAGGCGGTCCGCCTCCAGCCAGAGGATGGGCTCCAGGGCCGAAACGGGGGCGGATTCGATGTAGTTGGTGTAGTCGTAGCGGGTGGAACCGTTGTTCATGCCCCCGCCGCCCTGGATGACCCGGTCGAAGACCCCCTTGCGGGCCACCGGGGTGCCTTCGAACATCATGTGCTCGAAGAGGTGGGCGAACCCCGTCCGGCCCTTGGGCTCCAGGCGCATGCCCACCCGGTAGACCATGCTCACGCCCACGGTGGGCAGCGCGTGATCCTCCGACACCACCACGGTGAGGCCGTTGGCAAGGGTCTTCACATCCACCGGCACGTTCCAAACCGGACGTTTGCCCGCCGCGCCGGGCCCGGCCAGGAGGGTCGCCCCCACCAGGAAGGAAATCAGGGATCGGGGTCGCATGGGTGGCTCCTCTGAAAGAACCGGGCTCCCTGGGCAGGCGAGCCTCGCAAGGGGTGGCGGATAGGCACGACCGGGGGCTCGCCCCTTCAGCGCTTCGGACGTTTGCTAGTTCGGTAAGGGATGCAGGAGCATACCACGGGACCTCGTCCAGGGAATCGCCCGTCTCCCGGACCTTCGCCCCGGGCCGCTGGCGCAGGAGAGCTGCGCCAGCGGCCCGGGGCGAAGGTCCCGGACCCGTACGATTCCGTCTCTAGCCCTGGCGCTCCTTGTACACCACGTCCACCGCCAGCGCGAGGCCCAGGAGCATGGGGAGCTGCTCGGGGCGTTCGGATTGGACCAGGTAGCGATCGGCGTTGGTGAAGGCTTCCTTGAGGAGGCCGGCCCATTTCTTGGTGACGACCCCCATGGGCTGGCCCTGGACGGTGGCCTTGTAGTCCCAGCCCTTCCAGTCGCCCTTGAGTTCGCCCACCTCCTGGCCCGCGGGGTCCAGGATGCGGAAGGCGCCGCCCAGGCTGAAGGCCTTGCTCAGGAGGCCCATGATCATCTGGCCGGAGGCGTCCCGCACCTCCAGCCGGGTGCGGAGGAAGGCCGCCTTCTTGTGCACCGACAGCACCGGCTGGGTCTGGCCCGTGGGGTAGATGTGCAGCGTGGTGGGAAGGAGGGCCTTCTTCACCAGGAGGCGCGACCACTTGGCCCAGGTGGCCGGCTCGTCCTTGGCCTGGCCCAGCACGGCCTCGGTCTCGGGGTCCAGGAGGTCGTAGGTATCCCGCAGCTTCATGAGGGATACCTGTTCCCGGACAAAGATCGATCGGCGTGTTCCAAACATGCAGGGCTCCATAAAACAATAGTTTATCAAAAAAACGTCCGGGCGAGCGAGCCCTAGAGGTACATCCCCCCCGAGGCTTCAATGCGCTGGGCGTTGATCCATGCGGTGCCGGGATCCAGCAGGGCCGCCACCGCGGCGCCGATGTCGTCGGGCAGGCCCACCCGGCCCAGGGCGGTCTGGGCGGCGATGGCCTGGTTCAGGCCCGGGTTGTCACGCACGGCGCCGCCGTTGAAATCGGTTTCGATGGCCCCGGGCGCGAGCGTGTTCACGGAGATGCGGCGGGGGCCCAGCTCCTTGGCCAGGTAGCGGGTGAGGACCTCCACGGCGCCCTTCATGGAGGCGTAGGCGGCGGCGCCGGGCAGGGAAAAGCGGGCGAGGCCGCTGGAGATGTTGAGGATCCGCCCGCCGTCGGCCAGGAGGGGCAGGAGGCGCTGGGTGAGGAAGAAGACGCCCTTGAAATGGACGTTCACCAGCTGATCGAACTGGGCTTCGGTGGTCTCGGCGAAGGGGGCGTGGAGGCCCGTGCCCGCGTTGTTCACCAGGGCGTGGAACTGGCCGGTCCCCCAGTGCTCCTGGAGCAGGTCCGCCAGGGCCCGGGCGAAGGCGGGAAAGGACGAAACGTCGCCGGCGTCCAGGCGCAGGGCCTGGGCCCGGGCGCCCGCGGCCCGCAGTTCGGCCAGGGCGCGCTCGGCTTCGTCCTGGCGGCTGTGGTAGGTGAGGACGATATCGTGGCCCGCCTTGGCCAGGTGGAGGGCCGCATTGCGGCCCAGGCCGCGGCTGCCGCCGGTGATGAGGGTGATGGGTCGGGTCATGGGTGCCTCCTCGGGGTGTCCGTCCCCACCAGCCTAGGTCCCGGGCCGCGGCGGCCGGTAGCGGGATCCTGTCGAAGCCTTGCCGGATCCTGCACGTCTTCGAAATTCCGTGTGCGCCGGGGGCGGTGGCCCGGTAGGGTGGATCCGAGGTACCCATGGCGCCGGATCCCCGCAGCGAAACCCTGAAGGACCTGGCCGGCCTGGCCCTGGAACTGGCCCCGGAGGCGGGGGTGCATGCCATGGCCCTGCCCGGGCTCAAGGTGATCCGCAGCGACGGGCGCACCCTGCCCACCCACGCCGTGTACCAGCCCTCCCTTTGCCTGGTCCTCCAGGGCGCCAAGGAAGTGGTGATGAATGGGCAGGCGTTCCGCTTCGAGACGGGGCGCTTCCTGGTGGTGTCCATCGATCTGCCCATCACCAGCCAGGTGCTGGCCGCCTCGCCCCGGAAGCCCTTCCTCTGCCTCGCCCTGGACCTGGACCCGGACATGGTCTTCGGGCTGCTGCAGGGGCTGGGGGAGGGACCCGTGCCGGACCGCCCCGAACGGGGCATCCACCTCAGCGAAGGGACCGCCGATCTCCTGGACGCCTTCCTGCGGCTCCTGCGCTGCCTGGGCGACCCCGCGGACGCGGCGGTGCTGGGCCCCCTGCTGAGGCGGGAGATCACCTACCGCCTGCTCCGGACGGACTATGGGCCGGTGGTCCGGCAACTGGGCGTGGCCGGCAGCCGCATCCAGCGCATCGCCAAGGCGGTCGCCCGGCTTCGGGAGCGGTTCGACGAACCCCTGCGCATCGAGGAACTGGCCCGCATGGTGCACATGAGCCCGTCCTCCTTCCACAAGCACTTCAAGCAGATCACGACGCTGAGCCCCCTCCAGTTCCAGAAGGAGTTGCGCCTGCAGGAGGCCCGGCGGCTGTTGCGGGTGGACGGCCTGGACGCGGCCACCGCGGCCTTCCGGGTGGGCTATGAGAGCCCCTCCCATTTCAGCCGCGAGTACGCGCGCCATTTCGGCCTGCCGCCCATCAGCGATCTCCGGGCCTCCGGCGGGGAAGCGGGAGCCTGATCCGGGCCCTCGGCGGGGGTTCGGCCCGGCAACTGGCAGGATGGGTTTTCCATCGAACTGGCGGTTCCAACCCGGCCGGATGGGCCTACCTTGGAACTCAGGAGGGTCGCATGTTGCTGCGCCTGAGCGAGGAGGGGGGACCGAAGGGACGGCAGATCGTGAACCAGGTCCAGGGCCTGATCGGGCAGGGCAGCCTCCGGTCCGGCGAACGGCTGCCCTCCACCCGGGATCTGGCGGGGGCGCTGGGGCTGCACCGGAGCACGGTGGCGGCGGCCTACCAGGAACTCTGGGCCCTGGGCTGGCTGGAACTGAGGCCCGGCGCCCAGCCGCGGGTGCGGCTCCGGGAATCCATGGCCCACCCGGAGCCGCCGGTGGCCGGGTTCCCCTGGGCCCAGCGGCTGCGGGCGCTTGGACGGGAGCTTCCCGCGCCGGCCCCGCGGCCGGAGGGGCTCCTGTCCTTCGCCGACTTCGGCATGGATCCGCGGCTGATGCCCATGGAGGCCTTCGATCGCTCGCTCCGGGCGGTGCTCCGCCGACTGGGGCCCCGGGCCCTGGACTACGGCGATCCCCAGGGCCAGGCGGGGCTGCGCACCCTGTTGGCGGAGCGGCTCGGGCGCCACGGCGTGCGGGCGACGCCGGGCGAGGTGCTCATCACCCTGGGGGCCCAGCAGGCCCTGGACCTGGCCCTGCGCGGCCTGACCCGGCCGGGGGACGCGGTGCTGGTGGAATCCCCCACCTACAACCAGTTCCTGAGGCTCCTGGAACTGCAGGGGTTGCGGGCGGTCCCGGCGCCGGAGGACCTGGACGGCCTGGAGGCGGTGATCGAACGGGAGCGCCCGGTGCTCTTCTACCTCATGCCCAGTTTCCAGAACCCCACCGGGCGCAGCCTGGACCAGGCCCAGCGCGAACGGCTGCTCGCCCTGTGCGGGAAGCACCGCCTGCCGATCCTGGAGGACGGGTTCACGGAGGAGATGAAGTACTTCGGCAGGCCCATCCTGCCCCTGAAGTCCATGGACCGCACGGGCCTGGTGATCTACGTGGGCACCTTCTCCAAGGTGCTGTTCCCGGGGATCCGCCTGGGCTGGCTGGCGGCGCCGGAGGCGTGCACGGCGGCGCTCACGGCCATCCGCCGTGCCGGGGAACTGTGCCCCCCGCCCCTGCTGCAGGAGGCCCTGGAGGATTTCCTTCGCAAGGGCCACTTCGAGGTGCACCTGGCCCGCCTGCACCGGCGCTTCCGTCGCCGGATGGAGGCCGCGGTGGCGGGGCTCCGGCGGGAACTCGACCCTTCCCTGGCCCGGTGGGAGGCCCCCCACGGCGGCTACCTGCTCTGGCTCCGGCTGGAGGGCTTCGGCCCGGAGGTGGATCTGGAGGCGGGCCTGGCCCGCCACGGCGTGGCCGTGCGGGATGGGCGCGCCTTCTACCCGGGCGGCGAGGGTCCGCGCTGCCTGCGGCTGTCCATTTCCAATCTGGACGAGGCCGAGATCGGGATCGGCCTCGCCCGGCTGGGGCGCGGGTTGCGCGCCCTCCGGGAGCCCGCCCGCTGATTCCCGCACCCCATTCCACCCCGTTCGGCGGTTCGCCGCCTGGAGGCTCCATGTTCGCCAACGCCTATGACGATGCTGTGCGCGCCGCGGCCTATGCCCGGCTGACCTTTCCCGGGACCTATCACCTGGCCTTCCGGGACCTGCCGGACCTGCTGGGGGCCCCGGGCAGGGCCCTGGATTTCGGCTGCGGGGCGGGGCGCTCGACCCGCTTCCTCAAGGAGCTGGGCTTCCAGGCCGAGGGCGTGGACCTCTCGGAGGCCATGCTGGCCGAGGCCCGGGTCCGGGACCCGGAGGGCCGCTACCTGCGGGTGCCGGACGGGGATCTTTCGCCGCTGGCGGGGAGGCGCTACGACCGCATCCTGTCGGCCTTCACCTTCGATAACGTGACGTGCAAGGGGGCGCTGCTCCGGCAACTGGCGGACCTGCTCGAGCCCGGGGGGCGGCTGCTCAACCTGGTCAGCTCGGAGGAGCTGTACCGCCTGGAATGGGCCAGCTTCTCCACGGCGGCCTTCCCCGGGAACCGGGCGCCGGCCGAGGGGGACCGGGTCTACACGGTGATGAAGGACGTTCCGGACGCGCGGCCGGTGACGGATATCTTCTGCCCCGAGCGGGCGTACCTGGCCCTGTACGGGGCGGCGGGCCTGGTGCGGGTCCAGGCGCACCGGCCCCTGGGAAGGCCGGAGGAACCCTTCGCCTGGATCAACGAAACCCGCGTGGCGCCGTGGCGCATCGATGTGCTGGCCCGGGCGGGAGCGCCCGGATCACCCCTTGGCTGAACCCCCGGGGGCCGGCCAGCCGCCGCCCAGGGCCTTGCACAGGGCGATGAGGTCCTGGGCCACGGCCTGGTCGCTTTGCACCAGGTTGTCCTGGGCCTGGTACACCGTGCGCTCCGCGTCCAGCACGTTGATGAAGCTGGTGAGGCCGCTGGCGTACTGCTGGCGCGCCACGTCCAGGGCCCGGGTGCTGGAGGCCACGGCGGCGCGCAGGGGCACGTTGCGGGCCTGCTCCTTGGCGTAGGTCACCAGGGCGTTCTCCACCTCCTCGAAGCCTGTGAGCACGGCCTTCTCGTAGGCGGCCAGGGCCTGCTCCCGGCGGGCGTCCTGGACGCGCACGTTGGCGCGGATCCTTCCCGTGTCGAAGATGGGCCAGCGGAAGCGGGGGCCCAGGGACCAGGTGGAGCTGGGGGAGGTGAAGAGGCTGCCGCTCTGGGCGCTTTCCCATCCGAAACTCCCGGCCAGGAAGAGCCTGGGGTAGAAGTCGGCCTTGGCGACGCCCACCCGGGCGGAGGCCTCCGCCAGGCGGCGCTCGGCCACCCGGATATCGGGGCGGCGGCGCACCAGGTCGGCCGGAAGCCCCAGGGGGACCTCCGCGGGTGCGGCGGGGACCGGCGCGGCGGTCTCCAGGTCCTGGATGACGCGTCCCGGGGCCTGGCCCAGCAGGACGTCCAGGTGGTGCAGGGCGGTGTGGAGGCCCGTCTCCAGGGCGGGAACCTGGCTTTCGGTCAGGGAGAGGACGGTGGCCGCCTGCTCCGGTTCCAGGCTGCTCGTGAAGCCCTGCTGGTAGCGGGAGCGGGCCAGGGCCACGATATCCCGCTGGGCGGTGAGGTTCTCCCGGGCGATGGCCAGGCGCCGCTGGAAGCCCCGGGCGGCGGTGTACTGCCGGGCCACCTCCGCCACCAGGCTGACCTGGACGTCGGCCAGGCCGTAGCCCGCGGCGGCCAGGGCGGCGTCGGCGGCCTCCAGGCCTCGGCGGTTGCCGCCGAAGAGATCCAGTTCCCAGCTGGCGTCGAAACCGGCCTGGTAGACGTTGCTGGTCATATCGGTCCCGGGGGGCAGCATGCGGCCCAGGAGGGGCTGGTTGGCGCTCTGGCGCTCCCGGCCGCCGGAGCCGGCCACCTGGAGGTCGGGGCCCAGGGCCGCGCCGGCCACGCCCCGCTGGGCCCGGGCCTCCCGCAGGCGGGCCTGGGCCAGGCGGAGATCCGGGTTGGCCTTCAGGGCCCGCTCCACCAGGGAGGCCAGGGCGGGATCCTGGAAGGTGGTCCACCACTGGGCCAGATCGGCGCTGCGGTGGGTTTCGCCGCCCCCCAGAGGCTCGCTCCACACATTGGGGGCGTTGGGCTTCGGGGGCTCGTAGGTGGGGCCGACCTTGCAGCCGACCAGGAAGCTGGTGGCCGCCAGGGCCAGGAGGGGCATGGTAGTTCGCATGGGGTTCTTCTCCACGATTCGGGGGGTCAGTGGCCCATCACCGGCTGGACGTCCTTGCGCACGCGACGGAGCATCAGGACCACGGCGATGACGATCCCGCAGGCGACGGTGAGGATGCGGAACACATCCAGGTAGGAGAGCATCGCCGCCTGCACCTGCACCTGGTTGTAGAAGCCCGCCAGGCCCTTGGGGGTGAGCCCTCCGGTGGCGTGCAGGT
Source organism: Mesoterricola silvestris (assembly GCF_030295405.1). GTDB lineage: Bacteria > Acidobacteriota > Holophagae > Holophagales > Holophagaceae > Mesoterricola > Mesoterricola silvestris. The sequence goes on along the minus strand of NZ_AP027080.1, from coordinate 4,172,465 downwards.
GGTGCATGAGGGGCATATTGGCCCGGGTGGCGGTGGCCGCCAGGTAGGCCTGGTGCACCTGGGCGCGGCGCACCAGGAGGGTGGTGGCCACGGCGATGCCGATGCTGCCGCCCAGGTTGCGCATGAGGTTCATCATGGCGCTGGCCTGGTTGCTCTTTCCCGGGGGCAGGTTGCCGTAGGCGATGGTGTTGAGGGGGATGAAGAACAGCGGCAGCCCCAGGCACTGGATGAGCCGCGCCCACAGGAGGTTGTGGAAGGCGATCTGGGCCGTGAAGCCCGACATCATCACCAGGGACAGGGCCAGGAGCGAGAGGCCGAAGGCCATGAGGTACTTGGGCTGCACCCTGCGCACGAGGGTCCCGGCCACGGGCATCATCACCATGAGCATCAGCCCGCCCGGCATGAGCACCAGCCCGGCCTGGGTGGCGTCGTAGCCCAGGAGCTGCTGGGCCAGGAGCGGCACCAGGACGGTGGTGGAATTGAGGATGAACCCCACCACGAACTGCAGGCCCATGGAGGTGGCCAGGTTGCCGTTGCGCAGCAGGGGCAGGTCCACCACGGGGTCCTTCTCGACGAGGGTCTCCCACACCGCCAGGCCGATGAAGCCGGCCAGGGTGAGGAGGAAGAGGACGACGATGGTGGGCGATCCGAACCAGTCGGATTCCTGGCCCTTGTCCAGGAACACCTGCAGGGCGCCGAAGGCCAGCACCACGAAGGCGAAGCCCATGGCGTCCACCCGCACGGGCTTCTTCTGGCCCTCGGCCTTGGGCGGATCCTGGATGAGCCGCTGGGTGAGCAGGAGGGACACCAGGCCCACGGGCACGTTCATGAAGAAGATCCAGCGCCAGGAGAAGTTGTCGGTGATCCAGCCGCCCAGGGTGGGGCCGATGGCCGGCGCGGCCACCACGGCGACGCCGTACACCGCGAAGGCCATGCCGAAGTACTTGCCGGGGAAGGTGTCGGCCAGCATGCTCTGTTCGCTGGGGGCCAGGCCGCCGCCGCCGGCGCCCTGGACCACCCGGCACAGCAGCAGGACGCCCAGGGACGGGGCGATGCCGCACAGGAAGGAGCTGAAGGTGAACAGGGCCACGCAGATCATGTAGAAGCGCTTGCGGCCCAGGGTATTGGAGAGCCAGCCGCTGATGGGGATGATGATGGCGTTGGCGGCCAGGTAGCTGGTGAGCACCCAGGTGGCCTGGCTTTGGCTGGCGCCCAGGCTGCCGCCGATGTGGCCCAGGGCCACGTTGGCGATGCTGGTGTCCAGCACTTCCATGAACGTGGCCAGGGAGATCACCACGGCGACGATCCACGGGTTCACGCCGGGCTTGGCGGCGCTGTTGGGGGTTCTGGGAAAGGGCATGGTCGGCTCGTTCTCCGGGGCGTCAGGAATGCACCCGCACCTTGGGTTCCACGGACATGCCCGGGGCCAGCTGGCCCAGCTTGTCGTTGTCCAGGAGGATCTTCACGGGGACGCGCTGGACGACCTTCACGAAGTTGCCCGTGGCGTTCTCGGTGGGGATGACGCTGAAGCGCGAGCCGGTGCCGGACTGGATGGAATCCACCCGGCCCGTGAGGGTGAGGTTGGGGAAGGCGTCCACGCTCACCTCCACGGGCTGGCCCGGGGCCATGTGCTTGAGCTGGGTCTCCTTGAAATTGGCCACCACCCAGACCTTGGCCGGCACGATCTGGAAGAGCGGGTTGGAGGGGGTGACGTAGGCGCCCGCGTCCACGGCCTTGCCGGTGACGCGGCCGTCCTCGGGGGCCAGGATGCGGCAGTGGTCCAGGTTCACCTGGGCCTTGCGGGTGTCGGCCTGGGCCTTCTGGTAGTCCCCCTCGGCCGCGGTGACGTTGGCCCGGGCCTGGATCACCTGGGCCTGGGCGGAGCGCACCTGGGCCTGGGCCCGCTCCTGGGCCGCGAAGGAGGTCTTGCGGGCGGCGACGGCGGTGTCCAGGTCCCGCTGGGAGCGGGCCCGGGCGTCCACGCCCTGCAGCCGGCGCAGCTCGGTCTCGGCGTTCTCGAAGGTGGCCTGCACGGAATGGAGGGTGGCCTGGGCTTCCAGCACCGCGCTTTCCGCGGCCGCCACCCCGGCCTGGGCCTGGGCGAGCTTGCCCCGGGAGGCCGCCTCGGCGCCCCGGGCCTGGCTCAGGGCCACCTGGAAATCGGTGGGGTCCAGCTCCACCAGGAGATCGCCCTTGTGCACCATCTGGTTGTCGTCCACGTGCACCACCGCGGCCTGGGCCGACACCTGCGGGCTGATGCCGATGATGTGGCCGTCGATGAAGGCGTCGTCGGTGGATTCGAAGGGCGCCACCTGGCGCAGGTAGTAGGCGCCCCCCAGGGAACCGGCCGCCAGCGCGCCGGCGGCGAGCATGGACGCCAGCCGGCGGCGCTTGGAGACCGGGGCCGCCGCGGGGGCCTCCGGGAGGGGGATATCGATGGAATCGACCGCCTCGAGCGCGGCCGCGCCGGAGGTCTGGGGGGTGGAAGCAGGCATGGGGGACCTCGCAGGTGGGTGAAGGAGGGCCGGGCAGCCTTTCGGCAGCCCTCCGGCCCGGGGATGGATTCGGATGCTGGGAATGGAACCGGGGGCGCTATTCGCCCCGATACGCGGGGAGGCCTTCCTGGACCTTCTGCAGAAGGCCGACCAGGGTGTCCCGTTCCTCCAGGGACAGGTGGGACATGAGCTGCTCGATCCCCCGCCACTTCTGGGGGAGGTAGACATTGACCAGGTCCAGCCCGGCCGGGGTGATGGCGATGAGGCGGGTGCGCCGGTCCTCGGGGGCCTCGATGCGCTTGACCAGCCCGTCCTGTTCGAGGCTGTCCACCAGCCCGGTGATGCTGCCCTTGGTGACGGACATGAGTTCCGCCAGCCGGGAGTGGGACAGGGGCTCCGGCTGGTTCTCCAGGAGCAGGACGAGGGTCATGATGCGCCCCTCGCCCAGCCCGTGGCAGGAGAGCTTGGTGTTGGCGATCTCCCGCACCTCGTCCGAGACGCTCATGAGCAGCAGGTAGGCTTCCAGGCTGTACCGGTCCATGGAAGGCGCGCCCAGACGCTCCACTAAGCGTTGAATACGCTCGTATTTGGGGGACCGGAACTGGGAAACGGGACAGGGGGTCAAGGGGGTCCTCTTGGTTGAGACCTGGATAGTATGGTTCCGAACCATTAACCCGTCAACCGTCTGCCGATGAATTTTTCGGGGCAGCCGGGCGACCTGGGGGCCCAGAACGGGGGATCGCATCTACTCCGCCGGCCCCTCGGGGCGGCGCCCCATGAGAATCGCGGTCAGGGCGATGTTGATGTAGTAGTTGACCCGCCCTCGTTTCTGCTTCGCCAGGAACCCGTCCTCCGCGAGCTTGTCCAGGTATCGCGTCGCCGTGAGGCGCGACACCTTCAAGTCCCGCTCCACAAACTCGATGCGAGTGTACGGGTGGGTGAACAGGTTGTTGATGAGATCCTGGCTGTAGAACTTGTGCTTTGCCCGGATGCGGTGTTTGTAGTCCTGGAGCGCGTCCTTGATGGCACCAATCGTCCGGATCGTTTGAGCTGCGGTCTTCTCGACCACATCCAGCATGTAGAACACCCAGGCTTCCCAGGCGTCCTCGTCCCTCACGGCCTGGAGCCGCCGGTAATATTCCGCCTTGGTCTTCACGATCTGGCTGCTGAGGTACAGCACCGGAATATCCAGCAGATCCTCTTTCACGAGGTACAGGACATTCAGGATGCGCCCTGTGCGCCCGTTCCCGTCATAGAAGGGTTGGATGCTTTCGAACTGGTGGTGGATCAGGCTCATCTTGATGAGGGGATCCGCGTCGAAGAGGGGATCCCCGTTCATGAATCGCTCCAGTTCGCCCATGAGGCGCTGGACTTCCTGCAGGTCCTGCGGGGGCGTGTAGACCACGTCTCCCGCGCTGTTCTTCAGGGCGGTGCCGGGAAGTTTCCTGAATCCCGCACGGTTCTGCTCCAGCACTTCCTGGATGGACAACATATGGTTCAGGGTGAGCAGCCCTGATTCCGTGACCAACGTGAACCCTTTGCGGAGTGCCTGGCGGTATCGAAGGACCTCCTTGGTCGCTGCGTCTATCGCCTCCTGGGTCGCGTCCTCTCCCTTGAAAAGCTCGTCGTGGGTGGTGACGATGTTCTCGATCTCTGAACTGTCCTTCGCCTCCTGCAGGCCGAGGGTGTTGATGAGGATTCCCTGATTCGGGATCGAGGCTGCCACGCCCTTGAGTTCAGCCAGGCAGCGGCTCGCGCTCGCTAACTTCCTCAAAATCACAGCGGTTTCGAATCGGGCAGGGTCCAGGTGGTCCAATGACTTGAGTGTTGCCATATCAGATTCCAGGCAATGATGCACATAGAGAATACCGCTTTTCTATGCATGTTCATTGCCATGTGTATACTTTTTTCGGTTTTCTATGCATATGGCTACCGACATGCATAGCAGGCCGGGCCTTTCTGAATACGATAAAAACGGACCCCGGCAGCTACCTGGAATCCGGGCGGAATGGGTTCATTCAGGCATTCCAGCTTCAGGCGATGGCCGCGCCGCCGTCCACCAGCAGTTCCTCGCCGGTGATGTAGGAGGCGTCGTCGGAGGCCAGGAACAGGGCGGCCTTGGCCACCTCGGTGTCCAGGCCCAGGCGCTTGAGGGGCACCATCTCCTTCAGGCGCTCTTCCATGCCGGCCATGGCTTCGGGGGGGAGGCCGAGCTTGGCGTGGATGGGGGTGGCGATGGGGCCGGGGGCCAGGCTGTTCACGCGGATGCCCCGGGGGGCCAACTCGGTGGCGAGCACCCGCACCAGGCCGGCCAGGCCCGCCTTGGAGGTGGAATAGACGGCCGCGTTGGGGAAGCCCTTCCGGTCCACCACGCTGGTGGTGAAGATGACCGAGGCGCCCCGGGGCAGCAGGGGCAGAGCCTTCTGGGCGAGGAAGAAGGCGCCCTTGAGGTTCACGTCCATGATGCCGTCCCAGTGGGCCTCGTCCACGGCCTCGATGGGCACGAACTTGCCGATGCCGGCGTTCACGAAGAGGACATCGATGCGTCCGGCCTCGGCCTTCACCCGGGCCACCACCTGGTCCAGGTCGGCCAGGGAGGCGCTGTCGGCCTGGAGCACGGTGATGTCCTTGGGGAGGGCTTCCCGGGCGGCCGCCAGGGTCTCCGGGTTGCGGCCGGTGACGAAGACGCGGGCGCCTTCGGCGTGGAAGCTGCGGGCGGCGGCCAGGCCGATGCCGGTGGTGCCGCCGGTGATGAGGGCGATCTTGCCTTGGAGGCGGGTCATGGCGGACTCCTTATATGGAACATTCGTTCCAAAATTATGGAAAAAAAATCATCCGAGGACGGACAGGGTCACGCGGACGATGGCTTCCAGGTCTTCGCGGCTGGCGCCGGAGCGGAAGGTGACCTGGAGGCCGTGGAGGGTGTTCTGGAACATGCGGGCCAGGGCCGCCGGGTCGTGGTGGGGACCCAGTTCGCCCTCCGCCTGGGCCCGGCGCAGGCGGGTCTCCATGCGCCGGAGGTTCTCCCCGAAGGCGGCCTTCACGCACACGGCGGAGGCGGGGCTGTCCGCGCCGCGCTCCAGGGCCGCCTGGGCCAGGAAGCAGGGGAGGCCCCCCTTGGCGACGAGGTGATCGATGGCCCACCCGAAGAGGGTGGCCAGGGCGCGGCGCAGGGGTTCCGGGCCCTCCAGGAGGGTGGCCATGGAGGCCCGGTTCAGCTCGAGGTAGCGCTCCAGGGCGGCGTGGTACAGGGCCTCCTTGTCGCCGAAGGTGTCGTAGATGCTCTGGCGGTTGATGCCCATCCCGGCCACCAGCTCCTGGATGGACGTGGCTTCGAACCCCTTGACCCGGAAGGTGTCCAGGGCCCCCTGCAGGGCCTCGTCCCGGTCGAATGCCTTGGTCCTGGCCATGGACCCACTATAGGTAATTGGAACGATCGGTCAAGAGCAAAGGGCGATCAGAAATGCCGGAGGCCGCCCAGGAGGACCGCGGCGCCGATGCCCACAAGGGCGCCCAGGATGTAGAGGCACAGCACCACCAGGGTCATGATGCCCACGTAGCGCCAGAAGGATTTCTGCGCCCGCAGGGCCTCCGCCAGGGCCTCGGGGCCGCCGTCGGCGAGCAGGTCCGTGATGCGGCTGGCGTAGCGGTTCAGGAAGATCACGGGGGGCACCTGGAAGGCGGCCATGACGAGGTAGAAGCCGGGGAGCACCATGCGCAGGCCCTGGGGCATGCCCCGCAGGGGGCCCTGGGTCATGCCCAGGAACACCAGGGCGATGACGGCGAGGAAGACCGTGCCGAGGATGCCCAGCACGCCCATGAAGCGCACCCAGGGCCGGGTGGCGCGCAGGGCCTCCACCACCGCGGCCGGGACGGCCTCGGCGGCCGGCGGGGGCAGGGCGCCCGGGAACACCTGGGGAGGCGGCGGGACCGCGCGGAGCTCGGGAAGGGTCCCCGCCGGGGTCCAGTCCGGAAGGCCCTGGCGCCACACCAGATCGCCGGGGCGGACCTGGCCGGTGGCCAGGAGTTCCTGCAGGACCTCCTGGGGCACGGGGCCCTGCGTGGCTCCGTTCTGGATATAGCTCCAGGCTTCGCTCATGATCTCTCCGGGAATGGCCTGGATTATATCAGGACCGCGCGGCACGCGGACTGAACTGCAGTGCGGCCGCGGCCAGGGCCAGGAGGATGCCGAAGGCGCCCACGCCGTGCCATCCCAGGGTCCTCCAGGCCACCATGGCGCCGCTGGAACCCGCGCTCCCCCCGAGGAACATGCCGGTCATGAAGAGGGTATTCAGGCGGTTCCGGGCCTCGGCCCGCAGCCCGAAGACCAGCTGCTGGTGGGCGATGAGGGCGCTCTGAACCCCGAAGTCCAGGAGCACCACGCCCACCGCCATGCCCACGAGGGAGTCCCAGGCCACGAGCAGCAGCCACCCCGCCAGCACCACGCCCGCGCCCGTCGTCACCACGGGCCCCGGGCCCCTGCGGTCCGCCACGCGCCCCGCGAGGGGGGCCGCGAGGATCCCGATGGCGCCGATCACTCCGAACAGTCCGGCCAGGTCCGCGCCCCGCAGGAAGGGGGGCTGCTCCAGGTGCAGGGCCAGGGTCGTCCAGAAGGCGCTGAAGGCCGCGAAGAGCAGGGCCTGGGTGAGCGTCGCCCGGCGCAGTCGGGGCTCCCCGCGCCAGAGGTGGAGGAGGGATCCCAGGAGCCGCCCGTACCCCATGGACGTCGACGGAAGGCTCGCGGGCAGCAGCCGCATCACCGCGGCTCCGGCCAGAGCCATGGGGACCGCCAGCCGGAACACGGATCGCCAGCCCCAGTGGGCCGCCACGAAACCCGACAGGGTCCGGCTCAGGAGGATGCCGGTGAGCAGGCCGCTCATGACGCCGCCCACCACGGCGCCCCGGCGGTGGTCGGAAGCCAGGGACGCGGCCACGGGCAGGATCTGCTGGGCGACGGTGGATCCCACGCCGATGAGGAGCGAGGCGGCCACCAGGGCCCAGCCGCTGGGCGCCGCCGCGGCCATGAGGGTCGCCGCCACCAGGCCCATGAACTGCGCCGTGATCAGGCGGCGCCGCTCCAGGAGATCGCCCAGGGGCACCAGGAAGAAGAGGCCCGCGGCGTAGCCCAGCTGCGTGACGGTGGGGATGAGCCCCACCGCCATGCCGCCCGGGAAGACCCGCCGGAGGATGCCGATCATGGGCTGGTTGTAGTAGATGTTCGCCACGGCGATGCCGCAGGCGCAGGCCATGGCGAAGATCAGGCCGGGGCCGAGTTCGCGGGGCCGGGTCAAGGGTGCCTCTGCGTGATAACCTTCATGGAACCAATTCTACAGTTCCTGCGACCGCCGGAGCCCGGCGGATGGAGACTCCGTGAAAGCTCTGCGCATCGCGATCCTGATGCTGGCGGCCCTGGGCGCCTTCGCCGCCGACGTCTTCTTCGGGGGCGTGCAGCCCCGGAGCCCCGAGCCCGTGACGGTGGTGGCCTACACGGCCTACACCCTGGGCTATTCCGAGACCCGCAAGGTGCCGCTCTGGAGCGTCTACACCGTCAGCGGACCCCAGGGGGAGCCGGAGCCCGTGGCGAGGAAGGGCATGCCGTTCTTCACGGAGGAGGCCACCGAGGCCCGGGTCACCACCCGCGACTACGCCGGGACGGGCTACAGCCGGGGCCACATGACGCCCTTCGCGGCCATCGCCTATGCCTTCGGCGCGGGGGCGGCCCGGGAGACCTTCTCCATGGCCAACATGGTTCCCCAGCTGCAGAGGCACAACGGGGGCATCTGGTCCCGCCTGGAGGAGGCGGTGAGCGGCGCCCGCACCGGAGGCGGCTTCCGGCCGGGGCTGACCGGGAGATCGGCGCGGATCTGGGTGTACACGGGACCGGTGCTGGGCGGGGAGGCCGTCATCTCCACCAAGGGGATCGCCGTGCCCATGGCCCTGTGGAAGGCCGTCATCTGGATCACGCCCGGGGGCGCCACCCGGGCCTGCGCCTGGATCATCCCGCACGAGGAGGGCCTGGAGGCGGGGGCCTGGATGGCCTACGCCACCACCCTCGCCAAGGTGCGGGAACGGTCCGGCGTTGACCTGGCGCCCGGGGACGCCTCGGGCCTGGATGCCCGGTGCGACGCCGGGGAGGTGCTCCCGTGAAGCGCCACCTGCCCGCCCTGGGGGCGCTGGCCGCGGGCCTCCTCCTGGGGCTCGGCGCCCTGATCCTGCCTTCCCCCGCCCCGGCCGGGCCCGGCTTTTCCGCCCTGCGGGCCCGGGCCCACCTCGACGCCCTCGCCCGGGCCCCCCACACCGTGGGGGACCAGGCCAGCCTCGAACCCGTGCGGAACTACCTGCGCGCCGGCCTCCGGGCCGCGGGGCTCAACCCCGGAACCCTGCGCCATCCCGAAGTCACCGACCGCGCCGGGCTGCGCTACCCGCTGGAGAACATCACGGCGTCCCTTCCGGGCCGCAGCGGCTCCTCGGTGCTGCTGGTCTCCCACTACGACGCGGTGCCCGGCTCCCTGGGGGCGGGCGACGACGGCCTGGGCATGGCGGCCATGCTCGAGATGGCGGGCCTCCTGGCCCGGTCCCCGCAACCCCTGGAGAACGGGGTGCGCTTCCTCTTCACGGACGCCGAGGAGTCCGGGCTCCTGGGGGCGCGCGCGGAGATGGAGCGCAACGCGGACCTCTACCGGGACGTGAACCTGGTGATCAACCTCGAGGCCCGCGGCGTGCGGGGCCCGGCCGTGATGTTCGAGACGGGGAGGCGGAACCTCGCGACCATCCGGCTCTTCCGCAAGGCCCGGTGGCCCTTCGGGTACTCCTTCGCGCCGGAGGTCTACCGGCGCATGCCCAACGGCACGGACTTCACCGTCTTCCAGCGGGCCGGACTGCCCGGGATGAACTTCGCCGTGCTGGACGACCTCTCCTTCTACCACACGCCCCGGGACCATCCGGGCAATGTCTCCCTGGCCTCCCTGCAGCACTACGGAGAGCAGGTCCTGCCCATGGTGCGGGCCTACGCGGCGGACCCCGCCCTGGCCGGGAAGGGGGCCTTCGCCTCGGGGGAGGACATGGTCTTCTTCACGTGCTTCCCGGGCATCCTGGTGTCCTGGTCCACGCGGTGGGACCGGGCCCTGTCCCTCTTCCTGGTGCTGGCCTTCCATGGGGTCATGGTGTGGAACCTGGGCCGGGGGCGGGCGAAGGTGGCGGCCATCGCGGGGTGGTTCCTGGCCTGGACGGGCCTGGCCGCGGCGGCCCTGGGCGCGGGGGCGGCCGCGAGCTTCCTGGCCTCCAGGGCCACGGGGATCCCGTGGCGCTTCACCTACATGCCCAACGTGCCCCTGGAGCGGCCGATGACCTGGGGCCTGCTGCTGGTGGTGGCCCTGGCGGCCTACGCCCTGGCCCTGCGGAGCCGGGCGCGCTCGGCCCTCCTGGGGGCCATGGGGCTCAATCTGCTGGTGATGGCCGCCATGGCCCGGGTGCTGCCCGGGGGGACCTTCCTGTTTTCCGTGCCGCTGCTGGCGGGCTTCGGGTCCCTGGTGCTGGCCGACCTGACCGGGCGCCCCCGGCTGGCCCTGGCCGGGGCGGGGGTGGCGGTGGCGCTCTTCGTGCCGGTGCTGCACCTGGTGTCCCTGGCGCTCACCGCCGGGGCGCTGGCGGCCCTGCTCGCGCTGGCGGCGGTGCCCATGTCCCTGGCGGCGGCCCTGGCCGTGGAGGGCCCCCTCAGGACCCGCTGAAGGTCAGCGTCGCCACCTTTCGGGACTGGCCGGACTCCCCGCCCCCGGAGCCGCTGCTTTCGTGCACGTGGTGCACGGTGACGAGCCTGCCGCCCACCCTCCCGAAGCGGTAGGCGTCGTGCTGCTCGGAACGGAAGCTGATCACCAGGAGGGCCTTGCCGCGCACCTTGACGCGGGTCTCCGCGGCCACGGGGGTGCCCTCGGCGTCCACCCAGACCTTGGCGGTGGCGTCCAGCTCCTTGATGTACTTCCGCTCCCGGGCGCCGATGCGGGGTTCCAGCTTCAGGGAGAGGAGCTTCAGGGGCCGCCCGTCCAGGGTGTCGGGGCGCTCCTCCAGGAGCGTGGCCCCGTCCAGTTCCTGGAGGATCTGGGGGCCGGGGTCGAAGTAGTTCTGGAGGCTGAGGGCGTCGATGCCGGCCATGGCCTCGCGGGTGGGGGTGGTCTTTTCGGGGTCCGCGGTTTGGAGGCGGGCCTCCTGGAGGGCCTGGGCCAGGAGGTCGCGGCCCCAGGAGAGGCGCAGGCCTTGGGGACCGGACTCGGCCCAGGCGGTGGCCTTGCCCTGGCTGATGACCGGCTTCTTCTCGTCCCCCTTGCGGTTCCAGGTCTCCACCTGCACGGAGGCCTTGAGCGGCTCGCCCCCCGCGGGTTTCTGGAGACGCGCCCGCAGGGCGCCGAGGGCGTCGGCGCGCAGGGGTAGGACAAGGGCGCAGAGGATCAGGATGGTCAGGCGCATGGGACTCCCGTGGCTAACTTCTACTTTGCACGATCCGGGGCGCGGGGTGGGATAGACTGGTCAAATTCCGAGGTGACCATGCTGACCCGATGGCTGCTGCCCTGCCTTGCCCTCACCCTGGCCGCGGAGGTCCCCGTGTCGCTCACGGCCCCCATCCGCAGGGTGCGCCTCCACCCCGACGAGGCCTGGGTCACCCGGGTGGGCCAGGCCAAGGTGGCCGGCCCCGGGGTCCACCGGCTCCTGCTGAAGGATCTGCCCCAGGGCCTGGAACTGGACGACGTGCGGGTGGCCGCCTCGGGCCCCAAGGGTTCGCGCCTGGGCGACCTGAGCGTCGGCGCGGAACCCCGGAAGGTCACCGAGACGCCCGAGTACAAGGCCCTCAAGGCCGAGTGGGAGGGGGTGCGGGACCGCCAGGATGCCCTGGAGGCCGAAGGGGAGTCCATCGCCAAGGAACTGGCCTTCCTTTCGGGGCTGCAGGCCGGCTACGACAAGGAGATCTCCGCGCGCATGACGGGCGCCCTCCCGGGGGCCGCGGCCGTGGTGGACCTGAGCCGCAGCCTCCAGGGCCGCTTCGGCGAAGTGCTCACCCGGGACCGCCGGCGCCGGCGGGAACTGGAGAAGGTGAGGGAGGAGTTCCGGCGCCTGGATGTGGATCTGAGCCGGCGCGCCGCGGAACGCAGCGCCAGCCCCGCCCAGGCCACGGTGGAAGTGGCCACGGACCGGGCCGGGGAGGTGGAGGTGGAATTCACCTACCGCACCCGCGGCGCGGGGTGGGTGCCCACGTACGAGGCCCGCCTCGCCCCCGACGGCAGGAAGCTGGAGCTGGCGATCTTCGCGACCATTCGCCAGGGCACCGGGGAGGACTGGAACCGCGTGCAGGTGGAGATCACCAACGCCCGCAGCGGGCGGAGCCTCGCCCTGGCCCAGTACGCCGGGCCCCGGCTCGTGGATTCGGCGGTGCCGGCCCTTGAGGTGGCGGAGCGGCGCATGAGGAATCTGGGCAGCCTCGCGCCCGGGGTGGCCCAGAACCAGTACCTGCCGGCCCCCAGGGCCGTGCTGGACGTGGTGGCCGCCAACGCCCCGGCGACCGTCTCCGAAGCCCAGCCCCTGGAGGAGGCCCGGGGGATCGCGGCCACCTGGGCCCTGGAAGGGACCAAGGACATCCCCGCCGACAACGAGGCCCACCGCTTCCGCATCCTCGGCCGGGACCTGGAGCCGGCCCTGGCCCTGGTGGCCACGCCTCGCCTGGATCCCACGGTCCACCGGGTGGCGCGCTTCCCGGTGCCGGCGGGGATCCCGCTCTTCCCGGGGGCGGCCGTGGTGCACTACGCGGGGACCCAGCGGGTGGGCCAGACCCAGCTGGAGATGCCCCTGCCCGGGGCCCCCTTCCAGTTCGGATTCGGCCCCTACCGGGGCGTGCGGGTGGAGCTGCGCCAGGTGGAGGCCCTGAAGGAGGCCGTGGGCACCTTCACCAAGGACATCCAGTGGACCCTGCGCGAGCGCATGGAGGTCTCCAACGACACCGCCGAGGCCGTGCAGGTGGAGCTCCTGGACCGGGAGGTGCGGGCCTCCAGCGACAAGGTGCGCATCACGCCCCTGCCGGGAACCACGCCGTCCCGGGAGGACGCCGTCCCCGGCGTGCGGGCCTGGACCCTCGCCGTGGAGCCCCGGGGCAAGGGCACCGTGGCCCTGGGCGCGCAGATCCGCATCCCCGCGGGATGCGTGCTCACCGGCGCCGACGACCTGCACCTGCCGCGCTGACCCTTGACGGGGGCCCGCTCCTCCGGTGAAATCTCCAGCATGGCTGACGAAAAGAAAGAACCCTGGCTGAACTTCCTCGCCCTGACGACGGTGATCCTCGCGGTGTGCGCCACCCTGGCCACCTTCAAGGGCGGGGGCTATTCCACGCGCTCGGTCATGAGCCAGGCCATGGCCTCGAACCAGTGGGCCTTCTTCCAGGCCAAGAGCACGAAATCGAACCTCTACGAGATCAGCCGCGAGCAGCTGGAATTGCAGGCCGAGGGCGCCTCCGGGGAACGGGCCGAGGCCCTGCGCAGGAAAGCCGCCGACTGGGCCCGGAAGGTGGCCACCTACGACCAGGAGAAGGCCGCGATCCAGGCCGAGGCCAAGCGCCTCGAGAACGTGAAGGAGGAGGCCCAGAAGCACTCCGCCGCCTTCGGCATCGCCGTGATCTTCCTCCAGATCGCCATCCTCCTCTCCTCCATCGCCGCCCTCCTCAAGCAGAAGCAGGTATGGTGGCTGGGCCTGGTCGTCGGCGCGGCGGGAATCCTCTATTTCGTCAACGGCTTCCTGCTGTTCCTGTAGTCGGCGCCCCGGTCCCTGACGCAGGCCCTCCGTTGGCGCAGCTTGTCTGCACCAACGAATCAGGCCGCACGTCCGGAACCCGGCCCCCCCACCCTCCTACACCGCCCGGTCCTGCATCGGCGGCCCCAGGAGGGCGTTGAAGGCGGTGTTGATCTGGGTTTCGAGGTGGATGCCCATGGCGGCGGCCTCCATGGGGCGGCCCATGAGGTAGCCCTGGAAGGAGTGGCAGCCCATGGCGTGGAGGGTCTCCTTCTGGGCCTGGGTCTCCACGCCCTCGGCCACGAGGCTCAGGCCCAGGTTGTTGCCCAGGTTCACGATGGTCTGGACGATGGGGTTGGAGGAGATCACGCCGGGGCGGTCGGGGTGCATGTTGCGCACGAAGGCCTGGTCGATCTTCAACGTGTCGATGGGCAGCTGCTGCAGGTAGCTGAGGCTCGAGTAGCCGGTTCCGAAATCGTCCAGCCCGATGCGCACGCCCAGGGCCTTGAGGTCGTGGAGCGGCGTGTGGCGCGGGTCGGAGTTCTTCAGGAGGCTGCTCTCGGTGATCTCCAGCTCCAGGCAGGAATGGCTGAGCCGGGATTCGCGCAGGGTGCGGGCCACGTAGTCCACCAGCCGCGGCGAGGCCAGCTGCACCGGCGAGACGTTCACGGCGAGTTTGATGGGCCGGGGACTCAGGGCCTGCCAGATCGCGGCCTGGCGGCAGGCGTTGTTCAAGGCCCATTCGCCCAGGGTGTGGATGAAGAGGTTCTCCTCGGCCAGGGGGATGAACTTGGAGGGGGGCACGGCGCCCAGCACCGGGTGCTGCCAGCGCAGGAGGGCCTCCATGCCGACGATGTGGCCTTCCATGTTGAACTGCGGCTGGTAGAAGATCCGCATCTCGTTCTTGACGAGGCTCTCGCCCAGGAAGGCGTCCATCTGCTGGCGCTCGAAGGCGGCTTCGCTGAGGGTGAGGGTGGTGCACTGGATGGCGTTGCCGCCGCCGGCCTTGGCGCGGTTGCAGGCGTTCTCCGCCTCCTTCTGGAGGGTGGACGCGTTGTCCCCGTCCTGGGGCGACAGGCTGATGCCGATGCTGGCGGTGAGCCGCACTTCCCGCTTGGAGACCCGGTAGGGGATGCACAGGGCGTCCAGGATGCCCTGGGCGATGCGCAGCGGCTCCAGGGGATCCCGCACCTCGGGCAGGAGCACCGCGAACTGGTCGCTGCCCACCCGGGCCAGGGTGTCGCCGGGGCGCAGGAGCACGGAGATGCGCCGGGTGAGCTGCAGGCAGAGGTCGTCGGAATCGGCGAAGCCCAGGGTCTGGTTGATGGACTTGAAGCGGTCCAGTTCGATGAAGAGCACGGCCACCATGTTGCCTTGGCGGTGGGCCATGAGGATGGCCTGGCCCGTGCGGTCCGCCAGGCGGAAGCGGTTGGGCAGGCCCGTGAGCGGGTCCTGGTCCCGGAGCCCCTCCAACTGGGCCTTGAGCTGGGCCACTTCCATGCGGGCCTTGGCCAGATGCTCCACGAGCTCCGAGGCTTCCATATCTTTCAAGAGCATTTCATTCGGATCCGGATCGGGCTGAACAGAGGCCACGAAAGAAGCTCCTTGGGGACCTGCTCGGGTTGCGGTGGTTGCGCGGTCTAGTGTCTCCAGGCCTCAGGATGAATGCGAATATGAAACAATGGAACACATTATTGGGCACCGATCAACTCCAGAGTAGGTGGTACTCATGGAGGGTTCCCCCGGGTTCCGCGGGGGGGATGTGGCGCACCGCGGCGCCATGGGCGCCGGCGATCTGGAGACCGTGGGTGAACCAGGCGGGCACATGCCTTTGGAAAAACCAGGGCACCGGCCAAGCGGCCCAGATGCGCACCACCGCGGACTGGGGGCCCGTGAGCTCCGCCGTGATCACGCCGCCCTCCACCGATCCCCGCCAGAAGCCCGGCAGGGCCGCCACCAGCTCCTCCGGGCCCTGGAAGGCGCCGGGGTGGCGGACCCGGATGGTTTCCGCCCCCAGGGCCCCCGGCACCGGGCCCAGGTTGCCGGCCCGGCGGAAGGCAAGCCAGCATTCGGTCACCAGGTCCGCGTCGATCCAGGTGTCGAAGGGGGGCGGGGCCTCGGCCAGGGCCCGGGCCCGGGGGGAGAGGTCCGCGAGGAGGCTCCGCCAGGTGTCCTCCCCCGCGGCGGCCCGGGCCGCGGCCACGCTCATGGGAAAGCTGGACCCCCGCACCCGCCGGACGACGGCCGCTTCGTTCGGCAGGTTGGTGGGTGAGGGGTTCATCCTGGGATTTTAGCCTCCCGGGGGTCCCCCGATCCAAATTTCGGGTTACGGGGCCGGGGACCACCGCTAACCTTTGGAATGAGGATTCAAACCATGGAACCCCATTTGGCCCTGTGCATCCAGGCTGGAGGATGGAGTGCCTGAGCGGCTCCTCGAACTGTGCGAAAGCCGGAGGCTGGGCCGCATCCGGGGCCTGACGTCCATCTGCTCCACCCATCCCCTGGTGGTCCGGGCGGCCATGGACGAGGTCCTGGCCACCGGCGGGCCGCTGCTCATCGAGGCTTCGGGCAATCAGGTGAACCAGCTCGGCGGGTACACCGGCATGACGCCGGAAACCTTCCGGGACTTCGTGCACGGCCTGGCCGCGGAGGCCGGCCTGGAGACCTCCCGCCTCATCCTGGGCGGGGACCACCTGGGCCCCGGCCCCTGGCGGCTCCAGCCTGCGGCCCAGGCCCTGGGCAAGGCCGGCGCCCTGGTGCAGGCCTGCGTGGCGGCGGGGTACCGCAAGCTCCACCTGGACACCACGGTCGCCTGTGCGGGCGATGGTACGGTCCTTTCCCCGGAGACCGCCGCCCGGCGGGCTGCGTCCCTTTGCCTGCTGGCTGAACGAGCCTGGCAGGACGACCCGGCGGGTTCGCCCCCGGTGTACGTGCTGGGCCTGGACACCGCGGCGGATGCGGAGCCGCGCGTCACCCCGGCCCCGGAGGTGGGCCGGTCCCTGGACCTGTTCCAGGCCGCCTTCGCCCGGGAAGGCGTGGCCGCCGCCTGGGACCGGGTCGTGGCCCTGGTGGTCCAGCCCGGCGTGGATTTCAGCGAGACCGCGGTGCACCCCTACAACCGCAAGAAGGCCCGCCCCCTCACCAAGGCCATCGCGGGCCGCCGGCCCTGGATGTTCGAGGCCCACGCCACCGACTACCAGCACCCCGGGGTCCTGCGGGAACTGGTGGAGGATGGGGTGGGCATCCTCAAGGTGGGCCCCTGGCTGACCTTCGCGTGCCGGGAGGCCCTCTTCTCCCTGGAGGACGTGGCCCGGGAGATGCAGGGGGAGGGGAGGGGGATCCAGCTGCGGGAGGTGCTGGACCGCGCCATGCGCAAGGACCCGGTGCACTGGAAGGACCACCACCATGGCCCGGACACGTCCTACACCCGGCTCTTCAGCTACCGGGACCGGTCCCGGTACTACTGGACCGACCCGGACGTGGAAGCGGAGGTGGAGCGCCTCCTGGACGCCACGGCGGGTCCCCTGCCGAGCCAGCTCCTGGACCTGCATCTTCCCATGGCCCTGGATTCCGTCCTGGACGGCGACCTGGAACCCAGCGGAAGGGCCATCGTCCTCCACGCCGTGCGGCGGGTGCTGGGCCACTACTTCACCGCCTGCCGGGCCGACGCATAGGACGAACGTCCGGGACATGTACGATCGCCTGGCCAGCCCAGGGCACTCCCCTGACTTTTACCGTGATTTTACTTGCAATGCCGCCGAAAGCCCCCCTCTGACGCGGTTGGGGAAATTACACCTCGCGGGTCATGTATTTCCAAGATAAATTTAAGAGTTCAAGTTACCGGCCCCGCCAGAAGGTCTGCCCATGAGAAACAACCAACCGGTCACCTCGGTCGAGCACCACCTCAAGGATGGTGCATTCATCGTCTCCATGACGGACCCCCAGGGCCGGATCACCTTCGTGAACGACGAGTTCGTGCGCATGAGCGGGTTCACCGCGGAAGAGCTCATGGGCCAGCCCCACAACCTCGTGCGCCATCCCTTCATGCCCGCGGCGGCCTTCGCCGATCTGTGGGCCACGGCCAAGTCCGGCAAGCCCTGGTTCGGCATCGTCAAGAACCGCTGCAAGAACGGGGATTTCTACTGGGTGGACGCCAACATCACGCCGGTGATGGAACGGGGGCAGATCACCGGCTACGTCTCCATCCGGAGCCGTCCTTCCAAGGCCCAGGTCCGGGAGGCGGAACGGGTGTACGCGCACCTCAACGCCGGCAAGTCCATGGCGGAGGCCACGGCCCAGCCCTGGATGCCCCTGCGGTCCTGGTCCTCCCGTTCGCGCATGGTGGCCGGTTTCGCGGCCCTGGGGGGAATCGTGGCCCTGGTCGGGGCCCTGAACCTGGCCACGCTCCTGAAGGTCTCCGCCGGGGTGAAGCAGATCCAGGACAGCGGCGCGGCCCCCCGGGGACTCGCGGAGATCGGCGCGCTGGCCGACGGCGGCATCGGGCTGCTGGGCGCGGGGGGATTGGCGGCGCTCCTGGGCGGGGCGGCCATCGCCTGGCTCCTGATCCGGGCCCAGCGGCTCCAGCTGGGGGGGGATCCCGACACGGCCATCGGCATCGTCCAGCAGATCGCCCAGGGCGACCTGCGGGTGGAGATCGACACGCCGCCCGGGGACGTGACCAGCCTCCTGGCCAGGCTGCGCACCATGCAGTCCAACCTCAAGGGCATGGTGAACCGCATCCGCTTCGATGGGACCCGGGTGACGGAGACCGCCGAGAGCTTCTCCGCCGCCACCCACCAGATCGCCGCCACCAGCCGCGAGCTGGCCCGCAATTCCGAGGAGGAGCGCATCGCGGTGGAGCGCATGGCCTCGGCCATGACCGAGCTTTCCGCCTCCATCCAGGAGGTGGCGTCCAATGTGAAGGCCAGCCAGCGCCAGGCCCAGGAGGCCGTCACGGCTACCGAGGCCGGGGATCGCTCCGGCGAGGCCGCCATGGTGGCCATGGCCCAGGTGGAGGAGGCCACCACCAAGGTCGTGCAGGCGGTGCGCGTGATCCAGGAGATCGCCCGCCAGACCAACCTCCTCTCCCTCAACGCCGCCATCGAGGCCGCCAAGGCCGGGTCCCTGGGCAAGGGCTTCGCGGTGGTGGCCGAGGAGGTGCGGAAGCTGGCCGAACGCAGCGCCCAGTCCGCCCGCGAAATCGCCAGCCTCATCGAGGTGAGCAACGAGGCCGTGACCCAGGGCCGCACCACGGTGCAGGGCGCCGTGGACGCCCTGGGCGACATCCGGGACCACATCGGCCAGGTGACCTCCATGGCCATGGAGATCAGCGCCTCCGCCGAGGAGCAGTCCACCGCCAGCTCCGAAGTGGCCTCCCAGGTGGAGCGCAGCGCCGCCAAGGCCACGGAGAACGCCAGCGCCAGCGTCCAGCTCTCCAGCACCGTGGAGACCATCAGCGCCCATTCCGATCAGCTCGCCCACACCGCCGAAGGCCTCGCGGCGCTGGCGAGGCAGTTCAGGACCTAGACCAACGTTCCGACCCACCCCGTCCTTTCAAAGCGAAAGGCCAATCTGGTGGGTTTTCGATCGGGGCAACTCGCCGGGGATCCCCTCTTTCATCCCCTGCATCCTGTTCATCCGTTTTCATCCCTGTTCCCGCAGGGCCAGAGCAGGGATGGGTCGGCGCATGCAGATCAAGCGCGCGCCGCCCCATCTCATCACTGGCCCTGCGGGAACAGGGATGAAAACGGATGAAAGGGATGAAGGGGATCAGCCGTGGAACTCGGCCCGTTCCTGGCTGAGGAGCCAGCCAGCGGTTTCCATGGGATTTCTATCTATTGGTTTCGTTAGTGATAATTGGGGTGCGTCGGGAACTTGGGCCAGCTACCGGATTCCGGAAAAGGACACCTCGACCTTGCTCAAGCCGGGAAAGCCCGGCAGGGGCGAGACCCGCTTCGTTCCCGGGGTTCCCGCGAAGAAGTAGGGGTTGACCGGCGCCTTGGGGTCGGGGAGGGCGAAGTGGAGGGTGGCGGGCTTGGCCTCCAGGGCCCGGGAGGTGATGTAGCCCACCAGGGCGTGTTCGGCGGAGTGATAGCCGTTCTTCCACAGGTGGATCTTGGGGGAATCGGGGTAGGTCTCGCCGCGGGGGCCCACCCAGCCCCACACCTCGTGGTGCCTGGGGTCCACCATGGAGGTGAGCCAGAACGCGGCGGTGCCGTCCAGGGTGCGGGACCATTTGCGGTCGGCGAGGGCCAGGGTCGCGGCCAGCTGGTCCAGCTCGGCGTAGATCCACCATTCCTTGGACGGCTCCACGGTGCCGTCCCGGCGGAGCTTGGATCCCCAGGTGCCGTCGGGCAGCAGGGCCATGTC
Organism: Mesoterricola silvestris; assembly: GCF_030295405.1. Classification (GTDB taxonomy): domain Bacteria; phylum Acidobacteriota; class Holophagae; order Holophagales; family Holophagaceae; genus Mesoterricola; species Mesoterricola silvestris. Next base: position 4,152,837 of record NZ_AP027080.1, on the reverse strand, counting down.
CAGGACGGCGGCGCCCTCGGTGTCGGCGAAGCGCGCCAGGGCCTCGTCCCCGGCGAGGCGCCCGATGCGGCCGATCATCCACAGGGCCTTGGCGGTGTGGCCGAAATCGGTGTGGCGCGTGCCCAGGGCCCTGGGCTCGTGGAGGGTGCCCCAGAAGAGGTGCCGCTCGGGGGAATGGTACTTCTCCACCATCACCCGGGCCAGCCTGACCAGGTCGGCCTTCCACTGGGTCCGCAGGGGCTCCGGGAGAATGGGCGCCAGGAGCAGCATGTAGGCGTTCACCTGGTCCAGCTGCGCCACCAGTTCCTGGCGGCCGGTCTCCTCCGCGGGGCCCTTGGCGGCCCAGCGGAGCATGCCCCAATCCTTGTCCCAGTACCGGGTGAAGATGTGGTCCTTCAGGCGCACGATGTCGGCCAGCACCTCGGGGTCGCGGGTGAGGTAGTAGTACATCGCCATGCCCAGTTCCGCGTAGGCCAGGTCCTGGGTGGTGCGCTCCAGCACCGGAGGCCCCGGAACCCCCTTGTCCCAGAAGGTCACCGCGCTCCCGGTGTCCTTGTCCAGGGCCTTCGCGCGCAGGAACCGCACACCGTCCCGGGCCAGGGCCAGCATCGCCGGGTCCCCGGTGAGGTGGTAGGCGGCGCCGTAGAAGAAGGTCTGGCGGGACTTCATGCGGGTGAACTCCATCCCGGCGCTGGCCTTGATCCACCCCGGCGGGTCGGCGATTTCCGGGCAGGGGCTGGCCGGGCTGAACAGGTTGCCGTCATTGCACCGGAAGGTGGGAAAGTCCCCCCGGGGCGTCCCCCAGGCGGCGGGCACGTTCCAGAAGGGGAGCAGGTCCCGGTTGAAGTGATCCAGCCAGCGCTGGCCCGGGACGGCCGCCACCAGGACCGCGGACAGGGAATGGATGAGGAACCGACGCAGCATGGGGCACCTGGGGAAGGAAATGCCCCCAGTATGCCTGACTCCAAATCCCTCCGCCGGAGCCAAAAAAGGGCCCCTGCGGGCGGGCCCCCGGGAACCGAGGGTTCCGCCGGACCGCGGCGTCCCGGCCGGCCTTGGGCCTTCTTGAGGTGGGCCCTTAGGAAGGCCACGACGCCGAACAGGCCTGCCTGTATGAGCGTGTTCCAAAGCAGCACCCTGGGCTGCTGGGCGTGGGGGCTCTCCAGCAGGATGGCGCCCGCGCCAGAATTGCTTATTTCATATTTATTGCGGCATGCGAAATTTCAGCAACAACCAAGTTGACCATCGTCAACCCAATAAAAGGTACATGTGCTTGCCTTGGGATGGTGCCCGTGAATGGCATGCTTGACGGGTTGCTGCGGTCCTACCATTGCCAGGAATAGCCAATGGCTCAAGACGCCGGTTGGCAACACGCTGACGATATATAGCGGCTCAGGTCAGGTTCAAGGCTGATTGATTATCCCCCCCAAGGGTGGTCCAGGAAATAAAGCTATGCTATGTTTGATTTCCATTGGCATACAACTTCATCTTTCGCTGAACCAGGTGGCCCCACGATCGGCTCTGGTCCTTTTGGCGCTCCATATATAATCTAGGCATCAAGATCCAAGAATCAGTTCAAGTCGCTTATGGGCTTGCCTTGCGGACGTTTGAAATCCAATTGGCTATTAATGGATTAGAGGGGAAACGATGATTTATAATTGGAAAAGCATCGGCATCAAATTGACGGTGGGGAGTGCCGTAGCCGGTTTCCTGCTTGCAGGATCCATCGTGGTGGCGACGTTTGGCCTGAAATCGGCCAGCACCACGTTCAAGAATTATTCCGAGGTTGAAGCGCCACAACTTGTTATTTATACCCAGCTATATGCAAACGGGTTACAGACGGGTCAGGCGCTTCGCAACATCATCCTCGACCCTAAGGGGCAACAGGCCTATCAGAACTACGATCAAGCCGTCAAAGAATTCGACGTGGCCCTTCGCGAAGGCCTCAGGCTTACCGAAGGGGCGTCGGAGCGGCACGGCCTCTTGATTGAAATAACCAATCAATGGAATGAGCTGCTCCGGGACCAGCAGCCCGTCCGGGAACAGAAATTGGACATGGTCGCATCGGTGTCGCTTCTGAACAGGCAGGTGACCCCGAAATGGCGGGCCATCCGGGGCAAGCTTCTCTCCCTGACCAATCGGGAAGAACAGGACATGGCGGTGGCCCGGAAGGCTTCGATGGAGAGCATCGCGCACTCCATCACCCTCTCCCTGATCGTCGGAATCGCCGCCCTCGTGGTGGGGACCCTGATCATCGTCACCACGACCCGAAGCGTCCTTCAACGGCTTGCCGAGCTGAACAATGCCGTGGAGGTGCTTTCCACCGGAAGCGCCGACCTCACATTCCGCCTTCCGGATGAAGGTGGGGACGAGCTCGCCCACATTGCCACCCTCCTCAACAATTTCATGGAGTTCTACCAAAGGTTCTTCAAGGACCTTGCCCTCCACGCTCAAACCATTGCCTCAGGGTCCACAGAACTGTCCGCCACGGCGGAGGAGATGGCGGCGACGACCCAATCCATCGCCAACGATTCCCTCGCGCAGCAGAATGGGGCGGGGCGGATGGCGGCAGCCGTAAATGAGCTTACGGTTAGCATTGAACAGGTGAGCGGTCATGTGCAGGATGCCCTCGCGAAGATGGACAACGCACTTTCGGTCACTCACAGGGGCGAGGAGGCGGAACTCGCGACTTCCAAAGCCATGGAGGCCATCCAGCAATCCGTATCGGAAATCGTGACAGCCATACGGGTCATCGACGAGATCGCCACCCAGACCAACATGCTCTCGTTGAATGCCGCCATCGAGGCCGCCAAGGCGGGCCAGCATGGCAGAGGTTTCGCGGTGGTCGCGGAGGAAGTGCGCAAACTCGCCGAACGCTCAGGCTCGGCCGCCAAGGAAGTGCGTGAACTCGCATCCGTCTGCGTGGAGAGCATTGCCACGGGCAACACCACGGTCGCCACCTCGGGGAAGGCGTTGGTGGAAATCAGCGAGTCCATCATGGTCGTGGCCTCTAGGCTCAAGGAAATCGGCTGCGCAAGCGCCGAGCAGGCGCGGACCGGCCAGGAGGTGGGCCGGCAAGTGGATTCGGTGGCTTCCGCTAGCACCCGGATGGCCAGTGCCACTTCCGAGCAGGCGTGCACGGTGACCGAGGTCAGCGGAACGGCGCATGAACTCGCCAAAGTATCGGAGTTCATCAACGCCATGACCCGCCGGTTCAAATTCTGATCCGCGCCGCGAGCCGTTTGGCACTCGCGCAGCTCAACGTGGTCCAGCGAAGCCCCGGGCCGAAGTTCATACGATTGACAGCAAAAATCTCCGGTCCCATTGGGTTTCCGGGGCTGCCCTTCCCGGCGCCTACCTGCCAGCAATTCTGTGATTCAAATCCCCCTGCCGGAGCCAAAAAAAAGGGCCCAAAGGGCCCGTTTTTTTTGGCTCCGGCGGAGGGATTTGAACCCCCGACCCATCGGTTAACAGCCGATTGCTCTACCACTGAGCTACGCCGGAAAGCGTGAATGTCAATTCTACAGGATTCCGGACAGGAATCAACTCCTCTGTAGCTCCATGAGGATCTGCCGCGCGCAGGCCTTGAGGGTCTCGATGACGCCCTGGCCCCGGCTGGCGACGGCCTCGACCATGGGCTCGTTCCGGAAGCGGAGCAGGTCCTCCATCTCCCCCAGGGGGGCGGCGGTGGGCATGTCCCGCTTGTTGAGCTGGAGGACGTAGGGGATCGTGCGGATGTCGAAGCCGTTGTCCTTGAGGTTGGTGGCGAGGTTGGCGATGGATTCGATGTTGGCTTCCAGGCGCGGCCTCTGGCTGTCGGCCACGAAGATCACGCCGTCGCAGCCCCGGAGGATGAGCTTGCGGGAGGCGTCGTAGAAGACCTGGCCGGGCACCGTGTACAGGTGGAAGCGGACCTTGAAGCCCTTGACCATCCCCATGTCCAGGGGCAGGAAATCGAAGAAGAGGGTCCGGTCGGTCTCGGTGGCCAGGCTCACCAGCTTGCCGCGCTTCTCGGGGTTGGCCTGTTCGTGGATCCACTGGATGTTCGTGGTCTTGCCGCAGAGGCCCGGACCGTAGTAGACGATCTTGCAGTTGATCTCTCTGGATGCGTAATTGATGAATGTCATCGTGGTATCCGAGGGTGCCTGGATCAGTCGCCGAACAGTTTATCGATGTCCTCGTCCGTGATCTCGGAAAAGGGGCTTTCGAAGCTGGAGGATTCATCGGCCGTGGCCTGGGCGCGCTGCTCGACCTTCTCGAAGATCTCCGCCAGCTCCCGGCTGGATTTCTTGACCCGCAGCCGTACCAGGGCGAGGCTCGAGGACTGGTCGAAGATCACCACCAGGATGCCCCGCTTGCCCACGATGGAGATGTGCAGGTTGTCCTTCTCCCCCTCGTGGAAGAGCAGGCTGAACTCCTTCTCCCCGATGAGCTTGGCGAGCCCGTCCGTGGCGGCGACGTTGCCGGCGGTGAGGGAGGCGAGGCTGGTGGCGTCGATGCTCCGCACATCGCCGCTGGCGGCGATCTGCTGTCCATTCTTGTCGACGAGGAAGACGACCTTGCTGCTGGAGTCCACCTGGAGGCGACCGATGATCTCCTGGAGCTGCTTGTATTCTTCCTCGAACATGACCAGATCCAGCTTGGCCACACTTCCTCCCAACGTATTGCGTTCAGGTGAGCATACCGCACTTCCACCAGGGGCATGTCCGGGGAAGGCCGGAAGGGACAGGACAGGAGCGCTCCAACGTTGAATTAAATATTTATTCACCCCTTCCGGGACCGCCCCCGCTGCATTCCGGGCTTGGTTCCGGACCCCGGTCGTGTTAGCCTGTCAAGTCCCGCGCAGGCTGGGAGCCACCGAAGGAGAGTTGTCCGAGTGGTTTAAGGAGCACGATTGGAAATCGTGTATAGGTCAAAAGCCTATCGGGGGTTCGAATCCCCCACTCTCCGCCAAAAGCAGTGAAAAGCCCCTGAGGAATCAGGGGCTTTCTTTATTCAGGACACCGCCTCCGCCACCCATGCCGGCGCCCCCGGGGAGGACCAGGCCCTCACCTGGCCGTCCCGGGCCTCCAGGAGTTCGGAAAGGGTGATGGCGGCGTTGATGAGGCCCACGTGGGTGTAGGCCTGGGGGAAATTCCCCAGGAGCCGGCCGGTGGCGGGGTCGATGTCCTCGGAAAAGAGGCCCACGGGGTTGGCGAAGGCGCAGACCCGCTCGAACACCGACACGGCTTCCTCCAGCCGGCCCGCCAGGGCCAGGGCCTCGGCCCACCAGAAGGAGCAGATGGTGAAGGCGCTGGTGGGCGCGCCCAGATCGTCCGCATGCCGGTAGCGCAGCATGAGGCCGTTGTCCGTCAGGAGGTTCCCATAGCGGTCGAGGGTGGAAAGGAAGCGGGGATCCCGGGGGTCGATGAGGCCCAGGGTGGGCAGCAGGAGGAGGGAGGCGTCCGGGAAGAGGCCGCCCAGGGTCTGGGTGAAGAACCCCAGGCGGGTGTTGTAGCCCTGTTCCAGGATCACGGACCGCTCCCGGTCGGCCACGGCCTGCCAGCCGCCGGCCAGGGCGTGCTCCCCGAAGCGCCGGGCGATGGCCGCCCCACGCTGGATGGCCACCCAGCACATGGCCCGCGAGAACGTGTAGTGGTCCTCCTGGGTGCGGTATTCCCAGATGGAGGTGTCCGGAAGGGGGGCCAGGGCGATGGCCTCCTCCACCAACCGGCGCACCAGGGGGAAGAACCCGTGGCTCTCCTCGTCGTGGGCCAGCCGGGGGTCGCGCAGGAGGGTTTCCAGGCAGAGCATGAGCTCCCCCATGAGATCGTGCTGGCGCTGGGCCACGGCCGCGTTGCCGATGCGCACGGGTCCCTGCCCGCCGAAGCCCGCCAAGTGCCCCAGGAGCCGCTCCGGCGCCGAGAGGCTTCCGTCGATGCCGTACAGCGGTTGGAGCGGCCCGGCCTCGGCCACGGTCTGCAGGTAGCGCAGGAAGCGCTCCCCCTCGCGCATGTGGCCGAGCCTCCGCAGGGCCTCCACCACGAAGGCCGCGTCCCGCAGCCAGCAGTAGCGGTAGTCCCAGGTGCGCTCGCTGCCCATGGCCTCGGGGATGCTGGTGGTGGTGGCGGCGATGATGGCCCCCGTGTCCTCGAAGGCGTGGAGCTTGAGGCACAGGGCCGAGCGCAGCACCAGTTCGGGCTTGAACAGGGGCAGGCCGCAGGTCTTGGCCCAGTGCACCCACCCGTCCCGGGTGGACTCCAGCTCCCGCTGCACCCGGTCCAGGGTCATGGGGGGGACGGATCCGTAGGACAGGCTCAGGTACACCGGCCCCTCCAGCGTGAACTCCCGCCTGCCCATGACGTAGCTCAGGGGCAGGTTGGTCTGCAAATGGAGCGGGCCGCCCGGGCCCTGCACCTCGACGCGGTCGTGGAGCACCAGGGAGCGGGTGGGGCCCTGGCCGTAGTCCAGGCGGGGGTCGAAATCGATGGAGAGGCGCACCCGCCCGCTCAGGGGCCGGAGGACCCGATGCAGGCGGATGGGCGCCTCCACCCCCCAGGCCTTGGGCAGGCGGGGCGCGAAGTCGAGGATCTCCCACCGCCCCTCCCCATCCTGGAAGCGCGTGCGGAGGACATTGGTATTGGGGAGGTAGGCCTGCTCGCCCTGCAGCTCCCGCCCGCCGGAGAGGATGCGGAATACGCCGCCCGCCCGGTCATCCAGGAGCCGCGCGAACACCGCGGGCCCATCGAAGCTGGGCAGGCACAGCCATTCCATGGCGCTGGTGGGGGAGACGAGGGCCAGCAGGCTGCCGTTGCCGATGAGGCCATGATTCAGGGCGGGAATGTTGACCATGAACGGATCCTTTGGGGGCCGCGGAAGCGGCCGGAGACGGGGGAGGGGCCGGGTCGCGGTGGAAACCGCGCCCTCCTTTGACGCCTTCTGGACCCCGGATGTTCCATTGGGGCCCTTGGTGCGGGCGGAAAAAAAAGAATCCAGTCGCCCGTCCTCTTGCCGGGGCGCGATCTGTACTGTACCGTTCAGTACCATTCTGGAGCCCCCATGCACCCGACCCGGAAAAGAGCCGATCGCAGGACGCTGATCCTGGACGCGGCCCGGCGGCTGTTCCTGGTCCATGGATTTGAAGGCACCAGCATGGAAGCCATCCTGGGGGAGGTGGGGGGATCGAAGGCCACCCTCTATGCCCACTTCCCCGGCAAGGACGCCCTCTTCGAGGCGGCCATGAAAAGCGCGGGGGCCGGCCCCCTGGTCCTGGAACTGGATCCCCGGGTCTCGCCCCGGACCGTGCTGTCCAGGGTTGCGGAGAAGGTCCTCCGGGTGGGGGCATCCACCTGGGCCGTGCGCATGCAGCGCTGCGTCATTGCCCGCACCGAGGCGGCGCCGGAGGCCGCCCGGGCCTTCTTCGAGGCGGGCGCCGGCGCGGCCCTGCGGGACCTGGCGGCCTGGCTTGCCGCCCAGCACCGGGCAGGCGCCCTCCATTGCCCCAGGCCGGCGCAGTCCGCGGAACTGTTCCTGGGCATGGCCCAGGGACTCCATGGCCAGCGGGCCCTTTCCGGACTGCCCCCGCTCGGGGCCTCCGGGCGCGGGGCCTGGGTCCGGTGCGTGGTGCGCGCCTTCCTCGACCTGCACCGGCGATCCTGAGAAAGGTGGTGAGACGATGAACGCATCCCTTCCCTCCGTGGACGAGGCCGGCCTCGCCCGGGCCCTGGCCTCCGGTCCCACCCTGCTGGAGATCGGCGCGCCCTGGTGCACGGCCTGCAAGGCCCTGGCGGCCACGCTCCGGCAGATGGCGCCCTTCCTGGAACCCAGGGTGCGATGGGTCTACCTGGATTCCGAGGCCTTTCCCGGCACGGCGGCGAAGTACGGAGTCATGGCCCTACCCACCCTGCTGCTGTTCCGGGAGGGCAAGGTGGTGGACAGGAGGGTGGGGGCCCTCGGCCGTGCGAACCTCGAGAGCTTCCTCGGGGGCCCCTGAGGCGGGGCTCAAAGGATGACGCAGGCGCACCCCGCCGCCGGCGCGGGCTCTGGCGTCCGGGGCGGCGCCTCCCCGGCCTCGGGGGCGGGGATCAGGTAGTTGTCCCGCACCGGCGCGGGCCTCATCTGGGGCAGGAACTGGGTTACGGCGGGGGCCCTGGGTTTCCGGGGCCGGCGGGAGCGCGCCGGGGCGAGATCGATCAGGCCGTCGAAGTGGAAGAGGGGCGCGCCGTCGACCCCTTCCCGGTCCCGGCTGAGCCGCGGGGCGCGGTTTCCGTTGCGGATGGGCAGGAGGTTCACGGAGGGCCCTCCGGAGCCGGGCAGGACCCGGTGCAGGATGAGGCCGGGTCCCGTGTCCCCCTCCTCCTCCTGGATGGTGAGCCGCACGAAGTGGCCATTCACCGGCAGGTCCGCGTCCTCCACCCGGAACTGGAGACCGGCGCCGCTCACCAGGAGGACGCCCTCCTCCGGCATCCGCCGGAAGGGACCTTCGGGATGGTCGCTGGAATCCCGGACCTGCAGGGGGCCGTCGGATTCGCCGACGGGGGAGAAGATGCGCACGGCCTGGGAGGATGTGTTGGTCAGGTGGCAGTCCACGGCCTCCAGGGCCGGGGAAGCGGCGCCCAGGGCGCAGGCCAGGGCCAGGGCGGCCCGGAGGTGGGTGCAGGGGATCAAGGGGGCTCCAGTCGGACCGGGCGAAGGGCGGGTCCGCACGGGAATTATGTGTATTTTATGAGACAGAAGTTCCTGGAACCTGCCCGGGCCTGCGGCCATTCAAGGCGAACGGGAACCCGGCTGCGCGGGAATCCCCCAACCCCCCAACCGGAGGCTCCATGCTTCTCGAGTCATCGCTGGTATCGGCGGGCCTCGGCCTGTTCTTCCCCCAGGCCGCGCCCCCCGCCGCTCCCCCCCCAGCCCTTTCGCCCTTTCCCACCGTGGCCGCCGAGCCCTGGACCACCTGGCTGCCCAGGCCGGGAACCCGTTCCGGATGCGAACCGGCCCCCGCCGCGCCGGGCTCCGGCACCCCCCTCCAGGACCTTCCGCCGGAACCCCCCGTGGAGGTGGTGGCCCCCTTGGAATTGGAGGAGGACAACGGCCACTCGGTCCTGCTCTATCCCGGTCGCCTGGTCACCAACGAGCGGGGCCTGCCCGCCCTGGCCCGCCACCTGGGCCGGGCGGAAGGGGGGGCCTTCATCGGCGTCGGGGCCCTGTCGAGCCTCCTGCAGCTGGGCATGCAGCGGCGGGAGCGGGGGATCCTCCTGGATTACGACCGGGAGGTGGTGCGCCTGAACCGGGGCCTGCTGGCCCTCATCCGGGCCATCAACGAAACGCCCGGAGCCCGCACCGAGATCCAGCGGTACCAGTTCCTGTGCGCCCTTTGCATGGCCGATGTGCCCGGGACGACCCTGGAGGGCGTCGCCAAGGGCCCCGGGGGCCCCCAGGCCCGGTTCCGGGCCCTGCTGGAGCACATCGGGAAGGCGCCCCTGCTGGACCCCGCCAGGGCGGCCGAACACCTGCGGCCGGCACTTAAGACCCTGGCCAAGGTCTACACCGAGGCGACCCTGAGCGGCGGCCCGGCGAATCTGATGAAGGGCCTGGAGAACCAGGCCCGGAAGAGCTGGCGAGGCACGCCTTCCTTTGAAACCCACCTGCGCGGCCACCAGGGGCGGTTCGCGGCCCAGGTCATGAAGGCGGAGTGGGAGTACTACTTCCGGCACCTGGTGGCGACGCCGGCGGAGGCGGCGCAGCTCTTCCCCATGGACGATGCGGCCTGGCAGCGCTTGGCGGCCATGCATGGGGAGGGCCGCATCCAGGTGATGCGGGCGGACCTGACCAAGGGGGACGGCGCCCTGGCGGCCCTCGGCCGGGCTCTGAAGGCGGCGGGGGTTCCCGTGACCGTGCTGTACGCCTCCAACGCCATGCAGCATTTCGGCTCCGTGCCCGCCAACCGGTTCCACTTCCTGGCCAACCTGGACGCGCTCCCCTGGGCGGACGATGCGGTGGTGCTCATGGCGGGGACCCCCGGCCTCCTGCCCGCGATCCTCACCCGGGCCCAGGAGGACCTCGCGGAAGCGGGGGGAGACGTCTTCACCTACCATGCGCTGCGCCCCCAGGACGTTCGGGTGGCCGTGGGGCGGGCCTGGTAGTCCCCGGAGCCTCTTCTCCGCGCCGGGGGCGCACCTCTGCGATGATGGGGACGGTTCCCGGAGAAGCGCCATGGCCCGCCCCAAGATCCTGATCGTGGAGGACGACGCCCTCACCGCGTCGCTGCTCAGGGGCACCCTCGCGCGGGAAGGCCACGAGATCACCCTGGCCGGCGACGGGCTCGCGGCCCTGCGCATCCTGGAGGAGGACGCCTCCTTCGCCACGGTGCTCCTGGACCGCCTCATGCCGGGCATGGACGGGCTCCAGGTGCTCAGGCACATGAAGGCCACGCCGGCCCTGCGGGAGATCCCCGTGGTGCTGGAGACGTCCATGGATTCGGATTCCGATGTGCGGGAAGGGCTGAAGGCCGGGGCCCTGCACTACCTGGTCAAGCCCCTGGATCCGCGCATGGTGGCCCAGGTGGTGGCCTCGGCGGTGCGGGAATTCGAGATGAGGCGCAAGCTCTACGCGGAGCTCGAGAGCATCCGCGCCGCCATGGGCCTGGTGAAGCGGGGGGTCTTCCACGTGCGCACCCTCGCCCATTGCGAGGACCTGGCCGCCCTGCTGGCCAAGGCCTGCCCGGATCCCAGGCGCTCCGTCACCGGGATCCTGGAACTGCTGATCAACGCGGTGGAGCACGGCAACCTGGGGATCACGTACCGGGAGAAATCGGAACTCATGGCCGCCCAGGCCTGGGCCGCCGAGGTGGAGCGCCGCCAGGACCTCCCGGAAAACCGGGAGCGGCACGTGGTCGTGACCCTCACGCGGCAGGCCGGCGTGACGCGCATCCGCATCCAGGACATGGGCCAGGGCTTCCCGTGGCAGGACTTCGTGGGGGTGGACCGGGAGCGCATGTCCGACAGCCACGGCCGGGGCATCCTGCTGGCCAAGTGGGAGGCCTTCGACCGGCTGGAATACCTGGGGAAGGGGAACTGCGTGATCGCGGAGGTGGGGGAGCCGTGATCAGCCGTTCCGGAGCACCGCGGGGTTGACGCAGGTGCTGGGAGGCTGCCCCGCAAGGACGCTGAGCACGTTCTCCACGGCGATGCGGCCCATGGCCAGCCGGGTCCGGAAGGTGGCGGAGGCGGTGTGGGGCGCCAGGACGACGTTGTCCAGGGCGGCGAGGCCCGGCGCCAGGCGGGGCTCCTCCTCGAAGACGTCCAGGCCCGCGCCCCGGATGACCCCGGCGCGCAGGGCCGCCACCAGCGCGGCCTCGTCCACCAGGGGGCCGCGGCCGGTGTTGATGAGGACGGCGGTGGGCTTCATGGCGGCCAGTTCCTCCCGGCCGATGAAGTGGCGGGTGCCGGGCAGCAGGGGCAGGTGCAGGGACAGGAAGTCCGATTCCCGGAGCAGGGTGGCCTTGTCCACGAAGGTGGCGCCGCAGTTCCGCTCGAATTCCGGCGAGGGGTTCACATCGTGGTAGATCACCCGCATATCGAAGGCCGCGGCCTTGGCGGCGAAGCGGGAACCGATGCGGCCCAGGCCGGCCACGCCCAGGGTCGCGTGGTCCACGTCCAGGCCCAGGAACTGCAGGGGGCCCCATCCGTCCCACCGGCCCGAGCGCAGGAAGCCGTCCGTTTCCGGGATGCGCCGCGCGGCGGCCAGGAGCAGGGCCCAGGCGTGGGTGGCGGTGGCCTCGTCCAGCACCCCGGGCGTGTTGGTGAGGATCACCCCGCGGGCCGTGGCGGCGTCCAGGTCGAAGTTGTTGTAGCCCACCGCGTAGTTCGCGAAGATGCGGCACCGGGGCCCCGCGGCGTCCAGCACCTGGGCGTCGATGGTGTCCGTGAGCAGCGTGATGACGGCGTCCCGCCCCCGCACCTCCCGCAGCAGCTCCTCCCGGGTCAGGGCCCGGTCGTGGGGGTTGATGGAGACGTCGTGGCTCCGCCCCAGGACGTCCAGGGGCTCCTGGGGGAGCATCCGGGTGACGTAGACGTTTGCCATGGCCTGCCTCCTAGCCCACCTTACCGACCCACCCCATCATATAAAAGCCTAAGCCAATCCCCCTCTTTCATCCCCTGCATCCCGTGCATCCTTTTCATCCCTGTTCCCGCAGGGCCAGCGATGGGGTGGGTCGGCGCGTCACGGATCTGCCTGCGACGACCCATCCCAGCGTCGGCCCTGCGGGAACCGGAATGAAAAGGATGCACGGGATAAAGGGGATCAGCAGTCGAACTCAGCCCTTTCCCGGCTGAGGAACCGGACTTTGATTTTCAGGGAATAGCTATCTGGTGGCATCGGTGGTGATTGTTTGTGTGGGTCGGAACCTTGGGCTAGGTCTCGAGGGCCAGCGGTGCGTCCTCCCCATCGGCATGCCCGCTCATGGCGCGCCCGGCGTCCCGGGGGAGGCGGGCGCTCACCGGGGAGGCCACGAAGGAGATGGCCGTCACCGCCAGGAACGCCGCGGAGAAGTCCGAAAGCCGGGGGCTGGCGTGCCCGGAAAGGGCCATGGCCAGGGCGAGGATGGCCGAGGAGACGCAGATGCCCATGGAGAGCATGAGCTGCTGGAAGGTGGAATAGAAGCTCGTGGCCGAGCTCATGCGGTGCTGGGAGATGTCGGCGTAGGCGACGGTGTTGAGGGCGGTGAACTGCAGGGACTGGAAGAAGCCCCCCAGCAGCAGCACGCCGTAGATGAGGACGACGGGCCACCCCGGGCGGAACAGGGCGCACGCGGCCAGGAAGGCCGAGGAGATCAGGCTGTTCCACATGAGCGCGTTCCGGAAGCCGAAGCGGCGCAGGATGGGCGGGGCGGCGATCTTCATGAGGAAGGAGCCCGCGGCGGTGCTGAAGGTGATGAGGCCGCTGCGGGCCGCCGACATGCCGAAGCCCAGCTGCATCATCATGGGCAGCAGGAAGGGCAGGGCCCCCGCGGTGATGCGGGTCAGGGATCCGCCGATGACCGAGATCCCGAAGGTGGGGATGCGCATCATGGAGAAGTCCAGGATCGGATGGGAGGCGCCGCGGGCGTGCAGGAGGTAGGCGACGCCCGCCGCCAGGCCGATGCCGATGACCAGGAGGGTCGTGCCCAGGGAGATGCCCCCGCCGCGGCTGCCCATCTCCAGGCCGTACATGAGGCAGGACAGCGAGGTGCAGGAGAGGACGAAGCCCGGCAGGTCGAACCTCCCCGGGTCCTCCTCCTTGATGTCCTCGATGTAGAGGGTGGCCAGCCAGATGCCGAGGATCCCGATGGGCACGTTGATGTAGAAGATCCAGCGCCAGGAGAGGTACGTCACGAGAAAGCCCCCCATGGGCGGCCCCACCACGGGCCCCAGGAGGGCGGGGACCGTGAACCAGGACATGGCCGAGACCATGTCTTTGCGGGCCACGGTGCGCAGCAGCACCAGCCGGCCCACGGGCACCATCATGGCGCCGCCCATGCCTTGCAGGAACCGGGCCCCCACCAGGAAGAGGAGGCTGCCGCATTGGCCGCACAGCACCGACCCCGCAGTGAACACCAGGATCGCCAGGCGGAAGATGCGCCGCGCCCCGAACCGGTCCGCGAAGTAGCCGCTGGCCGGGATGAAGATGGCCAGGCCCAGGAGGTAGGCCGTCAGGGCCGCGCTCATGTGCAGGGGGGAGACGCCGAAGCTCCGGGCCATGGTGGGCAGGGCCGTGGCCAGGACGGTGGAGTCCAGCTGCTCCATGAACAGGGCGCAGGCGATGATGATGGCGGTGGTGCGGAAGCTGTGGGGACGGGTGGCGGCAATGGACATCCCTTCGAGCATACCGGACCCGGGGGCCGGGCCCGGGCGGGGGCAAACCGGGTGGCCGGTATTTTAATAGATCCGCAAGGCGGGTCCTGCATCCGCCGCTCGGCTTATAAATTTATAAATATAACAACTTGACACAAAAGACCCTCGGCTCTCTAATTCTCGCATCCCCAGCCATTGCCTCACCTCGTGATACGCGCGCCAGCGAGGCCCCGTGACCCTTCGTCGAACCTCCGGTTCCGACCCCGACCCCGGGGCGGGTACCGGACCGTCCAAACCCCGTGAGTGAAAGGACCGCACCATGCAGTGGAACCAGAACTATTCCGCCCTGAACGGGAGCCTGCTCCTGACGGCCCTGGTGGTGGCCATCCCCATCTTCTTCCTCTTCTGGGCCTTGGCGGTCAAGCGCATGAAGGGCCACGTGGCCGGTCCGGTGACGCTCCTGATCACCGTCGCCATCAGCGTCCTGGTGTACCGCATGCCCGTGAGCGCGGCCCTGTCGGCCTCGGCCCTGGGCATGGTGACCGGGCTCTTCCCCATCGGCTGGATCATCCTCACGGCGGTGTTCCTCTTCAACCTCACCGTGGAGAGCGGGCAGTTCGAGATCATCAAGAGCTCCATCTCCTCGCTGTCCCCCGACCGGCGCATCCAGGCGCTGCTCATCGCGTTCTCCTTCTCAGCCTTCATGGAAGGCGTGGCGGGGCAGGGCGCGCCCGTGGCGGTGGCCGCGGCCATGCTCATCGGTCTGGGCTTCCCGGCCCTGCCGGCGGCCGTCATCTGCCTGGTGGCCAACACCCCGCCCGTGCCCTTCGGGCCCGTGGGCGTGCCGACCATGATGATGTCCACGGTCACCGGCATCCCCGCGACCACCATGGCCCGGGCCGTGGGCATCGACATGGCCTTCATGGCCCTGATCATCCCCTTCTTCCTGGTGGTGGTCATGGTGGGTTTCCGGCGCGCCAAGGAAGTGATCCCGGCCTGCCTCGTGGCCGGCGTGAGCTACGCCGCCGCCTCCTTCGCGATCTCCACGTGGTTCGGCCCCGAACTGCCCGCCATCGTGGCCTCCGTGGTGTCCCTGCTCTGCCTCGTGATCTTCCTGCGCTTCTGGCAGCCCTCGGTCACCTGGACCTTCCCGGAGGACACCGCCGCCAGCCACGCCGCGGCCTCGGGCACCTATTCTGCCGGCCAGATCTTCAAGGCCTGGTCCCCCTTCCTCATCCTCATGGTGGTCATGGGCATCTGGGGCACCCCCGCCTTCAAGGCCTACTGCACCAAGGCCCACCACTGGTTCGTCATGGTCCCCAGCTGGCCCTGGCTCAACGGCGTGGTCTTCAAGTCCGCCCCCATCGTCGCCAAGCCCGCCTTGTACGGCGCCAACTACCGCTGGGACTGGCTCATCGCGCCCGGCACGGCCATGTTCATCTCCTCCCTCATCTCCATGGCGGTCCTGGGCATCGGCCCCGCCACGGGCACCCGGGTCTTCCTCAAGACCTTCAGGCAGCTGCGCTTCGCCCTCGTCACCCTGGCCTCGGTCATCGGCCTGGGCTTCCTCGCCAACTACTCGGGCATGTCCTTCACCCTGGGCCTGGCCTTCGCGCAGCTCACGGGCATGGCCTTCCCCATCTTCTCGCCCATCATCGGCCTCGTGGGCGTGTTCCTCACCGGATCCGTCACCTCCTCGGCCGCCCTGTTCGGCAAGCTCCAGCAGGTGACCGCCATGCACCTGGGAATGAATCCCGTCCTCACCACCAGCGCCAACCTCTTCGGAGGCGTCATGGGCAAGCTCATCTCCCCCCAGAGCATCGCCGTGGCCTGCGCCGCCGTGGGCCTGGTGGGCAAGGAGACCGACATTTTCCGCAAGACGCTCAAATATTCCATGATCCTCCTCTGCATGGTGATCGTCCTGGTGCTGCTCCAGGCCTTCGTCATCCCCGCCGTCCTCCCCACCGCGCCCGCCGCCCTTTAGGCGGTAGAATCGAACCGCCCCAGCATAGGAGAGCCCCCCATGCCCCTCACCGGCTATGAACCCGGAACCCTGAAAGGCCTGGTGGATTCCACCCCGGCCGAATCCATCCTGCTGCACCTGCGCGACGAGTATGCCAAGCGCACCCTGCCCGAGAAGGGCGTGGACAGCGTGGTGGCCTTCGACTGCCCCCGCACCCAGCTGATGGTGCGCACCGCCGTCAAGGGCACCCAGGTGGGCACCCACTTCCACACCGTGTGCGACGAGTACGTGATCGTGGTGGGCGGCAAGGGCGAGATCCTCGTGAACGGCGAGTGGAAGCCCGTGAAGATGGGCGACGTCCACGTCTGCCCCCGGGGCATCGTCCACGACACCCGCGCCCTGGAGGAGAACCTCCAGTACCTCTCCATCTTCACCCCCCACCTTCCCGCCGGCACCGACATCAACTGGCTCTAATCCCCGAGGAGAACCCATGCCCGCCCTGCTTCCCAACATCGATCCCGATGGACTGATGGAATTCTCCGTGGTCTACACCGACCGCGCCCTGAACCACATGTCCAAGAAGTTCCAGCTCGTCATGCGCGAGATGGACCGCATCCTCAAGCTGGTCTACAACGCCAAGGGCGTCGCCCTGGTCCCCGGCGGCGGCACCTACGGCATGGAGGCCGTGGCCCGCCAGTTCTGCGCGGGCAAGAAGGCCCTGGTCATTCGCGACGGCTTCTTCAGCTTCCGCTGGACCCAGATCTTCGACATGGGCGCCATCCCCTCCTCCCACGTGGTGCTCAAGGCCCGCCAGGTGGGCGCCGGCAAGCAGGCCCCCTGGATCCCCACCCCCGCCGCCGAGGTGGTGGCCGCCATCGCCGCCGAGAAGCCCGCGGTGGTCATCGCCCCCCACGTGGAAACGGCCGCCGGCATCATCCTGCCCGACGACTACATCAAGACCGTGGCCGCCGCCACCCACGCCGCCGGCGGGATCTTCGTCCTGGACTGCATCGCCTCCGGCTGCATGTGGGTGGACATGGAGGCCCTGGGCGTCGACGTCCTGGTGAGCGCCCCCCAGAAGGGCTGGAGCGGCAGCCCCTGCGCCGCCATGGTCATGCTCAGCGACAGGGCCAAGGCCGTCATGGCCGAGACCACCGGTTCCAGCTTCTCCTGCGACCTGAAGAAGTGGTCGGCGATCATGGACGCCTTCCTCAAGGGCGGCCACGCCTACCACGCCACCATGCCCACCGACGCCCTGGCCAAGGACTGCGCCGTCATGCAGGAGATGGAGGCCTACGGCTTCGAGAAGCTGCGCGCCGAGCAGGCCGAGCTGGGCGCCAAGGCCCGCCAGCTCCTGGAAAGCTGCGGCCTCCCCAGCGTCGCCGCCGAAGGCTACAAGGCCCCCGGCGTCGTGGTGAGCTACACCACCGACCCCGACGTCCAGTCCGGCAAGAAGTTCCTCGCCGCCGGCCTCCAGGTGGCCTCCGGCGTCCCCCTCCAGTGCGACGAGCCGGCCGATTTCATGACCTTCCGCATCGGCCTCTTCGGTCTGGAGAAACTCCACAACATCGACCGCACCGTGGGGTACCTCGCGGCGGCGCTCAAGGAGGTCGGGCTGCGGGAGGGGGCCTCGGTCCGGTAGGCATTCCGGCCCGGTCCATCGTCCCCGCCGGGGGCCGCAGGTTGAAGGGGGGCGGTTCCCCCCAAGGCCACGACCCAGCGGGGTTCCGATCGGAGGCCCCGACCCATCGGTAGCGTGAGCAGCAAGCTGCTGCTCACGCTTGCCGTTGTCCAATGGCGATGGGTAATGGGGAAGTGGGAGGCTCCCGGACCCTGGGCCTGGACCCATCCTGGTCCTCGCCTGGATACGGGAGAGCGCTCGCAGGCAGACTGCCTGCGAGCGCTCACGGTGGGTCGGCGGGATCGGATGGAACCCGGTTGGGTCGGGGCCTTGGGGGGAACCCTACCCCTTCAACCCGCGGCCCCCGGCGGGGGCGGATGGAACGGGCCGATAGGTCCGTACTCCCGATCCCCCAGCGTCACGTCTCTCAGAACCGCATCGGGTCGGGGGTGAGGGCATCGGTGTCGGTTTCGTTGGTGCGGATGCGTACGACGCGCTCGAGGGGGCGGACGAAGATCTTGCCGTCGCCCACCTCGCCGGTGCGGGCGGCCTTGACGATGGCGTCGATGGTGATGTCGACGAAGGGTTCGGATACGGCGATGTCCAGCTGGATCTTTTCGTGGAACTCGTAGACCAGGGGGGCGCCGCGGTAGGACTCGAAGGCGACGCGCTCGCCGCCGTGGCCGGCGACTTTGAGGATGGTCATGCCGGTGACTTCCACGGCAAAGAGGGCGGTCTTCACGTCGTCGAGCTTCTCGGGGCGGACGATGGCGGTGATGAGCTTCATGACCGGGCCTCCTGGACGGCGGCGGTGGACAGGGCGGGGGCGGCGGGCCTGGGGGGGTGCTTCTCGAAGACCAGCACCGAGGAGCCGATGAGCTGGCCCTCGCCGGGGTAGGCGGGGGCGGAGACCTCGTGGAAGTCCAGGCCCTGGAGCTCCACCTCCGGCGCCACGCGCAGGCCGATGACCTTGTCGAGCACCTTGAAGAGCACGAAGCTGGCGGCGCCCACGTAGACGAGGTTGGCGGCGATACCCGCCACCTGGGCCAGGAGCTGCCGGGGGTCCCCGTAGAGGAGGCCGGTGACGCCCCCGGCGGGGCCGTTGTTGAGGCCCTGGCCGTAGGTGCCGTCGGCGAAGAGGCCCAGGGCCAGGAGGCCCCAGATGCCGTTGGCGCCGTGCACCGCGATGGCCCCCACGGGGTCGTCGATCTTCAGCGTGTTCTCAACGAAGAGCGCGGCCACGACCACCAGCACCCCGGCCACGAGGCCCACGAGGATGGCCGCGGGCGCGCCGATGAAGGCGCAGGGGGCGGTGACGGCCACCAGTCCCGCCAGGAGGCCGTTGGCGCTCATGGAGGGGTCGGGGCTGCCGTAGCGGATCCAGGTGTAGAGGTAGGCCGAGGTGGCGCCCGCGGCGGAGGCCAGCATGGTGTTCACCGCCACCACGGCGATGCGCAGATCGGTGCCGGCCAGGGTGGAGCCGGCGTTGAACCCGAACCACCCGAAGGCGAGGATGAAGCACCCCAGGAAGGCCATGGGCAGGTTGTGGCCCGGCAGGGCCTGGGCCTTGCCCTTGACGAACTTGCCCAGCCGGGGCCCGAGGATCAGGGCGCCCGTGAAGGCCATGACGCCCCCGGTGAGGTGCACCACGCCGGAACCCGCGAAGTCCACGTAGCCGTGCCCCAGGTTCAGGGTCCGGCCCAGCTGGGAAAGCCAGCCGCCCCCCCAGGCCCAGCAGGCGTACACCGGGTAGATGAGGGTCGAGCCCACGAGACCATAGATCATGAACGTGCTCAGCTTCCATCGCTCGGCCATGGCGCCCGTGGGAATGGTGAGGGCCGTGTCCATGAAGACCATCTGGAAGAGGAACATGGCGAAGGCCGACACGTCGTAGGTCTGCCCCGTGAGGAGGAACCCCCGGGTGCCGAAGAGCCCCCACACGTTGCCGTGGATCACCGGCCCCGCCAGGTGCCCCATGCTCTCCGGCGCCGACAGCACGGCCCCCGCGGCCGCGCCCGATCCCCCCATCTGGAGGGCGAAGCCGCAGACCCAGAAGCCCAGGATGCCCACCGCGTACACCATGAGGTTCATCATCATGGTGTGGGAGGCGTTCTTGGCGCGGGTGAAGCCGGTCTCCGCCAGGGCGAAGCCGGCCTGCATGAACATCACCAGGAAGCCCGCCACCAGCACCCACACGAAGTTGAGCGCCACCCGGGTCTGCCCCAGCGCCGCCCCCACCTCCTGAAGCGTGGGCTTCCCCTGCACCTGGGCCGGCACGTTCTGGATCCCCCCCGTGGCCCCTCCGCCGGGGTCCCCCGCGAAGGCCGCCGGAGCCAGGAGGAGGATGGCCAGGAGGAGCAGGCCGGCGCGCCCCAGGTTCCGCGGCGTGACACTGCCCCAGAAGCCCGAAATGGGATCGTCAAAGAAGGTTGGTTTCATGATTCCCCTCGCGCCGGGGTTTGGCCCCGTGCACTCCAGGGAGCATGCCCCATGCCAAGGTACCTGTATTTCGGATTTGTGATGTGTTAAATTAAATAAAAACAACAAATAGTGGCAAAACTCTCTTGAAGACGATTCGACAGAAATGTAATTATTCTTAATAAGAACGACAAAAATGAATCAAGTTCTCCCAATGGAAGGCTGGACCCCATCCTCCCCTTCATCCCTTCCATCGGCGTTCATCCCTGTTCCGCAGGGCCAGCCCAGGAGTGGGTCGCTCCATGGGTAACAGCACTCCGACCCATCCCAAGGCTGGCCCTGCGGAACAGGGATGAACGCCGATGCAAGGGATGAAGGGGATGAAACTGAACCCTCGATGGCAGTCCTTGCGGAATCCCGGCTTCCGGATTGGGTTGCACCGACCGTGTTGGCCCTACGCCTTGAATCTCTCCGGCGCGATCCCGTACTTCCGGGTCTTATAGTTCAGGATCCGTTCCGTGGTCTGCAGGAGCCGCGCGGCGCGGGCACGGTTGCCCCGGGCGCTCTTGAGGGCGTCCTGGATGAGGTCCCGCTCGAAGCTGCCCACGGCCTCCTCCAGGGAGGAGCCCAGGAAGGTCCCGGAGGCTTCGGCGGTCTGGAGGGTGGGGGGCAGGTGGTGGGCGTGGATGACGCCGCCCTCGCACACCAGCACGGCGCGCTCGATGCAGTTCTCCAGCTCCCGCACGTTGCCGGGCCAGTGGTAGGCCATGAGCATATCGATGGCGGAATTGGAAATGCGGCGCACGTCCTTGCCCTGGGCCACGGAGAACTTCTCCACGAAGTGGTCGGCCAGGAGGAGGATGTCGGTGGAGCGGTCCCGCAGGGGCGGCAGGAACACGTCGAAGACGTTGAGGCGGTAGTAGAGATCCTCCCGGAAGGTGCCGTCCTGGATGGCGGCCTCCAGGTTCCGGTGGGTGGCGGCCACCACGCGCACATCCACCTTCACCGCCGTCACGCCCCCCAGGCGCTCGAATTCCCGTTCCTGCAGGACCCTCAGGAGCTTCACCTGGGTGCTGGGGGACAGTTCGCCGATCTCGTCCAGGAAGAGGGTGCCGCCGTGGGCCAGCTCGAAGCGCCCGGGGCGCCTGCTGCGGGCGTCGGTGAAGGCGCCGGGCTCCACCCCGAAGAGCTCGGATTCGATGAGGGTCTCGGGCAGGGCGCCGCAGCTGACCTTCACGAAGGGCTTTTCGGACCGGGGCGACGCATAGTGGATGGCCCGGGCCACCAGTTCCTTGCCGGTGCCGGATTCGCCCCGGATGAGCACCGTGGTGCTGGCCGGGGAGGCCTGGGCCACCTGTTCATAGACCTGGCGCATCACGTGGCTGTTGCCGATGAGGTTGCGGATCTCGTAGCGCTCCTGCAGCTCGTTGCGCAGGGTGCGGTTCTCCTCCAGCAGCCGCTGGCGGTCCGCGGCGGTGAGGCGGGCCACCTTCACGGCCAGGCCGGTCATGGCGGCGGCCAGGTGGAGGATGGCGGTCTCCCGCTGGAAGGCGCGGTCCTGGCGGTAGGGCACCGCCAGGGCCAGGGTGCCCGCCGGTTTGCCGTCCAGGAAGATGGGGAGGCAGAAGAAGGACAGCTCGCCCCGGGCCCTGCGGCCCTGCACCCGGCTGCGGTTCAGGAAGAGGGGCTCCTCGCTGATCTTGGGCACCACGATGGCCTTGCCGCTTTGGTACACCATGCCCGTGAGGCCCTCGCCGGGGCGGTACTGGATGCCCTCCGCGGCGGAGGTGAAGCCGAAGGAGGCCTCGATGCGCAGGGCCCCGGTCTCCCCGTCGGCCAGGGTGATGGCGCCGCTGGCGGCCCCCAGGGCCTCCCGGAGGATCTCCAGCACCCGGGCCAGGGCCTGGCGGGTGTCCACGGCGGCCAGGGCGGCGCTGATCTCCAGGAGGGAAGCGAAGGGGTCGGTGTCCAGGGGGCGGGCCATGCTACAAAAATGTCATAGATAAAACAGCGTCGGACATTTTTGTTATCGCATTTGAAAATCGAATAGGTGGATTCGCCCCCGGGCGAGGACCATGGGGCTTCGGGATTGCGCTCGAAGGAGGCAGCCATGGAGGACCCTGACCAGGGATTGTTCGGACGACCGGCACGGGCGGAACGGGACGCCTGCGGGGTGGGGTTCGTGGCCTCCCGGACGGGGACGGCCACCCACGGGCTGCTGGAGGAGGCCCTGGGGGCCCTGGCCTGCATGGAGCACCGGGGGGCCTGTGGGGCCGATCCCCTCACCGGCGACGGGGCCGGGGTCATGACCGACATCCCCTGGGAGCTCCTGGGGTTCCGCAAGGGCGAAGTGGCCGTGGCCAGCCTCTTCCTGCCCCAGGACTACGCCCGCCGCGTGCGGAGCCTGAACGTCTTCACCTCCACCATGGAGTACCACGGCCTGGAGATCCTCACGTTCCGGGACGTGCCGGTGGATCCCACGGTGCTGGGGGAGGAGGCCGCGCGCTGCTGCCCGGCCATGGTGCACGCCATCGTCAAGCGCCCCGCCCACTGCCGCACGGACCTGGCCTTCGACCGGCTCCTCTACACCGTCAAGCAGGAGGTGCGCTCCCGGCAGTCCGACCAGGGCATCAACCACGAGTTCTTCTTCACGTCGCTCTCGGGCAGCACCATCGTCTACAAGGCCCTCACCCGCTCCGACGCCCTGGACCGCTTCTACCTGGACCTGAAGGACCCGAGGTACCGCACCCGCTTCGCGCTGTTCCACCGCCGCTTCTCCACCAACACCCGCACCTCCTGGGACAAGGCCCAGCCCTTCCGGCGCATCGCCCACAACGGCGAGATCAACACCATCGCCGGCAACCGCTCCTGGGCCCACAGCCGCGAGCGGCACATGGGCCTTCGCCGGGACCAGATCCTCACCCGCACGGGCATCAGCGACTCGGGCAGCCTCAACGAGATGGTGGAGGCCCTGCTGTACCGCAGCGCCATCCCCCACATCGAGGATATCCTGGCCATCATGATGCCGCCGGCGCCCGCGGGCGCGCGGAGCGAGTTCTACACCTTCTGGAGCCGGGCCATGGAGCCCTGGGACGGCCCGGCCATCATCCTCTACTCCGACGGCAACACCGTGGGGGCGCGGCTGGACCGCCACGGCTTCCGCCCCAGCCGGTGGGCCCTCACCGAGGAGGCCTTCTACCTCAGCAGCGAGGCCGGGGCCTTCGCCGTGGACGAGGAGCGCATCCAGCGCAAGGGGACCCTCCACGCCGGCAAGGGCGTGAAGGTGGACCTGGACACGGGCCGCGTGCACTTCCGGGACGCCAGCCTCTCCCGGGAGAACCGGGACGCGCACTTCGACGCCCGCACCCTGCCCATGCAGTCCCTGCCCTTCGAGGACGCGCCGGTGGACCTGGAGACGCGGATCCTCTTCTCCTTCACCGAGGAGGAGCAGGAGCGGCTCCTCTACCCCATGGCCGCGGAGGGGCGGGAGCCCATCGGCTCCATGGGCGACACGGCCCGGCCCAATGTCTTCTCCCTGGAGCCCAGGCCCTTCTTCGACTACTTCTACCAGAACTTCGCCCAGGTCACGAACCCGCCCCTGGACTACCTGCGGGAGGAGAACGTCACGGACCTGCGGGTGTTCCTGGGCCGCAAGCCGAACATCTTCTTCCCCAAGGATCTGCTGCCCCTGGAGCCGGCGGTGGAGGCCGCCTATCCCGTGCTGAGCCTGGGCGAGATGCGGTACCTGGAATCCCTGGCCCGGCGCACCCCCTCCACGTCCCACATCATTCCCCGCACCTTCCCCATGACCTTCCCCCGGACCGGGGGCCCCGAAGGGTTCCGGCCCGCGGTGGAGCGCCTTGTGGCCGACGTGCTCAGGGCGGTGGAGCAGCGCTGCACCGTCATCGTGCTCAGCGACCGGGACGCGGACTACGATCATCCGCCCATCCCGGGCCTCATCGCCCTGCGGGCCGTGGTGAGCGCCCTCAACCACTCGGGGCTGCGCCTGGACGCCTCCATCGTGGTGGAGACCGGGGAGGCCCGGACCCCGCACCACGTGGCGGCCCTCCTCAGCTTCGGCGCGTCGGCGGTGTGCCCTTCCCTGGCCCTGCGCATCGCCCGGGGCGACGAGCACCGGCTCCTGAAGGGCCTGGACCCGGACCAGCGGGAGCGCAATTTCGTCAAGGCCCTGGTGTCGGGCCTCCTGAAGATCCTGGCCAAGTCGGGCATCTCCGTCATCCAGAGCTACATCTCCGCCAAGCTCTTCACCGCCATCGGGCTGGGCGACGAGCTCATGGAGAAGTTCTTCCCCGGGAACGCCAGCCCCATCGGGGGCATCGGCTACCTGGAGCTGGCCGGGGATGTGCTGCAGAAGACGGCCCTGTGCCGGGAGGCCGGGGGGCGCCTGGGCAACACCTGGCAGTTCCGGGAGGACCCCCGGGGCCAGGGGGGGGAGGTGCACGCCATGACCACCGCCCGGGCCCGCCTCGTGCACCAGGCGGTGGACGGGGGCCCCGGGGCCGCCGAGGCGTGGCGGGCCTACCTGGCCGCGGGGGAGGCCTCCGCGCCCATCAGCGTGCGCCACCTCTTCGACCTCAAGCCCCTGGGCGAGCCCATCGCCCTGGAGGAGGTGGAGCCCGCGCCGGCCATCCTCGCGCGCTTCGGCGCGGGGGCCATGTCCTTCGGGGCGGTGAGCGCCGAGAGCCAGCGGGACCTCATCCTGGCCATGCGGGAGGTGGGGGGCCGCAGCAACAGCGGGGAGGGGGGGGAGAACCCCTACTACTACACGGACGGGATCACCGCCACCACCAAGCAGGTGGCCTCGGCGCGCTTCGGCGTGAACGCGGAGTACCTGGTCACGGGCCGGGAGCTGCAGATCAAGGTGGCCCAGGGCGCCAAGCCCGGGGAAGGCGGCCAGCTCATGGCCGTGAAGGTCGACGCCTCCATCGCCCGGGCCCGGTTCTCCATGCCGGGCGTGGACCTCATCTCGCCGCCCCCCCTCCACGACATCTACAGCATTGAGGATCTCAAGGAGCTCATCTACGAGCTCCGGCAGGTGCATCCCGGGGCGCTGATCAGCGTGAAGCTGGTGTCGGGGGTGGCCCTGGGCACCATCGCCGTGGGGGTGGCCAAGGCGGGCGCCGATATCCTGTACATCGCCGGCGGCGACGGCGGCACGGGGGCGGCAACCCTGGGCTCCATGAAGCACGCCGGGCTTCCGGTGGAGTTCGGCCTGGCCGAGGCCCACCGGGCCCTGGCGGAGAACGGCCTGCGCGGCCAGGTGGAGCTGCGCGCCGACGGCGCGCTCCTCACGGGCCGGGACATCGTGGTGGCCGCCCTCCTGGGGGCGGAGGGCTTCGATTTCGGCAAGCTCCTCCTGGTGGCCGAGGGCTGCATCATGGCCCGGGTGTGCGAGAAGAACACATGCCCCGCGGGCATCGCCACCCACGACCCCAAGTACAAGGCCCGGTACCGGGGCTCCAAGGACCAGGTGGTGCGGCTCCTGCGGCACCTGGCCGAGGACGTGCGCGCCCAGCTCGCGGCCATGGGCGCCCGGACCCTGGGGGAGCTGGCCGGGCGCACCGATCTCCTGGCCACCTCCGCCCGCCATGCGGAGTGGCTCAGCCAGCGCAAGCTCCACCTGGACCGCTTCCTGGTGCCCCCCACGCCCTTCCGGGCCCGGGGGGCCGGCGCCGGCGGGGAGGAGGTCTCGCCCCTGAACCGGCGCATCCTGGAGGATGCCCTGAAGGGCGGAGGCGAAGCCCTCGCCTACCCCATCTCCACCCGGGACCGGGCCGTCCTGGCCACCCTCAGCGGCCGCATGGCCACGCCCGGTTCGGCGCCCCTGGGGCCCTTCCGCTTCACCTTCCAGGGCAGCGCGGGCCAGGGCTTCGGGGTCTTCCTGGTGGACGGCATCGAGGCGGTGCTCTTCGGCGAGGGCAACGACTCCGTGGCCAAGGGCATGGGCGGGGGCCGCATCGTGGTGCGCCCCTGGGCCCGGTCCAGCTTCGCCCCGGAGGAGAACGCCATCATCGGGAACTGCGCGCTCTACGGCGCCACCGGAGGCACCCTCCACGTGCACGGCCTGGCCGGGGACCGCTTCGCCGTGCGCAACAGCGGCGCCACCGCCGTGGCCGAGGGGGCCGGGCTCCACGCCTGCGAGTACATGACCCGGGGCACCGTGGCCTTCCTGGGCCGCATCTCCGGCAACGCGGGGGCCGGCATGACGGGCGGGAAGATCTTCGTGGACCGCCAGTACGAGGCCTGCGTGAACGCCAACTACGTGCGGGCCGAAGCCCTGGACGAGGCCGACGCCCTGGAATTCCGGCTGCTGCTGGAGGACTACGCGGGCACCACCTCGAGCCGCACCGCCCTGGCGCTGCTGGAGGACTGGGGCCGGACCCGGGAGCGGTTCGCGAAGTTCGTGCCCTACCGCTTGTAGATGCCGCAACCGAAGATGAGGCCCTCGTGGAGTTCCACGTACGAGGTCTTCATCAGCACCTTGCCGGTGACCGGGTCGGGGTACTTGTAGTCCACCCAGCCCTTGCCCTTGTTCTTGGCCACGGACAGCATCTCCTGGATGATCATCTTGCCGTCGGGGTCCTTCAGGCCGATGCGGTTCTTGCCGACCAGTTCCACGGAATTGAAGCCGATGGCCTTGCAGATGCCGGCCTGGTCATACACGAAGAGGTACATCTCGCCGCCGGAGCCCACGTGGAAGACCCCGTTGCCCTGGTTGGTCTGCTGGATGAGCTTCTCGATGCCGTGGGTCTTGGCGTAGCCGACGGCCCGTTTCACCAGGGATTCCGCCTGGGCGGGGGTGGGGGACTGGGCGGAGGCCATGAGGCAGGGGAGGACGGCCGCGATGAACGGGGAGAACCGCATGGGAACCTCCAGAAGGGGATGGGTTTGGGGAACTGCATGACTCTAACCACCCTTTCGGGAAAAAGGAAACACCTTTCCGGGGGTTTCAATCCCTGCGCCTGCGTTCCCCGAGCTTGATGCCCAGGACCCGGGTCTCGCCGGCGCCGTCCCGTTCCTCCAGGCGCACCGTGAAGCCCCACAGGTAGGCCATGTGCTCCAGCACCGCCTCGAAATCCGGGGCCAGGGGCAGGCCCCGGGGGTTGGCGTAGCTCAGGGTGAGGGTGCGGTCGCCGCGCAGGTCCACGCTCCACACCTGGATGTTGGGTTCGCGGCTGCCCAGGTTGTACTGGTCCGCCAGGGAGCGGCGCAGCTCCTCGTAGCCGGTGTCGTCGTGGATGGGGCCGATGCGGAGGCGGGCCGCCTTGTCGTCGTCCACCACCGCGAAGAACCGGAATTCCCGCATGAGCCGCGGGGAGAGGAACTGGGCGATGAAGCTCTCGTCCTTGAAGTTGTGCATGGCGAAGGGCAGGGTCTCCCGCCAGGGCGAGCCCGCCAGGTCCGGGAACCAGCGGCGGTCCTCCGGGGTGGGGGCCTCGCAGATGCGGCGCAGGTCCCGCCACATGGCGAAGCCCAGGGCGTAGGGGTTCACGCCCGAGTACCAGGAGCTGTTGTAGGGGGGCTGGTGGATGACGCTGGTGTGGGAGTGGAGGAACTCGAACATGAACCCGTCCCCCACGCTGCCCTCGTCGTACAGCGCGTTGAGGAGGGTGAAGTGCCAGAAGGTGGCCCACCCCTCGTTCATGAGCTGGGTCTGGCGCTGGGGGTGGAAGTACTGGGCCACCTTGCGCACGATCCTCACGATCTCCCGCTGCCAGGGTTCCAGGAGCGGGGCGTTCTTCTCGATGAAGTAGAGGAGGTTCTCCTCCGGCTCCCGGGGGAAGCGCTCCTCCTCCTCGGGCTTCTCCCTTGCGGGGCGGGGCGGGAGGGTCCGCCACAGCTCGTTCACCTGGGCCTGGAGGTAGGCTTCGCGCTCCTTCTGCCGGACCCGCTCCTTGGTGAGGGAGAGCCTCGGGGACCTCCGGTACCGGTCCACCCCCAGGTTCATGAGGGCGTGGCACGCGTCCAGCAGGCGCTCCACGGTGTCCTGGCCGTGGCGCTCCTCGCACCGGGCGATGTAGTCCCGGGCGAAGACCAGGTAGTCGATGATCGTGGAGGCGCTGGTCCACTGGCGGAACAGGTGGTTGCCCTTGAAGAACGAGTTGTGGCCGTAGGCGGCGTGGGCGATGACCAGGGCCTGCATGGTCAGCGTGTTCTCCTCCATGAGGTAGGCGATGCACGGGTCGGAGTTGATGACGATCTCGTAGGCCAGGCCCATCTGGCCGCGCCGGTAGCGGTTCTCGGTGGCCAGGAAGTGCTTGCCGAAGGACCAGTGGTGGTAGTTCACGGGCATGCCCGCCGAGGCGTAGGCGTCCATCATCTGGTGGGAGCTGATGATCTCCAGCTGGTGGGGGTAGGTCTCCAGGCCGAAGCCCCGGGCGAGGCGGCCGATGGCGTCGTCGTAGGCCGCGATGGACTCGAAGGTCCACTCCGATCCGCCCGGGAGCACGGCTACACCCGCTTCCGGAAGAGGTCGTGGAAGACGGGATAGATGTCGGTCACCTCCCGGATGCGGCGCATGGCGAAGGTCTCGGGGTGGCCGGGCAGGAGGGTCTCGTACTCCCGCCAGAGCACCTGGGGCGAGTCGGCGATCTCGATGTAGGCGAAATGCTGGACCTGGGGCAGGATGGATTCCGCCAGCAGATCGCGGCTGGGCTCGGAGTCGTCGGACCAGTTGTCGCCGTCCGAGGCCTGGGCGCCGTAGAGGTTCCAGAGGCCCGGGGGGAAGCGCTCGGCGGCGATGTCCCGCATGAGCCGGAGGGCGCTGGAGACGATGGTGCCGCCGGTCTCCCGGGAATGGAAGAACCGCTCCTCGTCGACCTCCTCGGCGGAGGTGTGGTGGCGGATGAAGACCACCTCGATGCGCTCGTAGTTCCGCTTCAGGAAGAGGTACAGCAGGGTGAAGAACCGCTTGGAGATGTTCTTCTTGGCCTCGTCCATGGACCCGGAGACGTCCATGAGGCAGAACATCACGGCCTGGGTGGTGGGCTGGGCCACCCGCACGCGGTTGTTGAAGCGCAGGTCGTAGGTGTCGATGAAGGGCACCGCCGCGAGCCTGCGGCCCAGGCGGTCCAGTTCCGCCAGGAGCCCCCGGACCTCGGGGCTGTCCTCCCCGTGGAGGCGCCGGGCCTCGGCCAGGGCCTCCTCCAGTTCCCTCCGCCGGTCCGCGAAGGGGCCGCGGGTGGCGATGCGCCGGCCCGTGGCGCCACGCATGGTGCGCACCAGATTGAGGTTGGTGGGGACGCCGGTGTGGGTGTGGCCGGCGCGCACGTTGCGGAACTCCGTGAGGCTGGCCAGGTGGCGCTTGACGAGGTTGGGCAGGGCCAGCTCCTCGAAGAAGAAGTCCAGGAACTCGTCCCGGGAGATGGCGAATTCGAAGGCATCCTCCCCCTCGCCGTCGGGGCTCGCGCGCCCTCCCTGGCCGCCCTGGCCCCCCGCGGGGGGCCGCTCCACCTCGTCGCCGGTGCCGAAGCGGTCGTTGCCTGCGTGGACCCGCTCCCGCCGGCCTCCGGGCCCGTGGCCGAACTGGGGTTCGGCGATGTCCCTGCCCGGGATGCGGATCTTCTTGCCGGAATCCATGTCCTTGATCCCGCCGTGGTCCAGGATGTCCGACACGGCCTGCTTGATCTGCCCGCGGAACCGCCGCAGGAACCGCGTCCGGTTCACGGAGCTGCGGTTCTTGCTGTCGAAGCGGCGGTCGATGATCTGGATCATGACGATTTCCGCACGCGCAGGTACCAGTCGCAGAGCAGCCGCACCTGCTTTTCCGTGTAGCCCTTGGCGACCATGCGCTCCACGAAGTCCCGGTGCTTCTTCTGATCGTCGGTGTTGGCCTTGGTGTTGAAGGAGATGACCGGGAGCAGTTCCTCCGTGTTGGAGAACATCTTCTTCTCGATGACGGCCCGCAGCTTCTCGTACGAGGTCCAGGACGGGTTCCGGCCGTCGTGCTTGGCCCGGGCCCGCAGGACGAAGTTGACCACCTCGTTGCGGAAATCCTTGGGATTGGAGATCCCGGCGGGCTTCTCGATCTTTTCCAGTTCGTTGTTGAGGGCTGCTCGGTCGAGCATTTCTCCGGTGTTGGGGTCCCGGAATTCCTGGTCCTGGATCCAGAAGTCCGCGTAGTTCACGTACCGGTCGAAGATGTTCTGCCCGTATTCCGAATAGCTCTCCAGGTAGGCGGTCTGGATCTCCTTGCCGATGAATTCGGCGTACCGGGGGGAGATGAACTCCTTGAGGGTGCGCAGGTACTGCTCCTCCACGGCCCCGGGGTACTGCTCCTGCTCGATCTGCTGCTCCAGCACGTACATGAGGTGGACGGGGTTGGCCGCCACCTCCCGGTGATCGAAGTTGAAGACCTTGGAGAGGATCTTGAAGGCGAAGCGGGTGGAGAGCCCGGTCATGCCTTCGTCGACCCCGGCGAAGTCCCGGTACTCCTGGTAGCTCTTGGCCTTGGGATCGGTGTCCTTGAGGTTCTCCCCGTCGTAGACCCGCATCTTGGAGTAGATGCTGGAGTTCTCCGGCTCCTTGAGGCGGCTGAGCACCGAGAACTGGGCCAGCATGCGCAGGGTGTCCGGGGCGCAGGGGGCGTGGGCCAGGGAGGAGTTGTCCAGGAGCTTCTGGTAGATGCGCATCTCGTCCGTGACCCGGAGGGTGTAGGGCACCTTCACGATGTAGATGCGGTCCAGGAAGGCCTCGTTGTTCCGGTTGTTCTTGAAGGTCAGCCACTCCGCCTCGTTGGAGTGGGCCAGGATGAGGCCGTCGAAGGGGATGGCCCCGAAGCCTTCGGTGCCCTTGTAGTTGCCCTCCTGGGTGGCGGTGAGGAGGGGGTGGAGCACCTTGATGGGGGCCTTGAACATCTCCACGAACTCCAGCATGCCCCGGTTGGCCAGGCACAGGCCGCCGGAGTAGGAGTAGGCGTCGGGATCGTTCTGGGAGTAGGTCTCCAGCTTCCGGATATCGATCTTGCCCACCAGGGAGGAGATGTCCTGGTTGTTCTCGTCGCCGGGCTCGGTCTTGGAGACGGCGATCTGGCTCAGCACGGAGGGGCGCAGCTTGACCACCCGGAACCGGGTGATGTCGCCGCCGTACTCCTGCAGGCGCTTCACGGCCCAGGGGCTCATGATGGACGTGAGGTAGCGCCGGGGGATCCCGTAGTCCCCCTCCAGGATGGGCCCGTCCTCCCCGGGGTTGAACAGGCCCAGGGGGGATTCGTGCACCGGGGATCCCTTGATGGCGTAGAAGGGGACCTTCTCCATGAGGGCCTTGAGCTCCTCGGCCAGCGAGGACTTGCCGCCCCCCACGGGCCCGAGGAGGTAGAGGATCTGCTTCTTCTCCTCCAGCCCCTGGGCGGCGTGGCGGAAGTAGGAGACGATCCCCTCGATCACCTCCTCCATTCCGTAGAATTCCTTGAAGGCCGGGTAGATCCGCACCACCTTGTTGGCGAAGATGCGGCTGAGGCGCTCCACGGAGCGGGTATCCACCAGCTCCGGCTCCCCGATGGCGCTCAGGAGCCGTTCGGCGACGCTGGCGTAGGCCGAGGGATCCTTCCTGCACAGATCCAGGTATTCCTGGAGGCTCATCTCCTCGGCGACTGCGGATTCGTAGCGGCTCTGGTACTGGTGGAAGATCGACATGGGTCCACCTCCAATGAAGGTTTCGGACCAGCCACCCTACACCATTAGGGCTTCTTTGGGAAATCGGCCCCGGATCAGCGGTGGTTGATCACTTCGGCTTCGGGGAAGCGCACCTTGGGCAGTTCCGCGTACTTGTCGCCGGCGGCCCGATAACCAGCCGGGCAGGCAACGATGGTGCGGTAGCCGGTGCCCGCCAGGCCCAGGATCTCGTCGTACTGGGCGGCGTCCAGGCCTTCCATGGGGCAGGTGTCCACGCCCAGGAGGGCGGCGCTGGTCATGAAGTTGCCCAGGGCGATGTACGCCTGCCGGGCGGCCCAGGCGTCGATGGTGGCGGCCCGGGGGCCGGACACGAGGTTGCCCACCATCATGCTGCGGTAGGCGGCCAGGGATTCGGGGGTCTGGTGGCGCACCTCGGCGACGCGCTCCAGGAAGTGGTCCACATCGGCCTCGGTGAGGGTCTCCTTGGCCAGGAAGACCACCAGGTGGGACGCGTCCTCCACCTGCCCCTGGCCCCAGGACACCGCCTTCAGGCGGGCGCGCAGGGCGGGGTCCTGGATGACCAGGAACTTCCAGGGCTGGAGGCCGAAGGAGCTGGGGGAGAGCACCAGGGACTTCTCCAGGGCCGACCACACGGCGGCGGGGATCTTGCGGCTGGGGTCGAACTGCTTGGTGGCGTAGCGCCACTCCTGCACCTTGAGGAGGTCTTCGGGGGAGAGGACGGTGGCTGTGGTCATGGGGGCTCCTTCGGATTCGGGGGTTGCGGCCCGGACGGCCGTAGCACAAACTTAAGCATGCCACTCTCCATTGGAAAGTAGGCACTATTTCGGAAGGTAGGCACCCCATGGTTCGTAATGCGTGCGGCATGGCCCCCAACGTCCTCAGCTCCCAGTGCCCCACCCGCCTGGTGCTGGACCTCATCGCCGACAAGTGGACGACGCTGGTGATCTACCTGCTCTCCAAGGGCACGCGGCGGTACGGGGAACTCCAGCGGGAGGTGGGCGGCATCAGCCAGAAGATGCTCACCCAGACCCTGCGCAAGCTGGAGGAGGACGGCCTGGTGCGCCGCGTCGTCTACCCCGAGGTCCCCCCCCGCACCGAGTACTCCCTCACCGAACTGGGCACCACCCTGAGGGAGCCCCTGGGAGCCCTCTGCCAGTGGGCCATGGTCCACCTCCCCGACGTGGAGAAGGCCCGCAAGGCCTCCCAGCGTCAGCGCGCCAAGGTCCTGGAATCCCGTTCGGCGTAGGGTGTGTCGGGAAACCCGAGGTCATGAATCGCTAGGCTGGTTTCGATGATCTGCCTTCAGCTTTGACCTGGCCTTCCTTATCCTGCCTTTTCCCCTGGATCCCTTTTATCCCCGTTTGAACTTTGCTGGGAGTTGTCGCCACCTTTGGGTCGAGGACGTCGAGTGACGTGCGCTCCGTCCCACCTCTGCGTCAGCCCTGCGGAAACCGGGATGAACGCCGATTGATGGGATGAAATGGGATACGTTCAATCTGGAACAGCCCCTTCATCACGGATTCAAGGCAGCCAGGGTTCGCCGACACGCGCTAGTTCACCAACCCCCGGATGGCCTTGGCGATGCGGAAGGCGAGGTTGGCCGACAGGGCGAAGTAGAGGGTGGTGCCGAGGCTCGCGAAGGTGGCGGCCCAGGCCCAGTCCTGGCGCTGCTCCATGACCGCGGCCCCCAGGAGGCAGAGGACGGCGGCGGGGATGATGTTGGCGAAGGGCAGGGGCACCGGCAGGGCCAGGAGGAAGCCCGTCCACACCAGGGCGGCGCCCATCCACCTGCGGCTCAGGGGGTGCCTTTCCGCGGTGCGGCTGGACCAGCGCAGCAGCAGCCCCTCCAGCCGCGCCAGGGCGTGCTTGACGGCGCCCTTGTGGATGGGCAGGGCGAGGATGCGCTGGGGCACCCAGGGGTGGGGGACGCCTTTGCCCAGCTGGTAGCCGATGGCCATCACGGCCGCGCCCCCCACGGGGGCCAGGCCGGTGTTGAGGGCCGGCACCAGGCTGGGCAGGGCCAGCAGCAGGATCAGGAGGCCGTAGGACTGCTCCCCGGCGGCGTCCAGGAGTTCCCCCAGGCGCACGTCCCGGTCATGATCCAGGAGATCATGGAGAACCGAGAAGAGGGGACGGGGGGTCATCGCCCTCCAGGCTACTGTGCCGGGGCGCCGGAACGCTACAACAGGCTGATGCTGCTGGTGGCCGAGGTGATGATGAAGGCCCGCTCCGTGTTGGACTTCTTGTCCGCGGGCACCACGAAGAAGCCCGTCCGTCCGGGGGTGTAGGCCTGGGTGGTGCCCATCAGGGTCTCCCCATCCTTGAATTCCACGCGGATCCGCCGCCCCGGGCTCATGTCCCCGGGGTGGAAGATGTTGGACTTGGCGTGGCCCAGGTCGCCCTCCAGGTCCTTCACGAAGAAGAGCCCCTTCAGTTCCGATATCAGGACCTCCAGGGCCGGCGCCCCCTCCACCACCAGGTGGAACCGGTCCTTGTTGGGGAGGAAGTCCACGGTGAGGCCCTTGGCCACGGTGCCGTTCAGGAAGTGGGCGACCACCTTGTTCATGGAGCCTCCGGATGGGGGACCTGGGGGTTTGCGAACTAGTCTGGCAGGTCAGTCAAGGAGCTCCCGCTCCAATTGTGCCAGGAAGAGGGCAAGCACCCTTGTCCTGCGGCGGGCCATGCGCCGGCCCTCGCCGGTGGTCATGAGGTCCGGCAGGCGCATGAGCTTGAGGGGAAAGTGATCCACCGAATAGAGCCGGTCGTCCAGGGGCCGCCCGGAGCGGCCCAGGGGATCCCCGGCTTCCCAGAGGGCCGTGCCCATCTTGCCGCCGGTGTAGAAGCACCGGGCCAGGCCGATGGCCCCCAGGGCCTCGAGGCGGTCGGCGTCCTGCAGGATGCGGGCCTCCAGGGTCGCGGGGGGGATGCCGGCGGAGTAGCTGTGGGCCTCGATGGCATGCGCCGCCGCCCGGGTCCGGGCGGGATCGAAGCCCAGGTCCTCCAGGAGGGGCACGGCCTTTTCCGCCGAGAGGCGCGAGGCCTGGGAACGCAGCGGCGAATCCTTGGGCGGGTTCACCAGGTCGTGGAGGTAGGCCGCGGCCAGCAGCACCAGCAGATCGGCGCCGGGCTCGGCCGCGGCGATCTTCCGGGCCGAACGCCATACCCGGCGCAGGTGGTGCACGTCGTGGGCTCCGTCCCCGCCGGGGAGGGCGGCCCAGAAGGCCTCGAAGCGCTCCTGCCAAACGGTGAGTTCGTGGGTCATGGGGATCCTCCAGGGGAGGAGGGGGCGCCCTCCTCCAGGTAGCTCACCCACGCGACCCGGGCATCCAGGCCCGCGCGGTTGAAGAGGGCCAGCCAGCGCTCCTGCTCGGGGCGGAGGGCATCCCCCGGGCCCTTGACCTCCCAGAGCATGCACCGGCCGTCCCGGTGCAGGAAGAGGTCCGGGAAGCCGCTGCGGAAGGCCGCGGGGTTGGGGGCCATGGCCCGCAGGAAGGCCAGGAGCGCGGCCTGGGGCAGGGTGTCCAGGGCCGCCTCCAGATGGCCCGGGGCCAGGGCCTTCCAGTTCACGAAGGCGTTGGCCACGCCCCGCTTTTCCGCCGCGCGGGCCAGGATCAGGCGCCGGGGGGCGCCGGGCGCCTCCAGTTCGGCAAGGCGCGCGGCGATGGCCCCCCGCCGGGCCTGGGCGAACCCCGGCGTGCGCAGGTCCGCGGGGCCCAGCTGGAACCGGTGCTGGAAGGCCCCGGGCACCGGCGCGAAGATCACGTCCCAGAAGGCTAGGCCGTAGAGGGCCGTCCAGAGGGCGTTCTCGGTCCAGAACCCCTCCCACCCCGAGGCTTCCAGGGCGGCCTGCTCCACGGACCCCGACGGGTGCCGGGGGACCCGGAGCCGCACTTCCGGCAGGGGCGGGTCGGGGGGGTGGGTCTCGGCCCAGAGCGCCGCGCGGGGATCGTGCCGGGCGAGCCTGGCCAGGAACCTCCGCGCGAACCGCTCCTCGCCCACGTCCAGGGGGGCCTCGGCCATGGCCAGGGCCGTTTCCGCCGCCAGGGCGGATTCGCCCCGGGCATGGTGGATGCGGGCCATGCGCTCCCGGGCCGGGGGCAGGGCGCAGCGCCGGAGACAGGCCAGGGCCTCCTCCGGCGAGCCCCGCCGTTCCCATTCCCGCCCCACGTCGCCCAGGAGGCGGTGGTAGCGCCGCTGCACCCGGAGGCCCGGGCAGTGCTCCATGGCCAGGAGGCTGCCGGTGATCCCCTCCAGATCCTCTCCGGCCTCCAGGGCGGTGCGAAGCCCGTCCAGGGAGAGGAGGCGGTCCACCTCCTGCCGGCTCCCGAAGGCCCTGCAGGCGGGGTCCACCTCGTAGGCCTCGTACCGCACATGCCCCAGCTCGGCCAGGACGAAGTCCGTGAGGTCCTGCTCGAGGTTGCCGAAGAACAGCAGGAACAGGAGCCGCGCCCAGTCCCGGCCCCGGGGAGCCACCGCGTCGGCCGCGTCGCGCAGAAGGGCCTCCGGCACGCGACTCGCCAGCGCCTCCCGGCCCTCGGCGCGCCGGAAGGGGATGCCGGCGGCCTCCAGG
The DNA here is from genome assembly GCF_030295405.1 of Mesoterricola silvestris. GTDB lineage: Bacteria > Acidobacteriota > Holophagae > Holophagales > Holophagaceae > Mesoterricola > Mesoterricola silvestris. The sequence goes on along the minus strand of NZ_AP027080.1, from coordinate 4,116,806 downwards.
AGGGCCTCGAGCTCGGGTTTGCGCAGGAGGCCGGCCAGTTCGGCGGCGGTGGCCTCCTCCGGACCCGCCAGGAAGCCCGCCGCGGCCAGGGCCTCCAGGGCGCCCGGGCCGATCTCCGGGTAGGCCAGGGCGCCGGGGCGGAACCAGGGGCCCTTGCGCGTGAGCATGCGCACGTAGAGCCGCCGGGCGTCCCCGGGCAGGGACCGGAAGGCCTCCAGGCGCGCCCTTTCCTCCGGGAGGAGCAGGTCCCCGCACCGGGAACGCACATCCTCCAGCACGCACTGGAAATTCACGAGATAGTAGGGGTCCTCCATGGAGCGATTCTCCCTGAAAGTTCCGAGATGAAGAACCCCGATCTCCCCACCATCCGCCACGGCTACTGCGGGAACACCTTCCGCCAGGGCCGGTTCCAGGAACGCTACATGTCCACCGTGGGCCGTTCCTTCTGGCCCGTGCTCGCGTGGAAGCTATCCCGGAACCCCAAGGCCCGGGAGAAGCGCGAGGACGATTTCCGGCTCGCCGTGAGGCCCCTGGACGCCGTCCCCGAAGGGGACTGCCTCGTGTGGCTGGGGCACGCGTCCTTCCTCCTGAGGGCCGCGGGCCGGACCCTGCTCCTGGACCCCGTGCTCAAGGGCCCGCGCTTCCTGAAGCGCCTGGCCGCGGTGCCCCTGGACGTGGCCGGGGTGGAGGTGGACTACGTCCTGGTCTCCCACGGCCACTACGACCACCTGGACCTCCCGACCCTGCGGAGCCTTTCGGGCCCCCGCCTCACGGCCCTGGTGCCCCTGCGCCTGGGGGCCCTGGCCCGGGAGGGCAACCCGGCCATGGCGGTGCAGGAGGCCGGGTGGTACCAGCGCTTCGAGACCGGGCCGGACCTGCGGATCACCCTCCTCCCCGCCCAGCACTGGCACCGCAGGGGCCTCACCGACCACAACGCCGCCCTCTGGGGAAGCTTCCTGGTGCAGTGGGGCTCCAGGTCCCTCTACTTCGCCGGCGACACCGGCTACAACGGCCACTTCCGGGAGATCCGGGAGCAGGTGGGCCCCGTGGATCTCGCCCTCCTCCCCATCGGCGCCTACGACCCCCCCAGCCTCATGCGCCCCAGCCACCTGAACCCCGAGGAGGCCCTCCAGGCCTTCGACGACCTCGCTGCCGGAACCCTCGTCCCCATGCACTACGGCACCTTCGACCTCTCCGACGAACCCCGGGGCGAACCCCTGCGCAGGCTGCTGGCGGGAGCCGGGGCGCGCTCCATCCGCCCCCTGGACGTGGGCGAGATCCTCCCCCTCCAATTCGACTAGGCAGGCGCCCGTGTCCCGGACCGGCGCCACGGATTCGCCGACACAGGCAAGCTGCGTCAGCGCAAAGCTCTCCGATTCAGGTCAGGGGGGAGTGTTGCCACACTCCGGCTTCGTTGGGCAATGGGGCCATCCGCCAGCCCGAAGCTCCCCGGAGGGACCTATGTCCATGCGTCACGCTGCGAGTTTCCCGCGGTGGAAACCGGTTTCGCGCCGACGCTGACCGGTCCGCGCCATTCGCAATCCCCTGGAATCGCCCCGATCCCTCCGTCCTCAACCTCGATTCAATGCGGCTCCCGCCCCAGCTGATCAACGTCGGCGCGACCCGGTAGCCACCCCGGGAAACTCGCAGCTTGTCCCCGGGACATAGGCCCCTCCGGGGAGCCTCCGCCTTCCAAACTCACGCAAGGCCCAACGAAGCCGGAGCGTGGCAACACTCCCCCCCAACCTACCCCCGTGAGCTTTGCGCTGACGCAGCTTGCCTGCGTCAGCGAATCAGTGGCGAAAGTCCGGGACACGTACGACCCCCCCCCACGGTTTTTCAGCCCTAGGGGAGGAAATTTGACTATTCTGGTCGGGAACGTATTTGATAAGCCAGGACGGCCCCATGACCCGCCTCTTTTTCCCTGCGACCCACTGTTCCTTGGCGATCCTGGCGGCCTGCGGCCCGCAGGCCTTCGCGCAGCCCGAACCGGTGCGGGACGCGGCGGCGCTGCAGGTGCTCCTGGACAAGCTGCAGGTGCTGGGGACGGTGCTGTACGTGGCGGCCCACCCGGACGACGAGAACACGGCGGCCCTGGCGGCCTTCTCCCAGGGGGCCAAGGTCCGCGCGGCCTACCTCTCCATGACCCGGGGCGGGGGGGGACAGAACCTCATCGGGCCCGAACTGGGAGACGGGCTGGCCCTCATCCGCACCCAGGAGCTCCTGGCGGCGCGCCACCTGGACGGGGCCGAGCAGTACTTCACCCGCTGCGTGGATTTCGGCTTCTCCAAGACTCCGGCGGAGACCCTTTCCATCTGGGGCCACGACGCGGCCCTGGCGGACGTGGTGTGGGTGGTGCGCAAGCTCAGGCCCGACGTCATCCTCACCCGCTTCTCCCCCACCCTGGGCACCACCCACGGCCACCACACGGCTTCGGCGATGCTGGCGCTGGAGGCCTTCCGGGCCGCGGCGGACCCCCGGGCCTTCCCCGAGCAGCTGGAACGGGTGGGGGTCTGGCAGGCCCGGCGCATCCTCTGGAACAGCTTCCGCCCCCAGGCGGAACGGGACGCCATGAAGCCGGGCTCCTGGCTGACCCTGGACGTGGGCGCCTACGACCCCTTGCTGGGCAAGTCCTTCACGGAACTGGCGGCGGAGAGCCGGAGCATGCACCGGAGCCAGGGCTTCGGCGCCGTGCCCAGCCGGGGCTCCCGCCTGGAATACTTCGAACCCCTGGCCGGGGAGCCCGCCAAGGCGGACTTCTTCGAGGGCGTGGACCTCACCTGGGGCCGGGTGAAGGGCGGGGAGGAGGTGCGCGCGCTCCTGGCCCAGGCCCGCGCCGCGTACCGGCCCGAACGCCCCTCCGGAATCCTGGGCCTGCTCCTCCAGGCCAAGGCGGCCCTGGAGAAGGTGCCCGCCGATCCCTGGGTGGACGTGAAGCGGGGCGAGATCGTGGAGGCCATCCGCTGCGCGGCGGGGCTGTGGGCCGAGGCCATCGCCGAGCGCCCCATGGGCTGCCCCGGGGAGGCGGTGCCCGTGACGGCCACCCTCGTGGCCCGGGGAAGCGGCGCCGTTTCCATCAAGGGCCTGATCCTGGACGGCACCTCCCTGGACCTGGACCGCAGGCTGGCCCCCAACGAGCCCCTGGCCGAGACCCGGGCCCTGCGCATCCCCGGCGGAATGGCCCCGTCCCGCCCCGCGTGGCTGGGGGCCGGGGCCGCGCCGCCCTCCCCGCTGGCGGGGCTCCCCGAAGGCCCCGCGGCCTTCCAGGCCACCTTCCGCCTGGAGGCCGAAGGGGTGGCCTTCGACCTGCGGGTGCCGGTGCAGTACCGCTTCCGGGACCCGGTCCTGGGCGAGCGGTACCAGGCCTTCACCGTGGCGCCCCCGGTGACGGTGAACCTCGCCGACCCGGTCCAGATCCTGGGGGACGCCGCCCCCCGCGCCGTCACCCTCGACGTGGCGGCGGGCCGGGGCCCGGTGTCAGGGTTGGTGCTGCTCCAGCCCCCCCCGGGCTGGAAGGCCGAACCCGCCGAGATCCCCTTCTCCCTGGCCCGGGCCGGGGAGGAGCGCAAGGTGGTCACGACCCTCACGCCCCCCCCGGGGCCGGGCACGGGGACCCTGGAGATCGCCGTGGCCCTGGACGGCGCCACCCAGCCGGCCCTTTCCCGGGTGCGCATCGACTACCCGCACATCCCCATCCAGACCTACTATCCCGCCGCCCGCGCGCGCCTGGCGCGCCTGGACCTCAAGCGCGGCGGCTCCCGCATCGGGTACGTCATGGGTTCGGGCGACGAGATCCCCCGCACCCTGAGGCCCCTGGGCTACCAGGTGGACCTGCTTTCCGACGAGGACCTGGCGGGGGGCGACCTGGACGCCTTCGACGCCATCGTCGTGGGCATCCGCGCCTTCAACACCCGGCCCCGCCTGGCCCAGCTCAAGGGCCGGCTCCTGGACTACGTGGCCCGGGGCGGCACCGAGGTGGTGCTCTACGCGGTGGACCAGGGCCTGGTGACCCTGGAGCTGGGACCCTACCCCTTCAAGGTCTCCCGGGACCGGGTCACGGAGGAGGCGGCGCCGGTGAAGCTCCTGGTTCCGTCCAGCCCCGTGCTGAACTGGCCCAACCGGATCACCGCCGAGGACTTCGAGGGCTGGGTTCAGGAGCGGGGGCTGTACTACGCCCGGGACTGGGACCCCCGCTACCAGGCCGTCCTGGCCTCCGCCGACGCGGGCTCGGAGCCGCTGGCGGGGGGGCTGCTCGTGGCGAGCCACGGCAAGGGGCACTTCGTCTACACCGGGCTGGCCTTCTTCCGGCAGCTCCCCGACGGGGTGCCCGGGGCCTACCGGCTCTTCGCGAACCTCCTGGCCCTGAAGACCGCGCCATGAACGAGCCGCCCCCCGTCCTGGGCCGCTGGTCCCGCCTCTACGGCCTGGTGCTCCTGAACCTGGCGCTCTGCATCCTGCTGTTCCGGCTGTTCGGGAAGGCCTTCTCGTGAGCGCCCTGGACTGGACCGTCCTGGCCGGGTGCCTGGCCTTCGTGGTGCTCTTCGGCCTGTGGAAGGGCCGGGGGCACAAGGATTCCACCGGCTACCTGCTGGCGGACCGGGACGCGCGGTGGTTCACCATCTGCCTATCCATCATGGCCACCCAGGCCAGCGCCATCACCTTCCTGTCCACCCCGGGCCAGGCCTACGTGGACGGCATGCGCTTCGTGCAGTTCTACCTGGGGCTGCCCCTGGCCATGGTGGTGCTCTCCATCACCGCGGTGCCCCTCTTCCACCGCCTGAAGGTGTTCACGGCCTACCAGTTCCTGGAGGAGCGCTTCGACGGCAGGACCCGCACCCTGGCGGCCATGCTCTTCCTGGTGCAGCGGGGCCTGGCGGTGGGCCTGACCATCTATGCCCCGGCCCTGGTGCTCTCGGTGCTGCTGGGCTGGAACATCCACGTGAACCTCGTGCTGGTGGGGTCCCTGGTGATGATCTACACCGTCACCGGGGGGACCCGCGCGGTGTCCTGGGCCCAGAGCTGGCAGATGCTCATCATCACCTGCGGGATGGTGGGCGCCGGGGTGATGGTCGTGCACCGGCTGCCGCCCGGGGTCTCCTTCGGCGACGCCCTGCACGTGGCCGGGAGCCTGGGCCGGCTCAACGCCATCGATTTCTCCTTCGACCTGAACAACCGCTACAACCTGTGGTCGGGCCTGGTGGGCGGGTTCTTCCTGGCGCTTTCGTATTTCGGCACCGACCAGTCCCAGGTGCAGCGCTACCTTTCGGGCAGCTCCGTGGCCCAGAGCCGCATGGGGCTCCTGGCCAACGGCCTGTTCAAGGTGCCCATGCAGTTCCTGATCCTCCTGGTGGGGGCCATGGTCTTCGTGGCCTACCAGTTCACGGCGCCCCCGGTGTTCTTCAACCCGGCGCCCGTGAAGCGGGTGCTGGCCGGGGAGGCGGCCCCCGAATTCCGCCGGGCCCAGGCGGCCTACGGGGAGGCCCTGGCGGAGCGGGCGGCCCGGGCGGAGGGCTTCATCCGGGCCCGCCACGGGGAGGGCTCCCTGCCCGAGGCCCGCCAGGCCCTGCTCGAGGCCGACGCCGCCGCGGCGCGCAGACGCCAGGACGCCGTGGGCGTGCTGCGCAGGGCGGACCCGTCCATGAACCCCAGCGACACCAACTACGTCTTCCTCTACTACGTGCTCCACAGCCTTCCCGCGGGCCTCGTGGGGCTGGTGCTGGCCGCGGTGTTCTCGGCCTCCATGTCCTCCATGTCCGCCGAGATCAACGCCCTGGGCGCCACCACGGTGGTGGACCTGTGGCGCCGCTACGCGGGGGGGGCCGACTCCCGGCGGGAGATGTGGGTGTCGCGCCTGGCCACCTTCGGCTGGGGGTGCTTCGCCATCGCCTTCGCGGAGTACGCGAGCCGCCTGGGCTCCCTGGTGGAGGCCGTGAACATCCTGGGTTCGCTCTTCTACGGGACCATCCTCGGGATCTTCCTGGTGGCCTTCTACCTCAAGGGCGTGAGGGGGGGCAGCGCCTTCTGGGCGGCGCTCGTGGCCGAGGCGGCGGTCCTGGCATGTTTCCTCTTCAGCGGCATCTCATTCCTTTGGTACAACGTCGTGGGCTGCGTGCTGGTGGTGGTCCTCTCGATGGTGTTCCAGAAGCTGGGCGGCGTCCTCAGGGGGACGGACCCGCTCCGCGCCACTCCGTCCCCGCACTAGCTTGAGGAGGAAGTCATGCTCAGGAACGCCACCATCCTCGCGGCCCTTCTCGCCGCCACCCAGGTTTTGGCCCAGAACAGCGAGCCCCCGAAGGTCGTGAAGGCGCTGGGAGCGACCCTGGACGGCTCCCTGGCCCTGGCCGAGAAGCAGTTCGTGCCGGCCCTGGAGGCCATGCCCGAAGGCGGGTTCGCCTTCGCGCCCACCGCGGGGGAATTCAAGGGGGTCCGCAACGTCGCGGCCCAGGCCAGGCACGTGGGCGCCATCAACTACTGGGTGGGCTCGGTCATCCTCGGCGAGAAGCCTCCGGCGGAGGTGGGAAAGGGGGACGGGCCCGAGGCCCTGAAGAGCAAGGCCGAGGTGATGGCCTACCTGAAGGCGTCGTACGCTTACGCCCACAAGGCCCTGAACTCCATCAACGACAAGAACGCGCTCGTGGCCATCAAGTCCCCCTTCGGTTCCGGGGACACGTCCCGGGTGACCCTGGCGAACATCCTGCTGGCCCACACCATGGACCACTACGGACAGGTGGTGGTGTACCTCCGCATGAACGGAATCGTGCCGCCCGCCAGCCGATAAGACATCGATGGACTCCCCGGGCAGGTTGACAAAACGCCGTGGCGGACCCAACAATAGCACTGCATGTAGAGTGCCCCGAAAGGGGTCGGCAACCGAGCAGGAAGCTGCGGTGCCCTGGATCCCAAGATCCCATGCGCAGGATTCCAACCTGAAACCCTGGAGAACATGATGTCGAGCAACTACCTATTCACCTCGGAGTCCGTGTCCGAAGGCCACCCGGACAAGGTCTCCGACCAGATTTCCGATGCGGTGCTGGACGCCTGCCTTGCCCAGGACCCCGCGTCCCGGGTGGCGGCGGAGACCCTCTGCAACACCGGCCTGGTGGTCATGGCCGGGGAGATCACCACCAGCGCCGTGGTGGACTACATCCAGATCGCCCGGGGCGTCCTCAAGGACATCGGATACGACAACACCGACTTCGGCATCGATCACCGGGGCTGCGCCGTGATGGTCTGCTACGACAAGCAGTCCCAGAACATCAGCCAGGGCGTCACCGAGGGGGAGGGCCTCCACAAGGAGCAGGGCGCCGGCGACCAGGGCCTCATGTTCGGCTATGCCTGCGACGAGACCGAGGCGTTCATGCCCGCGCCCATCCACTACGCCCACCGGATCATGGAGCGCCAGGCCCGGCTCCGCAAGGAGGGCATCTTCGGCTGGCTCCGCCCCGACGCCAAGTCGCAGGTGACGCTGCGCTACGTGGACGGACGGCCCGTGGGCGCCGAGAGCATCGTCGTGTCCACCCAGCACGCCGAGGACATCCCCTACGAGGTCCTGCGGGAGGCGGTGATCGAGGAGATCATCAAGCCCGTGATGCCCGCCGCCTGGCTCAAGGGCACCGAGTACCTGGTCAACCCCACGGGCAAGTTCGTGGTGGGCGGCCCCCAGGGCGATTGCGGCCTCACGGGGCGCAAGATCATCGTGGACACCTACGGCGGTTCCGCCCCCCACGGCGGCGGCGCCTTCTCCGGCAAGGACCCCTCCAAGGTGGACCGCTCCGCGGCCTACGCCGCGCGGTACGTGGCCAAGAACATCGTCGCCGCGGGCCTGGCCTCCCGGTGCCAGCTGCAGGTGGCCTACGCCATCGGCGTGGCCCGGCCCGTGAGCGTCATGGTCACCACCTTCGGCACCGGCACCGTCTCCGACGAGCAGCTGGAGCGGCTCGTGGCCGAGCATTTCGACCTGAGCCCCAAGGGCATCATCACCACCCTGGATCTCCTGCGCCCCATCTACCGGGAGACCGCCAGCTACGGCCACTTCGGCCGCGACGGCTTCCCCTGGGAGCGCACCGACAAGGCCGCGGCCCTGGCCGCGGCCGCCCGGAGGCAGGAAGTCCGCGTTTGATTTAACGGAACAGCAGAGGCCGGGCCCCCTGGGGCCCGGCCTTTTTCTAGGCCAGGAAGGTCCTCATGCGCTCCAGTGCCTTGTCCAGCGCATCCAGGGAGGCGGCGATGGAGATGCGCAGGTAGCCCGGGGCGCCGAAGGCGGAGCCGGGGAGCACCTTCACGCCGGCCTCGTCCCGCAGGCGCGCGGCGAGCTCCGGGTCCGAGGCGACGCCGTGGGCTTCCATCCATTCGCCCACGTGGGGGAAGAGGTAGATGGCCCCTTCGGGGCGGCCGCAGCGGATGCCCCGGATGCCGTTGAGGCCGGCCTGGAGCCGGTCCCGGCGCACCCGGAGGCCCTCGGCCATCTCCCGCTCGAAGGCGCCGTCCAGCTGGAGCGCGGCGATGCCGGCGTGCTGGCTGATCATGCTGGGGTGGGTGACGCTGGTGGAGCCCAGTCCGGTCATGGCGCGGATGAGGCCCGGAGGCCCCGCGGCGGCGCCCAGGCGGTACCCGGTCATGGCGAAGCGCTTGGAGAAGCTCTCCACCAGGAGGGTGCGGTCGGCCAGGTCGGGGCAGGTGCGCAGACAGGGCACCTCGGGGCCGTCCAGGGTGAGGGTGCCGTACACCTGGTCCAGCACCAGCCACAGGTCGCGCTCCAGGATCACGTCGGCCAGGTCCTGGAGCCGGGGGATGTCCCACACCCGGCCGGTGGGATTGGAGGGCTGGTTGAGGATGACGGCCCGGGTGCGGGGGCCCAGGGCCCGGTCCAGGGCGCCCTCGGCGGGGAGGAGATCGGGGCCCGGGGGCACGATGACGGGGGTGCCCCCGGCCCAGGCCACCTGGTCCTTGAAGGTGGGCCAGTAGGGCGCGAAGATCAGCACCTCGTCCCCGGGCTCCAGGATGCACCGCAGGGCGTCGAGGATGGCGGGCTTGCCGCCGGCGGTGACGAGGACGGATTCGGCCGACCGGGAAATCCCGTCCCGCCGGGTCAGGTCCGCGGCCAGGAGCTCGCGCAGGGCGGGCAGGCCCTGCGCCGGGCCGTAGCGGGTGCGGCCCTCCAGGGCGGCGCGGGCCGCGGCTTCGCGCACCTCCACCGGGGGCAGGCCTTCGGGCTCGCCCACCGTGAGGTCCACGGGGTCGGGGTGCAGGCAGGGGGCGGAGGCCCCGGCCATGGTGGGGGAGAGGCCGGCGCTGCCGGCGCGGGTATTGAGGGTCACCATTTCTTCCCCTGGGCGTCCACGATGGGCCGAAGGCCGGCATGCAGCGCGGCCATGTCCTCGCGGGTGAGGGCCTGGTCCTTGTCGCAGAGGGCCTCGGCGGGGTTGGGGTGGGCCTCCACGATCAGTCCGTCGGCGCCCGCGGACGCGGCGGCCAGGGCCAGGGGCACCACCAGGTGGCGCACCCCGGCGGCGTGGGAGGGATCCACGATGACGGGCAGGTGGGTGAGCCCCTTGAGGACGGGCACCGCGGCGATGTCCAGGGTGGCCCGGGTGGCGGTCTCGAAGGTGCGGATGCCCCGCTCGCAGAGCACCACCCGCTGGTTGCCGCCGTGGAGGATGTACTCGGCGGCCAGCAGCAGCTCCTTCACCGTGGCGCTCATGCCGCGCTTGAGGAGGATGGGCTTGTCCAGCTTGCCCAGCTCCTTGAGCAGGGCGAAGTTGTGCATGTTGCGGGCGCCCACCTGGAGCATGTCGGCCTTGGCGGAGACCGCGAAGATGTCCTCGATGGTGAGGATCTCCGTGACGATGGGCATCTCGCATTCGCGGCCCGCCTCCTCCAGGTAGCGCAGGCCCTCCAGCCCCAGGCCCTGGAAGGCGTAGGGCGAGGTGCGGGGCTTGAAGGCGCCGCCCCGGAGGATGGTGGCCCCCGCGGCGCGCACCATGCGGGCCCCCTCCAGGATCTGCTGGCGGCTCTCCACCGCGCAGGGGCCGGCCATGAGCACGAACTGGCCCTCGCCGACGGTGACGTTGCCGATCTTGAAGGCGGCGCGGGCGGGGCCGGCGGCGGGGGCGGGTTCGGGCCTCGCCTCGCAGGAGAGCACCGGCTCGGGCACGGCGGCCGGGGCCGCGGCATCGAGGTGGGCCTCCTGGCCCCGGGTGCGCCGGGGGTAGGTGCCCAGCACCCGCAGGTGGTTGCAGGAACCCCGCAGCTCCTTGAGGGCCCGGGCCAGGGCCGGGGCGTTCTGGTGGCCCTCCACGTCCACGAAGAAGAGGTACTCCCAGGGGGTGTCCGGCAGCGGCCGGCTCTCGATGCGGGTGAGGTTGGCCCCGGCCTGGGCGAAGATGCCCAGGGCCCTGGAGAGGGTGCCTTCGTGGTGGTTCAGGCGGAAGACGATGGAGGTCTTGCTGGGCACCCGGGGATCGGGGGGCTCCGGGGCGCGGGCCAGGAGCAGGAAGCGGGTCTCGTTGTGCTCCTGGTCGGCGATGCGGGTGGCCAGCACGTCCAGGCCCCGGGCCCGGGCGGCCTCCTCGGAGCAGATGGCCCCCACGTCCCGGGCGCTCTCCTCCAGGAGGGATTCGGCGGCGCCGGCGGTGTCGAACCAGGGCTGGCGGGTCACGTCGTCCATGGACCGCAGGAACCCCTCGCACTGGGTGAGGGCGGCGGGGTGGCTGCGCACCACGCGGATCTGCTCCAGGGTCACGCCGGGCTTGGCGGCCAGCACGTGGTCCACGTCCCACACCTCCTCGTCCACGATGTGCAGGAGGTTGTCGATGAGGAGCCGGTTCACGTCCGCGATGGCCCCGCCGATGCTGTTCTCGATGGGCAGGAACCCGTAGTCGATGGCCCCGCACTGGAGGGCCTCCACCACGTCCAGGAACATGGGGTGGCCGATGAGCTCCCCGCCCTGGGCGCTGCGGGTGGACAGGAGGTGGGCCGCGGCCGCCGAGCTGTACGAGCCCGCCACGCCCTGGTAGCCCACCTTCACCTTGCGGGCCCGGGAGGGGCTGCCTTCCACCACGGGCTCCTGGAGCCTGCGGGAATGGCTGAGGATCTCCTTGAGGATCCGCCGGGCGAAGGGCGCCGAAAGCCCCAGGTCCTCGGCGTCCTTGATCCAGGCCGAGAGCACGTCCCGCTCCCGGTCGTTGTCCATGACGGGCCTTTCGCCGTCGCCGGCCTTGGCCTCCGCCACCAGGCGCACCGCCTCGAAGCGGCGCGCCAGGAGGCGGATGAGTTCACGGTCGGTCTCGTCGATCTCCCTGCGGGCGGCGCCGAGGGTTTCCTGCGTGGGGTCCATGGGGTTCTCCTGGAGGGTCCGCCTTTCCCGGCAACGAAAAAACCCGTCCGCCAGGATCTGGGGGACGGGTTCGAAGGGGTGCGGGAGCTTCTAGCTGTTAGGGCTCCATGCCTCGACCAGTCCTCCGCCGCCGCCGTAATAATAACGGCGGGCGGCGGGGGTAAAGGTGAAGGTCGCGGAATGGGCGGTCATGGTCCTGCTCTATGGGGATGGATTGAATCATGAATCGGGGGGGGTGCCAAGGGATTTTCCCGGTCCCCATGGCCCGGGACCCTGGAAACCCTATGCTGGACCATGACGACCTTCGCGCTCCTTCGCCGCACCTTCGCCCTGCGGCTCCTGGGCTGGGCCCGGATCCCCCTCCTGGCCTCCGTGCGGCCCACCGTCGAGGAACTGGACGCCGATCGCTGCGTGGTGCGGGTCCCCCTCCGGCGCTGGACGCGCAACCACCTGGGCTCCATGTATTTCGGGGCCCTGGCCATCGGGGCGGATTGCGCGGGGGGCCTGCTGGCCGTGGAGCGCATCCGGGCCCGGAAGGCGGGCCTGACGCTCATCTTCAAGGCCTTCGAGGCCCGGTTCCTGAAGCGGCCGGAGGCGGACGTGCGCTTCATCTGCGAGGACGGCGCCCGCATCGGCGAGCTGGTGGAGCGGGCCCTGGCCTCCGGGGAACGGGAGACCGGGCCGGTGCGGGTGCGCGCCGACGTGCGGACCGGGACCAGCACCGAAACGGTGGCGGAGTTCACCCTGGAGCTCTCCCTGAAAAAGACGGGAAGGGCCGTGCTGTAGACCTATATTGGGGAGTCCCCCTGGAGGTGCCGCCATGCAAAAGGGCGCCTGGATCCTTCGCGAACCCTTGAACGTCCTGGATTCCGTGGACGAGCCGTACCTGGAGACGGCCCTGGCCACCCTGGGCGACCACGAGATCCTCCTCCAGTACGCCCCCGCCGCGCCGGAACTGCGGATCTTCCTGGACGGCCACCCCGTCTTCGAACTGGGCCAGGCCTCGCCGTCGGCGGCCTGGTTCAAGCTGTGCCGGGAGCTGGGCTACGATCCCGAGGTCCACTGGGACCTGGACCCGGCCCTGATCCTGTTCCGCCAGGTTGTCCCGCCCCTCGCCCGGAACTGGCGCGAGGAACCGCCGCCCTTCAACGATCTGGGCATCCCCGAAGGGGTGGTGTGCCTGGCTTCCGTCCAGGCGGCCTGGGAGGCGGGGGTGAAGGGCCTTTTCGGGCGCCGGGACGCCCCGGGCCGGCAGGTGGCCGCCTGTTTCGAGGGCCTGCCCCTGCGGGCCGCCGTCTTCCACGACAACCCCTCCCGCCGGGAGGATTTCGTGGGCACCGGCGTGGACGAGCCCCTCCTGGGCGTCTACCTGCACCTGGGCGCCTCCCGGAGCCGGCGGGTGATCCTTTCCAAGGCCACGGTGGTGGCCACCGGCGGCCTGAAGATGAGCCCCTGGGAGATGGGCGGCGAATGGACGGAGGATGGCCGGGACTACCGGGGCACCCTGCGCCCCGAGGCCTTCCTGTGGGCCGCCGGCCTGGGCCGCGAGGTTCCCGCCGGCTTCGCCGCCGCCTTCCAGGAGGCCCTGCGCTCCGTGCTGGCCGTGGTGGACCCCGTGGTGGAGGCCTACCGCCGCGCCTGGCCCACCGGCGTGGTGTGGCACCGGGACCCCTTCGCGCGCTACCTCAATCGCATGATCGTGGACGTGCGCATGGAGGACGGCCGGGCCCTCCTCATCCTGGACGACGGCACCGACATCGCCGTGGCCGGACTCAAGAGCGGTTCGGTCTGCGTACCCTAGCGGTACGCCGCGAGCCCCGTCACTTCCTCGCCGACGATGAGGGTGTGCATGTCGTGGGTGCCTTCGTAGGTGTAGACGCTTTCCAGATTGGCCATGTGGCGCATCACGGGGAACTCGTCCAGGATGCCGTTGGCGCCCAGGATGGTGCGGGCCCGGCGGCAGATCTCCAGGGCGGCGTTCACGTTGTTCATCTTCGCCATGGAGACCTGGGCGGGGGTGCACGTGCCTTGCTCCTTGAGGCGCCCCAACTGCAGGGCCAGGAGCTGGCCCTTGGTGAGATCCGTGACCATCCAGGCCAGCTTCTCCTGCTGGAGCTGGGTGGCGGCGATGGGCTTGTCGAACTGCACGCGGCTCAGGGCGTAGTCCAGGGCGCACTGGTAGCACGCGTCGGCGGCTCCCAGCGCCCCCCAGGCGATGCCGTAGCGGGCCTGGGTGAGGCAGGAGAGGGGGGCCTTGAGGCCCTTGGCCAGGGGCAGGAGGCTGGTTTCGCCGTCCACCTCCACGTCCTCCAGCACCAGCTCGGAGGTGACCGAGGCGCGGAGGCTCCACTTGCCGTGGGTCTCCGGGGCGGAAAAGCCCTTCGTGCCCTTCTCCACCAGGAAGCCGCGGATGCCCTCGTCGGTGCGGGCCCACACCAGGGCCACGTCGGCCACGGTGCCGTTGGTGATCCACATCTTGGTGCCGTTGAGGCGCCAGCGTCCCCCGGGGAGCCGCTCGGCCCGGGTGAGCATGCCCCCGGGGTTGGAGCCGAAATCCGGTTCCGTGAGGCCGAAGCACCCGATCTTCGCGCCGGAGGCCAGGAGGGGGAGCCAGTGGTCCTTCTGGGCCTCGCTGCCGTAGGCGTGGATGGGCCACATCACCAGGGAGCCCTGCACCGACGCGAAGGAGCGCAGGCCGGAATCGCCCCGTTCCAGCTCGTACATGAGGAGGCCGTAGGCGGTCTGGGAGAGCCCCGCGCATCCGTACTTCTCGGGCAGGGTGGGGCCGAAGAAGCCCAGCTCGCCCATCATGGGGACCAGGCGGGCCGGGAAGGTGCCCGCCTGGGCGTGGCCCTCGATGATGGGCAGGACCTCCCGGTTCACGAACTCCCGGGCCGTTTCGCGCACCATGCGCTCCTCGTCCGTCAGCAGGCCCTCCAGGCCCATGTAGTCGGTCATGTGGGTGAAATTCGCGTAGGCCCCGGACATGGTTTCCCTCCGTCAACGCCTGATAGTGCCACAATGGTGGGAACGCAAACCAACCCTTTCCTGCCGCGAGAATCCCATGACCAGTCCCATCCGCCGCGTGGCCATCTGCACCGGAGGCGGCGACGCCCCGGGCCTGAACGCCGTCATCCGTGCCGCCACCATCTCCGCCCAGCGCCGGGGCTGGGAGGTCTACGGCATCCGCGAGGGCTTCAACGGGATCTTCTTCCCCGAGCGCTACGCCGACGGCGGCGTCTTCCGCCTCACCCGGGACCGGGTGCGGGGCATCACCCACCTGGGCGGCACGCTCCTGGGCACCACCAACAAGGGCAACCCCTGCCACTTCCCCCTCAAGATGCCCGACGGTACCATCCGCGAGGTGGACCGCACCGACGAGATCCTGGAATTCTTCGCCAAGCGCGAACTGGACGCGCTCATCTCCGTGGGCGGCGACGGCTCCCTCACCATCGCCAACGCCCTGGCCGAGAAGGGCCTGCGCGTGGTGGGCGTCCCCAAGACCATCGACAACGACCTGGACAAGACCTTCACCACCTTCGGCTTCGATTCCGCCGTGGCCTTCGCCACGGAATGCCTGGACCGCCTGCACAGCACCGCCGAGAGCCACCAGCGGGTGATGGTCGTGGAGGTCATGGGCCGCTACGCGGGCTGGATCGCCCTCCACGCCGGCATCTCCGGCAGCGCCCACGCCATCCTCATCCCCGAGATCCCCTTCGACCTGGACAAGGTGGTGGAGGCCATCCGCACCCGGGACTTCCACAACCGGATGTACTCCCTCGTCATGGTGGCCGAAGGCGCCGCGCCCCGGGACGGCGCCCGCCTCATCACCGCCGCCGCCGAGACCGGCCACGCCGAGCGCCTGGGCGGCATGGGCGAGCTGGTGTCCAAGGCCCTCCAGGAGCGCACCGGAAAGGATTCCCGCTGCGTGGTCCTGGGCCACCTCCTTCGGGGCGGCAGCCCCACCTCCTTCGACCGCCTCGCCGCCCTCCGCTTCGGCGCGGCCGCCGTGCGCGCCCTGGACGAGGGCTTCAGCGGCGTCATGGTGGCCCTGGCCGTGAACGGCGTGAACTACGTCCCCCTGGCGGAAGTGGCCGGCCGCATGAAGGGCGTCCCCCTGGACGGGGACACCCTCCAGACCGCCCGGGACCTGGGGATCTGCATGGGGGATTAGGGTGTGGCGGCAACCCCAGGCCTAGTCGACCTGCCGTTCTTCATCCTGCTCTTTCCCCTGAATCCTGTTTATCCCCGTTTGAATTTCGTTGGGAGTTGTCGCCAACGTTGGGTCAAGGACGTCGAGTAAGAAGCACTCCGACCCACCTCTGCGGCAGCCCTGCGAAAACCGGGATGAACGTCGATTGATGGGATGAAAAGGGATTCGCTCAAATGGGAAGCGACCCTTCATTACGGTTCCAAGGCTAGTTCCCCGATTGGGTGACGCCCGTGGAATTCTCGATGCGCAGTCCCGCGATGCCGTTGCCGGTGAGGACGTTGTTGGTGACCGTGGGGTTCGTGCTCAGCTCCACCCGGATCCCGTACTTGGAGTTGCCGGTGCAGGTGTTGGCGTCCACCGTGGTGGCGGTGTCGTAGTAGCACTCGATGCCGCAGCCGTCGCCCGCGGTGCCCGTCCCGGTGACGGTGTTGCCCTGGACCAGGGTGGTGTCCATGCCCGTGTGGATGTAGATCCCGTAGGCGGAATTGGAGGTGACGGTGTTGCCCAGGACCCAGGAACGGCTCGAGGTCTCGCCGTCCATGCCCGAGAAGTTGCCGGAGGCCCTGTTGCCGATGACGAAGATATCGGACGTGGTGGAGCCGGTGGCCGCGTGGACGCCCCAGCCGAGGCCGGCCAGGCGGTTGTCGGAGAGCGTGTTGTTCGCCACCAGGACGCCGACGATGCTTTCCCCGGAATTGGCCTCCACGTCGATTCCGCAGCCGTTGAGCCAGCTGCCCCCCGCCGTCTCGATGGAGCCGGTGTTGCCGTGGAAGGTGCTGTTCATGATGGCCACGCCCCTGGCGTAGGTGACCGCCATGCCGTGGCGGCGGTTGAACTGGCTCGTGACCTGGCAGATCGTGATGTTGGAGCAGTTGGCGCCCACGTACACCCCGTCGTTGAAGGCGTTCTGGACCACCACCCCCTCCACCACCACGTTGGAGGACTTGGTGATGTGGATGCAGTCGCCGGACTCCGTGGCGGTGGGCGTGGGGATCGTGTTGTCGAGGTTGTTGCCGTTGAGGGTGCCGCCCGTGATGTTCACGTTGGTGCAGGAGGTGACGGTGATCACCTCGTAGGAGGGCGTGGAGGTGGACCGGGCCTGGATGACGGCCTTGGGGTCCAGGAGCAGCGTCATGTTGCTGCCCATGCGCAGGCCCCCGGTCTGGTTCGCGGTGGGGTCGATGAGGTAGGTGCCGGCGGGAAGGTACACGGCCTTGCCCGTCCCCGCCACCGCGTTGATGGCGGCCTGGATGGCCGAGGTGTCGTCCCGGACGCCGTCGCCGGCGGCGTTGTAGGGGGAGCTCCGCACGTTGGCGCCGATGGGGATGCTGGCGGCCTGCACCAGGGTGGCATTCACCGGGAGGGTGAGAGAGGCGCTCTGGGAAGGGTCCGCCGCGCTGGTGGCGGTGATGCGGTGGCTGCCGGTGGCGGAGGGGGCGGTGTAGACCGCGATGCCGCCCACCGGCGGCGCGAATACGGTGCCGGTGGCCGCGTTGCCCCCCGGGATCCCGTCCACCGCCCAGGTCACCGTCGGGTTGGAGGCGTTGGCGACGGCGGCGGTGAGGAGAAGGGAGCCCGAGGGCACGGTGCTGCCGTTGCCCACGGTGGCCAGGGATACCGAGGAGGCCGGGGCGGTGGAGACGGTGACGGTGGCCGACGCGCTCCGGGTGGCATCGGCGGCGCTGCTGACGGTGACGGCATGGGAACCCGCGGCCCCGGGCGCGGTGTACACCGCGCTGAGGCCGCTGCCGGAGATGGTTCCCGCGGCGGAACTGCCCCCCGGGACGCCGTCCACCGCCCAGGTCACGGCGGTGTTGGCCGTGCCCGAAACGCTGGCCGAAAAGGCCACGGTGCCTCCGGCGTAGACCGCCGTGGTACCCGATGGGCTCAGGGAGAGGGAGACGGAGGGGGCCGCCACGACGACGGTGGCCGACGCGGTCCGGGCGGGATCGGCGGCGGCGAAGGCGGTCACCCCATGGGAGCCCGCCGCCGCCGGGGCCGTGTAGGTGGCGGTGGAACCGGACCCCACCAGGGTCCCCACGGTGGCGTTGCCGTTGCTCACCCCGTCCACCAGCCACCCCACGGCCGTGTTGGTGGATCCGGTGACCGTGGCCGTGAAGGCCTGGGTGCCCGAAGCGGCCAGGTTGACCGTGCCCGCGGGGCTGAGGCTGATGGCCACCACCGGCGCGGCCGTCACGGTGATCGCCACCGACGCCCTGGCGGTGCCGTCGGCCGCGCTGATGGCGGCGAGGGTGTGGCTCCCCGAGGCGGCGGGGGCTGTGTAGACCGCGCTGGCGCCGGACACCGCCAGGGTCCCGGTGGCGGACGTGCCGGTGGAAAGCCCGTCGATGGTCCAGGCCACCGCGCCATTGCTGGATCCCGTCACGGTGGCCGTGAAAGCCTGGGTGCCGGAAGCGGCCAGGTTGACCGTGCCCGCGGGGCTGAGGCTGATGGCCACCACCGGCGCGGCCGTCACGGTGATCGCAACCGACGCCCTGGCGGTGCCGTCGGCCGCGCTGATGGCGGCGAGGGTGTGGCTCCCCGAGGCGGCGGGGGCTGTGTAGACCGCGCTGGCGCCGGACACCGCCAGGGTCCCGGTGGCGGACGTGCCGGTGGAAAGCCCGTCGATGGTCCAGGCCACCGCGCCATTGCTGGATCCGGTGACGGTGGCCGTGAAGGTCTGGGTGCCCAGGGCGGGGACGCTCACCGGACCGCCCGGGCTCAGGGCCACCTCCACCGGGACGGGAACCTCCGTCACGCTCACGGTGGAACTGCCGCTCCGCGTCGGATCCGCCACGCTGGTGGCCGTCACCGTGTGGCTGCGGGCGGTGGAGGGGGCCGTATAGGTCACGGTCGTGCCGGAGCCGCTCAGGGTGCCCGTGGTGGCGTCCCCGCCCGCCACCCCGTCCACGCTCCAGGTGAGGCCCTGGTTGGACGTTCCCGTGAGGGTGGCCTGGAGGCTTGCCGTTCCCCCGGCCACCACGCGGGTCTGGGCCGGCGAAACGCTCACCTGGATGGGCGCCGCGATCTGGGCCTTGGGCCCTCCCCCCGCGCACCCCAGGAGACACCCAAGGAACGACCCGACGGTCACGGCAAGGCCCAGGTTCGTCGTCCGGTTGGCCATGGGATGCTCCTCAAGCGCCGAGCGCGTCGTTCGTGAAGCAGGTATGGTTGGGGTCTGGCCTGGGAAGTGTATCCGTCCGGAATCCTCCGCGCAAACCGGTTGAATTGGCTGACCGCCATTGGGAAAAAACATCAACGCACTGACGATGTCAACTCCCCCGCCATTCCGGAACCCGAATCCTCGGGGGATTGGAGGCATTATTAAGTTGTATCATTACAAGGAATGTGTATTGCGGGCGGGATCAGGCGTCTGGCTCAGAGTGAAACGAGGTCGAGTTTGGCGGATTCTCGTGGTGGTTCCACCTAATCGAGGTTTGAATTCGGACTGAGGGGTTTGTTCTTCGAGAGTCGCTGCATCTCGCACCATCAAGGATATAGGCAAAAGGAAGGTGATCACGCCACCAAAGGTAGATTGTGGAAACCACCAGCGATATAATTCCGCATCCAATGCGGAGGGTATATGGATGCTAAGGCCTTCAAATCACTTTTACCCCTAGTAATGCTATGCGGAAGCCCGATGATGGGCCAAATACCGACCAAGTCGGCGAGCTCTCAACAGCAGTTTTTGGAAAATAATTTTCGGGATGCAATTTACAAACTAGAGGAATCGAAAACGGCAAATCAGCGCATTCTAGCGCTGAGTGAAGTTGCAAAATATGCGGCGATGAATGGAAATATGGAAGATGCCGGTAAATACTGCGAAGAATTTACCATGCTTGCCGCCAAACAATCGGACGGATCCATCCCATGGGATTCAATCCACGATATATATATAGCCCGTGGTCATGTGGCTCTTTCGAAAAAGAATATGAATGAGGCCAAGGAAATGCTGATGAGGGCTGGTAATGTTCAGGGTTCGCCAAGGCTGAGGACATTTGGCCCAAATATGGGCCTTGCAAAGGCTTTGCTAGAAGCAGGCGAGTGGGATGCGGTGCTTGAGTATATTGACCAGTGCCGCAAATTCTGGACAATGGGCTCTGTCCAACTTGAGAATTGGTCTAACAGTCTGAAGAGGAAGGAAATTCCTGATTTTCATGGAAATTTATTCTACTAATTTTGTTGTGTTCGGAATTTACGTATTTGAGGGCTTACCTTGGCGGCGACTTTCGTGGCCATTGGCGGCCATCTGCAGGATGGCCCTGGCTCAATGTGTCTCGGTTGCAGGAACCGAACTCACCGAGGGGTCATCACCCAATCCATGCACTTCCTGAAACAGCAGATTTCAGATGGAGTGTTCGGAATTCGGGTTCCAGGTTTTCCGCACGTAGGTGACCGCGGCCTTGCCCTCCTCCACGACGACCAGGACTTTGCCCGGGACGAAGTCTCGGCGGGTTTTGGGGTATGGCATTCATCGAAGCTGCGCAGCTTGTAGCTCAGCATTATGAAAATAGATATTGACTTTTTGGGGTGGGATTAGGAGAGTAGCCTTGATTTCAACCCCAAATTTTTTTTGGAGGCTCCAAATGCGGTTACGTATGTGTCTTTTTGCCATGGTTGTGTTGTGCGCAGGCACAGGCCTTTCTGCGCGGAGCATTTGCCCGACTGGAACAGGGCCTGAGCACCCGATCTTCACGGGCAGCGATGATGACCATGGCGGCGGGGGTGGTTCAGAAACGGCTGAGGCAAGGCTCGCGCGTTGTTTAGCGGCATTTCGGGCCTGCGAAGCCAATGTAATCGCCAATGGTGGGTCCAACGAGGATATGGCCAATTGCAACATACAGTTCACGGCTTGCAATAACGGGTATTGAGCGGATGCTTGAATCCCGCAATCTGGTGCCTTGACGTCTTCAGTCATGCACAAGGGTCGGCGGTTTCTGGGCTGCACAATATTCATTTTTTAGGTCCGTTCCAACGAGGTGTTTAATAATTAGTCAATAGGAGTTAACTTTATGATTCATAAGATCTTTACGAGCATGTTTTGTTTTTGCCTTGGTGTGAATTGTGCCTATGCGCAACCAGCCCAATCAGTGGCAATGCCGGTAATTTTGAAACTTCAGGATCAGTCAATTTTTACGGAAAGGGCATGGATTTTTCTACCGCTGGAAGGGGACCCTCTCGTCATCACGAACGATGAACCCGGAAGCCACGACGTCCGCCTTCCGAATGAGGGTTTGAAATTTGGTTACCGCTCATTCCGAAATGGCTTTTTTTGGGATATCAGAAGGTTGATTCGCAAGGAGAATAATAAGGAAATAAGTCAATCGTTTCTGTTCAGGCAATCCGTAAACACAAATTCGGTCCAGTGGGAGAGGGTGGGCCAAATCGATACGGCCTATGGCGTCACAAATTATATGGTGCCGCTTGACAAAGAAGACCTTTTTATTGGCATTAGCCCGTTTTATGGCTATGTCAAGGACGATCAGGCTTCTCTGGTCGCGATATTCAAACTTCGGAAAGAAAAACTTGAATTCCAAAATCTGATAAGTCTTCCGTTCGGAACATCAAAAAACATCGCCAGTGTTGGGACCGTTACCTATCCTTTGCCGCCTCTCCGTCCCGGGGAGTCCCCGAATCGTGAGCCGCTCAAGATTCAAAAATGCATAATTTCGCCTTCGGGTTTGCGGCCGGATCTTTGGTTGCCGGCGCTTCTGCCAAACCACCTCGCATTGGCTTCGTCCAAGGCGGGCGTCATTTGGCTTTTGAGTCTGAAGAACGGTGACTTCCATAAAATGATCGACCTTGGGCACCTGGATGTGGGCGATATGGAAAAGCTGGGCCACCTGGATCATTTCCTCCTGGCCGCGACCCCGGACCGGGAAAATCGCCTGGTTGTTGCGACGAGATCCGCGGATGTCCTCCTTTTTGCGAAATCCCTTTATACGCCGCCGGGCTCGCCGGAAGAGGTGGCGGTTGAAAATAAAAGGCGATTCAAGGAAATCATCAAGGAAATGACCGATATCCAGTGGTGGGCCCTGGATCCCGAAACCGGCAACAAGGAAAATCTGAAAGGACTTGGCCTATTCCCCGAACACATTCCCTTTGATCGGCAAGGCCAATTGCGCTTCCTGTTCAGCCCAACCGGCAAGGTCCATATGCATTCTCCGGGTTCCTGGATGGATCTCGTGAGCAATATGGGGTTGAAGATGCCGGAACACCCGCGCGAAACGGGCGAAGGGTCTGCCGCAGACCAGGCGGCGCCAGGAAAAAAATAGTTCGGAAATCCAATCGGCCCGTCCTTCCGGAACCATCTCTCTGGGCAGGGCGCGGCCTGGGGTTGCCATCCGGTTCCTGCATCGACGGCGGGGTTTCCGGACCCATGCTGAACCCAGGGACGGGGCGGTCGGTGGAACAGGGGCTCGGACTTCCGGCAAGGCGAGGGAAATCGACCGTTGGGACATGGGAAATCCCCCGGGTGGGACTAGAATGAGCCTGCGGCCTTCCGCCGGGTCGCTTTCCCGCGTAAACGCTTGGCGTGCAATCGGGTCCAACGTGAGTGGGCGCCCGCTGGTTTAGGAATGGACGCTCCGTTTGCCTTTTTTTGCTAGAATACCTCTGGTAACGATGTGTATCCCGAACTTCCGTCCGGTGGGCTGACCCGTCGGCATTTCCTACAGGCCTAGGCTCCCCATGGACGCAAACGAATCGGTTATCCACAACGCTGTCGAAGCCGCCGCTCCCCGCAGGGGCTGGAAGGTGTGGCTGGGCCTCGCCGTGGCGGTGGCCGTCCTGGCCACCGTGGCGGTGAAGGGGCTCTCGGGAGGCGCCAAGCCGGCGCCGCCCCAGCGGGCCGTTCCGGTGGCCACGGGGGTGGCGCGCATCGGGGACATGCCCGTGAATCTCTCGGGCCTGGGCACGGTGGTGCCCACGGACGCGGTGACGGTGAAGACCCGGGTGGATGGGCAGATCATGAAGATCCATTTCCGGGAAGGGCAGCTGGTGAATGCCGGCGATCTGCTCATCACCATCGATCCCCGGCCCTACCAGGTGCAGCTCCTGCAGGCCGAAGGCCAGATGGCCAAGGACCAGTCCGTGCTGCGCAACGCCCGCATGGACCTGGCCCGCATCCAGTCCCTGTTCGACCAGAAGATCGTCTCCCGGCAGCAGCTGGACACCCAGAGCGCCCTGGTGGACCAGTGCGAGGCCGCGGTGAAGGCCGACACCGGTTCGGTGGAGAACGCCAAGCTGAACCTCACCTACAGCCGCATCACGGCCCCGGTGTCGGGCAAGGTGGGCCTGCGCCTGGTGGATACGGGCAACACCGTCAAGGCCTCGGACACCACGGGGCTGGTGACCCTCACCCCGGTCTCCCCCATCAACGTGCTCTTCTCCGTCCCCGCCGACAACGTGCAGAACGTCCTGGACAGCAGCAGGGGCGGCAAGGTCCCCGTGGTGGAGGTCTTCGACCGGGACATGACGAAGAAGCTGGCCTCGGGGACCCTGCTGGCCGTGGACAACCAGGTGGACGCCACCACGGGCACGGTGCGCATCAAGGCCCAGTTCGCCAACAAGGACGGCGCCCTCTTCCCCAACCAGTTCGTCAATGCCCGCCTCCTGGTGGACACGCTGAAGGGGGCCCTCATGATCCCCGCGGCCGCCGTGCAGCGCAGCCCCAACGGCACCTTCGTCTACGTGATCAAGCCCGACGCCACCGTGGAACTGCGGATCGTCGAACCCCAGGCCACGGAGGGCGACGTCACCGCCCTGCGCAAGGGGCTCAACGCCGGTGAGAAGGTGGTGGTCAGCGGCCTGGACAAGCTGAGGCCCGGCAGCAAGGTCCTCGAGGAAGGGCAGGGCGCCCCCAAGGCCGCCAAATGAACCCATCCAGGCCGTTCATCCTCCGGCCCATCGCCACGTCCCTGCTCATGGCCGGGATCATGCTGGTGGGCATCCTGGGCTTCAAGCAGCTGCCGGTCTCGGCCCTGCCCCAGGTGGACTACCCCACCATCCAGGTGCAGACCTTCTACCCCGGGGCCAGCCCCGACGTGGTGGCCACCGCCATCACCGCACCCCTGGAGAGGCAGTTCGGCCAGCTCCCCGGGCTGAACCAGATGACCTCCAGCTCCTCCGAGGGCAGTTCCCTGGTCACCCTCCAGTTCGTGCTGGACCTGAACATCGACGTGGCCGAGCAGCAGGTCCAGGCCGCGGTGAACGCCGCGGGCACGTACCTGCCCAGCGACCTCCCCAATCCGCCCATCTACTCCAAGACGAACCCCGCCGACGCGCCCATCCTCACCCTGGCCCTGTCCTCGGACACCCTTTCCCTGCCCAAGGTGGAGGAGTTCGCCGACACCCGCCTCGCCCAGAAGATCTCCCAGCTGCCCGGGGTGGGGCTGGTGAGCATCAGCGGCGGCCAGAAGCCCGCCGTGCGCGTGCAGGTCAACCCCGCCGCCCTGGCTTCGTACGGCCTCTCCCTGGCCGATATCCGCACCGCCGTGGGCGCTGCCAACGTCAACCAGGCCAAGGGCGCCTTCGACGGCAAGATGCAGTCGTACGCCATCGGAGCCAACGACCAGCTGCTCTCCTCCGCCCAGTACAAGCCCCTGATCATCGCCTACAAGAACGGCAACCCCATCACCCTCCAGGACGTCGCCACGGTGGTGGACGGCACCGAGAACGCCAAGCTCGCGGCCTGGATGAACCGCACCCCGGCCGTGATCCTCAACATCCAGCGCCAGCCCGGGGCCAACATCATCGCGGTGGTGGACCGCATCAAGACCCTCCTCCCGCAGCTCCAGGCGTCCATCCCCGCCGCCGTGAAGATGCAGATCCTCACGGACCGCACCACCACCATCCGCGCCTCGGTGGAGGACGTGGAATTCGAGCTGATGCTCACCATCGCCCTGGTCATCCTGGTGATCTTCCTGTTCCTGAGGACCTTCGCGGCGACCATCATCCCCAGCTTCGCCGTGCCGCTGTCCCTGGTGGGCACCTTCGCGGTGATGTACGTGCTGGGCTACAGCCTGAACAACCTCACGCTCATGGCCCTGACCATCTCCACCGGCTTCGTGGTGGACGACGCCATCGTCATGATCGAGAACATCATGCGGTACATCGAGGAGGGGGTCCCGCCCATGGAGGCGGCCCTGCGCGGCTCGGAGCAGATCGGCTTCACCATCGTGAGCCTGACGGTCTCGCTCATCGCGGTGCTGATCCCGCTGCTCTTCATGGGCGACATCGTGGGCCGGCTCTTCCGGGAATTCGCCGTGACCCTGGCCGTGACCATCATCGTCTCGGCGGTGGTGTCCCTGACGCTCACGCCCATGATGTGCGCCCGGCTCCTGCGCAACCAGCACGAGCACGAGAAGGGCCGGTTCTACCAGTCCTCGGAGCGCGTCTTCAAGGCGGTCATCGCCTTCTACGGGCGCACCCTCACCTGGGTCCTCAAGCACCAGACCGCCACGCTGTGGGTGGCCGTGGGCACCCTGGGCGTCACGGTGCTGCTGTACGTGGGGATCCCCAAGGGCTTCTTCCCGGTGCAGGACACCGGCGTGATCCTGGGCATCTCGGAAGCGCCCCAGACGGTCTCCTTCAACGCCATGGCCCGCAAGCAGCAGGAACTGGCCGAGGTGATCCTCCAGGATCCGGCGGTGGAGAGCCTCTCCTCCTTCATCGGGGTGGACGGCACCAATTCCACCCTCAATTCAGGGCGCATCCAGATCAACCTCAAGCCCCTGGAGGAGCGCCACCTCAGCGCCAGCGACATCATCCGGCGCATCAAGCCCGAACTGGAGCGCATCGACGGCATCAAGCTCTACATGCAGCCCGTGCAGGACCTCACCGTGGAGGACCGGGTGAGCCGCACCCAGTACCAGTACTCCATGGAGGACCCCGATTCCAAGGTCCTGGGCACCTGGGTGCCGAAGTTCGTGGAGGAGATCTCCAAGATCCCCATCCTCCGGGACGTGGCCAGCGATCTCCAGGACAACGGCCTGCAGACGCGCCTGATCATCGACCGGGCATCGGCCGCGCGGCTGGGGATCACCCCCCGGATGCTGGACGACGCCCTGTACGACGCCTTCGGCCAGCGGCAGATCTCGACCATCTTCACCGAACTGAACCAGACCCGGGTCGTGCTGGAGACCAAGGAGGGGTTCCGGGAAGGGCCCCACGCCCTGGACAACCTCTTCCTCAAGTCCAGCACCGGCGGGGCCGTGCCCATCACGGCCATCACGCGGATCGAGAACACCTTCGCCCCCCTGGCCATCAACCACCAGGGCCAGTTCCCCGCGGCCACCGTGTCGTTCAACCTGGCCCGGGGCGCCTCCATCGGCGACGCCGTGCGCGAGATCGAGAAGGTGCGGGAGCGCATGGACATGCCCGGCAGCCTCCAGTCGGAGTTCAAGGGCACGGCCCAGGCCTTCCGGGCCTCCCTGGTGAACACGCCCTTCCTGATCCTGGCCGCCCTGGTGACCATGTACATCCTCCTGGGCGTGCTGTACGAAAGCTACATCCACCCCGTGACCATCCTCTCCACCCTGCCGTCCGCGGGCGTGGGCGCCCTGCTCTCGCTGATGATCTGCCGCACGGACTTCAGCGTCATCGCCCTCATCGGCATCATCCTGCTCATCGGCATCGTGAAGAAGAACGCCATCCTGATGATCGACTTCGCCATCGACGCCGAGCGCAAGGAGGGCCTGCCCCCGGAGGAGGCCATCTACCAGGCCTGCCTCCTGCGGTTCCGGCCCATCATGATGACCACCATGGCCGCCCTCCTGGGCGCGGTCCCCCTGGCCATGGGCACGGGCGTGGGCGCCGAGCTGCGCCGGCCCCTGGGCATCTCCATCATCGGCGGCCTCATCTTCAGCCAGGTGCTGACCCTCTACACCACGCCGGTCATCTACCTGGCCTTCGACCGCATCGCGCGGCGGCTCCGGGGCCTGCGCAGGGCGCCCGTCCCGGCCGAGGCCCCATGAGCATCTCCGCCCCGTTCATCCGGCGGCCCATCGCCACCTCCCTCCTGACCATCGCCATCGCCCTGGCCGGGAGCCTGGCGTTCAAGTTCCTGCCGGTGTCCCCGCTGCCCCAGGTGGAATTCCCCACCATCCAGGTGTCGGCGGGCCTGCCCGGGGCCAGCCCCGAGACCATGGCCTCCTCCGTGGCCACGCCCCTGGAGAGGCAGTTCGGGCGCATCGCGGGCATCACGGAGATGACCTCCAACAGTTCCCTGGGGTCCACCAACATCACCCTGCAGTTCGACCTGAACCGCAACATCGACGCCGCGGCCCGGGACGTGCAGTCCGCCATCAACGCGGCCCGGGGCCAGCTGCCCGCCAACCTCCCCAACAATCCCCGCTACCGCAAGGTCAACCCCGCCGACGCGCCGGTGATGCTCTTCG
Organism: Mesoterricola silvestris; assembly: GCF_030295405.1. Classification (GTDB taxonomy): domain Bacteria; phylum Acidobacteriota; class Holophagae; order Holophagales; family Holophagaceae; genus Mesoterricola; species Mesoterricola silvestris. The sequence continues at coordinate 4,089,859 of NZ_AP027080.1, read as the reverse complement.
CGCTCACCTCGGACATCGTGCCGCGGCAGAACATGTACGACATCGCCTCCAAGGTGCTCCAGCAGCGCCTCTCCCAGGTGCCGGGGGTGGGCCAGGTCTTCGTGTGGGGCGGGGCCCTGCCCGCGGTGCGGGTGGAAGTGGATCCCGACGCCCTCCACGCCCGGGGCCTGGGCCTGGAGGACGTGCGCCTGGTGCTCCTGCAGGCCAACGTCAACCAGCCCAAGGGCTCCCTGGTGGATGGGGACAAGACCTTCATCATCAACACCTCCGACCAGCTGCTCAAGGCGAAGGACTACGGCGAGCTGGTCATCGCCTTCAAGGGCGGCACCGCCCTGCGGGTCAAGGACGTGGCCCGGGTGACGGACTCCGTGGAGGACCTGCGCAACGACGGCCTCACCAACGGCAGGCCCTCGGTGAGCATGGCCGTCTTCCGCCAGCCCGGGGCCAACATCATCGACACCGTGGACGCGGTGCGTGCCCTGGAGCCCCAGCTCAAGGCCTCCCTGCCGCCCTCGGTGAACTTCGACGAGGTGCTGGACGCCACCCAGACCATCCGGGCCTCTGTGAAGGACGTGGAGCGCACGCTCATGATCTCCGTGGGACTGGTGATCCTGGTGGTCTTCATCTTCCTGAGGGACTGGCGGTCCACCCTCATCCCCAGCGTGGCGGTGCCGGTGTCCCTGGTGGGCACCTTCGGGGTGATGTACCTGCTGGGATACAGCGTGGACAACCTCTCCCTCATGGCGCTGACCGTGGCCACGGGCTTCGTGGTGGACGACGCCATCGTGGTGGTGGAGAACATCACCCGGCACCTGGAGGGGGGCCTCGCCCCCTACGAGGCGGCCATGGAGGGGGCCCGGGAGATCGGGTTCACGGTGCTCTCCATCAGCATCTCCCTCTGCGCGGTGTTCATCCCCATCCTCCTCATGGGCGGCATCGTGGGCCGGCTCTTCCGGGAATTCGCCGTCACCCTCTCCGTGGCCATCCTCATGTCCATGGCCGTGAGCCTGACGACGACCCCCATGATGTGCGCGCGGCTCCTGCGGCCCTCCTCCGAGGCCCACCACGGCAGGCTCTTCAATGCCTCCGAACGGTGGTTCAAGGCCGTCCTGGGCGCCTACGAGCGGAGCCTGGGCTGGGTCCTGCGCCACAAGCGCGTGACCATGGGCGCCGCCCTGGCCACCGCGGCCTCCACGGTGCTGCTCTACATCTTCGTGCCCAAGGGCTTCTTCCCCCAGCAGGACACGGGCCGGATCATGGGCGCCATCCAGGCCGACCAGTCCATCTCCTTCCAGGCCATGAAGGGCCGGCTGCGGGAGTTCGTCACCATCGTCAAGGCCGACCCGGCGGTGAGCGCGGTGTCGGGCTCCGTGGGCGGGGGCGGCACCACCAACACCGGGCGGGTCTTCGTGGCCCTGAAGCCCATGGACCAGCGCGACGTGACCGCCGACCAGATCATCAACCGCCTGCGGGGCAAGCTTTCCAAGGTCGCCGGCGCCAATCTCTACCTCCAGCCCGTCCAGGACATCCGCATCGGCGGGCGGGGCGGGAACGCCCAGTTCCAGTACACCCTCCAGGGGGACGAATCCCGGGAGCTGTTCCAGTGGGCCCCCCGGGTCTTCGAGAAGATGCGGGGCATCAAGGAACTGGCCGACGTGAACACCGACCAGCAGAACCAGGGCCTCCAGGCCAGCGTGGTGGTGGACCGCCCCACCGCGGCGCGCCTGGGCGTGACCTCCCAGATGATCGACAACACCCTCTACGACGCCTTCGGGCAGCGGCCGGTGTCGACCATGTACACGGACCTCATCCAGTACCACGTGGTGCTGGAGGTGGCCCCCGACTACTGGCAGAACCCCGATTCCCTGGACAAGATCTACGTGCACGCCAGCACCGGCGCCATGGTGCCCCTGTCGGCCTTCGCGAAGTTCCAGCGGGAGACGACGCTCCTGGCGGTGGCCCACCAGGGCCAGCTGCCGTCGGTGACCATCACCTTCAACCTGGCCCCCGGGGTCGCCATCGGCGACGCGGTGAAGGCCATCGAGAAGGCCCAGGAGCAGATCCGGCTTCCGGCCACCATCCGGGGCAACTTCATGGGCACCGCCCAGGCCTTCAAGGCCTCCCTGGCCAACGAGCCCATCCTGGTGCTGGCGGCGTTCCTGGCGGTATATCTCTTGCTGGGCATCCTGTACGAAAGCCTGATCCACCCCCTGACGATCCTCTCCACCCTGCCCTCGGCGGGGGTGGGGGCCCTGGTGGCCCTGCTCCTCTGCGGCACGGAACTGAGCTTCATCGCCTTCATCGGCATCATCCTGCTCATCGGCATCGTGAAGAAGAACGCCATCCTGATGATCGACTTCGCCATCGAGGCCGAGCGCCGGGAGGGCCTCACCACCGAGGAGGCCATCTTCCAGGCCTGCCTCCTGCGGTTCCGCCCCATCACCATGACCACCATGGCCGCCCTGCTGGGGGGCCTGCCCCTGGCCCTGGGCCGGGGCGCGGGCGCGGAGCTGAGACGGCCCCTGGGCATCGCCATCGTGGGCGGGCTCATCGTCAGCCAGGTGCTGACGATCTACACCACGCCGGTCATCTACATCTACATGGCCCGGTTCAGCCGCTGGTTCGTGGAGGTCAGGGGGCGGGCCCTGGGACGCCTGCGGGGGACCCCGGCCCTGGAAAGTTGAAAATGCCATGGGAACGGGGCATGATGGGGATCATTCCCGGGATCTCCTGATGTGCCTTATGCAGACGGTGGCGGACCTCGATCCCCGGAGCGCGGGATGACCGGGCCGTCCTCCGAACCCAACGAGCTCTTCCTGAGCGAGCAGCGCTTCCAGGCCATCTATGATTCGGTCAACGACGGGATCCTCATCCAGGACCTGGAGAGCGGCGCCACCCTGGACGTGAACCGCCGCATGGGCGAATTCCTGGGCCTCTCCCAGCAGCGGCTGCTGACCATGGACCTGGCCGACACGGGCCTGGGCATCTGGCCCTACACGCGGGACGTGGCCATCGACTGGGCCCTCAAGGCCATCGAGGGCGAACCCCAGACCTTCGACTGGCTCTGCCCGCACCCCTCGGGCCAGCTGGTGTGGCTCGAGCTGAACCTGCGCCGCACCCCCATCGGCGGGGTGGACCGGCTCCTGGTGACCGCCACCAACATCACGGACCGCAAGCGCCTGGAAATGGAGGCCACCGCCCGCCTCAAGCGGGCCGAGGCCCAGAACGCGGTCTCCCTGGCCCTGGCCGGCGTCGGGCCCGACTACGGGACCGCCCTCAAGCTCATCGCCCAGCACATGTCCTCCTCCGTGGGGGACCTGTGCATCCTGGACCTGATGGGGGCCGACGGCCTCCTCCACACCGAGGTGGTGTGCCAGCCCTACATCGACGGGGATCCCCTGCTCCCGTCCCTGCACACCCTGAGTCCGACGGCCGCCGGGGTCCTGGGGCCCGGATCGGCGATGGGGGCGGGCCAGGTGGCCGGCACGGGCGGGAGCCTCCGCCTGGAGCGCTCCACGCCCGAAGGGATCCGGCAGCACCTGCCCCAGGCCTTCCACCGGTACGTCGACCACTTCCGGGTGCACAGCCTCCTGATCGTGCCCATGCGCACCGAGGGCAGCACCATCGGCACCATCACCCTGGCCAAGGGCGGTTCCTCCCGGGCCTATTCCATGGAGGACGAGGCCACCCTCCAGAGCCTCGCGGACCGGGCCGCCCTGACCATCACCAACGCGCGCCTCTATGCCCGGAACCTGGAGCAGGCCGAAGAGCTGCGCAGGGCCAACCAGGAACTGGAGCGCCGCGTGGAGGAACGCACCGCGGAACTGGAGAGCGCCAACGCGCGGCTCCAGGAAATGGCCCTCCAGGACGGCCTCACCGGCCTGGCCAACCGCAGGCGCTTCGACGCCGTGCTCGAGCAGGAGGTGCGCCGCGCCAAGCGCAGCGGAGGCTGGGTCGCGCTGCTCCTGGGCGACGTGGACTTCTTCAAGAAGTACAACGACCACTACGGCCACCTGGCCGGGGACGAATGCCTGAAGTCCGTGGCGAAGGTCATGCGGGAGGTGTTCCGGCGCGCCGATGATCTTCCGGCCCGGTACGGCGGCGAGGAGTTCGCCGTGATCATCTCGGGCTCGACCCCGGAGCAGGCGGCCTTCTCCGCCGAGATGCTCCGCAAGGCCGTGGAATCCCTGGCCATCCCCCACGCGGCCTCGTCCGTGGCCGAGGTGGTGACCCTCAGCGTGGGCTACGTGGTGGCCCAGGTGGCGCCCGAGATGACCCCGGCCTGGTTCATATCCCGGGCGGACGAGGGCCTCTACATCAGCAAAGCGAACGGACGGAACCGGGTCAGCCCCGCGGACTAGCCGTTTCTGGTCGGTAATGACTTGCCGGTTGTGAAACGGGCCCATATGGACGATGATTGGGAGCCTCCGCGACCGGGGGCCGGGGGATCAAGTGCCAAATAAACGACGTTGGGATCTTCTTAACACCTCCTTCCTCCTGGGGACGCTCTCCCTGGCCCTGGTGCTGGTGCCCCTGGAATTCCGGCACTCCCTCGCCCACTGGGGCGAATGGGTGATGTTCGGGACGATGTTCTTCCTCATCGGCCTGGGCGTCACGGCGGGCTACCACCGCCTGTACAGCCACCGGGCCTACCAGGCCTCCTGGCCCGTGCGGTTCGTGCTCCTGTGCCTGGCGGCGGCCAGCTTCCAGAATTCGGCCCTGCAGTGGTCCAGCAGCCACCGCATCCACCACCGGCACGTGGACCACGACCGGGACCCCTACAACAGCACCAAGGGCTTCTGGTACGCCCACTGGCTGTGGGTCATGCGGGCCGAGGTCACGCCCATCGAGGGGGTGGCCGACATGGAGAAGGATCCCCTGGTGCGCTGGCAGCACAAGTACCACTTCCTCATCGGGGGCCTCGTGGCCCTGATCCCCGCCGGCGTGGGCCTGCTCAAGGGCGAACTGGCCGGGTACCTCATCATCGGGGTCCTCCTGCGCATCGTGGTCACCCACCACACCACCTTCTTCATCAACAGCGCCGCCCACTTCTTCGGGACGCGGCCCTACACCGACACCAACACCGCCCGGGACAACGCCTTCCTGGCCCCCTTCACCTACGGGGAGGGGTACCACAACTACCACCACATGTTCCAGTGGGACTACCGCAACGGGGTGAAGTGGTACCAGTTCGACCCCACCAAGTGGCTCATCTGGTCCCTGGCCCTGGTGGGCCTGGCCCGGGGGCTGCGCCGGGTGCCCGACGCCGCCATCCGCCGGGCGCGTCTGGCCATGGAGGAGAAAACCCTCCTGGCCAGCCTCGCCACCAGCACCCCCGCCGCCCACCGCCTGGTGGCGGCCCGGGCCCGCCTGGACCAGGCCCTGGCCCGCATGCAGGAGCACGTGGAGGGCTGGGAGGCCCGCAAGGCCGAACGGGTCGCCCAGAAGCGGGAAGCCTGGGAACTGAAGAAGGCCGAATGGAAGGGCGCCATGATCCAGTGCCGGGCCGAGGTGCGGGTCGCCTACTGGGAATGGAAGACCGCCCGCACGGAAGCCCGCAAGCTCGCCTTCGCCTGATTGTGGGACGGTCCCGTCCCGCTTGTGGGACGGTTCCGGGCGGGACGTAAAGTTAAATGTGGGTTTGATTGATGTTGTAAACCGGCATGCGAATGGCTTCCCTCCGGGGGCAGGTCTTCCGGAGCCGTTCATGGACATCGCCATCACCACGCCCCCCAGCCGCAGGAAGTACTACGCCTGGGGAGGCGCGGGCCTTGGCATCCTGGTCCTGACCCTCGCCCTGGGGAGGCTGAAGCCCGCGGTGCCCTCCGTGGAGCGCCAGAGCATCCTCGTGGACACCGTCAAGCGCGGACCCATGGTCTTCCAGGTGCGGGGCACGGGAACCCTCCAGCCGGTGGACGTGCGGTGGATCACCACCGGCTTCGACAGCCGGGTGGAGAAGATCCGGGTGTACCCCGGCACCCCGGTGAAGGCCGACACGGTCATCCTGGAGCTGTCCAATCCCGAACTGCAGCAGGCCGCCCTGGACGCCCAGTGGCAGTTCAAGGCCGCGGAGGGCGAACTCATCAGCGCCAAGGCCCGGGTCCAGGAGGCGCTCCTGGACAAGCGCGCCACCCTGGCCACCGTGAAGGCCAGCTACGCCAGCGCCCGCATGGACCTGGACGCCAACGAGCGGCTCGAGAAGGAGGGCCTCGTGGCGCGCCAGGTGCTCATGCAGGCCCGGGGCAGGGCCGAGGAGCTCACCACCCGGTACCAGATCGAGCAGGAACGCCTGAAGATCGGGGAGGCCTCCCTCACCGCCCAGCTCGCGGCCAGCAGCGCCAAGGTGGAGCAGGCCAGGGCCCTGTGGCTCCTCAAGGCCAGCCAGGTGGAGGCCCTCAAGGTGCGCGCGGGCCTCCAGGGGGTCCTGCAGCTCCTGCCGGTGCAGGTGGGGCAGCGCCTGGCCCCGGGCAGCACCCTGGCCAAGGTGGCCGAACCCTCCCGGCTCAAGGCCGAACTGCGCATCAGCGAAACCCAGGCCAAGGACCTCGTCCTCGGCCAGACCGTTTCCGTGGATACCCGCAACGGGCTCGTGCAGGGCCGGGTGGCGCGCATCGATCCCGCCGTGGTCAACGGCACCGTCCTGGTGGACGCCACCCTGGAAGGCGCCCTGCCCAAGGGCGCCCGGCCCGACCTGAGCGTGGAGGGGATCATCGAACTGGACCGCAGCGCCGACGGCCTCTTCGTGGGCCGGCCCGTGCAGGCCCAGGCCTACGGGACCCTCGGCCTCTACCGCCTCGCCCCCGACGGCTCCGAGGCCCAGCGCGTGCAGGTCCGGCTGGGGCGGGGATCGGTCTCCACCATCGAGGTGCTCGATGGCCTCAAGCCCGGCGACCAGGTGATCCTCTCGGACACCAGCGCCTGGGACGCTTCCGAACGCATCCGCATCAAGTGACCCTTCCTGGAGGTCCCATGTCCCCCCGATCCATCATCCAGCTCGACGCCATCCGGAAGGTCTTCACCACGGACGAGGTGGAGACCCACGCCCTGTCCGACATCCACCTGGAGATCCAGGAGGGGGAGTTCATCTCCATCGCCGGGCCCAGCGGCTGCGGGAAGTCCACCCTCCTGTCCATCCTCGGGCTGCTGGACACGCCCACCCACGGCCGCTACACCCTCAACGGCAAGCCGGTGGCGGGCCTCAACCTCTCGGAGCGGGCCCGCATCCGCAACCACGAGATCGGCTTCATCTTCCAGAGCTTCAACCTCATCGGCGACCTCACCGTGTACGAGAACGTCGAACTGCCCCTGGTGTACCGCGGCCTGCCCCTGGGCGAACGGCGCACCCGGGTGATGGAGGCCCTGGAGGAGGTGGGCATGTCGCACCGCTCCAAGCACCTCCCCAGCCAGCTCTCCGGAGGCCAGCAGCAGCGCGTGGCCGTGGCCCGCGCCGTGGGGGGGCGGCCTTCCATCCTCCTGGCCGACGAGCCCACCGGCAACCTCGATTCCACCAACGGCGATGCCGTCATGGACCTGCTGAAGGAGCTCCACCGCCGGGGTTCCACCATCTGCATGGTCACCCACGACCAGCGCTTCGCCCAGCACGCCGACCGGACCATCCACCTCTTCGACGGGCGGGTGGTCGAGGAATCCTTCGCCAAGGCCTGACGGAGCCCCCATGCGCCCCATCCTCGACGACCTCCGCCGCGCCCTGCGCTCCCTGCTGCAGACCCCCGGATTCACCGCCATCGCCGTGCTGATCCTGGCCCTGGGCATCGGGGCCAACGCGGCCATCTTCAGTCTCGTGGACCGGGTGCTGCTGCAGCCGCTGCCCTTTCCGGATTCCGGCCGCCTCGTGGCGGTGTGGGGCGCCGTTCCGGTGCGGGACCGTTCCGACAATCCCCTTTCCGCCCCCGATTTCCTGGACTGGCAGCGGGACGCGGGCCAGCTGGAGGGCATGGCGGCCCTGGCCAACGATTCCCTGAACCTCACGGGGGACCTGGAGCCCGAGGACGTCCCCACGGCGCGGGTCTCCTGGAACTTCTTCCGGGTCGTGGGCGTGCACCCGGCCCTGGGCCGCGACTTCACCCCCGAGGAGGACCGCGCCGAAGGCCCCAAGGCCGTGATCCTCTCCCACGAGTTCTGGACCAAGCGCTTCGGGGCCGACCCGGGGCTCGTGGGGCGCTCCATCCGCCTGAGTGGGCTGGACACGACGGTCGTGGGCATCATGCCCAAGGGGTTCCGCTTCACCCACCGCATCGGCGGCACCAGCATCCTGGTGCCCATCGCCTTCAGCCGGGAACAGCTCGATCAGCGTGGAAGCCACTTCCTGGGCGCCGTGGGCCGCCTGAAGCCCGGCGCCTCCGCCGCCTCCTGCGAAGCGGACCTCAAGCGGGTCGCCGCGGGCCTGGCCTCGGCCTACCCCGACTCCAACCGGAACTTCACCGCCCGGGTGGTGCCCCTCAAGGAGCAGATGGTGGTCAACGCCAGGGGCACCCTCCTGGTGCTCACGGGGGCGGTGGCCTTCGTGCTCCTCATCGCCTGCGCCAACCTCATGAACCTCATGCTGGCCCGCAGCGCCCGGAGGCAGCGGGAGATGGCCATCCGCGCCGCCCTGGGCGCCGGGCCCGGCGCGCTGGTGTGGAGCGCCCTGGCCGAGAGCCTCGTGCTGGGCCTCATGGGCGGCGCCGCGGGACTCTTCCTGGGCCGCTGGACCCTGAACGGCCTGGTGGCGGTGCTGGGCTCCAGCCGCATCGGCATCGAACGCATGCCCCTGGATGCGCGGGTGCTGCTCTTCACCCTGGCGCTCTCCCTGGCGGCCTCGCTCCTCTTCGGGCTCCTGCCCGCGCTCAATGCGGAGCGGCTCCACCTGGCGGATTCCCTCAAGGAGGGCAAGGGCACCGGCACGGCCTCCCACCCGCGCCTCCGGGGCCTCCTGGTGGCCTCCGAGACGGCCCTGGCCACCGCCCTGCTCATCGGCGCCGGGCTGATGCTCCGCAGCCTCATCCACCTGCAGAGCGTGGACCCGGGCTTCCGCCCGGATCACGTCCTCGTGGCCCGGATCTCCCTCCCCCGCTACAAGTACCCCGACGTCAACGTCCGCAACGCCTTCATGGGCGAGCTGCAGCGCAAGCTGGAGGCCACCCAGGGCATCGCGGCCGTGGGCATCAACGACACGCCGCCGCTGCTGGGCTCCACCAGCTCGAGTTCCTACGACGTGGGCGGCGAGGAGACCGTGGACGGGCAGGAGGCCCTGAACCACCACATCACGCCCGGCTATTTCAAGGCCATGGGCATCCCCGTCCTCCAGGGCCGGGATATCGCGCCCAACGAGGCCGGGACCATGCTCGTGAACGAGGCCTTCGCCCGCAAGCACTTCCCCCGGGGCAACGCCCTGGAGGGCCGGGTATCCATGGACCGCAGGGAGGAGCCCTTCCTTTCCATCGTCGGGGTGGTGGGGGACGTGCGCCATTCCAGCCTGGCCCAGGGCGCCCGGCCTGAAATGTACTTCCCCATGGCCAGCCTGACCGGGGAGGGCTTTCCCATCCCCAGCTTCCTGGTGGTGCTGCGCACCGTGCCGGACCCCGCAGGCATGATCCCCGTGCTCAAGCGGGTCCTCCACGAGGTGGACCCCGATCTGCCCCTGGGCCGGCCCCGGACCATGGAGACGGTCCTGAACCAGGACCGCCAGGAGGCCCAGGCCCGGAGCATCCTGCTGGGGTCCTTCGCCGGACTTGCGCTGCTGCTGGCGGCGGTGGGCATCTACGCGGTGGTCACCTTCCTCACCGCCCAGCGCACCCGGGAGATCGGCGTGCGCATGGCCATGGGCGCCCAGGTGCGCGACGTGCTGACGCTGGTGGTGGGGCAGGGGCTCCGCATGGCCCTGGCCGGCATCGCCGGGGGGGTGGTCATCTCCCTGGCCATGGGCCGGGTCCTGGATGCCCAGATCGCGGGCGTGAGGTCCTGGGATCCCGCCACCTTCGCCCTGGTGGCGGGCCTGCTGGCCCTGGTGGGCGCCGCGGCCTGCCTCCTGCCCGCGTTGAGGGCCGCCAGGGTGGACCCCATGGTGGCCCTGCGGAACGAGTAGGATAGGAACGGAGTCCGGAACCCGATCATGCCCTCGAACGCCCCCCGCATCCTGATCACCGACGACCAGCCCGATGTGAGGGAGAGCCTCCGGCTCCTCCTGAAGTCCGAAGGCTTCCGCACGGACACCGCCGCCTCCCCCGAGGCCACGCTGGCCGCCGTGGACGCGGGGCGGCCCGACCTGGTGCTCATGGATATGAACTACAGCCAGGACACCACCTCGGGCCAGGAGGGCCTGGCCCTGCTGGAGCGCCTCGCGGCCCGGGAACCGGCCCTGCCGGTGATCGTGATGACCGCCTGGGGGAGCATCGACCTGGCGGTGGAGGCCATGCGCCGGGGCGCCAAGGATTTCGTGCAGAAGCCCTGGGAGAACGCCCGGCTTCTGGCCACCCTGCGCACCCACCTGGAACTGGCCGCCGCCCTGGGCCGCAGCCGGCGCCTGGAGGCGGAGAACCGCATCCTGCGCGAGGGGGCGCCGGCCATCGTGGCCACCTCGCCCTCCATGGTGCAGGTGATGGAGATGGTGCGGCGCATCGGGCCTTCGGACGCCTCGGTGCTCATCACGGGCGAGAACGGAACCGGCAAGAGCCTCCTGGCCCAGGCCCTGCACGCCGCCAGTTCCCGGGCCGACAAGCCCCTGCTCACCCTCAACGCCGGGGGCCTTTCCGAAGGCGTGCTGGAATCCGAGCTGTTCGGCCACGTGAAGGGGGCCTTCACCGACGCCAAGGCCGAACGCGCCGGGCGCTTCGAACTGGCCGACGGCGGCACCCTCTTCCTGGACGAGATCGCCAACGCCCCGCTGCCCCTGCAGGCCAAGCTCCTGCGCGTGCTGGAAACCGGCGAGTTCGAGCGGGTGGGCTCCAGCCGCACCCTGCGCGCCGACGTGCGGATCCTCAGCGCCACCAACGCCGACCTGGACGCGGAGGTGGCCGCGGGGCGCTTCCGGCAGGACCTGCGCTTCCGCCTGGACACCATCGAGCTGCGCGTGCCCCCCCTGCGGGAGCGCCCGGAGGACATCCTGCCCCTTGCCATGCGCTTCCTGGAGGAGAAGGCCGGGCGCTACCGAAAGGAGGTCGCGGGCTTCGACGCCGGGGCCCAGAAGGCCCTCCTGGCCCACCCCTGGCGGGGCAACGTCCGCGAACTGTCCCACGCCGTGGAGCGCTCCCTGCTCATGGCCCCCGGCCCCTGGATCACGGCCCCCGACCTGCTCCTGGGGGCCCGGGGCACCGCGTCGACCTCCCTGGAGGACCTGGGCCTGGAGGACATGGAGGCCCTGCTCATCCGCAAGGCCCTGGCCCGCCACGGCGGGGCCACCGCGGCCGCGGAGGCCCTGGGGCTCTCCCGCAGCGCCATGTACCGCCGCATGGCCAAGCTGGGCATCTCCCCATGAATCACGACCGGCGCATGCAGCTCCAGGCCCTCCTGGGCGCGCTGCCCGCCGTGGCCCTTGCGGGCCTCCTGCTGGCGCGGGCCTCCGGGCCCTGGACGGTGCGGCTCCTGCTCCTGGCCGCCGTCGCCGCGTCGGCCTGGTTCGCGGCGCGGGGCATCCGCGGGCGGGTGCAGCGGCCCCTCCAGACCCTCTCCAACCTCCTGGCCGCCATGCGGGAGGGGGACTACTCCTTCCGGGCCCGGGAGCCGGCGCTGGCCGACGCCCTGGGTTCGGTCTACCACGAGCTCAACACCCTGAGCGAGCTCCTGCAGCAGCAGCGCATGAAGGCCATGGAGGCCACGGCCCTCCTGAGGACGGTGATGGCGGAGATCGACGTGGCGGTCTTCGCCTTCGACGGGGACGGCCTCCTGCGCCTGGTGAACCGGGCCGGGGCGGTGCTGCTGGGCAGCGCCCAGGAGCGGCTCCTGGGGCGCCCCGCCTCCGAGCTGGGCCTGGGCGATGCCCTGGAGGGGGAGGCCTCCGTGCTGGCCGACATGGCCTTCCCGGGGCGGGCGGGGCGCTTCGAGCTGCGCCGTGGCACCTTCCGCCAGGGGGGCCGCGCCCACCGGCTCCTGGTGCTTTCCGATCTCACCCGGCCCCTGCGCGAGGAGGAGCGCAGGGTCTGGCACCGGGTCATCCGCGTGCTGGGCCACGAGATCAACAATTCCCTGGCCCCCATCCAGTCCCTTTCCGAAAGCCTGCTGCGCATCCTGGAGCGCCAGGACGAGGACTGGATGGAGGACGCCCGCCAGGGCCTGGGCATCATCGCCTCCCGGGCCCAGGGCCTGGGCCGGTTCATGGAGGGCTACACCCGCCTGGCCCGGCTCCCGGAGCCGCGCCTGGCCCGGGTGGACCTGGAACCCCTGGCGCGGCGCGTGGCGGGCCTGGAGCAGCGCCGGCCCGTGGCCGTCGTGCCCGGGCCCCCCGTGACCCTCCTGGCCGACGGCGACCAGATCGCCCAGGCCCTCATCAACCTGGTGCGCAACGCCGTGGACGCCGGGGAGGGTCCCGTGGAGGTGCGGTGGTCCCAGGGGGCCGGCACCGTGGAGATCCGCGTGGAGGACCGCGGCCAGGGGCTGCCCTCGGGCGGGAACCTCTTCGTGCCCTTCTTCACCACCAAGTCCGGCGGCAGCGGCATCGGCCTGGTGCTGAGCCGGCAGATCGCCGAGGCCCACGGCGGAAGCCTCGTCCTGGCCAACCGCGAGGACGGCCCCGGCGCCCGGGCCATCCTGAGGCTGCCCCTGGACCCCATGCCCCCCGCGGCGGCCGGCGAGCCCTGAACGGGAGGCCGTTCTACTTCCGCCGGCTGGTGCCCTCCACGTAGGGGGCGAAGGCCTCCGGCTTCCCGGGGGGCGCGATGGCGAACTCCACCGCGACGGTTCCGCCCGTCCTGACGCGGTAGGTGAGCCTGAACCCCGGGCCGGGCCCGGGCTCGCTGCGGAACGCGACCCCTTCGCCCTGGGGCAGGGGGGTGGCGTCGTACCGGATCACATGGCCCTCGTTGTCCAGGTAGAGGGCCTTGAGCTTCCCGCCTTCCGCGAAGATCGTCATCAGGTCCTCGTGGCGCAGGGCGGGGCGGCCGCCCTGGGCGGGGTAGGACGCCGAGCTGCGGCGCACCAGGGCCTTGCCGTCCAGCTCGAACCGGAAGGAGAACGCCCCCGATCCCTTTCCGGGATCGCCCGAACCCTCCCCCACCCAGTCCCCCGCGAGGAACCGCACGGGGGCGAAGGGGTCGGCGGGAAGGCTCTGGGCCTGGGCGCAGAGGCTGAAGGCCAGGGATAGCAGGAGGGCTCGCATGGGTTCCTCGGAGAAGGAATCGATTGTAGCCCGGGTCGCTCCGTCAGGGCCGCGGGGAGCGCAGGCGGATGTCCACCCGGTTGTCGTAGAAGGTGCTCCCGCCCCCGCGGTCCGTGAGCCGCTGGGAGGTCAGGGCGTTCACGGTGCGGGTGCCCGGGGCGAACTCCAGCCACCACACCCCCTCCGCCACCAGGACCCCGGCGGGCACGTCGGACGACACCTCCAGGGCGAAGGCCACCTCCCCCAGGCCGTTGAAGGCCTCCACCGGGTCCCCGTCGGCCAGGCCCCGGGCGGCGGCGTCGCCGGGGTTCATGCGGATGCGCATGCCCTTGCGGCGCGCCCGCAGCTCGTCCCGCTCGCAGAAGGAGGAGTTCAGGCCGAAGAGGGACGGCGCGGTCATGAGGGCGAAGGGCGGGGCCTCGCCCCCGGCGTGGGTGGGCAGGAAACGGGGCAGGGGGTGGGGCTCCCGGGGATTGAGGAGCTCCACCTTCCCGGAGGGCGTGCGGAACCGGGGCCCCGGGGGCGGCGCCACCTCCACCGCCCTGCCTTCGGCCAGGGCCGACGCGTCGACGCCCTCCCGCCAGGGGCTGGGCAGGGCCAGCAGGTGCTCGATGAGATCGTCGGCGCTCTGCCGGAAGAAGGGCTCCGGGAAGCCCATGGCCCCCGCCAGGAGCCCGAACACGTCCCAGTTGCTGCGGCTCTCCCCCACGGGCGGCACCGCGGGCCGGGCCCGCTGGACGCAGTAGCTGCCGTAGGACCGGTAGAGGTCGCTGTGCTCCAGGGAGGAGGTGGCGGGCAGGACGATATCGGCGTAACGCGCCGTGTCCGTGAGGAAGCGCTCGTGCACCACCGTGAAGAGATCCTCCCGGGCCAGCCCCGCCAGCACCGCGTTCTGGTCCGGCGCCACCACGGCGGGGTTCGAGTGGTAGACGTACAGCGACATCACCCGCGGCCCGTCCAGTTCGCCCAGGGCGTGGCCCAGGCGGTTCATGTTCACGGTGCGCACCGGTCCGGGCAGCAGGTCCTCCCGGGTGATCTCCGCCATGGCGAAGGCCCCGCCCGTGGACGTGGAGCCGAAGCACCCTCCGCCGGGGCGGTCATAGGCGCCCACCAGCGCGGGAAGGCACGCGATGGTGCGCACCGTCATGGCGCCGTTGCCGTAGCGGGAGAGGCCCCCGCCGATGACGATGCAGGGGGCCTTGGCCGTCCCGTAGGCCCGGGCCATGGCCTCGATTTCCGCCGCGGGCAGGCCCGTGAGGGCCTCCACCCGCGCCGGGGGATAGTCCGGCAGGACCTCCCGGGCCAGTTCCGGGAACCCCTGGACGTGCTCCGCCAGGAAGGCGCGGTCCTGGAGCCCGTCGCGCACCAGGACGTGCATGATCCCCAGGGCCAGGGCCCCGTCGCTGCCGGGGCGCACCAGGAAGGTGGAGTCGGCCTCGCCCGCGGTGGGGGTGCGGTAGGTGTCCACCAGCCACACCCGGCCCCCGCGGCGGCGCGCCTCCCGCACGTCCTTGAGCCCGTGCACGCTGGTGGCCACGGCGTTGATGCCCCACAGGATCACCAGGTCGCAGTCCCGCAGCTCCGAGGGGCGGGGGCAGGGGGTCTGGCCCAGCACGGCCTCCAGGCCCGCGGCCTTGGCCGGGGTGCAGATGGTGCGGTCCAGGCGGCTCGCCCCCAGGCGGTGGAAGAAGGGATGCCCGGCGTTCCGCTGCACCAGCCCCATGGTGCCCGCGTAGGAATAGGGCAGGATGGCCTGGGCGCCGTGGTCGGCGATGATGGCCTTCCAGGCCGAGGCGATGCGGTCGATGGCCTCGGTCCAGGGGATGGGCGCGAAGGCGCCGCTCCCCTTGGGACCCGTGCGAAGCAGGGGAACAGTCAGACGCCGCGGGTTGTGGACGGTGTCCGGGTAGCGGGTCATTTTGGGGCAGAGGCTGCCCCGGCTGTGGGGATGCTCCGGATCCCCCTTCACGGAAACCGCCAAGCCGTCCTCAACCTCCACCAGGAGTCCGCAGGCGTCAGGGCAATCGTAGGGACAAACGGACCTTCGAACGATCATGGGGATCCCCGCAGGATGTGCCCCCGGGGCCCGGGGGGACGGATAGTATGGGGTGAACGGGGAGGGGGGCGCACCCCCTCCCGTGCTTTCCAAGCGGCCGGCCCCCCGGGCCATGGACGGAGTCTCCCGCATGACCTTTGGAACGAAATCCATGGTCCTGGTCGCCGCCTTCGCGGCCTCCCTGGT
The DNA here is from genome assembly GCF_030295405.1 of Mesoterricola silvestris. Classification (GTDB taxonomy): domain Bacteria; phylum Acidobacteriota; class Holophagae; order Holophagales; family Holophagaceae; genus Mesoterricola; species Mesoterricola silvestris. The sequence continues at coordinate 4,074,308 of NZ_AP027080.1, read as the reverse complement.
CCTCATCCTGGGCGGCGGGCTCGCCGCGGCCTTCCACCTGTGGCGGTGGACGCCCTTCCTGGCGGCGGGGCTGGTCCTCAACGCGGCCGTGGCGGGGTTCCTGTGGAAGGGGCTGGGCCTCATGGCGGCGCGCTGCGCCGAAGGGGAGCGGGAGCGGGACGGCCTCCGGGACCAGGCCGCCCTCCTGCGCTTCGCCCTGGACGGCGGCGAGGACGGCGTGCGCATCGTGGACGCCGCCGGCGCCGAGCGGGACCGCAATCCGTCCTACTCCCGCCTGTGGGGCCTGGAGGGGCCTTCCCGGGACGAGGAGGACATCATCCTGGCCCAGCTCAAGGATCCCGACGGCTACCTGGCCCGGGAGGCGGCGCCGTCGGGGGTGGATATCCTGGACCTGTGGGACGGGCGGGTCCTGGAGCGCCGCTCCCGGCCCTACCGCACCGGGGGCGGCGAGGCCCTGCGGGTCTGGCAGTTCCGGGACATCACCTCCCGGGCCCGGGCGGACCGGTTCGTGAACCGGCTCTCCCAGGCCGTGGAGCAGAGCCCCGTCTCCATCCTCATCACCGACACCGCCGGGAACATCGAATTCATCAACACGCAATTCACCGAACTCACCGGCTTCGCCCTGGACGAGGCCCTGGGCCAAACGCCGCGCATCCTCAAGTCGGGCCTCACGGATCCGCGCACCTACGCGGAGCTGTGGGCCGCCATCACCGCCGGCGACGTGTGGGTGGGCGAGCTCCAGAACCGCAAGAAGGACGGCGAGCTCTTCTGGGAGCGGGCCACCATCAGCCCCATGCGGGACGCGGACGGGGTGATCACCCACTTCCTGGGCATGAAGCAGGATATAACCCGGCAGAAGCAGCTGGAGCAGCAGCTGCGCCATTCCCAGAAGCTGGAGGCCGTGGGGCTCCTGGCGGGGGGCGTGGCCCACGACTTCAACAACGTGCTGCAGGTGATCAACGGCTACGGCACGCTCATGCAGCTCGGACAGGGCCCCGACGATCCCGACCGGGACGCCCTGGCCGAGATCCTCAAGGCCGCGGAACGCGCCGCCCAGCTCACCCACAGCCTGCTGGCCTTCAGCCGAAAGCAGGTGATGAGCCCCCGGACCCTGGACCTCAACACCGTCGTCGGCAACGTGGAGAAGCTCCTGCGGCGGATCATCGGCGCCGACGTGCGGCTGGAGGTGGCCCGGCATCCCGAGGCCCTGCCGGTGCACGTGGACCTGGGCCAGATGGAGCAGGTGTTCATGAACCTGGCCACCAACGCCCGGGACGCCATGCCCGCCGGGGGCACCCTGACCCTCGCCACCCGCCCCTTCCGCCTGGACGAGGCGTTCCGGGCCGCCCGCGGCTTCGGACGCCCCGGCGACTACGCCCTCCTGGAGGTGAAGGACTCGGGGGAGGGCATGGACGAGGAAACCCAGAAGCGCATCTTCGACCCCTTCTTCACCACCCGGGAGATGGGCCGCGGCACGGGGCTGGGGCTCGCCTCGGTGTACGGCATCGTCAAGCAGCACAAGGGCTACATCCTCGTGAACAGCGAGCCCGGGGCGGGTTCCGCCTTCCGCGTCCTGGTGCCGATCAGCGCCTCGGACACCCCGGATCCCCAGGAACGGGACCGGGGGGAATCCGGCGTGCGCGGCACCGAGACCATCCTCGTGGTGGAGGACGAGCTTCCGGTGCGCGCCATGACCGAGCTGGTGCTGGCGAGGTCCGGCTACCGGGTCCTGCTGGCCGCCGACGGCCAGGAGGCGGTGGACGTCTTCCGCGCGAACCGGGACGCCATCGATTTCATTCTCATGGACATCATCATGCCCCGGAAGGGCGGCCGCCAGGCCTACGAGGAGATCCGCCGGGAGCGCCCCGGCGTGAAGGTCCTCTTCATCAGCGGGTACACCGCCGACTTCATCCAGGACCGCGGGGAGCTGGACCCGGGCATGGACCTCATCATGAAGCCGGTGCAGCCCCTGGCGCTTCTGGGCCGGATCCGGGAGATCCTGGACCGGCCCCCATCGCCTCCAGGGTCCGCAGATCCGTCGGGGTCCCCCGCCGCTCCAGCAGCGCCCGCACCGAGTCCCGCTTCGCGGGCGTGAGCCGCTGGCCCATCTCGCACTTGGCCGAACTGCGCTCCACGGTCAGCTCCAGGATGGCCACGGCGCCCACGCTGCCGGCGTACATGGGATCCTCGGCGGTGATGGGGCGGTAGCCCCCCTCGGGCTGGAGCCTGCGCATGAGGGCGTCCAGCACCGCGGCCTTGCGGGCCGGGTCCTCCACCTCCCCGAGGGTGCCGTGGAGCAGCACGGACCTGAAGTACTGGCTGGCGGGGCAGGCCCTTTCGGGGTCGAAGGCGTAGGAGGGGATCTGGGCGTAGGCGTCCACCACCAGGAAGGTGGCCTGGCGGTGGTGGCGCAGGGCCTCCATCTTCTCGCCGGCGTGGGCCCCGTGGAAATACACCTTCCCGTCCAGGCGCACGAAGTTGAGCGGGACCAGGATGGGCGCGCCCTGCGGGGACACCAGTCCCAGCACCCCCCACTCGGCGCCGTCCAGCACCTCCGCGACGGCTTCCGGATCCTTGAGTTCCTTCTCCTGTCGGCGCAAGGGCACCTCCCACCCCAGCGAGGTTAATGGAAAAACCACCGGATGTTGGTCACGGCACCTTTCTCGTGAATGGTTCATATATCGTCTTGGAGCGCGACGCCACGCCGGCGCCGCCCCTCCAACACCGGAGATCCCCATGATCGGCACCGCCACCCAGAACGCGTTGAACGCCCAGATCAACGCCGAGCAGTACACCTCCCAGCTCTACCTCGCCATGAGCGCCCACCTCTCCGAGAAGAGCTTCAAGGGCTTCGCCCACTGGCTCCGGGTCCAGTCGGCGGAAGAGGCCACCCACGCACTGAAGCTGGTGGATTTCGTCCTGGACCGCTACGGGAAGCTGGAGCTGCGCACCATCAATCCCCCGCCCACCAGCTTCAACGGCCCCACCTCCATCTTCGAGATGGTGCTCGCCCACGAGAAGGAGAACACCGCCAGCATCAGCAAATGCTACGAACTGGCCAAGTCCGAAGGGGACCACGCCACCGAGATCGCCCTGCAGTGGTTCGTCACCGAGCAGGTCCAGGAGGAGATCGCCGTGAACGAGGTGGTGGACCAGCTCCGCGCCATCGGGGAGCAGGGCGGGGCCATCTGGTACCTGGACCACAACCTGGCCAAGCGGTAGGAACATGGGGGCCCGGGTGCCGGCCCGGGCCCCACTTCTGGTACAAAGGAACCACGTCCGTTGCGAGGTTCCCATGTTCCGCCACGAAACCTTCGAAAGGAGCCTCTTCAACGCGCCCCCCGGCCGGAGCCTGGCGCTGGATCCCGGCTACCGCCCCCTGGCGCTAGGCCTGCGCGCCTTCCGGAAGGCCCTGGCCGCCCACGGATCCTCGGAGCGCGTGGTGCTGGGCCTGGAGCAGAACGCGGGCTGGGCGGTGCGCCTGGAGCTGGACGTGTTCCCCGGAGGCGCGGACGAGGACAGCCTGCGCTGCGTGTCCTGGATGCTCAACGGCCTCCTGTGGGCCTGCGGCGGCTCCCGGGCGGCGGTGTCCGGGCCCCGGGCCCTGTGCGAGGCCCTGGTGGAGGAGTACGGCCCCCGGGGTCCCTGGGCCTTCGAGCGCAGGATCATGGGGCTTGCCTTCGGCCGACCCTTCACCGTCGAGGCCATGGACGAGGTGCCCGCGCCTACCCCCCGGCCCCTGGCCCTGGGGGGGAACCTGGGGGGATGCCGCATCGGCTTCGACCTGGGCGCCAGCGACTACAAGGTGGCCGCGGTGAGGGACGGCGAGGTGGTCTTCAGCGCGGAACTGCCCTGGAACCCCAAGGCCGAGGCCGACCCCGCCTACCACTACGCCCGCATCAACGAGGGCCTCCGGCTCGCCGCGGGCCATCTGCCGCGGGTGGACGCCATCGGAGGCTCCAGTGCGGGGATCCTGGTGGACAACCAGGTGAGGGTGGCCTCCCTCTTCCGTGCCGTGCCCCCGGACCGCTTCGAGGCCCAGGTGCGACCCATCTTCCTGCGCCTGCGGGAGGAATGGGGCGTGCCCCTGGAGGTCATCAACGACGGCGACGTCACGGCCCTGGCCGGGGGCCTTTCCCTGGGGGAGAACGGCATCCTGGGCATCGCCCTGGGCTCCAGCGAGGCCGTGGGCTTCCTGGATCGGGGGGGCCGCATCACGGGCTGGCTCAACGAACTGGCCTTCGGCACCGTGGACGCCAACCCCGGAGCCGGCACCGACGACTGGTCCGGCGAACCCGGTGTGGGGGCCGCGTACTTCTCCCAGCAGGCCGTGGACCGCCTCGCGGGGCCCGCGGGCTTCGCCTTCCCCCAAGGGATGCCCCTCCCCGAACGGCTCCGGGACGTGCAGGAGCGCCTGGCCAAGGGCGACCCCATGGCCCGGGAATTCTTCCTGACCCTGGGCACGTACCTGGGCTACACCCTGCCCTGGTACGCGGAATTCTACGACCTGGAGCGCGCCATGATCCTGGGCCGGGTCACCTCCGGCGAAGGGGGGGAGCTCATCCTGGGCCGGGCCCGGGAGGTGCTGGGGGCCGAATTCCCCGCCCTGGCCCGGCGCGTCGGGGTCTTCCTTCCGGACGAGAAGAGCCGGCGCGTGGGCCAGGCCGTGGCCGCCGCCAGCCTTCCGCCCCTTTCCTGAGGTAGCCATGGAAGTCATCATCGCCCCCGACCGCCACAAGGCCGCGCTCCTCGTGGCCCGCATCGTCGCCAAGGAACTGCGGGCCGACCCCCGCCTCGTCCTGGGCCTGGCCACGGGCCGCACCATGGAGCGGGTCTACGCCTGTCTCGTGGACCTCCACCGCGGGGAGGGCCTGGACTTCTCAGTCTGCTCCACCTTCAACCTCGACGAATACATCGGCATCCCCGCCGACCACCCCTGTTCCTACCGCCGCTACATGGACGAGCACCTCTTCGCCCAGGTGAACGTCGCCCCCGGGCGCACCCACCTCCCCGACGGCATGGCCCCGGACCTGGGCGCCGAGTGCCGGCGCTACGAGAGCCTGATCCAGGCCGCCGGCGGCATAGGCCTCCAGCTCCTGGGCATCGGCAGCGACGGCCACATCGGCTTCAACGAACCCCTCTCCGCCCTGCGCAGCCGCACCCGCGAAAAGGCCCTCACCCCCTCCACCCTGGAGCAGAACGCCCCCATGTTCGGAGGCGACCCCGCCGCCGTCCCCCGCCGCGCGATCACCATGGGCGTGGGCACCATCCTGGATTCCCGCCGCTGCCTGATGCTCGTGACCGGCGAATCCAAGGCCGCCATCCTCGCCAAGGCCGTGGAGGGCCCCATCACCTCCATGGTCACCGCCTCCGCCCTGCAGCTGCACCCCCGCTGCCAGGTGGTGGTGGACGAGGAAGCCGCCGCCCACCTCCAGGGCATCGACTACTACCGCTGGATCTTCGCCAACGAACCCGAGTGGGCGGAGTTCCGGGGCGCCTGAGGCCGCGGGATCCCCAGGGCCCGGGTTTCAGGCTACAATGGCCGTTGGCTGAAAATAGGTCCCGTAGCTCAGGGGATAGAGCGACCGCCTCCTAAGCGGTAGGTCGGCAGTTCAATTCTGCCCGGGACCACCAGCCTGAAGAGGCCCGGAACCGCGAGGGGACGGGCTTTCCTATTTCTGGAGACCACTTTGTGGTTTTCCTTCCTCCCGGGGTTTTCAGAAATCCTTCCTGGATTTTGAGATCACGCCAGGGTCACGCCGACTGCGGAGGATTTAAGAAATGCCGATGGGAACACGGCTTGAGGAGTCCTCCAGGTTGTCACCAGTGGAACCATCCACCCCCGAACGAACTTGAGTCAGAGGCTCTAGGGGAGAAGATTAATTTTAAATCCATGTTTCCCTGGATTCGTGGTGAAGTAGGAGGAATCGGAGGTTCTCCTTCCCCTTGATTTGAGGAAGGTCCTGAACCCCTATATCTACCTAGCCTCCTGACGTTCAAACCTCAACTTCTCCCCCGTCAGGTTGTTGGTCTTCCTCTGGACTTCCGGACCCATAACAATGAACAAGTCAATCAGCCCTGAAGTGTTAATTGGATCAACTCTCCACACTTCGGACAAAGATTCGCCTTTTTATAAACTGGATGATTTTGGTCAATGATAGATTGGCAATTTGGACAAGTTTTTGTTTGGTCAATGACAAATATTTCTTCAGGAAGTGCCACATATCTCGCGGATCGCTTATCCGGCTTGTCGTATGTCATGATTTGATCGGCTAGGTTCGAGTCTTCGGATACAGATTTTAATTCCTCCTGTTGTTCCTCCGTGAATGGGAGACCAAACAATTTTCTATAGCTTGGACTTTTTAGGTGCTCAACAATGATGGCCTGATCAATAGCAACGACCAAGAAACGCTTGCCCTTTGAAGAAGGGGAAGAATAACTCTTGTCCCATACATGAAGCGCCCGGTTGTGAACAAGAAAGGCAAATAGCGGATTATGCTGAAACTTGGAATCTAGGATAAATGCGTGTTTTCGATTGACCTGAAGCACGTGGTGAATTATTGAATTGAATAATATATAAGCATCCCTATTTGGTTGAAGATTCTCAACCTTCTCTGCTCCAAGTTCCTTTGCGGCAATCTCGACGTCCTTTGAATTGATTAAATCTGACATTTCATGATCACGATTATAATGATGAATAAAGCTTGCCTGAAATAGCTGAAGAAAATCTCGTGAGTTCCCTTGTGAAAATACAAGCATTCTTTCTATTGCTTGTGGATTGAGTAATTGCGATATCGACTTTTCGGGATTTGATCCAATATCAAGAGTGGATTTGGGGTAGTATGTTTCTGCGATATGCTTGAGATGTTTAAATAATAAGTTAGTCATATGGACCCTGCAAGGTTCCGGATGGCTACCATACAGCAATTCCCCATCTAGATCGATTGCAGCAAAAATATCAGCAGTCTTTTCAAATCCAATAATATCTTGGCCTTTCATATCTGAAAATTTAGTTTGAAATGGCAGAATAGCAATTTTTACTGAAAAGAATGAAGAAGGCGAAAAGCAACGCTTGATATATTCTGCAAAATATGGTTGAACGGGCAGCGGAACAGAGCTCCATTCATCAATTAAAATGTAAAAAATTGAAATATCGTTAATTTTTAAAAATGACTCCATAGAATCTCGGATGCTGCTGAAATCCAATACAATTTCATAACTATGAGAAACATCAGAGTTTTCAGAATTCTGAAATTCATTGCTCGAATTTGCTTCCAGTTTTGCTGAAGGAAGCACGCTTCCTGTGAGAAGGTTAAGTTCGATTCCTCGCTTTGATTTGACATCTCTTAAGGTTTTCTTGTTTTCCGAAAATCGTCGGGAAGTTTCAATTTTTTTGCCTTGTATACATTTCTCAATTTGATCGAGCGCTTCAGCGCTTCGCCTTTTTACGATTAAGTCATAGCCGGTATTGGCCCTTGTGAATTCGTTGTGAAGTAGCACGCTTGCGTCAAGCACCCGGAGTTGAAGAAGAAGCGTTTGCAAGAATTTCCTAAAAAAGCGTGAAGCATATTCCTTTGAAGGCGCTTCATCTTGTCCAGACTCCTGCTTAATATCTCTGGAATCGATATATGCAGACAAAGCAGATTCTCCGGCTGCGCCTGTGTTAACATAGTCGTTTAAATACAAGAACAGGTGGCTTTTCCCGGTTCCCCGCCTCCCTTCGACAAATTGAGTTGTTGGGCATAAGATTCGCTGAAGATATCCGGCATCCACAAAGGCCTTTGTAACTACGTCTTTATCGAGCTTTTCGGCTCTTGGAGAGAGCTTACAGATCAAGGGGTATAAATCTGGATGCTTTAACGTCCTGGACATGAACTCTCCATTTCAATAGAAGGACACTCGAAGATCACAGGCAAAGCAATTGTGAATTAGATTAACAGGCTGGAAGCCAGAGGAGGGCCAATAAGCTGAAGGGGAGAAGGTGAGGTTAGATCCTCAGAAGGCTCGGTAACTCCATGGGTTCAGGACCTTCCTCAAATCAAGTGGAAGGATAACTTCTAGATCCTCCAACTCCACCAGGAAATCAGGGAAACATGGATTTCAAAATATTCTGCTCTCCTCGAGCCTCTGGCTCAAGCTCCATTGGGGGGGCCATTGGTAACAACCTGGAGAACTCCTCAAGCCATGTTCCCATCGGCATTTCCTGAATTCTCCCAAGTCGTCTGGACCCCGGCGTGACCCCAAAATCCAGGAGGAATTTCTGAAAATACCCGGAGGAAGGCAACCCACAAGGTGGTCTCCAGAAATGGGAAAACCGCTCCCCTCACGGTTTCGGGCTTCGTCTCGGGTTGGTGGTCCCGGGCAGAATTGAACTGCCAACCTACCGATTAGGAGGCGTTCGCTCTACCCTTCATTGAGGATCTCCAAAACTTTGTCGTAGGCGAAGAGACGATTTCTTGCGCCTCCGGTAATTTCCCTCAGAAGCCCGGCCTTGGCGAGCTGATCGAAGGCCCTGTTGATGGTCGATGGGGCCAACCTTTCGGATTGGGAAAGCACCGACGATGAGGCGATGGGATGCTTTTGCACGTAGTGGTGCACCTGGAATGCGGAGGCTGGCACCCCGATCGTTTGTAGCTTCTGCCGGTCTTCGGCAAATTGGGCGAGCAACCTTTTGGCCACGCTCACGGCGCCCTCGGCGGTTTCAGCCATTCCTTGAAACATGAAGTCCAACCATCGTTCCCAGTCCCCATCCTCCCTGACGGATTGAAGGAGGGCGTAGTAATGGGACCGATGCTTCTTCAGGAATAGGCTCAAATAGAGCATGGGCTCGCGCAGGACCCCCTCTTGGCTGAGGAGAAGAGAGATCAGAAGGCGGCCAACTCGGCCGTTGCCATCCAGGAAAGGGTGGAGCGTTTCGAATTGGAGGTGGGCCAGGGCTGCCTTGGTCAGCGGGTCCAGATCGGAGTGGAGGAATCTTTCCCATGCTGAAAGGCAATCCGGGAGCGATTCGTGGGGAGGGGGCACAAAGGCGGCGTTCCCGGGTCGGCTTCCGCCAATCCAGTTCTGGGAACGCCGGAATTCACCGGGCATCTTGCCGCTGCCCCGGCCTCTGGAAAGCAGTACCTCGTGAATCTCCCTTACCAGCCTGAGGCAGAGAGGGAATCCATCCCTCAGTCGTTTCAACCCATGATCAAGGGCGGCCACGTAGTTCGAGACTTCCACCACGTCTTCCATGGGGACGCCTGGCGCCAATCGGTTTTCATAGGCAAGGAGATCCGAAAGGGATGACTGAGTGCCTTCGATCTGGGAAGACAGCACCGCTTCCTTTCGGACGTAGCTGTAGAGAAACAGCGTCGGGTCGGGAAGCAAGGTCGTGACCCCATCCAGCCTGCCGAGGGCGGTTGACGCCTTCTGGTGCCTCAGGAGCAGGGATGGGTTCCAGGCCAAGGGAGGGTCTGGAGGGAGGGGTTTGGGCAAGAAGGCCCGCACCTCCTCACCGAGGGTGGCATGGACAATGAATGTTCCGGTTGACTCTCGACGCATGGCTCCAATTCCAGGAATCAAATTAACGGAAGGCATAATTTTCGTTTCTGGCAAAAACAAAAATAAGCTGTTCGATGGGATGCGCAAGATGGGGATTTTTGTCCTGCCTGGGGAGAGAAAGGATGGGAGATCAGGCCGGCGAGAGTCGCTTCGGAGCAGTCGCCGATGGTTTGGTTGATCCCCTCTTTCATCCCCTAAATCCCTGTGCATCCGATTCATCCCTGTTCCCGCAGGGCCAGCGATGAGGTGGGGCGACGCGCTGTTGATCTGCATTCACCGACCCATCCCTGCTCTGGCCCTGCGAGAACAGTGATGAAACAGATACCCAGGATGCAGGGGATCAGCCGCCGAACGCAGTCCGTTTCAGGCTGAGGAGCCAGTCCGTGGTTTTCATGGAATAGCCACCTGCTGGCTTCGCAAGTGAAAGCTGGAGTGGGTAGGAAACCTGGGCTAGCTTCTGGGTTTAGGCTTACCCCGACTCTTAACGCCTCAATACCCTTCGAAGGTCTGCGACCCGGGACTTGGAAATTGATCCATGAAGGAGATGGAAGCGGGATCCAAGGGTTTCCCTGGTCCCCTGGAATACCTCGACATCGGTTTCCAATGCGCTTTTGAATCGGAAAACACGAAGATCATCACCATTGGTAACCAGGTAAAACGGTGCCCCAAGGAACATGGCATAGCTTCTAGCCTGCTCTACAGCCTGCTCAAGACGGGTCCCGTTTCGTTTTGCTTCGACTATGAGGAGAACATTGTCCCGACTCCGGTTCGTTCCATCGTAAAGAACAAAGTCCGCTTCTCCTTTGACTTTCCTGCTCCCTATTGTCATCTCGATCGTGCAGCCATCGACCCGGTCTTCCTCGCTATATCCAAGTCGTTCCAGGAGCGGAATGATGAATCGGATCTCCACTTCCTTCTCGGAGGCAAACTGTTTCGCGGTGATGGATTGAAACCATGCTTCTTGCCCGTCATTCAACGATTCGATGGACGGCCCCTTGGGGGCTGAGATGTGTACCCAATCCTCCCTGCGACAGTCCAGAAGAGGTGGGGCTACGGTGAGTCCAACCCGGTCCAAGCTTTTTGCAAGGGTTGTAAGCCGTTCCTGAGTTCGTGTTCTGAATCCGAAAAGTTTTAAGATATTGCGAAGCAGAATTCGCCGTGTCCCCTTTGAAGATGAAATAACGCTGTCGCGGAACGCCAGCAAGCGGGTTTCGAAAACCTCCTCCTCAAGCCCAGAGATCAACCTTCACCCTCCTTCACGCCTTCGCTAGGTAGATGTCGAGAGTCTTTCGGAGGCGATCTGAATGCTTATAGATGTCTGAAAGATCCTGGATCGGAATTTTTTCCTCCTTTCGTTCTTCATTGAATATTCCGATGGCTTTTTTTGCTGTATTAAACCAGAGGCGGCATAACGGTTTCCGGTTGTTGTCCTCGAAAAGGACGGCGCAGTATGTTTGTCCGTCACGGATAGTCACCTTCTTTGGATCTACATCCTGGCAAAGAATTGCCCGGATGATGAAAAATCCCTCCCACTCCTCGGCGGTGGTGATGATTTTCGACTCATCTTCCGTTGGAGCAGCTATGACGGGATCGGGAGTTGCCAACTCTCGTTCTTGGGCTTGATTGCCTTCGAGTGCAATCTGCAGACTTTTGCCAATGCGTTCACTGATCATCTGATGAAAAGCACGGCGTATCAGGGTGGAAAACTGCTCGCGTATTGGCTGGGTCATCCTGCCGTTATAGACACGCCTGGAAAGCAGGGAGATCAGTTCATCGCATGGGGCGTTGAATTCATCTGTGAGCAGCCTTTTAAATTCCCTGGTGTATTTCAAATCCATAGCCGTGTTGAGAATCGTGCTGACGTCAAAAACGGGCTTGGTGAATTTCTTCAATTCTTCGGTGTCCTGGTCCTTGAAATCCTGGATGTCGAACTCCAGGAAGGGGCGCTCATCCATCTTGTTGCGCTCCTCCAGATCGGTGAAGAACCGGTATTGGGTGCCGTTGGTAAGGATGGCAAAACGAGCCTCCGTCACCGTGAAATATCTGAATAGCTGGGAGAACTGGACCAAGCCAAGATCGGTTCCGACTTTTTTGCACTCGAAAAGAATGATCGGTTTCCCGTCCCGCAAAATTGCGTAGTCAACCTTCTCTCCCTTCTTTATTCCGACATCGGCATCAAGTTCAGGGCGAACCTCCGTAGGATCAAATACGTCATATCCCAGTGCCTTGATGAATGGCAAGACCAACGCGTTCTTGGTTGCTTCCTCTGTTTGGAGGTGCGGAAGCTGCGTTTGCACTTTTGACGCAAGGAGCTTGATCTGGTCCAGGAAGTCCATTGGCTGACCTCACGATTTGGGGATGTTTAAGAAATGATAAGCCTTGTGGTTTTTTCTGCAAGGATTCCCATAAACCCCAATCAATTAGCCGTGGAAGTAGGTCGGAGCCAATGCTGGCGCACGGAGACGTGTAGCCGAATAGAGGCGGACACTAACCAACCCAGGAGAAATTCGCGGGCGCTGTTCACTGAATTCAACTTTCCCGAGCAACTCCCCCTGGGAAATCAGTTCAGGAGGGTTCCTTGGCCTTAAGGTATTCCAGGAATAGGGGCGAGTCGTATCGTATTTCGACGATGGACCACGAATCGCCCTTTTTACGCAGGGAGAAGGATATCGTCCCCTTGGCATTTTCAAATTCGCAGGTGTAGACGATTCGGCCCCATTTTCCTTTGAGGTCGGATCCGATCTGCACGAACTGAGGCTTCTTCTCCTTGAGGGGTCCCAGCTTTTCCTGGAAGCCCTTCTCCAGGGCGAGATAGTTCTCCTCCTTGACCGCTGAATGCAGCTCCTCTCCAAAATCCTTGTAGGCACCGTGATAATCGCCTGCCCGTACCTTGGCGAGGTAGGACTCCACGGCGGGCGCGAACTCGCGGTCTCCGGCTTGAAGCCCGCCTTTGACCATCAGGAAACAACTGGCCAGAAGGAGCAGGAAGGCAACGACAAGTCCGCCACAGCCCCAGAGGATCCAGATGGCTCGGAATCCCTTCCTTGGGCCGCTCGTCAGGTCCGCGGCAGGAGCCTCGTAGGGGTGCGGAGACCGGGGCAGGATCTCACCGCAGTTGAAGCAGGTTGTCGCATCCTCCAGGTTCAGGCTTTCACATTTCGAGCATCGCAAGGATGGGACCTCCCGGTCTGTTTGTTCCGGACGCTCCTGGGATCAGGACGTGGATTATGGGCTGATTGGGCTTTCTAGGGTGCCATCTTGACACACGCAGGGCGATCCCGTCAGCAGCATCCCGACCCATGGCGGCGAAGGCTTTCAACGACCATGTCCATCGGGTCGTTTTCCAGCCCGGCCAAATCCCCGCGGAGCGCCCGCGAGAGAACGACGGCCTCCGAAAGGGCAGATCGGCGGTTCATGTCCGGGACCTGCCGCGCTCGACGCCGATCCCCAGGGCCCTTCCCGCCTCAGCCTGGAACCCCGCCTACCCCTTGAAATGGGCGGCGTTCTTTTCGATGTAGGCCTCGTATTCCCCCGGAACGTCCTCCAGGGGGTAGATCGCGGACACCGGGCACTCGCTCACGCAAGCGCCGCAGTCGATGCAGCTATCGGGATCGATGAAGAGCTGATCCACCTTGTCGAAGTCGGCTTCGTTCTTGGCGGGGTGGATGCAGTCCACGGGGCACACCACGACGCAGGCCGTGTCCTTGGTGCCGATGCAGGGTTCCGTGATCACATGGGTCATGCCAGCCTCCATGCGGGGGGGGTGCGCGGATGACGACCCGCCCAATGTAGGGTGGGCACGGGGCCGCGCAACCCCCCCCTGCGCCTGAAGGGTCATCGCATTGGCAGGCAAAGGGTCCCCGCCCGAAAGGGACCGGCCTACGAACCAGGAGGCGGTTGCTCTGCTCGCCTCTTCAGTTCGGCGATGAGGTCATCCTTCTCGGCCAGGGCCTTTTCCTTCTCGACCAGGGCCTTTTCTCTCTCGGCCTGTTCGGCCAAGGTCTCGGCCTGTTCGGCCAAGGCCTTGTCCCGCTCAGCCACCGCCTGCCGCAGGTCCGAGGATTCGCGGGCCTGGTCCCGGAAGGCGGCCAGCATATCGTCCTCCACATCCATCCAGTCCCGCACCTCCTGCTCGGCGCTGGCGCGCATGAGGCGGCGAAGCACCTCCCGGTGCCTTTCCGGGAAGTTCTCCTCCAGGATGTCCAGCAGGTGCGGGTCTGTGCGGGACGCCAGGCCCTGGTCGAACACTTCCAGCAGGCGCTCGAGTTCGGTGCGCCGGCGGTTCTTGAGCCGGTTGATCTGCACGACGATGGCGTCGTGGGTGAGCGCCTCCACGAAAGGATCCGTGATGCGCACCTCCTCGCCCGTGGCCAGGTCCAGGTACTGCCGGTTGATCCTCAGCACCGGCACGTCGACGCAATCCAGGCCCTCGCCCAGGAAATAGATCGTGACGATGGGCAGGGCCTGCTTCCGGCCATCCTGATCCAGGTAGACGTTCTCCGGGCTGGCGTAGTTGGAACCCAGGTAGCGCCGGAAACGCTGCACGTCCCAGGCGCTGCGGGCCTTCTGGATCTCGATCAGGACCAGCTTGCGGCTCCCGTCCTCCAGGCGCACCGTCGCGGCGAAATCCAGGCGCAGGACCAGGAGCTGGGTGGCGTCGGGCCTGGCCGCCTCGTGGTGCACCTCCGTGGGCCGGAACTGCAGTTCGAGCACCTCCTTGCCCAGGAGGGCGGAGAGCAGCAGCCGGGCGACCTTCTCGTCGTCGAGGAGGTACTTGAACACGACGTCATAGATGGGGTTGGCGATGCGCACCGGCCCGGGACCTCCCGGGGGAAGTCTAGCGTCCACCCCCGGCGGGATGCCACGGAACGCCTCATGGCCGCGGCCCTCCAGGGCTTGGGCAAACAGTCAGGCGTGACCGTCCTCCTCCACGCGTCGGCGGAGGGCCTGGACGCCAGCACCTGCGCGGATCTGCGGGGCATGGACTTCCGGAGGGCCCTGGACAATCTCATGCTGCAGAACGATCTCTTCTACAAGGCCCTGGACCCCACGTCCATCATGGTATTCCGGAAGAAGCCCCTCCAGGCGGGCAAGCCCGGCCCCAACGAGCGGGCCATGAAGACCACCGTGCACCTCAAGGACGGCGAGACCGCCGTCTTCGGTGGCTTGCGGGAGGACGGCAAGGGCGGTGGCGCCCAGGCGGGGACCCGCGGGAAGGATACGAGGGACCGCCTCCTGGTGGTCAAGCCCACGGTGGTGCGCTGGGGGGAGTTCTAGCGGGATCACAGGGGTGAGGCCAGCCTTGGCAGGGCCCCCACCAGGGCCCGGGTGAAGGGATGCTCCGGGTGGTCGAAGAGGGCCTGGGACGGACCCTCCTCCACGATGATCCCGTCCCGCAGCACCAGGGTGCGCTCGGCCATGTGGCGCACCACGTCGATGTTGTGGGAGACGATCACCATGGCCATGGCGCGCTCCCGGCGGATCTCCAGGAGGAGGTTGAGGATCTGGGCCTGCACGGAGGTGTCCAGGGCCGAGACGGGCTCGTCCGCGAAGAGCAGGTCGGGGGCGAGGGAGAGGGCCCGGGCGATGACCACCCGCTGCTTCTGGCCGCCGCTCAGTTCCGCGGGGAGCCGGGGGGCCACGGCGGCGGGGAGGCCCACCTGGTCCAGGAGGGCCGGGATGCGGGCCCGGCGCTGGGCCCGGGCCAGGCCCTGCACGCGGAGGGGTTCCTCCAGGATCTCCTGGATGGACCAGAAGGGATTGAGCACGGCGGAGGGGTCCTGGTGGACGGCCTGGATGCGGCGGCGCAGGGCGCGCCAGGCCGGGCTCCCCGCGGGGGGCATGGGCTCGCCCCGGTAGAGCACCTCGCCCGCGTCGGGCCGTTCCAGGCCCATGAGGATCCGGCCGAAGGTGGTCTTGCCCGAGCCGCTCTCGCCCACCAGGCCCAGGGTGCGGCCCTCCCCCAGGGCCAGGCCCACCCCGGCCAGGACGGGCCGGCCCTGGTAGGCCTTGCGGATGGCCCGGGCTTCCAGGAGGTTCATGGGGCCTCCCCGGGGGGATGGAAGCAGGCGTGGCCTTCGGGGAACCAGGTGTAGGGCCGGCTGAGGCAGTCGTCCCGCGCGGCGGCGCACCGGTCCGCGAAGACGCAGGGGGGGATGGCCTGGGGGGTGACCAGGGGCACCTGGCCGGGGATGGCCGCCAGGGGCGCGCCGGCCTCCCGGGGGAACCTCGCGCAGGCGATGAGCGCCTCGGTGTACCGGTGCCGGGGGTGGCCCAGGACGCGGGCGGTGGGGCCGCTTTCCATGGGGCGCCCGGCGTAGATCACCAGCAGATCGTCGCAGCGCTGGGCGGCCAGGGGCAGGTCGTGGGTCACCAGGAGCACCGCCAGGCCCAGTTCCCGCTGCAGGTTGGCCACCAGGTCCAGCACCTGGGCCTGGACGGTGGTGTCGAGGGCGGTGGTGGGCTCGTCGGCCACGAGGATGCGGGGCCCCGCCGCCAGGGCCATGGCGATGCAGATGCGCTGGAGCATGCCGCCCGAGAAGGTGGCGGGCACGTCCCCGGCGCGGGCGGCGGCGATGCCCACCCGGTCCAGCCAGTGGGCCGCTCCCCGCGCGGCCTCGCCCCGGGGGAGGCCCCGGTGCAGTTCCAGCACCTCGGCGATCTGCCTGCCCACGGCCATGCGGGGGTTCAGGGCCAGGCGGGGCTCCTGGAAGACCATGGCGATGACCTTGCCCCGCAGGCGCCTCCAGTCCCGGGGCTCCTCCCCCAGGATCCGCAGGTGCCCCGCCACCTCGAAGCGCTCCTCGGACAGGAGGCCCAGGAGGGCCAGGGCCGTGAGGCTCTTGCCCGAGCCGCTCTCGCCCACCAGGCCCAGGGTGCGGCCCGGAGCCAGGTCGAAGGAAAGGCGGTCCACCAGGAGGTTCCCGCCCCGCAAAGCGATGGTGAGGTCCCGGGCCTCCAGGTGCGCGCTCACGCGTCCTCCCCCGCCAGGAGGGCCTTGCCCACCAGGGAGAAGCCGATGGAGATGAGCAGGAGCAGGATCCACACGGGCACGACGATGCGCCATTCCCCCAGGATGAGGTTGCGGTAGTTGCTTCCCACGTACGTGCCCAGGCTGGGGGTGGTGGGGGGCAGGCCGAAGCCCAGGAAGCTGATGGTGGATTCCATGAAGATCACCGCCGGCACCCGCAGCAGGAAGACCGCGAGGACGAAGCCCTTCATCTGGGGCAGCAGGTGGCGCGCCAGGATCCAGGCCTCGCCCGCGCCCAGGGCGCGGCTGGCGGCCACGAACTCCGCCTCGCCCAGGGCCTTGAGGCGGGCCCGGAACATGAGGGCCGGCACGGCCCACCCGATCACCGAAAGGGAGGCGCCCACGGCCAGGGTGGGGTCCAGGTCCAGGAAGCCCAGGTCCCGGGCCGTGCGCAGGAGGAAGGCCATGGTGATGAGCACCAGGATGTCGGGCAGGGCGAAGAAGAATTCCGAGACCTTGGTGATGGCGAAATCCACGGCGCCCTTGCCCTGGGCGCCGGCCAGGGCCAGCAGGATGCCCAGGGCGGTGGTGAGGCCCGCCACGCCCCCGGCCAGGGCCATGGAGCGGCCCAGGCCCCCCAGGGCGCGCTCGCAGACGGTCTTCGTGGGGAACTCCAGGTCCATGCCGAAGGGGCAGGCCTGGATCCAGCGGGGCAGGAAGGACAGCGCCAGCAGGAGCAGGAGGAGGGTGAGGCCCGTGAGGCCCTTGGCGCGCGGGGTCATGGCCGGGGCTCCAGCCAGGCGCGAAGGCCCTGGGCGGCCATGGACACCAGCACCAGGAGGGCCGCGAACACCGTGGTCCCCACCACCACCAGCGCGGCCTGGCGCTGCTCGGCGGCGTACACGTAGAGGTAGCCGAAGCCGTGGATGTTGAAGACCCGCTCGGCGATGAAGCTGCCGGTGAGCAGGAGGGTGACCTTGGGCACCGCGCCGTCCAGGAGCGTCAGGGTGGCGTTGGGCATGGCGTGGCGCCAGACGATGCGGTCCTCGGGGAGGCCCTTGGCCCGGGCCGTGAGGATGTAGGGCCGGGCCATCTCCCGGGCCAGGGCGCCGTACAGCACCTGGCCGAAGAAGGCCGCCGCCGGCAGCGCCGTGGCCAGGGCGGCGGCCGCCTCGAAGGGGAGGCGGGATCCGGCCAGGTGGGTGCCCAGGGGTATGGCCAGCGCCAGCGCGAAGAAGAAGGGCGGCGTGGCGTAGATGAGGTCCGGCAGCACCTCCAGGGTGCGCCGGTCCAGGCGGCTGCGGGTGCGCACCCGGAACCAGGCGTAGAGGTAGGCCCAGCCCAGGGAGAGGACCAGCCCCAGGAGGCCGATGCGCAGGCTGCTGCCCAGCGCCGCGGCCAGGTCGCCGATATCGAAGCCCTGCTGGTCGTTGCCCAGGGGTTCGCCCCGGGCCAGCTTGACCCAGGGCCGCAGGAACCCCAGGGGCCGGCCCTTGCCCAGGTCCCGCTCCATCTGGGCCTGCAGGGACACCACCTGGGGGCGCTTGGCGTCCTCGTTCACGGGCACGGGAAGGCGCACCACCAGGGCCTGCACCAGGAAGGCGACGATGGGGATGATGGCCAGGTCCCGCAGGATGCGCATCCTCACGGCTTCACCGGGAGGCTGCAGGTGAGCCTCGTGAAGTCGATGAAGTTGAAGGGGTCGATGGTGAGCTCCCGCAGCCAGGGCCGGGTGCGGAAGTAGCGGTCCGGGTAGAAGAGGGGCACCAGGGCCACCTCCTCGGCCAGGAGGATGCGCTGGGCCTCCCAGGCGTGGTCCGCCATGGCCGCGGGGCCCACCTCCGCGGTGGCCTGGGCCTCCCGCTCGAAGCGGCGGTAGGCGGGGCCGGCGCCCCCGGCCTCGAAGCCGGTGTAGCTGCCGTTGTCCTGGGCGGGGTCGCCGCCGTAGGTGAAGGGGAGGAGGAATTCCTGGGGGTGGGGGAAGTCGGCGCCGGTGCGCCGGAAATGCAGTTCGTGCCGGGCCCGGCGGTCCGGGGTGAGCATCTCCTCGGCCATGGAGCGGGTGCCCACCAGGCGCACCCGCAGGCCCACCTGCGCGAGCTGGACCCGCACGCCCTCGGCCAGGGCCGCCTCGGGCAGGAAGGTGCCGTTCTCGTGGTACGCCAGGGTGAGCTCCCGGCCCGTCCACCCCGCCCGCGCCACCAGGCGCCGGGCCTCGGCCCGGTCCAGGGGGGGCAGGGCCCCCAGGCGGGGGTCGCCCTCCCGCAGGCGCCCCGGAAAGCCCTCCGGCAGGAGCTGGGAGGCCGCGCGGAAGCGTGGCAGGACGTGCTCGCCCAGGGCCTTCCGGTCCAGGGCCATGGCGATGGCGCGGCGCACGTCCAGGGGGAGCAGCCGGGTGCTGAGGCCCATCCAGAAGGTGCTCCACAGCGCGGCCTGGCGGCGGTCCGCGGGGTGCCGGAAGGTGGAGGGTCCGTCGTCCAGGAAATTGAAATCCACCCGGCCCTGGTCGTAGAGCATCGTGGCCAGGTCCGAGGGGAACAGCAGCACCCGGGGGACGCGCCCGGACAGGGCGGGGTAGTGGGGGTTGAGCTCGAGGTCGATGCTCTCGTCCAGGCGGTTCCACTCCCGGATGCGGTAGGGCCCCAGGGCCAGGGGGTCTCCGCCGGCGGTGCGCCGGTAGTAGGCGCGGATCCGTTCCTCGGTGAGGCCCTGCAGGCGGTGGGAGGGGGCGGGGTAGAAGGCGTAGACCCCCGCCAGGTAGCCGGGGAAGTAGGTCCTGGGCGCCGCCAGGCTCACCTGGAAGGTGCGGGGATCCAGGGCCCGGAAGCCCACCCGCGCCAGGGCCCCCTCGCGCCCCGGGCCCGGGGGCAGGGCCAGGTAGTCCCGCACCCCCACGATGTCGCTGAAGTATTTGCTCTCCTTCCCGTCCAGGGCGCGGCGCCAGCCCAGCACGAAATCCTCGGCGCGCAGCGGGGCCCCGTCGGACCAGAACACGTCGTCCCGCAGGTGGAAGGTGTAGGTGCGGGGCCGCCCCGGGTCGTTCACGTCGCAGGACCGGGCCACGTCCAGCACCAGTTCCTGGGAGGCGTTCCAGGTGTAGAGGCCCCGCATGGTGGCGCGGGCGACGGTGTAGTTGGGCGGGCTGAAGTCGCTGCTCAGGTTCCAGTCCAGGGTGTTGGGGGTGAGGTTGATGGCGATGCGCAGCACCGCGTCCTCCACCCGGGAAGGGGGAACGTACCGCGGCCGCGCGAGGTTCCGGGCCGCGGCCAGGCCCAGCGCCAGGAGGCCGCAGAGGCCCAGGGTGAACCAGGGTTTGGCCGGGGGACGGATCATGGAGGCTACAGACTAACCTATGCTACGGTTCAGGGATGATCCCGGCCCTGCTGCTCCCCGCCGTCCTCGCCGCGCTGCCCTTCAGGGCCTCGCCCGTGCCCGGGGGCGTGGCCCTGGTGGCGGTGCCCGGCCCCAAGGCCTCGTACCACGGCGAGCCCGTCCTGGTGCGCAAGGGCGCCCGCGGGTGGGAGGCGGTGGTGGGCATCCCGCTCTCCGCCAAACCCGGCCCCGATCAGGTGGACGCCGCCGGAGCCCCGGTGCCCTTCACCATCCGGGACAAGCGCTACCCCGAACAGCACGTCACCCTCAAGAACACCCGCCAGGTGAACCCGTCCCCCGAGGACGAGGCCCGCATCGCCCGCGAGGCCGCCCTGTCCAAGCCCGCCTGGGTGGCCTGGCCCGAGGGCCTCACCCCCACCCTGGAATTCCAGCGCCCCACCGCCGGCGCCCTCACGTCCTCCTTCGGCCTGCGCCGTTTCTTCAACGGCGAGCCCCGCGCCCCCCACTCCGGCC
The DNA here is from genome assembly GCF_030295405.1 of Mesoterricola silvestris. Taxonomy (GTDB): domain Bacteria; phylum Acidobacteriota; class Holophagae; order Holophagales; family Holophagaceae; genus Mesoterricola; species Mesoterricola silvestris. Next base: position 4,053,949 of record NZ_AP027080.1, on the reverse strand, counting down.
TGGACATCAAGGCCGGCGCCGGCCAACTGGTGCGGGCCCCCGCCGCCGGCGTGGTGGTGCTCACCGGCGACTTCTTCTTCAGCGGCAACGCCGTGTACCTGGCCCACGGCGAAGGCGTGGTGAGCCTCTTCGCCCACCTCTCGAAGGTGCTCGTGAAGGAAGGCCAGGTCCTAAAACCCGGCGACCCCCTGGGCCGCGTCGGCAGCACCGGCCGCGCCACCGGCCCCCACCTCCACTGGTCCCTCAGCCTCAACAACGCCCGCATCGACCCCCGGATCTTCCTGCGGTAGGCTGCCGGGGGAGTGGGCGTACGGGGCCCGGATCCTCGCCCCGGGTCGTTGCCGCGGGCGGGGCCCGCGGCAACGGAAAGATCCCACCCCGCGGATGGGCCTGGGTTGTCACCCATTGGCCCCGACCCACCGTGGGGGCTCGCTTCGCGAGGTTCGTGGAGGATGTGGGTTCGCGCCGATGGCTGATCGGATCAAGCGTCACCTACGCGACCTCGCCTTCGTCAGATCCGTCCCCGAACCGATCAGCTTCGGCGCCCACCACCACCCCAACGCATCACGCGAAGCGATTCCACCAATTCTTGAGGCCGCCCTCCAAGCCAGGGCCCTCCAGGATGGCCATTACGTTCCGCCCACCCCTTCGGCCCAACGAAGCAAATGCGCGCAGCCGAGCCCCCACGTCCCTTCCCCCACCTCCGTCATCGCCGGCTTGTCCGGCGATGACGAAACGGGGCGCAGGTCCGGGACCCGTACGACGACGCAGCCGGGCTAGTCGTTCCCCCGGGTGTACTCCTTCAGGAGGTCTTGTTTTTGTTTGACGTATTCGGCTTCGGTGATCAGGTCCTGGTCGCGGAAGCGTTTGAGGCCGCGGAGGCGCTCCTCGATGCTGGGGGGGATGGGGGGCTTGGCGGCGTCGGGCTTGGCGGCGGGCGGGGGAGTGGCGGCGGCCGGCTTCGGGGAGGGCAGGGGGAGTTCGAGCCAGTCGGGCCGCGGGGACGCGGCGCCTTCGGCCTTGAGGACGGTGGGGGCGGGCTTGGCGCGGAAGCCGTACTCGAAGGGGGGGAGCCGGTTGTCCAGGTTGTAGGCGTAGACGAAATCCAGGCGGGCGTCGTGGACGAGGAGGTTGAGCTTTCCGCCGGCGAGGAAGACCCGGGCCGTCACCCCCAGGGATTCGGCGAAGAAGCCGCCTTCGCGCTTGAGGGTGCTGAGGATCACCAGGTCCTCCCCGGGGCCCGCGGCGGCGAGGGCCTCGGCCAGGGCCTTGGAGAGGGCCTCCGCTTCGGCGGGGATGAACAGGGGGGCGTCCTTGGCGCCGTCGGCGAAGCGCACGGCGCCCAGGGCCTGGGCCAGCGCGGCCGGGTCCAGGGTGGCGGGGTGGGCGTTGGCGGGGGCGCCCTTCTCGGCGGGGACCCGCTTCACGTAGCTGAGGGTCCCGAAATCCCAGGTGCGCCGGGGGGCGGCTTGGACGGCCGGAATCATCATCAGGGCCAGGGCGGCGGGGAGAATTCGCATGGCGGGCTACCTCGGGATGGCTCGATCCTACCGCACTCCCGCGAGAAAGGCTGGAACCCGTGGCGCTCCTGCCCTCTAATAGGAACAGGCCGCACGCAGCGCCTCGACCTCGATCCTCCCTGCCCATGGGGGTGCCACCCTGAACCTGCCCATCCTCCCCTTCGCCCTCGCGCCTGCCCCGGCGGGCGAGGGCCAAGGCCTGTCGGCATGGTGGTTCACGTGGTTCCTTCTCCTGGCCGCCCTGGTCCTGCTGGGGCTCTCGGTGTTCTGGCTGCAATGGCGGATCCGTCGTCTGTTCGACCAGAACAGTGCCCTGGAGCGCCGCATCGATGACAGCGCCCGGACCCTGGAGGCCACCAACCGGGCCCTCCAGGAGGCCAGCCTCGTGGATCCCCTCACGGGGCTCCACAACCGGCGCTTCCTGGACCAGGCCCTGGGAACGGATGCCCAGCAGGCCCGCCGGGCCTACCAGGAGATGCAGGCCGCCGGCCGCGATCCGGGCGAGGCCAAGGAGGATATCCTCCTCTACCTGATGGACCTGGATTACTTCAAGCAGGTCAACGACACCTGGGGCCAGGAGGCCGGGGACGCGGTGCTCTGCCAGTTGGGCGAAGCCCTCAAGCGCATCACCCGCAAGACGGATTTCCGGGTGCGGTGGGGCGGGGGGACCTTCCTGGTGGTGGCCCGGCGGGCCCGGCGCTCAGGCGCCCCCACCGTGGCCCGCAACCTGCTGGCGGCGGTGCGGGACCTGACCTTCCAGCTGCCCGGCGGGGACCTGATCCGCAAGCGCATCTCCATCGGGTTCACGGCCCTTCCCCTGCTCCCCCAGGGGCCGGAGCTGGGCACCTGGGAGCAGGGCATGGCGATCGCCGAGGCCTGCCTCGCCGCGGCCAAGCGCAGTGGCCGGGACCGCTTCGTGGGCGCCCTCTTCCGCCCCGACGCCGATCCGGCGCCCCTGCGGGACGCCGACGGCTGGGACCTGGGCCGGGCCCGGGCCCAGGGCCTGGTGGAGGTGCTCTGCTCGGAGCCGGGCTTCGTCTGGCCCCAGTAGGAGCCTGTCCAAGTAATATTCGGCCCCGCGACGGCGCCTGGAGGCCCGATTATCGAGCGCAAGGCCCGCGGGAAATATAGGTCATATTTTCAAGGGACTTGCGCACGATAGGCGGGCCTCCAGACGCCGCCTCCGGTGGTGGCAGCGGCCACGGCAATCCCGCGTTCCACTCGTCGAACGATTACCCGAATCGCTCTCCTCGCGGGCCTTGTCTTGCCATGGCCGGTGCCACCATCGCGGGGCCGAATATTACTTGGACAGGCTCCTCAGGTCAGCGTTCCAGGCGCTTGAGCGCGATGGCGAGGAATTCCGGCGGCGCGGGCAGGATCCCCACATCGGCGGCGGAACTCTGGCCATCCTGGCTGAGGATGAAGTGCAGGACCTCGTTCACGGTGGGATCCAGGGGCTGGCCCGGGGCCCGGTTCACGTACGCGTAGTAGGTGCGGGGCATGGGATAGCGGCTGGTGGTCACGTTCTCCTGGGTGGGGAACCGGGCGTCGCTGCCCTTGTACGGGACCACGGCGAGGACCTTCACGCCGGCGTACCAGGAGGACAGCGACCCGAAGGCGATGCCGGCCTCGTCGGTCACAACGGCCTCGGCCAGGGAGGCGGAATCGTCCTTGGGGATGAGGCCCGGACGGTAGGGCCCCTTGAGGAGCACGCTGGCCTGGAACGAGTCCCGGATCGCCGTGCCTTCCGCGCGGGCGTAGGCGCGGATCTCGCGCTTGCCCAGGTCGCCCCTCACCCGGAGATCGCTCCATTCCTTGATGGGCTCCTTGGCGCCGCCCAGGCGATCCCGGGAATAGATGGCGTCCAGCTGCTCCATGGTGATGCTCGAGAGGGAGTTGTTCTTGTGCACGAAGACGATGAGGGCGTCCATGCACACGGGGATGCGCATGGGCAGGTAGCCGAACTTGGTCTGGAAGGCCTTCATCTCCTCGGGGGTGAGCTCCCGGGCGGTGATGATGAGCGGCCGCGTCCCCTCCGCCAGGTCCTTGGCGGCGTCCTTGGTGACCTTGGCCACGTAGGCGATCCCGCCCTTGGGTTGGAACTGCCGGAAGACGCGGTTCCACTCGTCCCCCAGATCCGAAAGGGCATCGGTGCCGGGGATCTCCAGGTGGGTGGTGACCTGAGTGGCGGGAACATAGGAAAGCAGGGTGCTCGACACCTTGGCCCGGACCTGGGCGGTCTGGGCCTGGAGGGCCGGGGATCCCGCCGCCAGGCAAAGGGCGAGGGCTGCGAAAAGATGAGGCTTGCCCATGAAGTTCTCCCGAACATGAATGGACGAAGAAGGATCTTCCCTGAAGGGAGGCCAGGAAGTACCAGGCGACCTGTGGGTTGTAGTTTAGTAGACTAACGCCTTGACCCTATGTGTTCCAAGAGATCCTGTGAAATCTGGAGGACCATCCATGAACCCGTTCCGTGTCCTGACCCCCCTGTTGGCCTGTTTTTTCCTGGCGGTGCCTTCCCGGGCCGCGGATGAAAAGCCCGCCCCCAAGCACGTGAAGGCCGGCGTCAGCTGTTTCGACTGCCACCACGAGGAAAAGCCCACCAAGGCGGCGGCCGACGATTCGTGCATCGGCTGCCACGGGGACGGCCCGGCCATGGCCGCCTTCACCAAGTCCCTGGCGGTGAACCCCCATGCCACCCCCAAGGGGGGCCACCCGGGGCCCTTCCTGTGCACCCAGTGCCACTTCCAGCACAAGCCGCCGGTGGTCAAGTGCCTGGAATGCCATCCCAAGTTCAAGCTGACCCCCAAGTAGGGGACGGTTTCAGGAGAAGGTCCCCATGCGAATCACCATCCTCGGGCTGGGCCGGATGGGCGCCCCCATGGCCCGGAATCTCATCGAGCTGGGCCATGAGGTGACCCTCTGGAACCGCACCCCGGAGCGGGCCGAGGCCCTCGCCGCCGCCGGCGTGCGCATCAGCCCCACCGTGTCCGACGCCGTGTCCACGGCCCAGGTGGCCCTGACCATGGTGTCCGGGGACGCGGCGGAGGAGGCCATCACCTGGGGCCCCGGCGGGCTCCTGGAGGAACTGGGCCACGGGGCCATCCACCTCTGCATGAGCACCATCGGCGTGGACCTGTCCCTGCGCCTGGCCGAAGCCCACGCGGCGGCGGGGCAGGGCTACGTGGCCGCCCCGGTCCTGGGCAAGCCCAGCGACGCCGTCTCCCGGCGCCTCTGGATCCTGGCCGCGGGGCCGGAGACCCAGGTCAACCGTTGCCTGGTGGCCCTGGAGGCCCTGGGGCGGGGCATCACCCGGGTGGGGACCCGGGCCGAGCTGGCCCACGCCCTCAAGCTGGGGGCCAACCTCCTCACGGTGGCCATGGTGGAGACCCTCGGGGAGGTCCTGGCCTTCGGGGAGAAGGCCGGCTTCGCCTCCGCGGACTACCTGCGCCTGCTCAACCTCGGCCTGCTCAAGTCGCCGCCCATGGACGCCTTCGGGGGCCTGATGGTGCGCCGGGACCACGAGCCCTCCGACCAGACCCTGGCCCTGGCCGGCAAGGACCTGGACCTGATCCTGCGGGCCTCCCAGGACCTGGGGATGGACCTTCCCATGGTGGCGCCCCTGCGGCGGCAGGTGGTTCTCGCCGAGGAGCACGGCCTGGGGGGCCTGGACCTCACGGCCCTGGCCCTCGTCCACCGCCCGGAAACCCCGCGGGTGGAGCCCGCCCTCCCCCAGCCCCCGCCGGCCCAACCCCTCCCCGCCCCCCCCAAGCCCCCGCCGGTCCAGAGCCTCCCCGCCCGGTCCGCCCCGGCCAAGCCCGTTCCGCCCGAGCCCCCCAGGCACCTGTCCCGGGCCGAGCGCCGGAGGAACGCCTCCGCCCGCAAGGCCGGGGAACTGGAGCGGCGCAAGGCGGCCGAGGTCCCGAAGGCCCCCAGGGAGACGCCGCCCCGGCCCGCCGCCCCCGTGCCGCCCCGGCCCAGCCCGCTCCCGCCCGCGCCCCACGCGGAGCCCAAGGCCCATGGGGAGCCCGTCCACCGGCCCCGGCCGGCGGCGGCGCCCGCCCCCGATCCCGTCCAGGCGCCGTCGCCCCGGCCCGGTGAGGCCCCCGCGGTGGATCTGGAGGTCACCACCCATTTCGAGGTGGCCGACGGGAAGGTGCACGCCTGGGTGGCAGGCCAGCGCCAGGCCACCCCCTGGCGTTCCTTCGAGGAGGTGGAACTGGCCTTCAACGAGGTGCTCTTCGTGCGGATCCAGCGCACCGTCCTCCTGAACCCCCAGGCGGTGGAGGACATCCGCTCCCTCTTCGGGGGCCGGGCCAAGGTGCGGGTGACGGGCGGGATGGAACTTTCGGCGACCCGGGAAGCCGCGAAGCGCCTCCGCTTTCTCCGGGGGGAGTGATCCTTTCCTTGACCTGGAAGGCTGTTTCGGGGATGGTAGGCAGATGATGTCCCCGTTCCCAGGCTTGCGCCCCTCCCCCGGCCCCCGCGCCGGAAGCGGCGCCCTGAACGCGGGTTTCCCCATTATGACCACCACCACGACCGGTACCCATCCCGGCGCGGGGACGGCTTAGTCGGATCATCACTTCCACTTTCCGCCCCGCGCCACAAGGACGCGGGGCTTTTCGCATTTGTCGAGGACCCCATGAACAGCCGGCCCCCATCCGTCCCCCTACGCGTCATGAAATTCGGCGGCACCAGCGTCCGGGACGCCGCCCGCATGCGCGACGTGGCCGGCCTGGTGGCCGCGGCCCTGGAAACGGACCGGGTCTGCCTGGTGGCCTCGGCCCTGGCCGGCATCACGGATCTCCTGGTGGCGGCCCCCGGCGGCCCCGCCGGGGCCCCCGAGGCCTTCCTGGCCCGGCACCGGCAGGTGGCCGCCGACCTGGGGCCGGACCTGGGCCCGGGGGCGGAGGCGCTGGGGGCGGAACTGGAGCTCCTGGCCGCGGAGTGCGCCCGCATCCTCCAGGGCGTGGCCCTGGTGGGCGAATGCTCCTCCTCGGTGCTGGCGGCCCTCTCCAGCCTGGGGGAACGGGCCTCCTGCGCCATCCTCACGGCCCTGCTCCGGGCCCGCGGGCTGGAACCCCGGTACCTGGACCCCCGGCGGTACATCCTCCTGGAGGGCGAACCCATGGAGGGCCGGCCCCTTCCCGGGGAGATCCGCGCGCGCTTCCAGGCCGAGCGGGATGGGGACGCCGCCCTGTGGGTGCTCCCGGGGTTCTTCGGGGGCGACGCCCAGGGCAAGATCCTCTCCCTGGGCCGGGGGGGCTCGGACTACACCGCGGCTCTGGCGGCCGCGGCCCTGGACGCGGACCTGGTGGAGATCTGGACGGACGTGGAAGGGGTCTTCAGCGCGGACCCCCGCATCGTCCCCGAGGCCTTCCCCCTGCCGGAAGTGAGCTTCGAGGAGGCCATGGAGCTGGCCTTCTTCGGCTCGAAGGTGCTGCATCCCAAGACCATCGCCCCGGTGCGCTCCCGGGCCATCCCCATCCGGGTGGCCAGCACCTTCAAGCCGTCGCATCCCGGCACCCTGGTGCGGGACGGCGTGGCCGCGCCGCCCCTGGGGGTCCGGGGCATCTCCTTCCTGCCCTCCCTGGTGATGCTCAACATCTCCGGCCCGGGCATGGCCGGGGTGCCCGGCATGGCCTCCCGGGCCTTCTCCGCCCTGGCCCGGCGCGACCTTTCGGTGGTCTTCATCAGCCAGTGCTCCTCCGAGCTGGCCATCTGCCTCTGCCTGCGCCGGGAGGACGGCGCCCGGGGCGCGGCGGTGCTGGAGGAGGCCTTCCGCATGGAGCGCGCCGCGGGGCTCGTGGACGCCGTGGAGGTCCAGGAGGGCGTGTCCATCCTCAGCATCGTGGGCGACGGCATGCACCTGCGGCCCGGGATCGCCGGCACCTTCTTCGATGCGCTGGCGGACGTGGACTGCAACGTGGTGGCCATCGCCCAGGGCTCCAGCGAGCGCATCATCTCCGCCGTGGTGCGGGAGGAGGACGGGCGCCGGGCCATGCCCCACGTGCACCGGCGCTTCTTCCGCACCGCCGGGACTCTGGACCTGGTGCTCTTCGGGGCGGGCAACGTCGGCGGGTGCCTCCTGGAGCAGATCCAGGGGCAGGAGCCCCGGTTCCGGGAGCAGGGCCTGGACATCCGCGTCCACACCCTGGCCACCAGCCGCCGCATGGCCCACGGCATCCGGGACCTCGCCCGGTGGCGGGAGGCCTTCGACGCGGCCGCGGTGCCCACGGACCTGGACCAGGTGCTGGCTTCGGTGCGCCGCGACCGCCCGGCCATGCCCGTCTTCGTGGACTGCACCAGCAGCGCCGAGCTCGCCGCGCGCTACCCCGAGATCCTGGAGGCGGGCTTCCACCTGGTGGCCGCCAACAAGAAGGCCAACAGCGCCTCCACCGCCTTCCACAAGGACCTGCGGGAGCGCTGCCGGCGCCTGCACCGGCGGTTCCTCTACGAGACCAACGTGGGCGCGGGCCTGCCGGTGGTGGACACCCTGCAGAACCTGGTGAAGACCGGGGACGTGGTGCAGCGCTTCGAGGGCATCCTTTCGGGCTCGCTGTCCTTCATCCTGGGCGCGGTGGGCGAGGGCGTGCCCCTGTCCCGGGCGGTGGCCCAGGCCCGGGCCCAGGGCTTCACGGAGCCCGATCCCCGGGACGACCTGAGCGGCATGGACGTGGCCCGCAAGCTCCTCATCCTGGCCCGGGAGATCGGCCTGGAGCTGGAGCTGGAGGACGTGGCCGTGGAGGGCCTGCTGCCCCCGGACTTCGACGCCGGCGGGGACGTGGACGCCTTCATGGAGCGCCTGCCCCGCCTGGACGAGGACTTCGCCCGGCGCGCGGCGCAGGGGGGCTTCCTGCGCTACATCGGCGGCTTCACCCCGGAGGGCTGCAGCGTAGGCCTGCGGGTGGTGGACGCCTACCATCCCCTCGCCCAGGTCAAGGGCGGGGAGAACGCCTTCGCCTTCTTCACGGAGCGCTACAGCCCCTATCCCATGGTCGTGCGCGGCTACGGGGCCGGCGCCCAGGTGACGGCCGCCGGCGTTCTCTCCGACGTGCTGAGGCTGGTCCATTGAGCCCGGCCATCCGGGTCTTCGCGCCGGCCAGCATCGGCAACGTCGCCGCGGGCTTCGACCTGCTGGGGGCGGCCCTGGCGCCCCTGGACGGGACGCTGCTGGGCGATCTCGTCACGGTGGAGCCGGCCCCCGAGGACCGCTTCGTCCTGGAGGGGGCCTTCGCGCCCATGCTCGCCGGGGACGGGCGGCCCAACCTCGTGCTCCGGGCCCTGGAGCTCTTCCGGGAGCGCGCCGGCGCCGGCGCGTCCTGGGCCGTGACGCTGGACAAGCGGCTCCCCGTGAACAGCGGCCTGGGCTCCAGCGCCAGCTCCGTGGTGGCGGCCCTGGCCGCCTTCCAGCGGGCCGCGGGCTTCCCCCTGGAGGGCCCCGAGCTCCTGGCCCTGGCGGGCCGGGCCGAGGGCGTCTACAGCGGCGCCGGCCACCTGGACAACGTGGCGCCCTCCCTCCTGGGCGGGCTGCGCATGGTGGTGCCCGGCCGGGACGGGCGCTCCACGGCCCGGGAACTGCCCTGGCCGGGGGACCTGGTCTTCGTGGTGGTGCATCCGGAATGGCAGCTGCCCACCGCCGCCAGCCGCGCCGTGCTTCCCGGGGAGGTGCCCCTGGCGGGGGCGGTGGGCTTCGCCGGCAACCTCGCGGGCTTCGTGCATGCCCTGCACACCGGGGACCGGGCCCTGCTGGGACGCTGCCTGCGGGATCCCCTGGCCGAACCCTTCCGGGCGGCGCTGGTTCCGGGATTCCCCGCGGCCAAGGCCGCGGCCCTCGGGGCCGGGGCCCTGGGCTTCAGCCTGTCGGGATCGGGGCCCTCGGTCTTCGCCGTGGCGCCCGAGAGGGAGGCCCCCGCCGTGGCCGCCGCCATCCGCGGCGCCTTCGGGGAGGCCAGCCTGCCCAGCACGTCCTGGATCTGCGGCCTGGACACCCGCGGCGCAAGGGAGGTCTAGCATGCGACTCGTGAACACCCGCGATCCCAGGAACCGCGCCACCTTCCGGGAGGCCATCCAGTGCGGCATGGCCCCGGGCGGGGGCCTCTGGGTCCCCGAGCCCGTGCCCTGCTTCCGGGACGTGGAGGCGCTCCTGGCCATGGGCTTCCAGGCCCGCTCCGCGGAGATCCTCCACCGCTTCCTGGGCGACGAGTTCAGCCGGGCCGAGGTGGAGGAGGCGGTGGGCTCCGCCCTGGACTTCCCCGTTCCGGTGGTGCGGGTGCGCGAGGGCGTGCACGCCCTGGAGCTCTTCCACGGGCCAACCCTGGCCTTCAAGGATTTCGGCGCGCGGTTCCTGGCGCGCATGCTGGCCCTGGCGGCGCGCGGGGACGGGAGGCGCCGCACCGTGCTCACCGCCACCTCCGGGGACACGGGGGCCGCGGTGGCCAGCGCCTTCCTGGGCCTCCCGGGCTTCCAGGTGGTGGTGCTGTACCCCGCCGGACGCGTGTCGCCCCTCCAGGAGCGGCAGTTCGCCACCCTGGGGGACAATGTCCGCACCTTCGCGGTGGAGGGCTCCTTCGACGACTGCCAGGCCCTGGTGAAGGGCGCCTTCGGGGACGCGGATCTGGCGGCGCGCCTGGGCCTGACCTCGGCCAACAGCATCAACATCGCCCGGCTCCTGGCCCAGGTGACCTACTATTTCGAGGCGGTGGCCCGCACCGGCGAGGCCCCGGTGATCGCCGTGCCCTCCGGGAATTTCGGGAACCTCTACGCGGGCCTCCTGGCCAAGCGCGTGGGCCTGCCCGTGAAGGCCTTCGTGGTGGCCACCAACGCCAACCGCACCGTCCCGGACTTCCTGGAGACCGGCGTCTACCGCCCCCGGGCCTCCGTGGCCACCCTCTCCAACGCCATGGACGTGGGCGCGCCCAGCAACTGGGAGCGCATCCACGCGCTGTTCCAGGGCGACCTGGAGGCCATGCGCGGCGCCCTGCGCCGGGGGAGCCTCACGGACGCGGGGACCCTGGATTCCATGCGCGAACTCCACGGGGCCGGCTACCTCCCGGACCCCCACGCCGCGGTGGCCCACGGCGTGCTGGCGGGGAACCTGCGCCCCGGGGAGACGGGGGTTTTCCTGGCCACGGCCCACCCCGCGAAATTCCGGGAGACCCTGGAGGCGGAGCTGGGCATCCGCGTCCCCCTGCCCCCGGCCCTCCTGGAGGTGCGGGACCGCCCCGTCCTTTCCCGGAGCCTGCCCGCGGACGCCGCCGCGCTCCGGGCGGAACTCCTGTGAGGGAATGAATATCTCAACATCTGGCTTCCGGCGGGTTATCCTGGTGAACCCAGAAAGTTCCACCCCATGATTCCGGAGACCAGTCCTTCCCGAGGTTCCATCGCCATCCTCCGGGTGGTGCTGTACTATGCCGGGTTCTCGGCGGTGTGGATCCTGCTCTCGGACCGGCTGGTGGTGATGGTGGCCGCCAGCGCGGACCAGATCACCACGCTGAGCACCATCAAGGGCTGGTTCTTCGTGGGGGTGACCTCCCTCCTGCTGTACCGGATGATGAAGCGCGTCCTCCGGCCGGAGCCTTCCCGGGAGCGGCGCACCCGGGTCCGGCGCTTCGTGCCCCCCGTGCTGATCCTGGGGCTGGTGATCCTGGCGCTGGCGTGGGGGGGCATCCACCAGGTCTACCGCCAGCTGGAGCTCACGGAGGCCGCGCGGCTCCAGGCCGTCGCCGACAGCAAGGCCCTGCAGGTGTCGGAGTGGGTGCAGGAGCGGCGCGGGGACGTGGCCTTCGCCTCCTCCTCCCGGTTCTGGTCCAAGGCCTACTATGCGTGGCGGAAGAGCGGCAACGCCGCGGAACGGGCGCGGCTCTTCGGGAACCTGGAGACCTACCGGGACCTGAAGGGCTTCCAGGTGCTCCGGGTCTTCGACGATCAGCTCACCGCGCAGACCTTCCCCCCGCAGCCCTCCCAGGCCCCCGAACTGCTGGAGGCGGTCAAGGCCGCCATGGGGGACCGGGTCAGCCGCGTCGTCGGTCCCTACCGGGATCCCGGGGGCGCCCTCCGCCTGGATTTCCTGGCGCCCATGGCGCCCGACGGGGACCGCCCCGGGCCCATCCTGGTCCTGACGGTGGATCCCGCGTCCCAGCTGTACCCCCGCTTCCAGGTGTGGCCCGTCCCCACCGCCACGGGGGAGGTGGTGCTGTTCCGGCGCCTGGGGGACAAGGTGCAGTACCTCAGCGGTTCCCCCCAGAACCCCGACGGGCAGATCCAGATGACCCAACCCCTGGAGGGGAGCGAACTGCTCACCGCCCAGGCCCTTCGCGGCACCGCGCCCCTGGGGTCCTTCATCAAGGGCAAGGACTACAACGGGGGGCTCGTGGCCGGCGTGGTCCAGCCGGTGCGGGGCACCGATTGGTTCCTGGTGGCCAAGGTGGACCAGTCCGAGCTCTACGCCGCGGGCCGGAACCAGGTGGCGGTCATCGGCCTGGCGGCGCTGCTGGCCATCTTCATCACCGTGCTGGTGGACCGCATGTTCCGCCAGCAGCGGATCCTGGTGCAGGCCGAAAGGGACAAGGGCCTCCAGGCGGAGCGGATCCGGGCCCTGCGGCTCCTGGACGGCATCGCCACCGCGTCCAGCGACGCCATCTACGCCAAGGACCGGGCGGGGCGCTACCTGCTCTTCAACCCCGAAGCGGAACGGGCCTTCGGCATGAAGGCCGCCGACATCCTGGGCAAGGAGGCCCAGGGGCCCGGGGCCCACGAGGAGGATTCCGCGATCCTGCTGCGGGGCAGCGCGCGCACCCTGGAGGAGGTGCTGGCCACCCCCCAGGGTCCCCGCACCTTCCTGGTCACCAAGGGCCCGCTGCGGGACGACCAGGGCGGCATCATGGGCCACTACGGCATCGCCAAGGACATCACGGAGCGCAAGCTCAAGGAGCAGGCCCTCCAGGACAGCTGGCTGCGGTTCCGGCAGCTCTTCGAGGCCGCCCCCGTGCCCATGTGCATCCTGGGGGAGGGCGGCCTCATGGTGGCCCTCAACGGGCAGTTCAGCCGCACCTTCGGGTTCACCCTGGAGGACATCGGATCCTTGGCCCAGTGGCTGGAACGCGCCTGGCCGGATCCGGCGAGCCGGGAGCAGGCCCGCGCCTGGCTGGAGGCCCGGGCCGCCGCGGGCCCCGGCGCCGCGCCCTTCGAGGCCACCCTGGCCTGCCTGGACGGGGAGGCGCGCACGGTGCTCCTTTCCGCCACCGCCATCGGAGGGGAGTTCCTGCTCACCCTTTCCGATATCACCGAGCGGGTGAAGGCCGAGCGGGAGCGCCAGGCGCTCCAGGCCGAGATCCAGCAATCCCAGAAGATGGAATCCATCGGACGGTTGGCGGGGGGGGTGGCCCACGACTTCAACAACATGCTGGGGGTGATCGTGGCCAATGCGGAGGTGGGCATGCTGCACAGCGCCCCCGGCAAGGCCATGGACCGCTTCGAGGAGATCAAGAAGGCCGCCATGAGATCCGCGGAGCTCACCCGCCAGCTCCTGGCCTTCGCGCGCAAGCAGACCGTCTCGCCCACGGTCATCGACCTCAACCAGGCCATCCCCGGCATGCTCCAGATGCTCTCGCGGCTCATCGGCGAGAACATCACCCTGGACTACGCCCAGCGCGACGGGCTGTGGCCGGTGCGCATGGATGCCACCCAGGTGGACCAGATCCTGGCCAACCTGGCCGTTAACGCCCGGGACGCCATCGCCGGCGTGGGCCGCATGACCATCCACACCGAGAACCGCGTGGTCCGTCCCGGGGAGGCCCCGCCGGCCCATCCCGGGGACTTCGTCGTCCTGGAGGTGAGCGACGACGGCCGGGGCATGGACGCGGAGGTCCTCAGCCACATCTTCGAGCCCTTCTTCACCACCAAGGCCGTGGGGAAGGGCACGGGCCTGGGCCTCGCCACGGTGTACGGGATCGTCAAGCACAGCGGCGGGTTCATCGAGGTGCGCAGCGCCCCCGGCCAGGGCACCACCTTCCGGGTGCACCTGCCCCGCCACGAAGGCCCCGTGGAGAAGCTCCCCGGCGCCGATGCCGAGGCCCCGTCCCGGGGCGGCCGCGAATGCGTCCTGGTGGTGGAGGACGAGCCCATGCACCTGGACGTCACCGTGATGCTCCTGGGGAGCCTGGGCTACCGGACCTTGGCCGCGGCCTCCCCCAGCGAGGCCCTGGCCTTCCTGGCCCAGCCGGAGCTGGACATCGGGCTCCTGCTCACCGACGTGATCATGCCGGAAATGAACGGACGGGAACTGGCGGAGCGCGCGCGGAAGATGCGGCCCGGGCTCCGGTGCCTGCTCATGTCCGGGTACACCGCCGACATCATGGAGCACCATGGCGTGATGGAAGGGGAGCTGAAGGTCATGGGCAAACCCTTCTCGCTGCAGGACCTCGCACGGGAAGTCCGGGCCGCGATGGACTCCTAGTCAAGGTTTTCGACCCACCCCAGCTATCACTACCGAAGCCAGGGGATAGTCATTCCAGGAAAACCAGGGTCTGGCCCCTCAGCCGGGAACGGCCTGAGTTCGACCGCTGATCCCCTTCATCCTGTTCATCCATTTCATCCCCGTTCCCGCAGGGCCAGCGATGAGTTGGGGCGGCGCGCAGTTGATCTGCCTGCGCCGACCCATCCCAGCCCTGGCCCTGCGGGAACGGGGATGAAACGGATGAACAGGATGGAGGGGATGAAAGAGGGGATCACCCGCGGAATGGGGTTCAACCGGAACCGCTCGCCATTCCTGCGCGCTGCGAGGTCCTGGAACCCGTGCGGAGGGTGACGGAAATCCCAAGATGGGGTGGGTCGGGAAGACGGGCTAGACCGTCCGGATCAGCTCCCGCAGCCCGTTCCACACGATCTGCACCCCGATGGCCAGCAGCACGAAGGCCGAGATCTGGCTCACCGTGGCCGCCCCGGTTGCGCCCATCTTCCGGATGGCGGCGCTGGAGAACCGGTAGAAGACGAAGACCGCCAGCGCCGCGAGGCCGATGCCTCCGGTCACGGCGGCGTACCGCAGCAGCACCGGCGGATCCAGGAGGTTGCCCGCGGGCACCAGGCTCAGGGTGACGGCGATGGCGCCGGGACCCGCGGTGACCGGGAGGGTGAGGGGGAAGAAGGCCTTGTCCTTCATGCTGTCCTGGATCTCGGCCTTTTCCGATTCGCTCATGCGGGGGTCCTTGTTGAGCATGTGCCAGGCGGAATGGAAGAGCAGGAGGCCCCCGGCCACGCTGATGACGGGGATGGAGATGCCCAGCAGCTTCAGCAGCCAGCCCCCGATGAAGAGCAGGCAGGTGAGGAACGCGAAGGTGTAGGTCCCGATGAGCCGGGCCAGCCGGTTGCGCTCCGGGTCCTCCACGTGCGCCGTGAGCTGCAGGAACACCGGCGCCATGGCCGGGGGATTCAGGATGGGGAAGAGGGCGAGGAAGGTGAAGAAGGTGAGGTAGAGCGTTCCAGGCATGGGGGCATCCCGTGCGCGGGGACCCCGCCGGCGGGCCAGCGGGGTCCCCGGGGTTTCGGACGGGCGCTACTTGCCGCGGTTGGAGGAGCGGGTGTGGCCCTGGACGGTGCCCTTCTCGGCGGAGCGGGCGCTGGGCTTGGTGCCCTTGGGGCCCATGCCGGTGGCCTTCTTCAGGACGGGCACGTGGGGTTCGTTGTGGCTCTCGACCTTCTTGGCGGGGAGCTTGCTCAGGAGGTCGGCGGTGATGGAAGGATCGGGTTTGGACACGGCGGAACCTCGCTTTTGAAGGATCGGGTTGGGGGTTTGGGCCCTGGTCCCCAGTGTATCACCCCTGTCCCGCCCTCATTTCACGCCCATGTGCAGGGCCGCGATGCCCCCGGTGAGGTCCTTCCACCCCACCTCCCGGAAGCCGGCCTCGGTGAGCTCCCGGGCCAGGGAGGCCTGGTCCGGGAAGGCCCGGATGCTCTCGGGCAGGTAGGTGTAGGCCCCCGGGTCCCCGCTGATCCAGCCGCCCACCCGGGGCAGGATCCGCAGGCTGTAGAGGTCGTACAGCGCCCTCAGCCACCCGAAGCGGGGCCGGCTGAACTCCAGGATGGTCAGGCGCCCCCCGGGCCGCAGGACCCGGCGGAACTCCCCGTAGGCCAGGGCGCGGTCCTCCACGTTGCGGATGCCGTAGCAGATGGTGATGCCGTCGAAGCTCCCGGCCTGGAAGGGCAGGTGCTGGGCGTCGGCGCCCACGGAGGCCCAGATGAGGCCTTCCCGCCCCTTGCGGCGGAACTTGGCGGGCCCCAGGCGCAGCATCGCCTGGGTGAAGTCCGTGGAGATCACCTCGGCCCCCCGCCGGGCCAGGGCCAGGGAGGAATCCCCCGTGCCCGCCGCCACGTCCAGGAAGCGGCGGCCCGGGGCGGCCCCGGAGGCCCGGGCCATGCGCCGCCACCAGTAGAAGTCCGTGCCCAGGGAAAGGACATGATTGAGTAGGTCATATTTGCCGGCGATGCCGGAGAACATGGCCTGGACGTTCTTTCCTTCGGGCATTCCTGTCACCTCCATCACATGATCCACGGTCCGGGGCCCTCGTGTCAGCCCATCCGGTTAAACTGTGAACTTCACAAGCCTGGGTTATGCCCATCCCCCCCCTTGGAGGATTCATGGAAGTCAGTGCCAGCGAGAAGCTCTTCGGAGGCAGTTTCCTCCTTTCGGCCATCGGTTCCCAGCCCCAGTTCACCCCCGAGGAGCTGAGCGACGAGACCAAGGCCATCGGGGAAGCGGCCCGGGACTTCATGGAAGGGGAGGTCCTGCCCCAGGACGCGGCCCTGAACCAGGTGGATCTTGATTTGAGCAAGGACCTGCTGCGCAAGGCCGGCGAGCTGGGCCTCCTGAGCCTGGAGATCCCCGAAGCCTACGAAGGCATGGACCTGGACAAGAAGACGGGCCTGGTGCTCCTGGAGGAAGTGGGCAAGCAGGCCTCCTTCTCCGTGAGCTACGGCGCCCACACCGGCATCGGAACCCTGCCCATCGTGTACTTCGGCTCCCCCGAGCAGAAGGCCAAGTACCTGCCCCTCCTCGCCTCGGGCGAGAAGCTGGCCGCCTACGCCCTCACCGAGGCCGGTTCGGGCAGCGACGCCATGAACGCCAAGACCACCGCCACCCTGGACGGCGACCACTGGGTGCTCAACGGCGGCAAGATGTGGATCACCAACGCCGGCTTCGCCGACATCTTCGTGGTCTTCGCCAAGGTGGACGGCCGCAAGTTCAGCGCCTTCATCGTCGAGAAGGAGGACCCCGGGTTCTCCACGGGCCTGGAGGAGCACAAGCTGGGCATCAAGGGCTCCTCCACCCGGGCCCTCATCATGGAGAACTGCCGCATCCCCAAGGACCGCCTCCTGGGCGAGGTGGGCCGCGGGCACCGCATCGCCTTCGGCATCCTGAACATCGGCCGCTTCAAGCTGGGCGCCGGCTGCACCGGCACCGCCAAGGTCGTGCTGGAATACACCATCAAGTACACCGGCGAGCGCCAGCAGTTCGGCAAGCCCCTGCACGCCTTCGGCCTCATCCAGTCCAAGCTGGCCGACATCGGCACCCGGATCTTCGTGGGCGAGGCCATGAACTTCCGCACCATCGGCTACGTGGACGAGCGCATGCACGCCATCAGCTGGGACGAGGAGGGCGCCGCCAAGGCCAAGCTCGACATCATGGACGAGTACGCCATGGAGGCCTCCATCGCCAAGGTGTGGGGCAGCGAGGCCCTGTTCCTGTCCGCGGACGACGCGGTGCAGGCCTTCGGCGGCTACGGCTTCTCCAGCGAGTACCCCCCCGAGAAGATCTACCGCGACAACCGCATCAACCGCATCTTCGAGGGCACCAACGAGATCAACCGGCTCATCATCGCCGGCGCCCTCTTCAAGCGCGCCAGCAACGGCAGCCTCCCCCTGGACCGCTCCGTGGCCGATGTGCCCGTGGCCCCCGCGGGCCCCCTGGGCCGCTCCATGCACGCCGTGGAACTGGCCAAGCGCCTCTGCGTCTATTCCGCCGCCGCCGCCCTGGAGGTCTGCGGCCAGAAGCTCATCGAGAACCAGGAAGCCTCCGCCCGCGTCGCCGACATGCTCACCGAGATCTACGCCATGGAGAGCGCCGTGGTGCGCGCCGGCAAGATGACCGACACCGCCCACCGCTGGGCCGACCTGGCCCGCCAGTTCGCCGACGTGTACGTGAACGAGAACTGGCACAAGGTCCAGGTCAACGCCCGCATGCTCCTGGCCGAGGTCCTGGAAGGCGAGGCCCTCGACAAGGCCCTCGGCGACCTCGAGGCCTTCGCCGGTTTCGTCCCCACCTCCAGCTCCAAGCTCCGCGCCGCCATCGCCGCGCAGCTCATCGAGAAGGGCTCGTACCCGATCGTGCAGTACTAGGACCCGGCGGGGGCGGGGGCCGGGTTCCGGATTCCCGCCCCGGTTCGCTGGCGCAGGCAAGCTGCGCCAGCGGAAAGCTCACGGCCTTGGGACGGGCGAGGGGTGCTGCCGCGTTCCGGCTTCGTTGGGCGGTGAGGTGGGGGGGGCTGGGGCTCTCCGGGAGGGCCTATGGCTTGGGGACGCGCTGCGAGTGGGGCGGGAGCGGGGGCGCGGCGCCGACGTTGATTTGTGAGGGTGGCCAGGAAATCAGCGGCGGCGCCGGCCGGGACCGGGTGGCCGCACGCGAAGCGGATCCACCAAGGCTTTGAAGCCGCCCTCCCGCCCCGGGGCCCCCGGGGGAGCCCCCACGTTCCCCACCCCGAGCCGCCCGGCGAAGGAAATGGGCGCAGCAAGGCCCCCCCGTCCCTTCCTCCATCCCGTCCTCGCCGGCTTGTCCGGCGAGGACGAACCGGCGCGAAGGTCCGGAACCCTACGATTCGTGCGCAGGGGTTCTGGATTTTGGGGGGGGGCGGGCGCATAGTGGGGTCGGCGGTGGAGGTTCCATGGTGCCGCAAACGCTACTTCTGGCCGTGCTCGTCGCTCCCGCGCAGAATGTCCATCCTGCCTGGGCCCCGGGGGTCGCCTATACGCCCAGGCAGCTCGTGAGCTACCTGGGGGTGGACTATCTGTGCCTGCAGGGGCACACCTCCCGCCAGGGGCTGGAGCCCCCGGCGGCGCCGGCCCTGTGGCGGGTCTTCTCGGGGCAGGCCACCACCGCGCCCGCGGTGCCCCAGGGGCTGGCGGCCGTGGCGGCGGGACCGGGGCGCATCGTGGTGACCTGGAGCCCTTCGCCGGGGGCCACGGGCTACGAGCTCATGGTGGACGGCGTGGTGGCGGGGGCGTCCAGTCCCTACCTCCACAAGGGGCTGGCCCCGGGCTCCACCCACGCCTACCGCGTGCGGGCCCTGAACGACGGCGGCACCAGCGCCTGGAGCGAGCCCGTGTCCTGCGCCGTGGAGCGCCCTACTTCCGGAAAGTGAAGAACACGGCGCCCACGAGGCACAGGGCGGCCCAGGCGTGGTTGAGGGTGAGGCGCTGGCGCATGTAGAGCACCGCGAACACCGCGAAGACGCAGAGGGTGACCACCTCCTGGATGACCTTGAGCTGGGGCAGGGAATAGCGCCCGTAGCCGATGCGGTTGGCGGGCACCATGAGCAGGTACTCGAAGAAGGCGATGCCCCAGCTGGTGAGGATGGCGGCCAGGAGCGGGGCGTCCCGCTGGGACCTCAGGTGCCCGTACCAGGCGAAGGTCATGAAGATGTTGGAGACCACCAGGAGCGAGATGGGGAGCCAGGTGCGCAGGGTCATGGATTTCCTTGGGTGAAGGCCAGGGCGCCCTGGGCCAGGAAGGGGGCCAGGGCCCCCTCGAGGCGGGCGCAGGCCTCCTCCCATTGTGGACCTCCGGCGGCCAGGCGGTCCTCCACTTCGGCGGCCAGGGCGCCCACGGGGTCCAGGCCCAGGTTGCCGGCCAGGCCCTTGAGATCGTGGGCGAGGCGGCGGGCGCCGTCCCGGTCCCCCCGCCGGGCGGCCTCGCGGATGTGGGCGGGCAGGATGGGGTCGTCCAGGAAGCCCCTCAGGAAGCGCGCCAGGAGGTCCCGCCTGCCGCCGGCGCGGCCCAGGGCCCCGGGCAGGTCCAGGACCCCGGCCAGGGCCTCCAGGGGCCCCGGACGCGCCCGGAGGGCCAGGGCCTCCACCAGGGCCCGGGCCTCGATGGGTTTGGGAAGGCAGGCGGCCATGCCCGCCTCCAGGCATCGCTCCCGGGCCCCGGCCTCGGCGGTCATGGCCAGGATGGGCAGGCCCAGGCCCAGGGCCCCCAGGCGCCGGGCCGTCTCCAGGCCGTCCAGGCCCGGCAGGTGGAGGTCCATGAGCACCGCGTCGTAGGGGGCCACCCGGGCCCGGTCCAGGGCCTCCTCCCCGGTGGCCGCGGGGTCCACCTCCGCCCCCGCCTCCCGCAGGAGGCCCTCGGCCAGTTCCCGGTTCAGGGCGTTGTCCTCCACCAGGAGGATGCGCCGGCCCCGCAGGTCCGCGGCGGAGGCGGGGGCCAGGGGAAGGGTGAAGGCGAAGGTGCTGCCCCGCCCGGGCTCCGACTCCAGTTCCAGGGCGCCGCCCATGAGCTCCACCAGGTGGCTGGCGATGGAGAGGCCCAGGCCCGTGCCCCCGTAGCGCCGGGCGATGCTCTCGTCGGCCTGGGCGTAGGGGGCGAAGAGCTTCGCGGCCTGGTCCGGGGCGATGCCGATGCCCGTGTCGGAGACGGAAAGGCGCAGGCCCCCTTCGACGGGCTCGGCCCGCAGGGCCACGTTCCCCCGGGCCGTGAACTTCACGGCGTTGCCCACCAGGTTCACCAGGACCTGGGTGAGGCGGCGCGCGTCCCCCAGGAAGGGGGGGGCCTCGGGGCACGCCACCTCCAGGGCCAGGCCCTTGTCCTTGGCGGCCTGGGAGAACAGGTCGCCGATGGCCGACAGGACGTCCTGGACCCGGAAGGGCAGGGCCTCCAGGGACACCTTGCCGGCCTCCATCCTGGAGAAGTCGAGGATGTCGTCCACCACGGCCATGAGGGCCCGGCCCGAGAGATCGATCTTGCGCAGGCAGTCCGCGGCCCGGGGGGGCAGGTCCTCGGCCCGGGCCAGGCGGGTGAAGCCCAGCACCGCGTTCATGGGCGTGCGGATCTCGTGGCTCATGCGGGCCAGGAATTCGCTCCGGGCCTGGGCCTGGGCCTCCCGGTCCCGCAGTTCCCGCTCCCGGGCCTCCCGGTCCCGCAGCTCCGCGGCCAGGGTCTGCTGCAGGAGCTTGGCCGCGGCCAGGTTGCTCAGGGAGGCCACGAACCGGAGATCCAGCTCGGAGAAGGCGCCGCGTCCGCGGTTGGATTCGAAGAAGAAGAGGCCCAGGGTCTGCCCGTCGAATTCCAGGGGCACCGCCATGGCCGAGGCCGTGCGGGATTCCGCCAGGAACCCCTCCGCCTCCGGGTCCCTGGCCTCGGGTTCCCGGAAGAGCCGGGCCGCGCGGCGGGAGATGGTGGCCTCCAGGGTGGAAAGGGGCAGGCCCAGGGGGCTTTCCGGGCCCAGGGCCCGCACCGCCAGCGGCACCAGGTTCCCCGTGGCGTCCCGGAGGAGCACCGCCCCCCGGGAGGCGCGCAGGAACGTGAAGAGCCGGTCCAGGAGGTCGCCCAGGAACCGCTCGGGCTCCAGGTCCCGCAGGGCCATCAGGCTCAGGCCGTGGAGCAGCTCCAGGGCCTCCCGCCAGTTGAGCGGACCCTCCTGGGCGCCGGCCCACAGCCGCACGTCCTCCAGGGAAAGGCTCGTCTCCTCCAGGTCCGCGGGGGCCACGGGCTCCAGCCGGAGCTCCAGGGGGCCCAGGGCGATGCGGTCGCCGGGCGCCACGCGCGCGGGGGCCTTGATGCGCGCGCCGTTGCGGAAGGTGCCGTGGCGGGACCCCAGGTCCTCCACCCAGACCCCGTCCTCCTTCCACGCGAACCTGGCGTGGCGGCGGCTGATGGCGGCGTCCTGGAGCAGGATGTCCACCCCCGGGGCCCGGCCCAGCACCACCTCCGCGCGGTCCCGGGCCAGGAGGAAGGGCGGATGCCCTGGAACGTGGAGGGTGAACCGGTTCATGCGATCATGATACGTGCACCCCGACAGGAGGGAGAGGATCGCGTGGCTACCGACGGCAGGACGGCCCTTCTCGTGGAACGCCTCGCGGACCGGTACGCGTTCCGGACGCTCCTGGGGGAGGGCGGCGCCGGCACGGTCTACGAGGTGGAGAACCTGTCCCTGGGGCGCCTGGAGGCCCTGAAGATCCTCACGAACCCCTTCA
Source organism: Mesoterricola silvestris (assembly GCF_030295405.1). Taxonomy (GTDB): domain Bacteria; phylum Acidobacteriota; class Holophagae; order Holophagales; family Holophagaceae; genus Mesoterricola; species Mesoterricola silvestris. The sequence goes on along the minus strand of NZ_AP027080.1, from coordinate 4,032,188 downwards.
CGGATCCCGACGGCCAGGAGCGGTTCGCGGTGGAGGCCCGCATCGCGGCCTCCCTGGAGCATCCCCACATCGTGCGCATCCACGCCTTCGGCCAGGACGGCGGCATTCCCTGGTACTCCATGCAGCTGGTGGACGGGCCTTCCCTCGCGGTGATCCTGGACGGGGGCGCCACCCTGGACGGGCCCATGGCGGCCCAGGTGGCCGTGCCGGTGCTGGAGGCCCTGGCCTTCAGCCACGCCCACGGGGTCATCCACCGGGACATCAAGCCCGCCAATATCCTCTTCGACGCCGCGGGCACCCCGTTCCTGGCGGACTTCGGCATCGCCAAGGCGGTGGAGAACCCCATGGACACCCGCACGGGCCACATGCTGGGCACCCCGGCCTACGTGGCCCCCGAACAGGCCCTGGGCGAAGCGGTGGATGCCCGGTCGGACCTGTATTCCCTGGGGGTGACCCTGTACCGGGCCCTGGCCGGTCAGCTCCCCTTCCGGTCCGACCAGGTGCTCCAGACCCTCCTGCTCCGGCTGCAGGAGGACCCGCCCTCCCTGGCCGCCGCGTGCCCGGGCCTCCATCCCGCCCTGGCGGCCGTGATCATGCGCAGCATGGCCCGGGACCGGAACCGGCGGTGGGCCGGCGCGGCGGAGATGCGGGAGGCCTTCCTGGCCGCCTGCGCCGAGGCGGGCATGGCCTGGAACCGGCCCCTGGCCGTGGCCGGGGACTTCCCGCTGCGCCGCCGGTCCCTGCCCGAGGTGGCGCCCACGGCCGATCTGCCCCGGGCCAAGGGCCGTCCCTGGTGGATCCTGGGCCTGGCGGCGGCGGCCGCCGCGGCGGCGCTGATGCCGTTCCTTCGCGCGCCCAAGGCGCCCCCGCGGGCCGAGGCGCCCCGGACGGCCCCCGCGCCCGCGGCGGCGCCGCCGGAGCCTGAACCCCGGCCCAGGGCCCGGCCCGCGGCGGCCGAGGTCCTTCCCCGGCGGCCCGTGACCTACCCGCGGCTCCTGGGCGACGGGCTCGCGCCCGCCCCGGCCGGGGAATGCGCGGGGCTGAGCGTGGGGGCCGCGCTGGTGGTGGGGGAGGACGGCCTCGTGAAGAGCTGCCGGATCCTTTCGGACGTGAAGCCCGCCTGTGCCCAGGCGGCCCGGGCCGTGGCCCTGAAGTACCGGTTCAGCCCCGCCCTGGACGCCCAGGGCCGCCCCGTCGAGGCGTCCGTCGCCATCGCCGTGGATTTCCAGGAGGCACGATGAGAATCCTTTGCGCCCTCGCGCTGGTGCTGTTTTCCCTGGCCTGCGGCAAGCCGCGGGTCCTCCCCGCCGCCGCCATCCAGGTACAGGTGGATTCCTACCCCGCGGGGACCGCCCTGTTCCTGGCGGGGAGGCCCGTGGGCACCGCCCCCCGCACCCTCACCGTGGAATCCCTGGACGCCCTGCTGGAGCTCACCGCCACCTCCGGCGCCGAGCCGGTGGTGGAGAAGCGCATCCGCTTCCTGGCCCTGGACCGGGCCGAAGTGCTCTTCGTGTTCGGCACGGGGAATTCCGCCATGGCCAAGGCCCTGGGGCTGGCGCGCATCCTGGTGTTCGACTACGGCGCGGGCGTGACCTTCGAACTGAACAAGGCCGACCTCAGGGCGGAATTCCTGCCGCTCCTGGACCGGCAGGCCTCGCTCCTCAAGACCCACTTCACGGGCGTGGACGTGCTCATCTGCGGGCACACCGACACCCTGGGCACCCCGGACTTCAACCTGGCCCTGTCCCTGGCCCGGGCCCGTTCCGTGGCCCAGGACCTGGAGGCCCGGGGCGTGTCCCGGGAGCACATGAAGGCCCAGGGCTTCGGCAGCGCCTTCCCGGTGGCCTCCAACCAGACCGAGCAGGACCGCGCCCGGAACCGCCGCACCGAGCTGGTGCTGCCTCAGTAGTCCACCAGGAACGCGTACCCCCTGCCGTTGCGGGCCTTCACCGGAAGCTGCTCCCCGGGGCACAGGCGCCGGACCTTGCTGCGCAGCCGGCTCACCATGGTCTCCATGCGCCGGGAGGCGTAGATGTCGGGGTGCTGGTCCAGGGCCAGGAAGAGATGCTCCCGCTCCACGACTTCGCCGGGGCGCTCCAGGAGGGGGGTGAGGAACCGCAGCTCCAGGTCGGTGAGGTCCACCGCCGCGCCGGCCGGGGACTGGAGGCGCGAGGCGTGGGGCTCCAGGCGCCAGGCCCCGGTTCCCCCCAGGCGCCTGCGGAGGCTGTTGATGGCCGAGGCCAGTTCCCGCAGGTCCACCGGCTTGGCGTAATAGAGGTCCGCGCCGCCGTCCAGGCCGCGGATGCGGTCCTCCAGGTCATGGCGGGCGGTGAGCATGATGATGCCCAGCCGGGGCCGTTCGCGCCGCAGACGGCGGGCGATGGAGAAGCCGTCCTCCCCGGGCAGCCCCACGTCCAGGAGGACGATTTGGGGGTCCCGGGCCTCCAGGGCGGCGTCCAGGGCCCTGCCGTTCTCCACGCCGGCGACCTGGATCCCCAGGCCCTCCAGGCCGGCCACCAGATAATCCCGCATGTGCCGGGAGTCCTCGCAGACCAGCACCTGGAGGCCGGCGGAAGGGGCTTGGGGCTCGGGAACGGTCGGGGGCATCGGACGGTCCAGACTAGCAGAAGGCCGATTGTAGGGAAATGTAAGGAAAAATCCGTTAACTCGGGTGGACAATGGTGGATCGATCACACTCCCTGGAGGCTGACCATGAAATTCATGACTCTCGCAACCGCCCTGGCCCTGGTGGCCGGCCCCCTGTCGGCCCAGGAGGGCCAGAAGTGGTTGGGCATGCAGGCCGGCTATGACTGGCAGGCCAACAGCGAACGCGGCGCCAAGGACAATCCGGCCTTCGGGTTCTCCATGGGCCAGTGGTTCTCGTCCCGCTGGGGCGGGGAAGTGTCGGTGCTGGGCACCCAGCTCAAGAGCAAGGTGGGCGGGTTCACCGCCGACGAGTACCATGCCCATCTTTCCGGGCTCTTCAACCTCGCGCCGGGCGCCACCACCTGGGTGCCCTACCTGCGGGCCGGGGCGGGCTCCACCACCGTGGACACGCCCTTCTCCTTCAGCAACGGCTACACCACGCGCTTCAGCTACCATGCCGGCGCCGGCGTCCAGGGCCATTTCGGCGAGAACTTCCTGCTGGGCCTGGAGGCCCGGGGCGTCCGCATCGAGACCCAGAAGTCCTACACCGAGGTGCTGGGCCTGGTGACCCTGGGCTTCCGCTGGGGGCAGGCCGCCAAGCCCGCGCCGGCGCCCGTGGCCGCCCCCGCCCCCGAACCCGCTCCCGCCCCCAAGGTCGAGCCGCCCCCGCCGCCGCCGCCGGCCCCCGTCGTGGCTCCCCCCCCGCCCCCCGCGCCCGTGGCGCCTCCCCCGCCGCCCCCGCCCCCCGCCAAGATCGTCCTGGATGAGGCCGTGCTGCACTTCGCCAACGGGAAGAGCGATATCTCGCCCGAAGGCACCCAGGCCGTGCGCAAGGTGGCCGAGAGCCTCAAGACGTTCAAGGGCAGCTACACCCTCGTGGTGAGCGGCCACACCAGCTCCGTGGGCAAGGCGGCCTTCAACAAGGCCCTGAGCCTGCGCCGCGCCAACGCGGTGGCCAAGGTCCTCACGGATTCGGGCATTCCCGCGGCCTCCATCCGCACCGAGGGCGCCGGCCCCGACCATCCCATCGCCGACAACGCCACCAAGGCCGGCCAGGCCCGGAACCGGCGCGTGGAGATCGACGTGAAGGCCGAGGGCGCGAATGTGGAGACCCGCAAGGTCGAGACTTCCGTCGCCGGCGAATAGAACCTAAGATTCCAGAACCATCCGGAGGTACCCATGCGCTTGATGATCCTGTTCGCAGCCGCCGCCCTCACCCTCTCCGCCCAGTCCATGGACGAACTGAAGGCGGCCGCCAAGGCCAAGGCCGACCAGAAGGTGGAGGAGACCAAGGCCAAGGCCGACAAGAAGGCCGATGAAAGCAAGGCCAAGGCGGAAGCCAAGGTCGACGCCGCCAAGGCCAAGGCCGACAAGAAGGCCGGGGCCGCCCCCGTGGGCGGCGATTATGCCAAGGCCGCGGTGGCCAAGGGCGATGCCAAGGCCAAGGACGCCACCGCCAAGGGCCACGCCAAGACCAAGAAGGGCGCGACCAAGGGTGAAGCCAAGGCCAAGGAGGCCGCGGAAAAGGTCACCAAGTAGGGTTTCCCGGCAAGGAGCCCAGGACGTCCCCGGCGGTGCCGGGGGGTCCTGGGCTTCTTGCATTGTTCAGGCGGGTTGCCGGGGATGAAGGGCGTTCCCTTGGGGGCGGCGGAAAAGGCGTCCTATTCCTTTTTCTGGGGCGGAGGCTTGGGTTCAGACCTCTGGGGCTCCGAACGGGCCGGGAGCGGGCCGGGGGGGCTCGGGGCGGGGGCGTTCCAGGCGGTTGAAGCCGCCGGGGCCCGACGTCGGGGCGGGGGCCCGGAGGATGGTGCGGCCGGTTTCCCGGGTGTAGACCGCCACCCGGTCCCGGACCACGGAGGGTTCACCCGCCACCCGCTGGAACCGGGCGGGATCCCGGAACTCCCGCCGGTCCACGATGAGGCGGCCCTGGAACCAGGGGCGGGCGCCCCCCTGGGGGGGGCGGTTGAAGACGCCCACCACCCCGGGGTCCCGGTGGAACCAGGGGCGGAGGTTGCGGTCGCTGACGTGGTGGACGTCCACCACGTTCCAGCAGCGCTGGCGGTCCCGCCACCGCACGGGGTGGTTGCGGAAGCCCAGGGGGGCCCAGCCGAACCAGGACCCGGTGCTGTGCCAGGCCACCCAGGCCGGGCTGTAGTTCACGCCGGGGATCCAGTACCAGCCCAGGCCCATGCGCCAGCCCCAGCGGCCGTGGTGGCACGTCACGTAGCCCCAGGGCTCGCTGCTCACCCAGGTCATGCCGCCGCCGTAGGCGCCCCAGTAGCCGTTGGTGTAGGGACTCCAGTCCACGTCCACGGCCGTGGGGGTCCAGCACCAGGATTCGGTCTCGTCCACGTAGACCCACTTGCCGTTGCCGTCCAGGTCGTCGGCGTAGTAGCGGATCTCGGGGGGCACCCGCGAGGCGCTTTCGCTGGGACGGGGCCTCACCAGCGCTTCGGCCCACTGGTCGAAGTCGCCCAGGGCGTAGGTGTTGAAGTCCGACACGCGGTCCAGCAGATCGTTGTTGCCGTAGACCGTGAGGCGCTGGCCCGCGTAGACCTGGGCCTGCCCCTCGGCGTTCACCCAGGTGGCCTGGCCCCCGTGGACCAGGAAGACCGTCTGGTCGCCCCGGGAGCCCCGGGCCACCTGGAAGGTGGCTTCGGGGCGGGAGCCGCCCCGGCTGCCCAGGGATCCGCTGCCCGAGGGGGTGTCCACGCGGATGACGGCATCGCTCTGGGCTCCGCGGCACACCCGCAGCTCGCCCCGTTCCAGCACCAGGAGGACCCGGCGTTCCTGGTCCTGATCCGAGAAGAGGGCCGCCACCCGGAAGCGGGTTCCGGGCCCGAAGGCCACCGCGCTGCCGTCCCCCAGTTGCAGGACGCCACGCCCGCGGCTTTCCACCACATCCCCCTCGGCCACCGGAACCCCCCGGGTGAGGGGCTCGTCCTCCTCGCCCTTGCGGATCGTCACGGAGCCGTCCAGGTACTTCACCTGGGCATAGCGTTCGGGGCTTTCGCCCACTTCGTAGTCCTGCTGGTCCAGTTCGTCCACCATGTCCCCGGGGTCCTGGGGGGCCGTGCGGGGCAGGAGCGGCACGCCGGACAGGATCAGGGCCGGAACGAGAGCTGCGGCGAAACGGGTGCGTAACATGGCGCGCCTCCAGGTGGATTTCGGATTGGATGCGATTTCCCTGCCAAGGTTGACCCCCGGGTCTTGGAAAGGTTTAGGGGGGGCCGCCTCCCCTGGGAAAAAAGGGGCTCAACCCTTCGGGAAGGGCAGGAGGGCCGTGCCGGAGGGGCGGTTGGCGGGGTTCTCCCGGCCCAGTTGGAGGAGCTGGGGGAGCAGGGCCATCCAGGGCACCGACCAGCACTCGGCGGAACCGGATTCCGGCCCCTGGCGGAGTTCCAGGCGGTCGGGATGGAAGACGAGTTGGAAGGCCCGGCCCCCGGGCAGGGGCAGGTAGATGATGTGGGCGGTGGCGGGGTGGATGAGGGTGATCACCCGCTCATCGTCCGACAGGATCCACAGGAGCCCCTCCAGGGCCGGGCGGAAGTCCAGGTCCTTCACGGGCAGGGCCCCGATGCCCTGGGTGAGCAGGGAGCGCCCGGAAAACCGCATCAGGCCGGGGGATTCCACCCGGATGCCCCCGTCCCGCCACACCTGGAGGGGCCGGCCCGGCAATCCGGTGCGCAGGAGGATCATGCCCCGGCCGTCCGTGACCCGGAGGGTGCCGTCGGCGGTGATGCGGGCCTGGATGGGCGCGCCGGCGGGGATGGGCTCCACCCGGGGCGGGGCGGGCAGGGGGCCGCAGTCCCCGGCCTTCCAGGGCACGGCGGCCGCGGCGTCCCAGGGGAGCTTGCCGGGGGTCTGGGCGCACAGCGCCAGGGCGCTCAGGAAGAAGGGGACCAGCCGCACAGGGCCTCCAGGTTGCCGGTGGTGAGCTCGGCCAGGCGCTGGGGGCTGAGCCCCCGCAAGGCCGCCACCTGGGCGGCCACATGGGTGACGTAGGCCGGTTCGTTGGCCTTGCCCCGGAAGGGCACCGGCGCCAGGTAGGGGGCGTCGGTCTCCACCAGGATGCGGTCCGGGGGCGCCCAGGCCGCCACGCCCCGGATGGCCTGGGCGTTCTTGAAGGTGACGATGCCCGAGAAGCTCAGGTGGAAGCCCAGGTCCAGGGCCTCCCGGGCGAAGGCCAGGTCCTCGCTGAAGCAGTGGATGACCCCGCGGCGGGCCCCCTCCTCCCGGAGGATTCGCAGGGTGGCTTCGGGGGCCTCCCGGGTGTGGATCATGAGCGGCTTGCCCAGCTTTTCCGCCAGGCGGATCTGGGCCCGGAAAACCGCCTCCTGGGCGTCCCGGGGGCTCAGGTCGTAGTGCCAGTCCAGGCCCGTCTCCCCCACGAAAAGCACCGCGGGGTCCGCCAGCAGGGCCTCCAGGGCCTCCCCGGTGGAGGCGTCCCAGGTGCGGGCGTCGTGGGGGTGGACCCCCAGGGAGGCCCGCACCTGGGGGGTCCGGCGCGCCAGGGCCAGCACCCCCCGGGAGTCCTCCAGGGTGCAGCCCACGGCCACCAGGCCGTCCACGCCCGCGGCCCGGGCCCGGTCCAGCACGGCCTCCAGCCGATCCTCTCCCAGGTGGCCTCCCGTGAGGTGGCAGTGGGAATCCACGAGCATATTGATCTCTCCAGCCTCCATGTTGCCATGCCCGGGGGGGGAAAGACCGGATACGCTCTATTCATGCGCCCCCTCACCACCATCCTCATCGTGGACGACGAGCCCGGGATCCGCCGTTCGCTGGGGGAATCCCTGGCCGAGGAAGGCTACTCCATCCTCAAGGCCGAGCGGGGGGAGCAGGCCCTGGATCTCATCTCCCAGGCCGACGGGGAAGGCATCCACCTGATGCTGCTGGATGTGTGGCTCCCCGGCATGGACGGGCTGGAGACCCTCAAGCAGGCCAAGGCCGTCCGGGCCGACCTGCCGGTGATCATGATCTCCGGCCACGGCAACATCGACACCGCCATGCAGGCCACGAAGCTGGGCGCCTTCGATTTCCTGGAAAAGCCCGTGGACCTGGACCGGCTCCTGCTGGTGGTGGCCAACGCCCTCAAGCAGCGCAGCCTGGAGGCCGAGAACCTGCGGCTCCACCAGGAGGTGGACCAGGACCGGTTCTTCATGGCGGACAGCCCCGCCATGCGCCGGCTCCTGTCCGACGTGGAGCTGGTGGCCCCCACCGAGGGCCGGGTGCTGCTCATGGGCGAGAACGGCAGCGGCAAGGAGGAGGTGGCCCGGCTCCTCCACGACCGCAGCCCCCGGGCCCACGCCCCCTTCGTGGAAGTGAACTGCGCGGCCATTCCCGAGGAACTCATCGAATCCGAGCTCTTCGGCCACGTGAAGGGCGCCTTCACCGGCGCCGTGCGGGACCAGAAGGGCAAGTTCAAGGAGGCCCACCTGGGCACCCTCTTCCTGGACGAAGTGGGCGACATGTCCCTCAAGACCCAGGCCAAGGTGCTCCGCGCCCTCCAGGAGGGCCGCATCGAGCCCGTGGGCGGCGGCGGGGCCGTGAGCGTGGACGTGCGCATCATCGCCGCCACCAACAAGGACCTGCCCGAGGAGATCAAGGCCGGGCGCTTCCGGGAGGACCTGTACTTCCGCCTCGCCGTGGTGCCGCTGCGGGTGCCGCCCCTGCGGGAGCGCTTCGAGGAACTGATCCCCCTGGCCGAGGCCTTCATCCAGCGCATCGCCCGCAAGTACGGGCGCCCGCCCCGGCGCCTTTCCGCCGACGCCCGGGAGACGCTCCTGCGCCACGACTGGCCCGGCAATGTGCGCGAACTGCGCAACCTCATGGAACGGGCCGTCATCCTGGGCCGGGGCGCCGAGATCACCACCCGGGACCTGGGGGCCCTGGCGGTGCGCCACCTCACCGAGCCCGACCCCTTCTCCTTCCCCGAATTCCCCAGCCTCAAGGATGCCCGCGAGTGGTTCGAGGGCGCCTACATCCAGCGGGAACTCAAGCTCCAGAACGGCAACATGACGCGCGTGGCCGAACGGCTCGGCCTGGACCGCTCCAATCTCTACAAGCGCCTGAAGGCCCTGGGCATCGAGGCGAGAGAGCCCTGATGGAACGGGTCTGGATGAAGATCGGCGAAGCCGCCCGCAGGATCGGAGTGAGTCCCAAGGACCTCCGGTACTGGGAGATGATCATCCCCGAGATCCAGCCCCGGCGCAGCCGCGGCAACCTGCGCTACTACCACGTGGACGAACTGGACCGCCTCCAGCGCATCCACGGCTGGCTCCAGGAGGGCCTCACCGTCAGCGACTGCCGGGAACTCCTCCTCACCGGCCAGCTGGCCCGGGGCCTGGACCTGGGCCTGGACGAGCCCGCCGCGGCGCCCCCCCCGTCCCCCAGGCCCCCGCGGAAACCCCACGTCCAGACCGCGCCCCGGGCCCCGGAACTGGCGAAAGTGCGCGCCGCCCTCAAGCGGCTCCTGACCCAATTGTCCGTTAATGATTCGGAAATATGAGTCTAAGTATTGACTATAAAGGCCTTCATGTTCCATAAGTAAAGAACACTAGACGGTTTTCCTTCATCCCCTGCCTTGGTTTGTCGAAAATCAGGGAAGGGGCCGAACGCCCCTCTGGGGGATGAGGGGTATGGATCGAGCGGCCTGCTTGACGGCGGTTCTGTGTGCGTTTGTGTGCCTTCCGGCCCGGGCCGAGGGCCGGGACTGGCGCTTTGGCGTCCAGGGGAGCCTCGGCGCGGCCTCGGGCGACCTCAAGGACACCACCCGCGGCAACCCCTCCCTGGACCTGGGCGGCTTCGCCCAGCGCCCGGTCCGGGAGGACGACCAGGTGCGGTTCCGGCTGGACGGCCTGTTCTTCTCCGCCGCCCACCGCACCGGAACCGGTTCCACCGCCGGCGTGGCCTGGACCCGCCGGCTGGACACCCGGGTCCAGGGCTGGTCCCTGGGCGCCGAATACCTGTTCGGGCACCCCTTCGGCCTGGCCCGGCTCAGGGCCGGGGGCGGGGTCGCCGCCGTGCGCTGGACCGTGGATTCCACCAGCACCCTGGACATCCCGGGCGCGGGCACCGTGGTGGAGGCCAGCCGCCCCGCCTAGACCCGCCTGGGGCTGACCCTCGGCGCCGACTACGCACTGACGCCCCGCCTCCACGCCCAGGCCCGCATACTCACCTGCCCCTACGGGTGGGAAGGCGAACGCGTGAACCTGTGGCACCTGGGCCTGGCCTGGACCTTCTGACCCCCACCTGGAGCCGACGTGAACCCTCTTCGCATGACCTTGTGCGCGCTCGCCCTGTGGGCCCTGGCCGGGTGCGGCGGACAGAAATCCAACGGCGCCGACGCCCCGGGCGTCAATGCCGCCATCACCATCACCCCCGGCCCGGCCCGGGTCACCGTGGGCGGCACGCTGGCCTTTTCGGCCCAGCTCAGCCTGGGCGGCGGCTTCCGCTGGACCGTGGTGCCCGCGGGCCTGGGCACCTTCTCGGCCGACGGGGTCTTCACCTCCACGGCCCCCGGCACGGGCGTGGTGGTGGCCACCTGGGACCGGGACACCCGGTACGTGGGGACCACCCCCCTCCAGACCCTGCCGGTGCCGGATTCCACCATCACCTCCCCCGCCGTGGCCGACGTCGCCGCCCCGGCGCTCACGGCCTCCGTGCCGGACCAGCCCGGAAGCAGCTACGCGTGGACGCTGCAGGGCGGCACCATCACCGCCGGCGAAGGCACCCGGCAGATCACCTTCGTGCCCCTGGCTCCGGGCCAGATCGTCGTGAGCTGCACCGTCACCAACGCGCTCCAGGTGTCCACGGACCACACCTGGCCCATCCAGGTGGTCGCCGCCCCCGCCATCACCCGCTTCACGGGGCTTCCGGTCCTGGTGCGCCCCGGCGCCTCCACCGCCCTCTACGCCAGCTTCCGGGGCACCCGCGGCGTGGTGGAACCGGGACATCTGCCCATCACCGACGGGGGCAGCATCCCCGTGAGCCCGCTCCAGACCACGGATTTCACCCTCACGGTGTTCAACGAGGCCGGGGCCAGCGTCACGGCCCAGGCCACGGTGCTGGTGGGGGATCCCTGCCCGCCCCAGGACCCCGCGCCGGGCACCCTCTGGCTGGATCCCGCCACGGGCCTGCAGATGGTCTACTGCCCCCCGGGCACCTTCTCCATGGGCGCCTCCGCCGATGACGCCGACGCCCAGGACAATGAGCGCCCCGCCCATGCGGTGGCGTTCGCCCAGGGGTTCTGGCTCTCCCGCACCAAGGTCACCCAGGCCCAGTGGCAGGCCATCATGGGCGACAACCCGTCCTTCTTCCAGGATGGGGCCGCCTGCAGCCGGTTCGGCGCCAGCCCCACCCGCCCCGTGGAACAGGTCTCCTGGCAGGACGCCCAGGAGTACCTGGGCCGGCTCAACGACCGCCTTGGGTGGAGCCTCTACCGGCTGCCCTCCGAGGCGGAATGGGAGTACGCCTGCCGGGCCGGCACCACCACCCGGTTCCCCTGGGGGGATGAAGCCTCGGGCGCCCAGGCCGCGCCCCTGGCCTGGTTCGACGCCAACGCCGCCCTGGTGGCGTGGCCCGTGGCCACCCTAACGCCCAACGCCTGGAACCTTTCGGACATGGCCGGCGACGCCATGGAATGGGTGGCGGACAGCTACCAGCCCGAATACCTGGGCGCCCCCGCCGGGGGCCAGGCGGTGCTGGGCCTCGCCACCCCTTCCCGCACGCTGCGGGGCAGTTCCTGGAACGACGGCCTCCGCCACCTGCGCTCCTCGGCGCGGTTCACCCGGGTCCAGACGGAGCGGCTGCGCACCGTGGGGTTCCGGGTCGCGCGGCCCCTGTGCGCGGCCCCGGTCATCTGGGACCTGCAGGCCTCCCCGGCCTCCCTCCCCGCGGGCGGCGGGAAGGTGACCCTGACCTGGCGGGTGGACGGCGCCGACCGCGTCCGGTTCGACCAGGGCCTGGGGGACGTGACCGCGATCCGGACCCTCACGGTCCAGGTGTCCGCCAGCACCGGGTTCGCCCTGGCCGCCGAAAACAGCGGCGGCTGGGCCATGGCGACCGTCAACGTGGAGGTGGCCCGATGAACCTGCGCACCCTGCTCCTGGGTTCCCTCCTGGCCCTCCCGGTCCTGGGCGCCACCTGGCCCGCCCCCGGGGCCTGGCCGAACTACGCCTCCGCCCCCGCGGGCCAGAAGCCCGTGGCCTGGCCCGCCTCCGGCGCCTGGCGCACCTACACCAGCAAAGGGTCCTCGCTCACCGACCCCGCCACCGCCGACCCCAGCAACGGCGGCACCTCGCCCCAGAGCTACGTGAACGTCAGCTCCGGCGCCCCGGACAAGTCCCAGCCCAGCGTCTTCTGGTACTACGACGGGGCCAGCCAGGTGGTCTTCTACCGCTTCCGCCTGGCCGCCCAGCCCAACACCTACGCCACGGGCCCCAGCGCGGGCAGCGCCAGCACCACCGACCCCTGGAAATCCGCCCTGTGGTCCGTGCTCATCGACATCAACGGCGACGGCTTCCGGGATTTCGCCGTGCAGCTCAACGGCTCCTCCGGAGGGCCCGGAACCCCCGTGGACCGGGTCTCCGTCATCTACAGCCCCACCCTCAGCCAGTCCCTGGACTACGCCACGGCGGGCACGGGCATCTACCTGGTGAACCAGTTCGCCTCGGCCTTCGTGGCCTCCGACGGCGGCGGACCCATCCAGAATTTCCACGGCACCAACAGCCCCGATTCCACCTGGCCCAACGGCAGCGCGGAGACGGTCTGGGACTACGGCATGACCCGCAGCTCCCTGGTGCCGGGTTCCACCTCCGAGTACTACCTGGACTTCCAGGTGCCCCTGGCCATGCTGGACGCCACCGCCGTGGGCGGGCCCAAGGTCACCCCGTCCACCCCCATGGCCTTCGTCTTCGCCACCTCCAACAGCCTCAACAATCCGTTCCAGAAGGACGTGGTCACCTCCGGGGACTACGTCTACCTGGCCGATCCCACCCAGCCCGCCCCCTTCGGCGATTCCATCTCCCTGGGGGGCGGGGCGGCCGCGCCCCAGCCCGTGGTGCAGTCCGTGGGCGTCGGCGGCTGCGGCCCCGCGACCCTCACCGCCTCGGTGACCGGCGCCATCACCTGCGCCAGCGGCGCCTGCGCCACCAGCATCACGTCGGTCCAGTTCTATTCCTATGCCGACGCCAACGGCGACGGCCTGGCCAATGACGGCAACCCCTGGGTTCCCGTGGGCACCGCCACCACCGCCAACAGCCCCATCGGCACCTGGACCGCCACCTGGGACACCACGACGCTCCCCCAGGGCCGCTACCTGGTGGGCGTCAAGGCCACCGACGCCTCCGGCAACAGCACCTTCAGCTGGTTCACGGCCGGGGACGCCTCGGGCCAGGACTTCGCCAATCCCGCCTCCCCCGGGCCCCTCACCGCGCTCTTCACCAACACCTGCGGCGCGCCGCCCCCCTACGCCACCCTCTCCAGCTCCGCCACGGGCCCCGTCACCGCGGGCGCCCCCGTCGTCTTCACCGTCACCGTCACCAACACCTCCGCCGCCGCCCTCACCGTCACCGGCATCACGGACGCCCTGCCCGCGGGGTTCGCCTACGTTTCCACCGGCGGCGGGAGCCTGGGCGCTCCGGCGACCTCGCCTTCCGGGGGGGCCTCGGGCCTCCTTTCCTGGACCTTCGCGGCCGCTCCGGTGCCGGCGGGGGGAACCCGCGCCTTCAGTTTCACCGCCACGGCCCCCGCGGCCTCGGGCACCTATTCCGACGGGGCCACCGTCCTGGCTTCCACCGGGAGTCTGGTGACGGGCCTCGCCCAGGTGTCGGTGGGCGCGCCGGCCCTCGCCCTGCAGAAGACCGCCTCCGTCACCGCCGCCCTGCCGGGGGACACGGTGACCTACACCCTGGCCTACGCCAATCCCTCGCCCGTCAACGTCACGGGCGCGGTGCTCGCGGACGTGCTGCCCACGGGCCTGACCTTCGTGTCCGCCTCGGGCGGGGGCGTCTATGCCTCCGGCACCCGCACCGTCACCTGGAATCTGGGCGCCGTCCCCGCCGGGGAAGGCCCGGACGCGGTGACGCTGGTGACGACGGTGGATTCGCCCTTCCCCTCCGGCGCCGCCATCCCCCTCACCAGCACCGCGACGCTCACGTCGGTGGAAGCCTCGCCCGCCACGGCCGCGGCCAGCGTCTTCGTCACGGCCTCGCGCCCCGTGCTCTCCGTGCAGGTATCGACCTCCCCGGCCACGGTCCCGGCCAATTCCACCGTGACCTTCACCCTTTCCTACGCCAATACGGGCAACGCCACGGCCACGGGCCTGGTGCTCACGAACCCCATCCCTGCGGGCCTCTCCTTCGTGTCGGCCAGCGACGGCGGCACCGGCGGCGGAGGCACCGTCACCTGGAACCTGCCCGACCTGGCCGCCAACGCCACCGGCTCCGTGACCGTGACCCTCGCCATCCCCTCGGGCTACGCGGGCGCCAACCCCCTCACCGACACGGCCTCCCTGGCCGCCAGCGGCGTGGCCCCGGTGTCCAACAATTTCCTCCTGGGCGTGAACCAGACGGGGAGCGTCTGCAACAACTACTACTTCCAGACCACCGTTGGCAACGTGGGCTTCGACGGCAGCCAGTACCTGACCTCCACCGTCTCCCCCGTGGCCTCGGACACCGGCCTCGCCGTGAAGCGCACCGTCTCCACCACCGCCTACGACCCCGCCCTCAACCTGGGCTTCTACGCGCCGGCCACCTCCAGCGACATCTCCCTCACCGGCACCCTCACCACCAACTTCTGGGTGGATCGCGCCAACGGGAACACCGTGTACGTGCGGGCCAGCGTCCTGGACTACAACGAGAGCACCGGCGCCCGCGCCTCCCTTTCCACCCCCACGGTCTTCACCCTCACGGGCGCCTCCAAGGGCCAGCTCACCTTCAATGTGCCGCTGTCCGGGACCCTCCAGAAGGGACACCGGTTCCTGTGGCTCTTCGAATTCGCGGAAAAGACCGCCGGCAAGACCGACGACATCTACCTGCAGTTCGGCGGCACCGCGCCCAACCCCATCAGCGGCGGCACGGTGCTGGCCGTGTCCAACGGGTACTTCTGCTACACCGCTCCGGCCAACCTGGTCATCGACAATCAGGTGAACCTGCTCACCGCCAACCCCGGAACCGCGCTCCAGTACACGATCCTCTTCTCCAACACCGGCCAGACCTCGGCCACCTCCGCCCAGGTGGTGGAGACCCTTCCCGCGGGCGTCACCTTCACCAGCGCGACCCTGAACGGCGCGGGCGCCACCCCGGTCTCGGTTTCGGGCCAGGTGTACACCTTCGCCGTGAATTCCACGGGCCAGGCCGCGGGGACCGTGGCCGGAAGCGGCACGGGCTCCCTCGTCGTGAACGCCGCCGTGAACAGCCCCCTGGCCGCGGGCATCACCTCCCTGGTGAACACCGCCAGCCTCTCCAGCCTCCAGACCCTGGCCACGTCGGATTCCACCACCACCACGGTCCTCCGTCCCGCCGTGACCGTCGCGGCCTCCGCCGACAAGGCCCTGGCGGGCCCCGGCGAGATCGTCACCTACACGCTCACCGCCCTCAACGGCGGCACCGGCGCGGCCTCGGGCGTGACCCTGACCGATGTGCTGCCCGTGCAGTCCTATTACACCTACCTGGCCGGGAGCACCACGGTCAACGGCGCCGCCGCCGCGGATTCCGTCTCGGGGGGGACCCTTTCCCTCAACCTGGGAGCCCTGGCCGCGGGCGCCTCCGCCCAGGTGGCCTTCCAGATGAAGGCCGGCGCCTCCGGGACCTTCCCTGCGACGCAGACCGTCCTGGGCAACGCGGCCACGGTGTCCGATGCCCAGACGGCCGGATCCCGCTCCAGCAACACGGTGAACGTCACCCTCAATCCCCTGCCCAATCTGCGACTGGCCAAGGCCTTCGTTCCGGCGGGCCCCTGGGCCCCCGGGGATGCCGTCGCATGCACCCTGACGGTCACCAACGACGGCGGCGCCGACGCCACCGGCGTCCAGGTCGCCGACGCCGTGCCCGCCAGCACCGGCTTCGTCCCCGGCTCCCTCGCGTTCGCGGGCGCCCCCCAGACCGACGCCTCCGGGGACGATGCGGCCTGGTTCGATGCCACGGGCAACCGCGCCGTCTTCACCGTGGGCACCCTCGCGCCCGGCACCAGCCTGACCCTCGGCTACACCTTCCGCATCCCGAAGCCCATGCCCGCGGGCAGCACCCCCCTGTCCGGAACCGGCACCGCCACCGCCTCCAACACCGCCACCAAGACCGCGTCCGCCACGGGCACCGTCAGCGCCCAGGCCACCCTCGGCGTCGTGAAGGAGGGTCCCGCCACCTCGCCCTACCCGGGCGCCGTGGCCACGGCCGGCGCCAGCGGGACCCCCACCCTCCAGGTGGACGACGCCTCGCCCTTCATCGTGAACCAGTACGTGCGCGTCGGGGGGCAGACCACCCGCATCACCGCCATCTCGGGGTCCACCCTGAACGTGAACCCCGCGGTGAACGTCGCCTCCGGCGACCCCGTGATCGGAAGCCTCACCTACACCCTGCGCTACGCCAATTCCGGGACCTCCGACGCCGCCTCGGCCACCCTGGTGGACACGCTGCCGGCGGGGGCGCTGTACGTGGCCTCCACCGGGGGCACGTACAGCGCCGTTCCCGGAACCGTGACCTGGAACCTGGGCACCCTGGCTGCGGAAGCCGCCAGCTCGGCCCAGGTGACGATCTTCCCCGCCGCCGTGGGCAATGCCACCGACACCGCGGGCCTCGCGGCCACCTCGGCCGCCACGGCCACCTCCTCCTTTACCACCGGCGTGGGGGGCCTGCGCCTGGGCCTCCGCACCACGACCCCCACGGTGATCCTCACCGGAAGCGACACCGCCACCTACGTCATCACGGTGGAGAACACCGGGGCTTCCACGGCCACGGGCGTGCAGGTGCTGGACACCCTCCCCTCCGGATTCACCTACCTGTCCACCACCGGCGTCGCCGGGGCCGTGCCCGCCACCTCCCCGGTGCCGGGGGACCAGGCTCCCGCCTGGGCCGGGTTCTCCATCGCCCCCGGGGCGACCGTGACGATCACGTTCCGCGCGGCCATCGCCGCGGGCCTGGGGGCCCAGACCTACCAGGACGAGGTTTCCGCCACCACCACCAGCGGCACCCCCGTGAGCGTCTTCGATCCCCTGCTCACCACCGCCGAGGACGTGACCCTCCTGGCCGCGGGCACCTATTTCACCCTCGACGCCAGCGCCGCCGGCGGCGGGAGCATCGCGCCCAGCGGGAGCCAGGCCGTGGCCCAGGGCGCGGACGCCACCTTCACCTTCACCCCCGTGGCGGGCTACCACCTGGCGGACGTCACCGTGGACGGATCCTCCGCGGGGACCCCCGCCACCTACACCTTCCCGGCCGTCGCCGCGAACCACACGATCCTCGCCACCTTCGCCCCCGATGCCTATACCCTCGCCTACACCGCGGGCGCCCACGGCACCCTCGCGGGCACCACGCCCCAGACCGTGACCCTGGGCGGCAGCGGCACCCCGGTCACCGCCGTCCCGGATGCCGGCTATCAGTTCATCCAGTGGAGCGACGGCCTGCTCACCGCCACCCGCACGGATGGCTCCGTGGCCGCCAACCTGTCCGTCACCGCATCCTTCGCCGCGAACACCTTCACCCTGGCCTACACCGCCGGCGCCCACGGCACCCTCACGGGAACCACGCCCCAGACCGTGACCCTGGGCGGCACCGGCACCCCGGTCACCGCCGTCCCGGATGCCGGCTACCACTTCACCCAGTGGAGCGACGGCCTGCTCACCGCCAGCCGCACGGATGGTTCCGTGGCGGCCAGCCTTTCGGTCACCGCAACCTTCGCCGCGAACACCTTCACCCTGGCCTACACCGCCGGCGCCCACGGCACCCTCACGGGAACCACGCCCCAGACCGTGGCCCTGGGTGGAACCGGCACCCCGGTCACCGCCGTCCCGGATGCCGGCTACCACTTCACCCAGTGGAGCGACGGCCTGCTCACCGCCACCCGCACGGATGGCTCCGTGGCCGCCAACCTGTCCGTCACCGCATCCTTTGCCGCGAACACCTTCACCCTGGCCTACACCGCCGGCGCCCACGGCACCCTCACGGGCACCACGCCCCAGACCGTGGCCCTGGGCGGCACCGGCACCCCGGTCACCGCCGTCCCGGACGCCGGCTACCACTTCACCCAGTGGAGCGACGGCCTGCTCACCGCCAGCCGCACGGATGGCTCTGTGGCCGCCAACCTGTCCGTCACCGCAACCTTCGCCGCGAACACCTTCACCCTGGCCTACACCGCCGGCGCCCACGGCACCCTCACGGGCACCACGCCCCAGTCCGTGACCCTGGGCGGCACCGGCACCCTGGTCACCGCCGTCCCGGATGCCGGCTACCACTTCACCCAGTGGAGCGACGGCCTGCTCACCGCCAGCCGCACGGATGGCTCTGTGGCCGCCAATCTTTCGGTCACCGCCGCCTTCGCCCCGAATACCTTCATGCTGGCCTACACCGCCGGCGCCCATGGCACCCTCACGGGCACCACGCCCCAGACCGTGGCCCTGGGCGGCACCGGCACCCCGGTCACCGCCGTCCCGGATGCCAGCTATCACTTCACCCAGTGGAGCGACGGCCTGCTCACCGCCAGCCGTACCGATGGTTCCGTGGCGGCCGCCCTGTCGGTCACCGCAACCTTCGCTCCCGACACCTTCACCCTGGCCTACACCGCGGGCACCCACGGCACCCTCACGGGCACCACGCCCCAGACCGTGGCCCTGGGCGGCAGCGGCACCCCGGTCACCGCTCTCCCGGACACCGGCTACCACTTCACCCAGTGGAGCGACGGCCTGCTTACCGCCAGCCGCACGGATGGCTCCGTGGCCGCGAACCTCGCGGTGACGGCGCAGTTCGATACGGACCTCCTGTCGGTCCATTCCACCTCCTCGGGCCCCGGGACGGTGTCCCCGGCCGGGACGCAGGTCTTCGCCTACGGAACCGACGCCACCTTCACCTTCATCCCCGGCGCGGGCAAGCGGGTCGGGAACGTCCTGGTGGATGGGGTCGCCCTGGGTCCGATCCCCTCGTACACCTTCTCCCGCCTCACCTCCAACCACGTGGTTTCCGCCGTTTTCGACGACGGGGGACGCTTCACGGTCCTGGGCGTCTCGGGCCCGGAAGGCTCCGTGGGGCCCGCGGTGACCTTCGCCAACCCCGGGGAGTGCGTCACCGTCTACGTGACGCCCGGGCGCGGCTTCAAGGTGGAGGATGTCCAGCTGGACGGGGTCTCCCTGGGGGCGGTGGACACCTATCCGGTGTCGAACCTGGCCGCGGATCACCGGGTGACCGCCACCTTCTCCCCGGAGACCTTCACCCTCGACGCCGTGGCCACCGGGAACGGCCAGATCCTGCCCGCCTCCCCCCAGACCGTCCCCTACGGCCAGGACCAGGTCTTCCACTTCCTGCCCGGTGCGGGGCAGGGGGTGGTGGACGTCCTCCTGGACGGGAGGTCCCTGGGTCCCATGACGGACTACACCCTCCGCAGCTGCCAGGCCAATCACCACCTCCAGGTGATCTTCTCCGGCAATCCTTGAAACGGGCATAAAAGTCGAGGGCGGACTTGGGGGTCCGCCCTCATTTGCTTTTGGTCGGCGCGAGAAGATTCGAACTTCCGACCCCTACCACCCCAAGGTAGTGCGCTACCAGGCTGCGCCACGCGCCGTGAACTAACGATTCTAGTACGATTACGCGCCCGGGTCAAGCGGTGTTCTCCCGGGCTACACTGGGGGCATGGAAGAGCGCTTGATTCTCATAACCAATGACGATGGATGCTGGGCTCCGGGACTGGCGGCCCTGCACCGGGTGGCCTCGCGGTTCGGGCGGGTCGT
This sequence comes from Mesoterricola silvestris, assembly GCF_030295405.1. Lineage (GTDB taxonomy): Bacteria > Acidobacteriota > Holophagae > Holophagales > Holophagaceae > Mesoterricola > Mesoterricola silvestris. The sequence continues at coordinate 4,012,609 of NZ_AP027080.1, read as the reverse complement.
GGCGGTGGCTCCGGACCGGAACCGGTCCGCGGTGTCCAGCGCCATGAGCCTGAACGATATCCTGCGGCTCCACGACCTGGGGGGGGACCGCTACGCCTGCACCGGGACGCCCGTGGACTGCGTGCTGGTGGGCATCCGCGCCGTGCTCAAGCGCGAGCCGGACTGGGTGCTCTCGGGCATCAACCACGGCTTCAACCTGGGGGAGGACGTCTTCTACTCCGGCACCGTGGGGGCGGCCTTCGAGGGCTGCCAGCAGGGGGCGCGGTCCGTGGCCTTCTCCATCGATCCCCAGGGGGACCTGGCCCAGGCCGAACGGTGGGCGGGGCTGTTCCTGGAGCGGTGGGAGGCCATGGAGCTCCCCGCCAACCGCATCTGGAACGTGAACCTCCCCAAGGGCGAGCCCCGGGGCTTCCGCCTCTGCGGCCAGGACACCCGCAAGTACCACGACCTGGTCGAGGAGCGCGCCGACCCGCGCCGGACCCCCTACTTCTGGATCGGCGGGGAGATGGGCCCCACCTACGCCCAGGGGCCCGGCAGCGACGCCGAGGCGGCCCTGTCGGGCTACGTGAGCGTCACGCCCCTGCGGCTGGACCTGGCCTGCCCCGAGGTCATGGGCCGCAGGAAGGACTTCGACCGCACCTTCAACCACGGCGCCCCGTGAAGGCCGGCTTCCACGCCCATGGCCGCGTCCAGGGGGTGGGCTACCGGTGGTTCGTCCTGGACGCCGCCCGGGAGCTGGGCCTGGCGGGCTGGGTACGCAACGAGCCCGACGGAACCGTGACCGGCGAGGCGGGGGGTGACCTGTCCCGCCTGGAGGCCCTGAGGGACCGCCTGGAGGCGGGTCCCCCCTCCGCGCGCGTTTCTACGCTGGACTGGTGGGTGGTGGAGGGTGGACAATCACTTCCCCACCCTTTCGAGGTCCGACGTTAAGCGAGGCACCATGAACTTCAAATCTTCCGTCCAGGATGTCCCTGATTTCCCGCTGCCCGGCGTCCTGTACCGGGATATCACGCCCCTCTTCAACGACGCCGCCGCCTTCGCCCGGGCCATCGACGCCATGGCCGAGCCGGTGCTCTCCCTGCAGCCCACCCACGTGCTGGGCCTGGAATCCCGCGGGTTCATCTTCGGTTCTGCCCTGGCCCACAAGCTCGGCCTGGGCTTCGTGCCCGCCCGCCGCCCCGGCAAACTCCCCCGCCCCACCTTCCGGGAGACCTACGAATCCACCTGCGGCCACGACGGCATGGAGATCCACCAGGACGCCTTCCATCCCGGCGACCGGGTGCTCATCGTGGACGATATCCTCTCCACCGGCGCCACCGCCCTGGCCGCCCGCAACATCGTGGAACGCACCGGCGCCCATCCCGTGGCGCTCACCCTCTTCATCGAAATGGTTGGTTTGGCGGGCCGCGAAAAACTGAAGGGCCTGCCCGTGTTCAGCGTGCTTCGGTACTAAGAGCCCGACTGCGTTTTCGTACGTGTCCCGGACCATTGCCCCGGTTCGTTGCTGCGGGCCAAGCCCGCAGCAACGGAATGCTCTCACCTCATCCATGGGCCTGTGCCGTCACCCATTGGCCCCGACCCACCCGGGGGGCACGCTTCGCGTGTTTCGAGGAGCACGTTGACGCGCCCCAATGCTGAATAGTCAATGTGGCAACCGCTCAGCGTCGGCGCCCACCGGCACCGAGAGGGCTTTCGCGAAGCGAATCCATCAACCCATGGATAGCCGCGCTCCTCGCCAGGGCCCCCCAGGAGAGCCCTTCCATTCCGTATTCCCAAACGCTCAACGAAGAAAATGGGCGTAGCACAGCCCCAACGTCCCTCCCGCCATCCCCGTCATCGCCGGCTTGTCCGGCGATGACGAAACGGGGCGAACGTCTGGGACACGTACGATTCTAGGCGCTCACCAGCGTCTTGAGCCCGTCCCGGAACAGCACGTCCACCTTCCGCCCGGTGCGCTTTTGCACCCGGCCCAGCCCGAAGCTGGGGTGGTCCATCCACATGCCCTCCTCCCACTTCTGGGAGACGGCGTAGGGGAGGGAGCGGGTGCCGGCGTGCTCCTCGAGCATCAGTTCGTGGAAGCGGGAGGGCGAGGCGGCGCTGCGGGGGGAGGCGGTGCGGGTGGCCACCGTGGCCCGGGCGGGGCGGGGAGCGGGCGCGGGGCGTTCGGCGCGGAACTTGTGCACGGATTTGCAGGTGGAGCAGATGAGCTTTTCCGGCACGCCATCGGTGATGGACAGGATCATGTGCCGCGTTTCCCCTTTGCATCTCCCACAAGGGGCATCAACTTCCTGGCCGGCGTAGTACGATTTCGTCATCCCCCTAGTTTGCCGGAATTGCCCGGCCAAGGGAAACCCCAAGCGAGCCTGGATGCCCGTCTTCACGTCAGCATGTCCCCGCAACTGCTACAGCACCTGCAGCCTCCGGGTCACCGTGAAAAAAGGAAGGATCACCGCCCTGGATGCCCATCCGGGCAACCGAGCGACACCCGAAGGGCCCTGCCTCAAGGGGCTCAGCTACCTGGAGCGGGTGGAGCCCGGCTCCCGGCTGCTCACGCCCCTGGTCCGCGGCAAGGACGGCGCCTTCTCCCCCCTGGCCTGGGACGCGGCCCTGGACCTCATGGCCTCGCGCTTCCTGGATATCCGGGAGCGCTTCGGCCCCCGGGCGGTGATGCACTACGCCGGCAGCGGCACCAAGGGCCTGCTCAACGGCAATTCCATGGCCTTCTGGCGCCGCTTCGGCGGGTGCACCACCACGTACGGCGACCTGTGCTGGCCCGCGGGCCTGGAAGCCACGCGGCTCACCCTGGGTGACAACCGCCACAACGCCCCCTGGGACCTGGCCAACGCGGCCCTCATCCTCATGTGGGGCAAGAACGCCGCCGAGACCAACGTGCACCAGATGCGCTTCGTGGACCAGGCCCTGGCCGCGGGGGGCCGGCTCGTGGTGATCGATCCCCGGCGCACCGGCACCGCCGAACGCGCCGAACTCCTGGTGCAGCCCCGGCCCGGCACCGACGCCGCCCTGGCCCTGGCCCTGGCCCACGTGCTCATCCGGGAGGGGCTGGTGGACCGGCCCTTCATCGACGCCCACGTGCTGGGCTTCGAGGACTACGCCCGGGCCGTGGAGGCCTGGACCCCCCAGCGCTGCGAGGCGGTCACCGGGGTTCCCGCCCGGGAGGTGGAAGCCCTGGCCCGGGACCTGGGCACCGTCAAGCCGGTGACCCTCTGCGCGGGCTTCGGCATGCAGCGCTACACGAATTCCGGCCAGACCATGCGCGCCCTGCTGGCCCTGCTGGCCATCACCGGGAACCTGGGCCGGCCCGGGGCGGGCTGGGTGTACGCGAACCTGCAGTCCGATGTGTTCAGCGCCGTGAAGGACCCCCTGGATTTCTTCCCGCCCGAGGTGCCCGACGGGGTGGTGCGGGTGTCGCTGTCCACGGCCCGCCTGGGCAGTGACATGGCGGCCCAGGCCGATCCGCCCCTGCGCGCCGCCTGGGTGGAGCGGGGCAACCCCGTGGGCCAGAACCCCGACACGGCGCGGGTGCGCGAAGCCTTCCGCGCCCTGGAGTTCCGGGTGGTGGTGGACGAGCGCCTCACGGACACCGCCCGGGAGGCGGACCTGGTGCTGCCCTCCAAGAGCCTCTTCGAGCAGACCGATGTCATCGGGGCCTACTGGCACCCCTACCTCCAGATCCGCCCGAAGCTGGTGGAGCCGCCCGAGGAGGTGAAGCCCGAAAGCGAGATCCTCTGGCACCTGGCCCGGCGCATGGGGCTCGACACCGCGGGCCTGGTGGCCCCCGGCGCGGAGGAGGCCTGGCTGGAGGCGAAGCTGGGGCGCTTCCCGGGCCTGACCCTGGACGCCCTGCGGGAGGGGCCCGTCCTGGCCCCCGGGTGCGAGGAGGTGGCCTTCGCGGACCTGGCCTTCCCCACGCCCTCCGGGCGCATCGAGCTGCGCTCCGAGGAGGCCGCGCGCCGGTGGAAGGTGGACCCGCTGCCGGGCTATTCCGCCCCCCTGGAATCCAGCCCCGGCGCCTACCCCCTCACGCTCCTCACCCCCAATCACAAGAACGCCATCCACAGCCAGTTCGTCACCCTGTCCTGCCTGCGGGACCCGGGGCCCCGGCTCCACCTGGGGCCCGGGGACGCCGCGGCCCGGGGCATCCGCCAGGGGGACCGGGTGCGGGTCTTCAACGGGCGGGGCGAGCTGTTCCTGCCCGCCAACCTCGATCTGAGCCTCCTGCCGGGGGTGGTGGTGGCCCACAACGGCTACGGGGCCGAGCATGGGGGCTCCGTGAACCTCCTGTCCCTGGGCCGGGAGACGGACATGGCCCACGGCGCGGCCTTCCACGACAACCTCGTGGACGTGGAGAAGGCCCCGTGACGGCCCGGCGCTTCCTCTTCCACGCGGACCGCTGCACCGGATGCGAAGCCTGCGTCCTGGGCTGCTGGATGGAGAACCGCGCCCAACAGACCCGGCCCTGGCGCACCGTGCACACCTTCAACCCCCACCGCCGCCCGGACCTGCCGGTCTTCCACCTGTCCCTGGCCTGCCACCACTGCGACGAACCCGCGTGCCTCGCCAACTGCCCCGCGGACGCCTACGCCAAGGACCCCGCCACCGGCGCCGTGACCCTGCGCCAGGAGGCGTGCATGGGGTGCCGCTACTGCACCTGGGCCTGCCCCCACGGGGCCCCCCGCTTCAGCGAGACCACCGGCACCGTGGAGAAGTGCACCTTCTGCCCGGACCGGGAGGAGCCGGCCTGCGTGGCCCGGTGCCCCGTGGAGGCCCTGGAGCTGGAACCCCGCGCCCAGGCCGGGCCCGCGCCCCTGGGGCTCCCGGGCTGGGAGCTGGGCCCCGGCATCCGCATCGACGGCGACCCCGCCGCCCCGCGCTTCGCGGCCCCGCCCCCGCCGGCGGGGCTCCTGGAGGGCCTCCTGCGGGTGCCCGAACCCCGCATCACCCTGCGGGGCGAATGGACCCTCGTGGCCTTCACGACGATCCTGGCCGTGCTCACGGCCCGCATGGCCGCGGGCGGCCCCTTCCCCCACCCCTGGCCCTTCCTGGCCGCGGGCGCGGCCTCCATGGCCCTCAGCGCCCTGCACCTGGGCCGCCCGGGGCGGGCCTGGCGCGCCCTGCTCAACCTGCGGGGCTCCTGGCTGAGCCGGGAGATCGCCCTGGCGTCGCTCTTCCTGGCGCTGTGCGCCGCCGCCTTCCTGGGCCGGGTCCCGGCCTGGGCCGCGGCCGCGGCGGGCTTCGCGGCCCTTTTCGCCGTGGACCGGGTGTACCGGGTGGCCATGAAGGTGCCGCCCCTCAACCTGCACAGCGCCCACGCCCTGCTCAACGGCATCTACCTGGCGGCGGTGCTCGGGGGCTCCGCGCCCCTGGCCGTGGGCGCCGGCGCCTTCAAGCTCCTCCTCTACGGGTGGCGCAAGGCCCACTTCGCCCGCAAGGGGCGCGGCCTGCGGCCCCTGCTGGGCGCGGCGCGGGTGGCCGCGGGCTTCGTGGTGCCGGCCCTGGCTCCCGCGCCCTGGGCGGCCCTGGGCGTGGTGCTGGGGGACCTGGCGGACCGGTGCGAGTACTACGACGAACTGGAGGTCCCCTCGCCGGAGGCCGCCCTCAGCATGTCCTGGAGCTTGGGGAACGCGCGCATGAGCAGGTTCCGCACCTCCGGCGGGAGCGACTCGTAGAGCTCCTGGAGGGACAGGTCCGCCGGATCGTCCCCCGAGCCCTTTTTGCCCGGCTGGCCGGCGTTCCCGGTCATGATCCGGCGCAGCACTTCCTTGAGCGCTTCAACCTCCCGGCGGTAGGGGCCGGGGGTGCTGGAGCCGGCCTTGGTCTCGGCCGGGTAGTCCACGACGCCGCAGGAAAGGCAGGCGAGGATGTGGAAGAGTTCCTGGAGGGCCTTCTCCTCGTCGGAGGGATCCGGCGCCGCCGTGGCCGCGGCGAGCACCGACGCGAATCCGGACGTGGGCTTCGAGGCCGCCGCCGCGGGGAAGGCCGAAGGGGCCGTTGCTTGAAGGGGATGGGTAAACATGTCCCGGTCTTGCATTTTTCGGGCCAGGATTTTCTGCCCGGTCCCTTACGATATAATTATAAGTATTAATAATAACAATAATTATGTTCACTTCCGCGCCCGGGGGTGGCAGACTCTCCCCCTCTTTGCGGAGGACAGCATGCAACGCTCGCACCTGGTACCCTTCCTCACCCTGGCCCTGGCCTGCGCGGCCCTCGCGCCCCTTCCCGCCGCCACCCCGGACTGGGTGTCCGTCGTCGGCCTCTATCCCCAGCCGGGCACCCCGGACGCCCTGCAGGACCTGGGCGTCACCATGTGGCTCCAGCATTCCCGCACCCAGGCCGACGTGAGCCGGGCCCTGGCCGACGCCCACCCCGGCATCGGGTGCTTCGCCAGCCTCCTGGACGAGACCTTCGACATCTCCGCCCACCCCCTCACGGAGGCCCTCATGGCCCAGGCCCGCGGTGAGCTCCTGCCCATCCTGGAATCCCTCAAGGGCACCTTCGACCGGCCCCGGCCCTACCAGACCTTCCCGGCCATCACCCCCGCCGTGCCCCTGGAGGCCACCCCCTCCTACCCCAGTTCCCACGCGGCGGTGGGCGTGCTCTACGCCCGGATCCTGGCCCAGTTCGTGCCGGCCCACGGGCCCGCCCTCCTGGAGCGGGGCCGGCAACTGGGCGACGACCGGGTCATGGCCGGGGTCCACTGGCCCAGCGACGTGGAAGCCGGGCAGCGCCTGGGCCGGGCCTTCGCCAATTGGTGGATCAGCCAGCCCGCGAACCGCCAGCTCATCGTGGAGGCCTGCGGGAAGGAGTGGCGCGGCGGGCGCTGATTAAGAAGTGATCGGCGGCGCAACTCGCGCTCATGGAGTGGGCCAAGCGCTAGGAGCGATACCTACCCCGCGTTCGTCGCAGGGATGGTTCGTCTTCATCTCCTTCATCCCATTCATCGGCGTTCATCCCTGTTCCGCAGGGCCAAAGCTGGGATGCGTCGGCGCATGCGGGTAATGCGTGCGCCGACCCAGGCCATCGCTGGCCCTGCGTAACAGGGATGAACGCCGATGAATGGGATGAAAAGGGATAGGTGCAATTGGAAAGAGAATCGGTTCTGATCGAGCCGAGTGCCAGGGATCGATCCCAGGATCAGGGCTCCGCCAGGCACAGCCCCACCCGGTGACCCTGGCCCCGGCCCCGGGCCCGGAAGCCCCCGGGCACGGCCTCCACGGCGTCGGCGGGGCTGGGGAGGGCGTCCCAGCCCAGGGCCCCGGCCAGGAGGCGGTGGGCCGGGTCGAAGCGCAGGGTCCGGACGCCGCCGCCCTGCCACAGCCTCAGGACCCAGGTGCCGTCCTCCTCGCCGGTCTCCATGCGCTCCACGGGGGACCCGAAGGCCTTGGCCACCTGGGCTGCGGTCCAAGTGCGGGTCCAGGGGGCGGCGGGGGTGGGGTGGCGGGGGCAGGGGGGGGCCGCGGCGCCGCCGGAGCCCCACACGAAGCGGGGGGAAAGGGGCTGGCCGCCGCAGTGGGCGGTCCACTGGTCGGGGCCGGGGAAGCGCGCCGCCTCCTGGATGGCGGACCAGGCGGCTTCGTCCAGGCCCCGGGGCTCCCCGGGCAGCGCCGCGGCGCGGGCGGGGTCGGTCCAGTCCAGGCGGGGGCCGCGGCCCACGAAGTAGGCGCAGTGGGTGGAATCGCACACGTCGGCGCCCGGGTGGCGGGGGCCCCGGGCCAGGAAGCGCAGCACCGCCGCGCCCAGTTCCACGCGCAGGGCGGGGCTGCCGCCGGGGAGTTCGGCGTCCACCACGCCGGCCACGTAGTCCCGGGGGGCGAGGGTGGCCACGGGGACGCCGGAGCGCAGGGCGACTTCGCCCTGGATGCGCCGGCGGATGCCCGGGGCGGAGAGCTCCAGGAGGCCGGGGCCCACGGGGATCCCCGGGGCCAGGGGCGCCGAGGCGCCGGGGCCCAGGTGGCCCGGGCCCAGGGGGACGGGGTCCGGTCCCAGGTTGCGCACCTGGAAGCGCCGGGGTCCCAGCAGCTCGAAGAGCCGCACCCGCACCGCGGCCGCGAGGCCCGAGGGCACGGCCCCGGCGCGCCGCGGGCCGCGGCGGGGCGCCCAGGGCCGCCAGCGGTCCAGGTCCGGGGCCAGGGCCGTGGCGGCCTCCCTGCCGGTGCCCGGGCGCAGGCGGCCCAGCACGGCCCAGCCGGTGTCGTCCACGGCCAGGGCGAGGCCGCAGGTGGAAAGGGGGTCCCCGTCCGGGGCGGGCACCGTGCCCGTCTTGGCCCAGAAGCCGCGGTGCCCGAGGCCCGCCGCGGTGCCGGTGAGGGCGGCCTCCCTCAGGCCTTGCAGCACCTCCTGGCGCAGGGTTTCGCCCTCCGGCCAGGGGGTGAGGGTCAGGCGCCGGTAGGCCTCCAGGAGCGCCGAGGGGCGGATGGCGAGGTTGCCCGCGAGGCCCACGGCGTCCTCCGGGGACAGGGGCGCCGGGGCGAACCCTTCGGCGGCCAGGGCCGCCTTCAGGTCCGCCAGGGGCGTCTGCCGGGCCAGTTCCAGGAAGTAGGCGTTGCAGGACACCGCCACGGCCCGGGCCAGGCCCAGCTCCCCGTGGCCGGCCTTGAGCCAGCAGCCCCGGCAGCGGAACCGCGGGGAGGGGCCCGCGTGGCTCCGGGCCCAGGCCCGGACCACGAAGGGCTTCTGCAGGGAGCCCACGGGAAGGGGCGCGTCGCCCGAAGGGGGTTCGGCCTCCACGCGGGAGCCCTCCAGGCGCCAGGTGGCCAGTTCCGGGGGGCGGGCCCCGAGGGTCAGGGCCAGCGCCAGGAGGAGCCCCCTCAAGGGGCCCCGCCGAAGGTCACCCGCTCCTCCCATCCGTCCCCGGTGCGCCGCCGCTCCACCGCGAGGCTCCGGGTGCCGGGGATCCACCCCAGCAGGCCCAGCACCTGGTCCGAGAGGGGCCGCACCTGCTCGGGCCGGGCCGGGCCTTCGGCCTTGGCCCAGCGGGCCTTCTCGGCCCGCACCGCGTCCAGGTCCACCCGGGCCCACCGCACCAGGGCGGCGTCGGCCCTGGGGACGGGCACGTCCTGCAGGTCCCGGGCGCTGGGGGCGGCCCACAGCACGGCGCCGGCGCGGCGCAGGGCCAGGGCCGGCAGGCCCGGGCCCACGCGGATCTCGGAGGCCGGGCCCACCTTGGCCACCGTGGCGCGCCCGGCGCGGCGTTCCCCGGTGGCGCGGCACAGCTCCAGGAACTCGGCGTCCCGGGCCTCCGGCCACGGGAAGGCCAGGCGCCGCACCCCGTCGGGGGTCACCCAGAACCCCCAGCTGGGGACGGGGACCTTGGCCAGGAGCGCCTTCCAGGGCAGGAGATCGCCCTCCTCCCCCTGGGCGCCGCCGGGGACGGCGACCGGTTTCGTGAGGTCCACCGCGTAGGGGTCGCCGGCGCCGGCGGCCTCCGGCAGGGGCGCCAGGGCCGGCACGGGCCGGTCCTGGAGCTGGGGCAGGGGCTCCAGCAGGCCCCGGCGGAAGGCGGTCCAGAAGCCGGAGCCGTCGGGCTCCCAGCCCTGGGCGCCCCCCGCGGCCTGGAAGGTGAAGACCCCGGGCCGCGCGTCGCCGCCGCCCCGGCGCACCTCCACAAGGCGCCCGCCCTCGCTGCGCAGGGCCACCTTCACCCGGCCCCGCTCGGGGCCCTCGGGCCACAGGAATTCCCGGCGGAAGTACCGGTCCTTGCGCAGGGCGTCCAGGTCCAGCTCCATGGCCACGAGGCCCGGCAGGGGCGGTTCGAGGCCGCGGCCCGCCTGGGCCTGGGTGATGGCCAGGAGCAGGGCGCGCTCGCTGGTGGCCAGGAGCAGGCGCGGACCCATGCGCGCCCAGGCCAGGCCCATGCGCCGGTCCTTGTCCCCGGAGCCGTCGGCGGCGCCCCGGGTCACCAGGGCGTAGGCCACGCCGCCGTGGTTCTTCGGGGTGCCCTTGGGCAGGGCCAGGGGCAGCTGCGCCAGGGGCGTGTCCACCACCAGCACCGCCTCCAGGTGGCCCACCTCCAGCAGGGCCAGGCCCAGGGACCGGGGCTTGAGCTGGAGGATCTGCTTCCAGGTCCAGGGCAGGTCCGGGGAGAGCCGCTGCCACTGGTCCTCGAGCTTGGAGCCCACGCGGCTGCGGCGCCAGGCCGCGGTCACGGGCTCGCCGTCGCGGGGATCCCCGGTGAGGAAGCGCCGGAAGTGGCCCGTGAGCGCCGCGTCGAAGGCCTGGGCATCGGGGATGACCAGGCGCAGCGGCGCGTCGGGGAGGGGCAGGGGGGCCTCGGCCGCGAGGAGGCTCGCGGCCAGGAGCATCGGCAGCGCGCGCGGATTCATGGGCGGCCCTCCTTGTTCAGCACGTTCGTGAGCAGGGCCCAGGTGAGGTCCCGGGGGCGGATGGGGGCGGGCCGGCCCCCTTCCATGCGGAAGGCCTCGGCCCGGCCCGCCGCCGGGGCCAGTTCGGCCTGGAGGGCCTTGAGGCCGGCGGCATTGCGGTCCGCCAGGACCGCCAGGGTCCGGCGGGTGAGGGCCTCGCGGCCCGCGCGGGCCGAGATGCGGGCCACGTCGCCCAGGGCCGCGTTGATGTCGGCGGCCTTGAAATGGCGCGCCGCCAGGATCCGGGCCAGGGCCTCGGGATCCACGGGGCCCAGGGCGTGCTGGGCGGCCGCGGCGGAGCGGGGCAGCAGGCTCCGGGACGCGCGCAGGCGGAGCAGGGCGCGGTCCCCGTCCAGGTCCCGGGCCCAGGGGCGGTCGTTTTCCAGGACCCGCTGGACCCGGGCCAGGGCGTTCTCGTCCCCGGGGGCGAGGCTGCGCAGGGCCGCCCGGGCCGCCAGGACGTCGTGGCCGTGGGCCTTGAGCCGGTCGCCCAGGGACACCGGGCCCGTCCACACGGCGGCCGCGCCCGTCCAGTATTCGGGGGCCTTCGCCCCCGGCGATGTGAGCCTGCGCCACACATCGAAGGCCATGGCGTCCTCCCGGGCGGTCCAGGCGTCGGTTCGCCGGGAGGCAAGGAGGCTCGCGGCGGCTTCGGCCCTGAGCTTGAGCTTCTCGAGGATCCCGGCCCGCTGGCGGGCCTGGAAGTAGGTGTGGGAATCGATCATGCGCGAAAGCCAGCGCCGGGCCTCCAGGGGCACCACGGGGGCCGCGGTCTCCAGGATTTCGCCCAGGGACCAGGGGGCCACTTCGCCCCGGAACCAGGCCTCCTCGAATTCCCGGGCCAGGGCCGGCGCCTCGGCGGCCGGGGTCAGCCGGAAGGCCAGCCTCCAGGACGCGGGCGGCACTTCGCCCTCCCGGCGCTGGCCGGCCAGGAATTTGAGGTACCGTTCCTCCACGGGCTTCTGCCGGCCCACGGCCTTGAAGGGGACGAGCCAGCCTTCCAGGCGGCCCATGGGGTCCGGCCTCTGGGCGGGCGCTTCGTTGGTGGCCTCCCCGCCTTCGGTGTCCTCCGGGGCCGGGGTCATATCGAAAACCAGGTTCCCGATGCGGCCGGTTTCCGCCAGCATGGCGTCCACCTGGGCGAGGGCGGGTTCCAGTTCGTTGCGGGACAGGTGGATGCGCACCGCCAGGAGGCGGCTGGCATCGTCGGCGTCCGGCCGCACCAGTTCCGCCAGGAGCGCGGGGGCATGGTTGGCCGGGTCCAGGGCCTTCTCCAGGGCGGCGATGGCGCCGGGGCGCTCCGGGGTGACGATCCGCCCCAGGTGGGCCCAGGCCGAGGGCCACACGGGGCCGATCTTCGCCAGCACCACGGGGGGCAGCGGGGCCGTGCCCGTGGCCCACAGTTCGCGGAGCCAGTACTGGGCCTGGGCGCGGGTGAGCTGGGCCTCCCGGCCCGCCCAGCGCCGGTGGAGCGCCGTGCGGAAGTCCACGGGGTTCGCCGTGTGGAAGGCGCGGGCGGCCTCGGTGCGCTGGTCCTGGAGGTAGGCCAGGAAGACCGGGCCCACGGGGCGGGAGGCGTCCAGGCATTCCAGGGGGCCGGGCAGGCCCAGGCGGGTGCTGAGCACCGTGAGGTCCTGGAAATCGGCGTCGGTGAGGCCGGACTGGATGGCCTTCACGTAGGCGCGGAAGGCGTCCGCGGCCTCCTGCTTGCGGTCGGCGGCGGCCAGGAGGCTCAGCTTGCCCTCCACCCAGGCGCGGTCCTTGACGGGACCGGGCCGCCCTTCGGCCACACGCAGGGCCAGGGGGAGGTCCCCCAGGGCCCGGGCCAGGCGCATGGCCAGCAGGGCCCGCGCCGTCTCGGCGCCCCGCTGGGGGGATTCCAGGGGCAGGTAGGGGGCCGTGGGGTCGCCCTTGCGGTAGCGGGCCAGGGCCTCCAGCACGTACCAGGCCTCCCCGGGGCGTTCGCCCCAGAGGGCGCCGGGCACCCGGCCCTGGTCCACGCCCTGGCCGGCCACGCGGTCATCGCCCTTCTCGGCCAGGTCGCCCCGGCCGTCCCGGCGGGGGATGAATTCCGGCCAGATCCAGCGGGGATCCTTGCCGAGCACGTCCCCCACGGTGCGGGGGCCCCGCAGCTTGTCGATGAGCGGATCGTCCGCGGCGCCGGCGGCGCCCTGAACCAGGCGCGCCATGGCCGCGTCCACGCGCTCCACCACGCCCCTGCGGGCCTGGAGCACGGGGTCGGAGGAGGGGGCCGGGGCCCAGAAGCGGAACCACGCGGTGCGGGGCGCCTCGGGAAGGATGGCCACCAGCGTGTCCGCGGACCAGCCCCGGGCCCCCAGGACCCAGAAGCGGTCCCAGAGGCGCCGGTCGGCCATCACGTCCGAAAGGTCCTTCACTTTCCCGGGCTGGGCCGCGGCCGCGCGGGCCCAGGTCTCCAGCACGGTCCGGTCGTCCAGCCACCAGGTCCAGGCCTGGCGGCTGGAGGTGGAACCCACGTTCGCCGCGCCCCGCACCTGGCCCAGGAGTTCCTGCCACCGGGGCTCCACGAAGGCGAGGAGCTCCTCGGCCCGGTCCCGGCGGGCCAGGTCCCGGACCCAGAGGGCCGCGAGATCCGGTTCCCGGAAGGTCTTCATGGCGGGGCGGCCGGCGGTGGCCGGCGTCTCGCCCACGAGGTTCTCGCCCACCTGGTGCACGAAGGGGTAGGGCGGATCCACGAACCAGGGGCCGCCCCGGGAGGCCAGGAGCCGCTGGGCGAGGCCCTCGCGCAGGCCCGTCTCCAGGCCCGAGTTCGCGATGAAGGGCCACCAGGCGTCCAGGGCCCGGGAATCGGGGGCGGGGCTTTCCTTGGGCTGGAGGAGCCGCTGGAGCCAGGCCTGCACCTCCTCCTTCTGCTCGGGCTTGGCGTGGCCCGCGAAGGCCGCCGCGGCCTGGGGCAGGAGCTGGGGGTTGTCCTTGATCACGGCCAGCACCCGGGTGATCTGGCCGGTGAGGAGGCCGATCTGCACCCGGGTCTCCAGGGGCACCTCGCCGTCCGCGGCCAGGGGGCCGATGTCGCCCTTGGCCGAGTAAAGCCGCACGGCCATGGCCGGCAGGCCCCTGTGGAAGAGGCGCTGGGCCGCGCGGGCCCGGCGCTGGCGCGTCTCCTGCGGGTCGGCCGAGCCCTCCCGGGCCAGGGCCTTGAGGGTGTCCTGCTCCACGGCCAGGGCCCGGGCGGGGTCGCCGGCCCGGGCGTACAGCTCGGAGCGCCACTTGGCCACGTCCTCGCTGGCGGGCCGGGGCCGGTTCCAGCCCTCCAGGTAGTCCGCGGCCTCGTGGAGGCGGTCGGCGCGCTCCAGGATGTCCGCGGCGTCCCGCCACAGGATCTCCTGCTCGGGGCGCACGGTCACCGCGGCCTTGGCCGCGGCCACCGCGCCGTCCACGTCGTGGAAGAAGCGCTTGATGTCGCGCACGGCCACGGCCCAGCGCATGTCCCGGGGGCTGCGTTCGTGCTGCTTCTCGAAGAAGGCCAGGAATTCGGGCCCCTTGCCGCCCCGCTGGGTGGAACGGGACGCGGCCACCAGCCACGCCCTTTCGGTGCGGCGGTTGAGGGCCTCGATCCAGAGGGCCACGCCGCGGGCCGGAGCGTTCTCCAGATCGGCGGCCCGGGCCAGTTCGTGGTAGAGGTCGGCGACCCCTTCGGGCTTGAGCAGGGGGGTCTGGGCCTTGGCCACGGGGAAGGGGTCCCAGGCGGGATCCTCCCGGAAGGAAAGCCGGGCCAGGAGGTGCACCGCGGCCAGGCGGCGCGGGTCCTCCAGGGCGGGGGAGGCCAGGATCTGCTCCACGGCCCTGCGGGCGCGCTTGAGATCGGAGGCCGCCAGGGAGGCCTGGGTGAGGCGCTGGAGGAGGTTCTCCCGGTGTCCGGCGGCGGCCCGGGGCACGGTCTGCTCCAGGAGGTCCAGGGCCTCCACGGGGAGCTTGGCCCGGTCCAGGAAGGCCAGGCGGTCGTCCAGGAGGCCCAGGCTCCAGGGGTAGCGGGCCGTGATGCGCCGCCAGTCCGCGGCGGCGACGGCGGCGCCCTTGGTGCGCTCCAGATAGCCCGCCCTCTGGCTTTCGGCCCGGAGCTTGACGCTGCCCTCGGGCAGCTTGCCGATGCGCGGCTCCAGGGCCGCCCACACGGCGTCGGCCTCCTGGCCCCGGCCGTTGTCGGCCAGGAACCGGGCCCGGTCCATTTCCAGGCGGATGCGCTCCTCCTCCTCGGGGGCGAGCTCCGCCCGGCGCGCCATGAGCGCGCCTTCGAAGGCCTTGGCCCGGGCCTTGGGCCAGCGCTCCCCGATGCGCCAGACGCCCTGCTGCCCGGCGAAGTCCAGGAAGCCGGCGGCGGTGGCCCGGGGGATCATTTCGTTGAGCTTGTCCAGCATCAGGGCTTCGATGCGGGCGATGGCGTCGTGTTCCGCGGGCCGTCGAGCCTCCTTGGCGGCCTGGCGCTTCTCCCGGCCCACGGGATCGTTGGGCTGGTCCATGGCGTCGATCCAGGTGTCGGCGTCCCAGGTGAGCCCGGGATCGGGGGGCGTGATGGAGCCCAGGGGGAAGAAGGCCGCCAGGGTGCGCTCGTCCTCGGCGTTGCCGGGGGCCAGGGCGCGGATGCGCTTCTCCACCAGGGCGTACACCCGGGGCCGGGCCAGGAGCTGCGCCAGGCGGCGCAGGGAACGCTGGTCGTTCTCGAAGGACGAATCGTAGCCCTCCTCCTCGGGCCGGGTGGCGTCCAGGTACTCCCGCACCGCCCCGTCCAGGTCCTTGAGGTTCTCCCGCAGGACGCCGGTCTCGAAGGCGTAGAAGCGGGGCCGGCCCAGGGCCTTGCGGCCGGCCTCCACCACGTCCAGGGCCTCCCGGTCGTGGTTGTAGTCCCAGAGCAGCGTGGCCAGTTCGGAAATGCGGGCCGGGTCCCGGGGGGACCGGGCCAGGAGGTTGCGCCAGATGACCATGGCCTCGGCGCCCCGGCCGCGGTCCTCCTCCATCTCGCCCAGTTCGGTCCACAGGGGGTTGGGGTTCTCCAGGGCGGGCGCGGCGCGCTCCACCAGGGCCCGGGCCGGGGCCCCGTGGGAGGCCTCGAGGCCGTTGAGGGAGCGGTGCAGGGAGAGCAGCCGCTGGGCGAAATCCCCGTCGCCGGGGTAGCTGCGGCAGAGGCTCTCGCCGGGCGCCACGGCCCGCTCGAAGCGGGAGAGGCGGGCCCAGCCCTCGAAGAGCAGCAGGTCCTCCACCGGCGTCCGGTCCCTGCGGCCCTCCAGGGCCGCCAGGCGGGTCTCCAGGGTCCCCTGCTTCATGGCCGAGGCGAACCAGGCCTCCCGCTGGGCGGGATCCGCGAAGAGGATGGCCCAGCGCCGCTCCTCCAGGAGCCCTTCGGGAACGATGACCTTGGTGAAGGTGCGCTTGCTCTCGGCGGCGGGATCGAAGTCCTTCTGCCACTGGGCGGGGGTCACGAGGCGCCCGGCCTCCCGGAACACCAGGGGGCTGTGGGGGAAGCGCTCCAGGGCCTTGAGGCGGACCCAGTCCGCCCACAGGACCATGCGCACGCCGCCGCCCACCGGGGGCTGGTCGGGCACCTGCACCGTCACGTGGGTGTTGGATCGGCGGAACAGCTCCGAGCCCCGGAACCGGGCCGTGACGTCCGCGGCCAGGGTCCGCAGCTCGGCGTGGTAGTTGCGCCGCGCGTACCACCGCGCGGCCTTGTCCCAGATGCCGGGGTCCTGGAAGCGTTTGAGGGCCTCCTGGTAGCGCGGCCCCAGGCCGTCGTCCAGGTTCCAGCTCTCCAGGCGCGAGGCCAGGTTCATCCACAGCTCCTCGGCGTCGGGCAGGCGGTCCAGCTCGGCGAGGATGAGGTCCACGGAGGCCCGGTGGGAGCCGTCCCGCTGGTCCAGGCGGGCCGAGAAGTCGTCCAGGAGCCGGTAGTACCCGCGGGCCCGGGGCTTGCCGGATTCCAGGCGGGCCCAGGCCCGGGAGGCGTCGGGCTCCTCGGGCTGGTAGCCGCCCTCCTCCCGGCCCTGGAGGGTGGGCCGGGAGCGGTCCGGGGCGGCGTAGCGCATACGGGCCTTCATGAGCCGCAGTTCCTCGGCCAGGGGCACCTCCACCTGGCGCGCGGCCAGGAGGGCCTGGTTCCGGGCCTCGTCGGCCTGGGCCGCGGGCCCGCCCTCCACCAGCGGCAGGAGGGCGAGGGCCTTGGCCCCTTCGCCCCGCTCCACGTGGCGGGCCATGATGGCCACCCGCAGGGCGGGCAGGGCCGGATCCTTGGGGGCGCGCTGGGCCAGGGCGTCGGCCAGGGCGCGGGCCGTGGCGAAGGTGCGATCCGGCAGGGCCTGGAATTCCAGGTTGTCCAGGGTCTCCTTCCAGGGGACCCCGGTGAGCAGGAAGGACACCCCCCCGGTCCAGAGCCCCGGGGTGCGGTCCACCGCGGCCACCCAGCGGTAGGCCTCGTCGTTGTAGGCGCCCCAGGCCAGGGGCCGGCCCCCGGCCCGCAGGGCCAGGTGGGCCAGGAGGGCCAGGTCCCCGGTCTGCTGGTCGGGGGTGCCCAGGTGGGCCGCGGCCAGGCCGGCGCGGAAGGCCTCCGGCACCGCGTCCACGCTGGCGTAGAGGCGCGACAGGAGCAGTTCGCCGTTCCGGTCCAGGCCCTTTTCGTGGCGCCGTTCCACCTGGCGCAGGAGCTCGGTGGCCAGGCCCGCCTGGCGCTTGCCGTTGAGGTAGGCGTGGAGCCGCGCCAGGGCGCCCGCGTCGAAGCGGGTCTCCAGGGTGGCCCGCCAGGCGCCGGGGGCGGTGCCCGCGGCCTGGTCCACCCGCCGTGCGTAGGCCCGTTCGAAGGTGGAGCTCCAGGGCTGCGTCACCGCGCCGTCCAGGATCAGGAAGGCGCCGCGGGCGTCGCCGTGGTCGGCCTTGAGGTCCGAGCGCACCAGGAGCCGCCGCTCCGGGGGCAGGGCGTGGGAGGCCGCCAGCCCCTGGTCGGCCTCGTCCAGCCGCCCGGCCTTCTCCAGGGCCCGCAGCCAGGCCTCCAGGGCCTCCGCGTCGTCGGGGAAGCGTTCGGCCTTGGCCCTGCGCAGGGCGATGGCGTCGGCCAGGTCCGGGTGGGCCTGGGCCCATTCCACCCGCTCGTCGCAGAGCGCGCGCAGCTCCTCCGGATCCAGGCCCGGCAGGGCCCGTTCGGCGGCCTTGAAGGCCGCGGCGGGCTCCGAATGGGCCGCCTCCCAGCGGGCCGTCTCCGCCCAGGCCGCGGGGCCCGAGGCCTGGGCCCAGCGCTCCATGGCCTCCAGGGCGCCCTTGCGGTCGCCCAGGGACAGGCGGGCCTCGGCCAGGTGGCGCAGGGCCCCGGGATCGCCGCGGCCCTCCAGGAGGCGGGCCAGTTCGGCGGTGGGGGTGGGGTAGTGGACCCGGTGGCCGTCCACCGTGGCGAACCGGGTGGCCAGGGCGTAGATCCAGTCGCCCTCCGTCATGCTCTCCCAGGGGATCACGGAGGCGGCGAACCCGACCGCCGCCAGGGGAAGGATCCAGGCGAACGCGCGCTTGCTCCTCACGGCCTCACCTCCAGAGTCGCCCGGGCGAAGCCCCGGTTCTTGGCTGCGTCCACCGCCTCGAACACCACCTCCACGGGGCCCTGGACGCCGTAGGGCACGGTCGTCAGGCCCACGCAGCGGCGTTCGGCGGGATCCCACCGCAGCGGGATGGGCGGGGCGTCCCCCACCCGGGCGCTGAGGAACACCACGTCGTCGTCCGCGGCGGCGGCGATGCGCACCGCCTCGCCGGGCCGGCACGAGGCCGGCAGGGCCGGGTGGATGTCGGGGGCCTTGCCGTCCAGGACGAAGTGCTTGGTTTCCGAGATCCGCGCCCCGCTGGCGTCGCGCATGAGGATGCGCACCGGGTGGCGGCCGTCCTTGAGGCCCTCGGGCACCAGGAAGCGGCCCTCCCACACGTTGCCCCCGGGCCGGCGCACCAGGTCCAGCCTCAGCCCGAAGGGGAAGAGGGCCGTGGCCGATTGGGTCCCGGGATCGCATTCCACCCGCAGCACGGGATCGCCGGGCTGGATGCGCCGGGGCCGCAGCAGGGACCGGGGCGCGGCCAGGAAGGCCGTGTAGGGGGTGATGAACTTGTAGCGCTTGCTCAGGGCGATGATCTCGTCCACCCACTCCCGGCGCTCCCCCTCGGCCTCGATGCGCCGCAGCAGATCGTCCACCCGCGCCCGGGCCCAGCGCCGGGGCAGGTCCCGCGCCTCCAGGGCCTTGGCGGGCAGGGCCGCGTCCAGGGACGCCCTGCCGCCGGGGAAGAGGGGCGAGGCCCATTCGAAGCGCACCTTCTCGGCGGGGGCGCCGTAGCGCCCGATCCACCCCGAGAGGCTTCCGGCCGCCAGGGGCTGCACCAGGACGGGGTAGATGTCGCGCAGCTTCGGCTCCCCGCCGGCGGCGGTGAAGGGCACGTCGCCCGCGGCGCGCCGGGCCTTGGCGGCGGTGCCGGGGCCCAGCACCTGGCGGAAGAAGAGATCCCCCTCGATCTCCGTGGCCGTGGGGGAGAGCACCTGGGCCGAGGCCGCGGCCAGGGCCTCGCCGGCCTCGCCCACGGTCACCGCGGTGAAGAGCGGCACGGGCCCCGCCGCGGCCTTGAGGGCCTTGGAGCGGAGCAGCCCCTGGCCGCTGGTGAGCAGGAGGATCCGGCCGTGGTCGCCCAGGGCCTTGCGGGCCGCGGCCAGGGCCAGGGCCAGGTCGGCCCCGGGGCCCAGGGGGCGGTTGCGCAGCTGGGTGAGCTGGGCTTCGATGGCCTGGGGGGTGACGGGCTGCAGCGCGCCGGCGCCCGGGGTGTGGTCGAAGGGGATGAGGGCGAAGCGGTCCTCCCGGCCCAGGCTCCGCAGGACCCGCACCAGGTGGCCGTAGGCCAGCTCCAGGCCGCCCCAGCGGTGGCCCAGGGAGGTGTCGAAGAGGATGGCCAGGGACTGGCCCCCGGGGGCCGCGGCGGGCGTTTCCGCCGGGGCCGCGCCGCCTCCGGGCAGGGCCTCCAGGAGGAAGAAGCCGTCCTTCTCGGGCGGGATCTCGGAGGGCCGCTCCCAGGGGGCCAGGGCGAGGCCCTCGGGCAGGGCGCCCTCGGGGTTGCGGAAGGCGGTGAGGCGCAGGGGCTCTGAGGCCCGGGGCCGGAAGCGCAGGGCCAGGTCCTTGTCCAGGCGCACGTGGGTGCCCGTGAAGCCGGCGCCTTCGGCCGTGGCCGTGAGGGGCAGTCCGGAGGGCATGGCCTCGAAGGCGCCGTCCTCCAGCTTGACCCGGACGGTGAAGGTCTCCGCCACCGTGGGCTCGGCGTCGGGGGGACGCAGCACCAGGCGGAATTCGCCCCTGCCGCCGATGAGGGGGACCTCCTGCTGGAACTGGATCTCCAGGCGCTTGGTGGCCATGGGCGGGATGGGGGCCACCGTCACCGAAAAGAGCGAGGCCCCGGAGGGACGCGAAGCCGGGGCGCCTTCGCCGGCCTCCCGGTCCTCCTCCTCCCCCTGCTGCAGGAGGCCCGGATCGATGCGCTGGCGGGTGAGCTCCTGGTAGATGGACCGGGCCCGCTTCTTTTCCAGGATGACCCCGGGGATGCGCACCAGGCCGTCCCACACCGCGAAGTCCCCCACCGCCGCCGAGGCCGGCAGGGCGAAGCGGTACGTGCCCTCCTGCACGGCGGCGGTGTGGTTCTCGAAGACCTGGCGCACGTTGACCCGGGCGTAGCCCCGGGCGATGGCCATGTCCACGGTCATCTCCCGCAGGGAGAGGACCTTGGGATCGGGCCGGCCGGAGCTGGTGGGCACCAGGAGGCCCGCCTGGGCCCGCAGGGGCAGGATGGCGAGGACGGGGAGGAGCAGGGCCCGGAATCGGCTGAGCATGTCAGGTTCCTTCGTCTGGGATGGGCAGGGGAATGCGCGCGAGCCCCTCGTCGGTGCCCACGAAGAGGGCGCCGGCGCCTTCGAGGATCGCGGTGACGCGGGGGGAGGGCAGGTGGATCCGCAGGCGTTCGAAGCGGGCTCCGTCCGGGGCGAGGCGCCAGAGGCCCCCGCCGTCGGTGCCCAGGTAGAGCCGGCCCGCGGCCTCGGCGAGGCAGCCGGTGTTCACCTTGAGGGCCGCGGTCTCGGGGAAGGCCTGGAAGGTGCCCAGGGCCCGGGGCTGGTCCGCGGGCGCGGTGCGCCGGGCCACGCCGCCGCCGTAGGTGCCGATGAAGAGGTCCCCCCGGTGCAGGGCCAGGGCGGTGATCCAGGGGTGGGGGAGCCGGCCTTCCCCGGCCGTGACGCGCCAGGCCACGCGGTTCCCCACCACCGCGCCCAGTCCCGTGGGGGTGCCCACGAACAGGGCGTCCCCCGAGGCCAGCGCCAGGGCCTGGTTCCCGGGAAGGCCGTGGAAGGCCGACAGGAGCCGGGATCCGGGCAGGAGCACCCCCTGGCCCAGGCCCACCGCCACCCCGTCCCGGGTGGCCGCCAGGGAGAAGGCGGCGCCTTCGGGGCCGGCCTCCGAGAGGGTCCTGCCGTCGTAGCGGGCCGAGCCCCTCAGGCTCGCCACCTGCAGGGCGCCGCCCACGGGAAGCAGGGCGTTGACGCCCCAGGAGCGGGACCCGGGCACCGCGGTCCAGGCGAACTCCGCCCCCCGGGCCTCGCCCACCGCCAGCCCCCCGTTGAAGATCCCCGCCACCAGCCGGGGCCCGAGCCAGGCCAGGGCCCCCACGTGGGCGGAGCCCGGCGGCAGGGCCGCGGGCCGCGGCCGGGCCAGGACCCACCCCTCCCGGGTGCGGCGGTAGAGCCCGGCGTCCGTGTCCGCGAACACCAGGCCCGAGGCGGCCAGCACCTTGCGGGGCAGCGCGGGCAGGAAGTCCTCCCGGGTGCGCCCCGGGCCGAAGCGCAGCAGCCGCCCCCCGCCCGCGGCGAGCACCTCCTCCCCCGCCACCGCCGCCGAGGTGGCGTCCTCCCCCCCGGGCACGGCCGCGAGGGCGCCGCCCAGGGGCCCCCGGGCCAGGCCCAGGGGGGTGACCACGGCCACGTCCTGGCCCGGGCAGCCCACCCACTCGATCCAGGGATCCGGCGTGGGCAGGAGGGTGGCCCGGGCCGGTTCGACGCGGCGCAGGCCCTCCTCGCCCCCCGCCAGCATCAGGCCCCCGGGGCCCAGGGCCACGGCCCGCACGGAATGTCCGTCCAGCTTGCGCAGGGTGCGGGCCCCCCAGGCGGCCCGGAAGAGGCCCTCCCGGGCCCCGATGAGCAGCTCGCCCCCGGGCGTCTCCGCCAGGGCCCGCACGTGCAGCGGCCCGAAGCCCGCCACCAGTTCCTGCCACCCGGCGCCGTCCCGCAGGTAGAGTCCCCCGGCCTCCAGCCCCGCCACGAGGCGCCCCCGCCACAGGGCGACGCAGGCCACGCGCAGGGTGGGAAGGGCCGAGGCGATCTCCCCGCCCTCGTCCCGGAGGCCCGCGGCCCCGGCGGTGGCCAGGGTGGTCTCCGTGG
Source organism: Mesoterricola silvestris (assembly GCF_030295405.1). GTDB lineage: Bacteria > Acidobacteriota > Holophagae > Holophagales > Holophagaceae > Mesoterricola > Mesoterricola silvestris. The sequence continues at coordinate 3,990,769 of NZ_AP027080.1, read as the reverse complement.
CCGCCACGCCTTCCACCTCGCCGCCCCCCCAGCGCTCCGCGAGGGGGCCTTCGGCGCGCACGGGCAGGAGCTGGAGGGGGGCTTCGAGCCGGCCCGGGGCGGCCAGGGCTCTGTTCAGGTCCCGGCGGATCTTGAGGTAGGCCCCGGCCCCCAGGACCGTGGCTGCGGCGAGGGCGGCCAGGGCCGCGCGGCGTCGGTTGAAGGTTGGGAGCATGGACCGGCCGGGTGGAAGGAATCGAGGAATGGAAATCCCGAGAGCGTGGATCAACCATACCCGGAAAAAACCCGGCGGGCCCGATTATCCTGCGGGTTTGCCTATTTCAAGCTTTCGAGGGCCCTGGCCGTGGCCTCCAGGAGGGCGCCGGGACCCACCGGGCTGCCGGTGGCGCGCATCATCCACAGATCGGGGGTGAGCCGGCCCTGGCGCGCCATGCGCTCGAACTCCCCGCCCAGGTCGCCGGTCTTGTCCACCTGGCGCTGGATCTGGAAGGCGATCATGTGGCCGATGGGGTAGTCGGGCAGGTACAGGAAGCTGCTCACCATGTGGCTGTAGACGCCCAGGAGCACGCAGTCCTTCTGGCCGAAGACGGGGGCGTAGTAGCGGTTCCACACGTCGCGGCTTATGGCGAGGGTGGCCTCCCGCAGCTGGGCGGGGGTGGCCTGGGGGTGGTCGTACATCCAGTGCCACACGGCGGTGTCCACCATGCCCACGCCCGCGATCTCGAAGGTGCCCCAGAAGTCGTTGAGGACGCCCAGGGCCTTGTCCTGGGCGGTGGGAGCGGGCTGGCCCAGCAGCTCCAGGTCCCGGGCCTGGAACACGAAGGCCAGGGCCTCCGTGAAGGACGTGGCGGGCACCCCGGCCATGAGCGGGTGCTCCACGCCGTTCAGGGAGAAGGTCTGCTCCACGTTGTGGCCGTTCTCGTGGATGGCGATGTTGAAGCCCTTGTAGTCCATGCCGTCCTTGCCCACGCGGGTGCGCAGGTGGGGGTGGTCCGCGCGGCGCGCCGCGCCCATGGCGTGGCCGGAGCCCCGGGCGGGGTCCACCTCGATGTTGCCGGCGAGGTACGCCGCCTTCTCGGGGGTGAAGCCCAGCCCCCTGAGGAGCGTGGGCATCTCCTTCTTGTAGGCCTCGGCGGTGGGGAAGCGCTTGCGGGTGATGGCGTCGAGCTTGGCCTCGTCCAGGCCCGCGCCGGCGCGGAAACCGTTGTACCAGATGTCGAAGGGCTCGAGCTTGCGGCCCAGGCGCTTCTCGATGAGGCGGGCCACCTGGGCCACCTGGGGCGAGGCGCACACCTCCTGGAGCATCCCGATGGCCCGGGCCTCGGGGAGCTGCCGGCCCTCCTCGAAGCTGCGGGCGATGTGGGTGGGCGCCGCGGGGCAGTAGGGATCGGCCTTGCGCGCGGCCTGGAAGGTGCGCAGGAGGACCGCGTAGCGGGTGTCGGGCTCGGGGTCGGCGCTGACCTTCAGGGCCGGGGCGGGCTTGTCCGAATCCTTCACGGCCGCGGGCTTGACGGTGTTGGCGAAGGGATCCCAGTCCACGTTGGGGTTGTCCACCACCACCGCGGGGATGGTCTGGGTGACGATGCGCTCCATGACCTTCTGGATCTGCCGCTGGCGCTGGAGGCCTTCGGCGCCCTGGGCGTACTGGCTCTTGATCTCGTCCCGCAGGTTCCAGTGGGACAGGAGACGCTTGCCGGCGGGGAAGACCCGCCGGCCTTGGGCGTCCACCACGTGGTGCATCCAGATGTTGTAGCCCGCGATGTAGCGCTCCGCGGCGCCCGAGGCCTCGGCCATGGCCAGGTTAACCTCCGCGGGGATCCGCGAGGAGAACCGGTCCACGAGCCGGGCCTCTGCCCACTGGCGGTTGCTCCAGGAGGCGCCCTCCTTCAGGCGCTGGTCCAGGGTGGTCACGGGGAAGTTGAGCAGCACCACGAAGGCCAGCTTGTTGGCGAAGGCGTCGGCCTGGAAGTGCGCCCCGGGGTCGTAGCCGGCCAGGATGTCGTCCACGGGCAGCATGGGCCCCAGGTCCAGTTCGGCGTGCCACCGGAAATCGCGCCCGATCTCCAGCATGTGGCCCTCGAGGCTCTCGATGACCATCTCCAGCCGCCCGAAGAGCGCGTCCAGGGCCTTGGGGTCCCCGGCGAACTGCTCCCGGGCGAAGGCCTCGAAGGCGGCCTGGTCCCCGTCCTCCGCGCGCCAGAGCCGCGCGGCCTGGGCGAGGCCGCGCTTGACGCGCTGGGCCTGGGAGGGGCCGTACTTCGCGGTGAGCTCGGCCTCCAGGGAGGCCTGGGCCACGGCGGGGGCCGCGGCGCGCAGGGTGGGCAGCGCGCAGGACGCGGCCAGGATTGCGGCGATGCCGATGATCTTCATGGTGGACCCCAAGTGGATGGCACCTGGAATTCTACTTGGGATCCCGCCCGGGGAACGTGTCCGAAGGCACTTACTTCATGGCCATCATCACGATCCGGGCCGCGCGGAGGGAGGCCGACCGCCCCTGAGGCAGGGTGACGTTGATGGTGCCCCGGGCCTCGGGATTGACGAGGATCTCGTTGCCGGTCTCCGGCCCCACGGCGAAGGTCGCGCCCTGGCGGATGGCGGCGGGGGTCGTGCCCAGGCAGGGGATGCCCGCCTGGACCAGGCGGCGCACGATCACCGTGGAGTCCATGACGCCCTCGGGATAGCAGGGATCGTCCCGGAGGAGGACCAGGTAATCCGGCCGGATCCGGCGGGTCTCGTTGTAGAGGACCCGCGCGTAGTCGGTCGCCCCGTCCCCCACGTCCAGCACGACGATGGTGCAGCCTTCGCCGGCGGCCTCCGCCAGGGCCTGGATCTCGCCCGCGCTCCGGCGGTAGTTCGCCACGACGGAAAGGCGCGTCCGGTCCGGCCAGGTGGACCGGGCGGCATTCATGAGGGGCCCGAAATCGCCCGCGGACGCGGCGGTGGCCAGGCCGAAGGCGGCGAGGATGGCGGCTCGGATGAACATGGCGTGCTCCCTTCCCATGGGTCGGGCCTAAGGGGATCCAGGGCTACCGCCCGGCACCGACGACAGCCGGTTGCCCAGGTTCAGGGCCTGCCTTTGGCCTTGCGGGGCCGCAGGTCGAGAATGCGTCCCAATATCCGTCGGCGCGGGATCCCTGGCAAGGGGTTCCTTGGGGAATTCAACCGGGGTTGCCGTACCCCTTGAATTCCATGTCCGTGCCCAGGATGTGATGGCCGAACCAGTCCTGGACGAGGTAGAGCACCTCCTCCGCCGTTACCGAGCCCGGTTCGTGCTTGTACCGGCGCTGCAGCTCCTTCATGCGCTCCCGGAAGTTCTGGTGGACCTCCTTGTGGGCCTCCAGGTCCGGATAGCCCACCTTGGCCATCCAGCGCTCCTCGGAATCGAAGTGCATGAGGGTGTAGTCCACCAGGAACTCGATGCGGTCCTCCATGGGCGGGGGCTGCTCCTCGGCCATGGCCCTGCGGAATTCGGTCACCATCTGGAAGAAGATGTGATGGTACGCGTCGATCAGCGGGTTGCCGACGGTGTATTTTTCAGTCCATTCCACGAATTCCATGCCGCTTCCTTCGAGATGTTCACAAGCTTACAGGAATTCCTAGCCGAGGGGCTCTTCGTAGGCGCAGGCCGGGCACAGCATGACGGTGATGGGGTCCTTGCCCCGGGGCTTCCTCGTCTTCTCGGTCATGTAGGGGTTCTTGCAGGAGGGGCAGGCCCGGGGCACGGGCTTGTCCCAGGCGGTGAAATCGCACTTGGGGTAGCGGGTGCACCCGTAGAAGATCTTGCCGAAGCGGGTCTTGCGGGGGCTCAGGTCGCCGCCGCACTTGGGGCAGGGGACCCCCAGGATCTCCTTCTTGACGGTCTTGCAGGTGGGGTAGTCCACGCAGCACACGAACTCGCCGTAGCGGCCGTGGCGCTTCACGAAGTTCTTGCCGCAGGTGGGGCACTTCTCGTCCAGGGTCTGGTCGGGGGGGACCGGGATCCCCTTGGGGTCGGCCTTGCGGATGCCCTTGCAGGCGGGGTAGTTGGTGCAGGCCCAAAAGGGGCCGAACTGGCCCTTGCGCAGGTTCATGGGGGTGGAGCCGCACAGCGGGCATTCCGGCGCGTCCTCGGGCTCCTCCATCTTCTCCAGCTCTTCCGTGTGATCGCATTCCGGGTAGCGGGAGCAGCCCAGGAAGAGGCCGTTCTTGCCGATGCGCTTGAGCATGGGCGCCTTGCACTTCTTGCATTCCACCCCGGCGGGGATGCCCGCCTTGAGGTTCAGCATGTCCTTGCCCGCCCGGGCCAGGAGCTTCTCGAAGGGGCCGTAGAAATCCTTCATCGCTTTCAGGAAGGTGAGGTCCCCCTCCTCCACCCGGTCCAGCTGGCCTTCCAGGCCGGAGGTGTAGGTGGGCTCCATGAGCTCCTGGAAGCCCTGCACCAGCAGGTCGGTCACCACGCACCCCAGCTCCGTGGGCTTGAAGCGCCCCTCGTGCTTCTTGACGTAGTCCCGGTCCTGGATGGTGGCGATGATGCTGGCGTAGGTGGAGGGCCGGCCGATGCCGTCCTCTTCCAGTTCCTTGACCAGGGTGGCTTCCGAGAACCGCGCGGGGGGCTTGGTGAACTGCTGGTCCGTGTCCAGCTGCTCCAGCTTGAGGGGCATGCCCACCTTCAGCGCCGGCAGGCCCACGGCCTCCTCGTCGCCGTCCTCGCTTACGGTGGATTCATTGATTTCCTCGGCCTTCTGTTCCTCCTGGGCGGCCCGGTAGACGACCAGCCATCCCGGGAAGCGCTCGATCTCGCCCTTGGCTTCGAAGGCCGCGGCTTCGCCGCTGGGGAGCTTGGTCTCCGCCTCCACCACCGTCTCGTCGAAGACCGCCGCTTCCATCTGGCTGGCCACCGTGCGCCGCCAGATGAGGGCGTAGAGCCGGAACTGGTCGGGCTCCAGGCGGTTCTTCATGCTTTCGGGGGTGCGGGTGATGTCCGTGGGGCGGATGGCCTCATGGGCGTCCTGGGCCGCGGCCTTGCCCTTGTACACCCGGGCCTTGGCGGGCACGTAGTCCTTGCCGTAGCGCTCGGCGATGAGCTCCCGCACCGCCGTGACGGCCTCGGGGGCCAGGCGGGGGGAGTCCGTCCTCATGTAGGTGATGAGGCCCACCGGGCCCTCGCCGAAATCCACGCCCTCGTAGAGGCGCTGGGCGTTCTGCATGGTGCGGGTGACGCTCATGCGGAGCTTCTGGGCGGCCTCCTGCTGCAGCTTGGCCGTGGTGAAGGGGGCGGCGGGGTTCCGCTTCTTCTCCTTGGTTTCCAGGGACGTCACCTTCCAGGCGGCGGCCACGATCATGTCCCGCAGCGCGTGGGCCTGCTTCTCGCTGGCGATGCGCTGCTTGGTTTCCTTGTTGCCCAGCTGCACGGGTGAACCGGACAGACGGGTCAGCTTCATCCAGAAGGCCGGCGGGGTCTTGGCGGCGAAGCGGCCCTTGAGCACCCAGTATTCGATGGGGTTGAAGGCCTGGATCTCCCGCTCCCGGTCCACGATGAGGCGCACCGCCACGCTCTGCACCCGGCCGGCGCTGAGGCCCCGGCGCACCTTGTCCCAGAGCACCTGGGAGACCTTGTAGCCCACGAGCCGGTCCAGCACGCGCCGGGCCCGCTGGGCGTCCACAAGCTTCTTATTGATGACGGTGGGGGCCGCCATGGCCTTCTGGATGCCCGAGGGGGTGATCTCGTTGAAGAGCACCCGGTGCACCGGCATGCTCTTGGGCGGCTTGATGGATTCCAGGAGGTGCCAGGAGATGGCCTCCCCCTCCCGGTCAGGGTCGGTCGCCAGATACAGTTCCGTGGCGCCCTTGGCCGCGGTCTTGAGTTCCGCCACGACCTTGGCCTTGCTGGAGGGGATCTCGTACTCCTCCTGGAAGCCGTTCTCGATGTCCACCCCCAGCTTCTTGGGCAGATCCCGGATATGGCCGACGCTGGCCTTCACCGTGTACCCCTTTCCGAGGTATTTGGTGATGGTTTTCGCTTTGGAAGGGCTTTCCACGATCACGAGCTTGGTCAAGGCAATCTCCAAGTTGCCGATTTGGAACCCTTCATGGGTGATTTGTCAAGCCCTGTCCCCAAAACGATAAATCATCTATCAGGTCCTGGGGTCCCAGGCAGGCCCGGGCGGCCCCTTCCCGGATCAGCCGGTTGGGCCCCTCATGCAGGGGGTCCTCCGGGGCCCCCGGGCAGGCCCACAGCTCCTTGCCGTGGTCCAGGGCCAGCTTGGCGGTGACCAGGGAGCCGGAGGCATAGCGGGCTTCCATGACGATCACGCCAAGCGTCCAAACAGCCAAAAGGACGTTCCTCCGGGGGAAGTGCCATTTCAGCGGACGGGCCTGGGGGGGAAAGGGCGTGATCACCCCGCCCCCCGTGGCGGCCATGCGGTCCATGAGCTTCTGGTGCTCCAGGGGGTAGGGATGGTCCAGTCCCGACCCCATGATCCCCCAGGTGGCCCCCGCCTCCAGGGCCCCCAGGTGGGCGGCCCCGTCGATGCCCCGGGCCAGGCCGGAGATCACCGCCACCCCCCTTTCCGTGAGCTCCCGGGCCCAGCGCCGGGTGCGCTCCCGCCCGGCGAAGCTGCCGTGGCGGCTGCCCACCATGGCCAGGGCCGGCCGGGGCGGCGGCAGGGTGCCCCGCACCCACAGGGCCAGCGGGTAGGGCAGGGGGGCCTGGAAACGGTCCGCCTCCGGGTCCCCCGGCAGCACCAGCCGCGCCCCCCGGGCGGCGGCCTCCGCCCGCAGGGTGGGAAGGGATTCCGCCAGGGCCTCGGCCTCCCCCCGGTCCTGGGGGAGGACCTCCTCCGCCTGGGCCCGGGCCCAGGCCTCGGCCTTCCGGCGCTCCGGCCAGGGCAGGAGCGTGAATGCGAGGGCCCAAACGGCAGCGTCCACGGCCTCCTCCCCGTCGTGGCCCGAAGGTGGGTGCGGGAGCGCCGCGGCGCAAGGCCCGGATATTTGAGCTTGCCTTCGGATGGCGATTTGCTAGACTGGATTTTCTCTGGTCTTGGCCGTTCTGTGTTCACGAGGTTCCCATGTCCCGTCAGTGCGAAATTTGCGGTAAGAAGCCCCAGTTCGGGAACAACGTTTCCCATGCCCACAACATCACGAAGCGGCGCTGGAACCCCAACATCCAGAACGTCCGCGCCCTGGTGGCCGGCGCCCCCAAGCGGCTGCGGGTGTGCACCTCCTGCATCCAGGCCGGCCGCGTCACCAAGAACGTCTAGCTTTCCATCACCGGCGAATCGGCCCCCCGCGAGCGGGGGCTTTTTCGTTTCCAGGGGAGCCCCGCCGTGATCCTCGGCATCGACACCACCACCGAACGCCTCCACCTGGCCCTCACGAAGGGGCGCCACACCTGGACCCGGGGCCTGGACGTTGGCATCGGCCGCAGCCACAGCGGCACCCTGCTGCCCACCCTGGAGGAGCTCCTGGGCGAGGCCCAGGCCTCCCCCGCGGACCTCTCGGGCGTCGTGGCCTGCGTGGGCCCCGGCGGCTTCACCTCCCTGCGCATCGGCGTGGCCACCGCCGAGGGCCTGGCCCTCACGGGCCTGCCCACCTGGGGCTTCTCCGCCTTCGAACTGCGGGGCCGCGCCCTGCGGGAGGGCGGCCTCCGGGGCCCCGCGTGGATCCTCCTGGACGGCCAGCGCCAGGAGGCCTTCGCCCAGCTCTGGGACGGCGGCCCCCTCACCCCCGCCCAGAAACTGCCCCTGCCGGCCCTGGCGGAGCGAATTCAGGGCGCCCCCTGGTGGACCCCCTCGGGCTTCCGGGAGCGGGCCCAGGCCCACCTGCCCCACCCCCCCCTGGACCTCCCCCACGAGGAGGCCGCCACCCTCGCGGGCCTCGCCGGCCTCTGCCGGGACCTCCCCCTGGGCCCCGCCGAATCCCCCCTGGTGCCCTTCTACCTGCGGGAGACGGACGCCGAGGTGAACTTCCCCCAGGCCTCCACCCACCTTTCCGAAGCCCTGCGCCGGGGCCTCGCCCGGTGATCCTCCACCTGGGCCCCGGCTCCCAGGCGCCCGGCTGGATCGAGGACCTGGACCGGCTCGCCTTCGGCGACGCCTGGGGCCCCCTGGACGACACCGAGCACCTGTGGTGCGTCCCCGCCCAGGCCTTCGCCCGCTGGCGGGTGGTGGAGGCCGCCGGCGAAGCCGAACTCCTGCGCATCGCCGTGGACCCCGCCTACCGCCGGGGAGGCCAGGGAAGGGCCCTCCTGGCCCACTGCCAGGCCGAACTCGAGCGCATGGGCGTCACCTCCCTCCACCTGGAAGTGCGCGTCTCCAACGCCCCCGCCCGGGCCCTCTACGAACGCGAAGGCTGGGTGGCCCGGGGGGTGCGGCGGGGGTACTACCGGGACGGCGAGGATGCCGCGCTCTACGGGCGGGAGAAGTAGGCTTCGTCATGGTGTGTCGGCAGACCTCAGGTGCCTCGCAACCGTGATGAAGGGGCTCTTCCAGGTTGAGCGGATCCCTGTTCATCCCATACATCGGCCTTCATCCACGTTTCCGCAGGGCTGATGCAGAGGTGGGTCCAAGCGCACGTTACTCGACGTCCTTGACCCAAAGGTGGCGACAACTCCCAGCGAAGTTCGAACGGGGATAAACAGGATCCAGGGGAAAAGGCAGGATAAAGAACGTCAGGTCCAAGTTGGAGCCAGACCCCGCGATTCATGACCCAGGGTTTGCCGACAGAACCTAGAGTTCCTCCGCAGGCACCAGCGCCTTGGTGCATTTCACCAGATGAAGTGGCAGCAGCAGCTTCTCCGGTTCCCGGAAGGGCATCACATCGTGGGCATGGAAACCCAGCCCCTCGTAGAACGGGAACAGTTCCTTCCGGAGGCTCACCACCGTGATGTCGAGGAAGCGGCCGCCCTCGGCCCGGCAGAGCTCGCCGGCCTCCTCCACCATTTTCCGGCCCAGACCCCGGCCCTGGCAGTCGGGGGCCACGGCCAGGAGTCCCAGGTACCAGCGGATCCCCTCCGGGCGCAGGAAGACCGAAGCCCTGAGGCCGGAACCGCCGGGTTCCACGAGGAAACGGCCGGTCTCCATGAGGGCGGCCACCTCCTCCGGGCGGATGCGCTGGCCCCGGATGCAGAAGGCCTCCACGGCGTAGGCCAGGTTGGTGATACGGACGATTTCGGGAATATCGGATTCCGTGGCTCTTCGCATGCGGAGAGTATGCGCGCGAGGCGGCCATCCGGGGGCCACCAACGGCAGGCTCACCCCTTTCTTTCCTCGGTATCCTCGGCCTCCCCGGCGCCTCGGCGGTGGCTTTTCTATTTGATGTCTCGGCGCAAGAACTACCTGCGCCGGCAATCCCGCCAAAAAGACCATCGCCGAGGCGCCGGGGAAGCCGAGGGTACCGAGGATGAATCCAAAGCAGACTCGCCTCCCTTCCCGGGCGGAAACCGGACTACCGTTCAATGCACTCATTCGGCGGACGGAGGCACCAGCATCGCCTCCAGGGGGAGGAGACCCATGCTCAGTGCCACGGACCGGGCCCGCAGGGCAGGCATCGCCTTTCCTGTGGGGATGATGCTCATCCACAACCTCGACGGGGAAAAGGCCGGGACACTCACTCGTCTCCCAGCCGCTGGGCATGGGCATCCAGGAGATCGCTGCGGGTGAGGATGCCCACGAGGTGCCCATCCGGGGCCACCACCGGCAGGCGCCCCACGCCCTCGCGCACCATGTGGTCCGCGGCCTCACGCAGGGAGGTGTCCTCCCTTGCCAGGGCCACGGGGCGCTTGACCAGCTTGCCCAGGGGCTGCCCGGGGTCCAGGTCCGGGTCCAGGAGGTCGCGGCCCATGATCAGGCCCACGGGGCGGCCCGCGGCGTCCACCAGGGGGAAGCCCTGGTGGGAGGCGCCGGGGTGGCCTTCGGCGAGCCAGCGGCGCGCGGCGGCCACCGTCTCCCCGGCGCCGAAGGCGGCCACCTGGCGGGTGGCGTGGTCCCGCACCAGGAGCTGGTCCAGGTGGTCCGCGGGGTATTCGGCGGGGACCCGCACGCCCCGGCGCGCCAGTCGCTCGGTCATGATGCCGTGGCGCATCACCAGGGCGGAAAGGAGGTAGGCCGCGGCGCACCCGCCCAGGAGCGGCATCAGGCCCATGGGCTGGAGGGTGATCTCGAAGGCGAACACCGCGGAGGTGAGCATGCACCGCGCCGCCCCCGCGAAGATCGCCGCCATGCCCACCAGCGCGCACATGCGGGGATCCACCCCCGCGTGGGGCAGAACCGCGGCGGCCAGGGTCCCCAGCAGGGCCCCCAGGGCCCCGCCGATGGTGAAGAGGGGCGCCAGCGTGCCCCCCGACGTTCCGCTGCCCAGGGCCGTGGCCCAGGAGATGAACTTGGCCAGGCACAGCGCCAGCAGGGCCTTCGTGGCCAGGCTCCCGGCCAGGATCGCCTCGATGTTGTCGTAGCCCACCCCCAGGGTCCGGGGCGCCACCATGCCCGCGATGCCCACCACCAGGCCCCCCAGGGCCGGCCACCACATCCAGTGGATGGGGAGCCGCTCGAAGCCGTCCTCGATGACGTAGAGGGCCCGGGTCACCCCCACCGAGGCTAGGCCCGCCAGGGCGCCCACGGCGATGTAGACGCAGAGCTGCAGCCCGTTGGGGGGGGCCAGGGGGACCATGGGGAAGATGGGCCGGATGCCGTGCAGGGCGAAGCGCACCCCCGTGGCCGTCACCGCCGCCAGGGCCACCGGGATCACCGACCGGGGCCGCAGCTCGAAGAGCAGGAGCTCCACCGCCAGCAGCACCGCCGCCACCGGGGATCCGAAGGTCGCCGCCATGCCCGCGGCCGCCCCCGCCGCCAGCAGGGTCTTGCGCTCCATGGCCGGCATGGGGAGCCGCTGGCCCACCATGGACCCCAGCGCCCCGCCCGTGGCGATGATGGGGCCCTCCGCCCCGAAGGGGCCCCCCGTGCCGATGGCGATGGCCGCCGACAGCGGCTTCAGGAAGGTCACCCGCGCCGGGATGCGGCTGCCGTTGAGCAGCACCTGCTCCATGGCCTCCGGGATGCCGTGGCCCCGGATGGCCTTGGAGCCGTAGCGCGCCATGAGGCCCACCAGGAGCCCCCCCGCCACCGGCACGGGCAGCAGGGCCCACCCCAGGTGATTGCCCGCGGGGGACGCGAATTCCGTGGAGAGACGGTGGAAGAAGGCCAGGTTGGTCACCAGGGCGATGAGCCGCACCAGCCCCTCCGCCAGGAACCCCGCCGCCAGCCCCAGCCCCACGGCCACGCCGCTCACCAGGGCCACCCGCGCGTCCACCACGGCCGTGGCCCGGGGCAGGCGCGCCCCCTCCAGGTCCGGCGCCACGGCGATGCCGTCCCTCATTTCCGCCCCCCCGCGGCGCCCTCGTGGAAGAACATGGGCGCCGGATGCCCGTCCTCCACGGGCGGCGCCACCCGTTCCAGGAGATCGGCCAGGGCGCGGAGATCCCCCGCCTCCAGCCGCCCCATGCGCTCCAGGAGGGCCTGCTGCACCGGGCTGGGCGCCGACCGCGCCGCCCGGGCCCCCGCGGCCGTGAGGGCCACCTCCATGCGCCGGCGGTCCCCCGCGCTGGGGGCCTTGCCCACCAGCCCCTTCTGCTGGAGCTTGCGCACCACCACGGACACCGAACTGGGGTCCGTGGCCGTGGCCTGGGCCAGGGCGCCGATGCTGAGGGCCCCCTGGTCCTTGAGCACATGGAGCACGAAGGCCTGGGCCGCGCTCAGGCCGCTGGCCTTCCCCTTGGGGTCCTGGGCCAGGCGCAGTTCCCGGAAGATCCACCGCAGGGCATCGAAGACCCGGCGCGCGTCCGGTTGAAGGGGGGGAATTGGTTGGGATCCCATGCATTCAACCATAGACCCTTGCCGCCCCCGCGCAAGCCCCCCGCCCAGGGCACTGGAAATGCGGGTCTTATCACGCAGGGGCCTGATGCCCTGGCGGCAATGCCACCCACGGCCCGGTGCTGGCCAAGGGCGCCGACGCCAAATTCACCCCAAGGTCGTCAGCCGGCAGGCGGCTCCCGTCAGGCCTTCCGGAACAGCGCGATGCGGTTGCTGTTGGTGCCATGGGTGTTGTTCGAGACGCCCCAGATGTTGGCGGTCTTGGTGAAGGCCTGCTGGTTGATGAGCACCCCTTCGATGGCGAAGCCCGCGGCCGCGCCCAGGGGCAGCACCACCTCCTCCAGGCGCACCGTGCCCTTGCGCACCTCGCCCACCTCGAAGGCCACGTGGCCCCCGGGGGCGGTGACGCGGTGCAGTTCCCCGAAGACCTCGGCCATGGCCCGGGACCAGGCCTCGACGGTGCGGGCCATGGTGATGCCCCGTCCCACCTCCGCCGCGTCCAGTCCGCAGAACCAGCACCGGAGCCAGTTGTCGGCCTGGTACTGCACCACGTCCAGGAAGGGGGGCGACGTGACCGTGAGGCGCACCGAACCCGCCTCCAGCCCCGGCGCCGCCGCGGGCCCCGTGAGGAGGCGGGGATCGCTGGCCCGCAGGCGCCGGTGCTCCTCGGGGGTGAGGCCGGCCACCAACTGGCGGGTCTTTCGCAGGATCAGGGCGCGGGTGTCCCGGTACGCGGGGACCTGGCCCCGCTTGCGGTTGATCTCCACTTGCTGGGCCGGGCCCACGGCCTGGTTGGGGGGGAGCGTGTACACCGAGAAGAACCCTGGGCTGTGCCCCGTGAGGCGGTTGGTGGCCACCATGCGGATCCACCCGTCCAGCGCGTCGAAGGCGCCGCCCCGCTCCCGCTCCTGGAACCAGGCCCGCAGGCTGCGGATCTCACGCTCCGTGTCCCCGTGGAAGAACATCCCCAGCTCCGGGGCCTCCGGGCAATCCAGGGGGATCTCCCGCAGCCGCGCCTCCACCGCCCCGGGCTCCGGGGGGGCCAGGCGGGGCTCCAGCAGGATGCGGGACAGGGGATTGATGTCGTTGGCGGCCACCCGCCGCCCCAGGAGCGCGGCCTCCAGCGCCGTGGTGCCGCGGCCGCTGAAGGGATCGTAGACCCGGTCCCCGGGCTCCGTGAGCCCTTCGATGAAGAGCCGCGGCAACTGCGGCTTGTAGCAGGCCCGGTAGGACACCTCGTGGAGGGCGTGGGCCTGGCGCTGGCGGCTCGTCCAGAATTCCCGGGTGAGCACGGGGTACGTGGACCCCAGGCACGCCACCTCGCTCCTCGCGCCCTCCTGGAAACCGTCCAGGAAATCCCTCCCCGCCTTGCCCATCCCCGAAGCCCCCCGATGCCAGCATCCAGGTTAGCCTGTTTGCATGGTGAAGAAGCCCAAGCGCCACCCCGAACTGACCCGCCTCTACGTCGCGTCGGGGCTCTCGGTGCTCATCTGGGTCATCTTCATGGCCTACCGCCTCCTGTCCAAGCAGGTGGAGATGGGCCTGGACGCCCCCAGCCGCTGGTCCCTGCTGGCCGTGGGCATGGCCAACGTGCTGGCCATCGGCACCCTCCTCTTCATCGTGATCCGCAGCATCGCCAAGCTGTACTTCGAGCGCCGCAGCGGCATCCTGGGGGCCCGCATCCGCACGCGCCTGGTGCTGGCCTTCCTGGCGGTGGGCATCGCCCCCAGCCTCATGCTCTTCGCCATCGGCCGCACCTTCATCCGCAAGAACGTGGACCGCTGGTTCATGCCCGACACCATGGAGGTCATCCAGGACGGCCACCACGTGAACGAGGCCTACCGGGAGCAGGTGCGCCTGCGCCTGAATACCGCCATCGCCCGCCTCACCCCCGAGGCCCTCCACGACCCCGCCCGGGAACGGGAGAGCACCGGCTTCGACCTGCTGGCCCGCATCCCCCCCCAGGGGGTGGCCACCGTGGCCCTGGCCCACGGCCTGGTGCCCCCGGCCCTGGCCGATCTGCGCGAAGGCATCCAGACCGTGGCCGTGCCCGAGGGGGAATGGCAGGTGGGCATCGGCCCCCGGGGGCCCGCCGGCGACCGGGTGGTGGCCGGGGTCTTCCTCACCCGCGCCACCCTGGAGGGCATGATCCGCCTGGACAAGCGCTACCGCGAATCCTTCCAGATCCACGCCGGCCGCGAGGTGCTGGAGACCCTGCCCCAGCGCACCCTGCTCTTCCTCACCATGCTCACCCTCTTCATCGCCGTGTGGACGGGCCTGGCCATCGCCCGCACCATCTCCGAGCCCGTGCGGGCCCTGGCCAAGGCCGCCCAGCGCATCGGCACCGGCGACCTGGACGTGTCCCTGCCCGAGCAGGGCGAGGACGAACTGGCCTTCCTGTCCCAGAGCTTCAACGCCATGACCCGCGACCTGCGCCAGTCCCGCTCCGCCATCGAAGCCCAGGCCGAGCGCATCGAGGGCCAGCGGGCCTACCTGGGCCAGCTCATGGAAGCCCTGCCCGTGGGCATCCTCAGCTGGCAGCGGGACCTGGAGCTGCGCACCTTCAATTCCGTGGCCCGGCGCTGGCTGGGCGTAGAGAACTGGGACCTGCTGGAGCACGGCTGGGCCGAGCTGTCCCGCCAGCCCAGCCTGGGGCGCCTTCCGGAGCTCCTGGCCATGGTCCAGGCCGCGCGCCGGCCCCACGTGGAGGAGATCCGCATCGGCGGCGAGGGCGACGGCCACCCCGTGCGCGCCATCGTCATTCCGCTGACCGGCGGCGGCGTCCTGGCCGTGCTGGAGGACCTCTCCGCCCTGGCCCAGGCCGAGAAGCGCGCCGCGTGGCAGGAGGTGGCCCGGCGCATGGCCCACGAGGTGAAGAACCCCCTCACCCCCATCAAGCTCACCACCCAGCGCCTGCAGCGCCGCAGCCGCGAGGGCCGCCTGGACCCCCAGGCGGTGGCCGAAGGCGCCGAGACCATCCTGGCCGAGGTGGCCAGCCTCACCCGCCTGGTGGACAGCTTCAGCCAGTTCGCCAAACTCCCCGTCCCCCACCCCACCCTCCTGGACGCCCCCGACCTGGTGCGCCAGGCCATCCGCCTTTACGAGCCCACCTACCCCGGCATCGCCTTCGACCTGGACCTCCCCGCCCCCCTGGAGGTCCTGTGGGACGCCGACATGGTCAAGCGCGCCCTCATCAACATGGTGGACAACGCCATCGGCGCCCTGGAGGGCCGGGGCCGCATCCGCGTGGCCCTGGTCCCCCAGGGCCCCATGGTCCGCCTGGACGTGGCCGACGACGGCCCCGGCGTCCCCGAAGCCGACCGCCCCAACCTCTTTCAGCCCTACTTCTCCACCAAGCAGAAGGGCACCGGCCTGGGCCTCGCCATCGTCCGCCGCATCGCCGAGGACCACCACGGCGAAGCCCGCTACGAACCCCTGGAGCGGGGCAGCCTCTTCAGCCTCCTGCTCCCCATCCGCGCCTAGCCGACAAGGGTTCCCCAAGCCGCTCGCCACCCTTCAGCGTCGGCGCCCCTCCGCGCCACCCCGCCCCACGCGAAGCGATTCCTCCCGTCCCTTGCGGCCGCCCACCGAGCCCGGCCCTCCCGTACCGCCCTGGCGTTGCAACCTCCCAACCCCCCAACGAAGCCCGTGCGCGCAGCAAGGCCCCCTCGTCCGATCCCCAGGCCCGTCATCGCCGGCTTGTCCGGCGATGGCGAACCAGGACGAACGCAGGGGACCCGTACGACTAGGTAGCCGGGCTTTCCGCTACTTCGCGTTCTTGGGGGAGCCGTCCTTGTTGAGGTACTTGTCCGGATCCTTCTCCAGCTTCGCCTTGCAGGAATTGCAGCAGATGTAGTATTCCTGCCCCCGCACGACTACCTTGGGGCTCTTCTTCGCATCGATCTTGTCGCCCATGACGGGGCACTTGGTGTTGGTGGCGGGCTTCGCCGCGGGGGCGGGGGCCACGACGGCGGCGAGGGTGAGCAGCATGGGCAGCATTTCGGTACTCCTTCTGTTCGATTCTAGTCAGGCCCTGCGCAGGCGCAAGGCATTGAGGACGACCGTGAGGGAACTCAGTCCCATGGCGGCTCCGGCCAGCATGGGGCCCCCGAAGCGGTCCAGCAGGTTGAAGGCCGCCAGGGGCACCAGCACGAGGTTGTAGCCGAAGGCCCAGGCCAGGTTCTGGCGGATGACCGCGCGGGTGCGCAGGCTCAGGCGCCGGGCCTGGAGCAGGGGCACCAGCCCGTCGCGCAGGAGATTGAGCGGCGCGGCGGCCTGGGCGGCCTCCAGGCCGGGAAGGCTGATGCCCGCGTCCGCCTGGGCCAGGGCGGGCCCGTCGTTCACGCCGTCGCCCACGAAGGCCACCACCGCGCCCCGGGCCTGCAGATCCCGGATGGCCTGGGCCTTGTCGCCGGGGCGGCATCCGCCCCGGGCGTCGGGGATGCCCAGGGCGCGGCCCAGGGCCTCGGCGGGTTCCGGGCGGTCCCCGCTGAGCAGGTGGAGGGTGAGGCCCTGGCGGCTGAGTTCCGCCACGGTGGCGGGGGCGTCGGCGCGCAGGGCGTCGGCCAGCACCAGGACCCCGAGGAGGGTGCCCCCCTCCGCCAGGCCCACGGTGACCCCCGCGGGGTCGGCCTCGAAGGCGTGCCCGATGAAGGCCGGGTTGCCCAGGCGCAGGGCGCGGCCCTCCACCACGCCCTCCACCCCCTGGCCGGGGTGGGCGCGGAAATCGGCGGCCACGCCCAGTTCCAGGCCCGCCGCCGCCTCCCGGATGCCCCGGGCCACGGGGTGTTCGGAATCCCGCTCCAGGGACGCCGCGAGGCGCAGGGTGTCCGGGTCCCCCTGGACGCGCTGGAGGGTGGGCCGGCCCTGGGTGAGGGTGCCGGTCTTGTCCAGGGCCAGGTCCGTGGTGCGGGCCAGGGCCTCCATGGCCGAGGCGTCGCGCACCAGGAGGCCGTTGCGGGCCGCGGTGCCCAGGGCCGCGGCCGAGGCCACCGGCGTGGCCAGGCCCAGGGCGCAGGGGCAGGCGATGACCAGCAGGGTCACCGCGGGGCGCCAGGCCAGGGCCAGGGCGCCGGTGTGCCACCACCACCCCGCCAGGGTGAGGGCCGCCAGGATGAGCACCGCCGGCACGAACACCGCCGACACCCGGTCCGCCAGTTCCTGGGCCGGCGCCCGGGAACCCTGGGCCTGGGCCACCTGCCGGGCCAGGCGCGCCAGCCAGGTGTCGCGCCCCGTGGAGGAGGCCTGGATCTCCAGGGCGCCGCCGTGGACCATGGCCCCGGCGATCACCGCGTCCCCGGGGCCCTTGGCCACGGGCAGGGGTTCGCCCGTGAGCAGCGCCTCCTCCACCTCCGCCGCACCGGAAAGCACGGTGCCGTCCACGGGGCAGGCCGAGCCCGGCCGCACCCGCAGGCGATCCCCGGGCCGCACGAGGCGGGTGGGCACCTCCTCCTCGGAGCCGTCCTCCCCCAGGCGGAAGGCCACCGCCGGCGCCAGCTTCACCAGCGCCTCCAGGCTCCCCGTGGCGCGGTGGCGGGCCTTGACCTCCAGGAACTTGCCCGTGAGCAGGAAGGCCGAAAGGGCCGCGGCGCTCTCGAAGGGGGGATGGGCCGACCCCTGCAGGCTCTCCCACAGCGCGAAGGCCCAGGTCACGGAGGCGCCCAGGGCGATGAGGGTGTCCATGCTGGTCTCCAGCCGCAGCGCCTGGCGCAGGGCGCGCCGGAAGAACCCGCTGCCCGCCCCGAAGGCCGACACCGCCGCCAGCGCCGCCTGCGCGGGCCAGGGCAGGTGGAAGGCGTGGAACATGCCGGCCATGAGGGGCAAGGTGCAGCCCCAGGCCACCGCCACCCGCGCCAGGGCCTCCCGGGAGCCGTCCGCCTCCGGCGCCTCCTCCGGGGCCATGCGGTAGCCCCGGGCCTCCAGGGCCCGGGCGATGTCCGGATCCTTGGCGGGGGCGCCCGGGAACACCATGCGCACCTCCTCCGTGGCCAGGTTCACCTGCACCAGGGACACGCCCTCCACGGCGCCCAGCGCCTTCTCCACCCTGCGCACGCAGCTCGCGCAGGTCATGCCCTCGACCTTGAACAGCCTCTCCACGTCGGCTCCTACCGGTACTTGAGGATTTCCATGAGCTCCTCCACGATGCGGTCCTCGTCGCCGCGCTCGTGGGCCGTGACCACGTGGTGCTTGAGGTGGCTCTGGAGGATCAGGGTGCCCACCTTGGAGAGGGCCCCGTCCACCGCCTTCACCTGCTTGAGGATGTCCACGCAGTAGACGGTCTCGTCCTCCAGCATGCGCAGGATGCCCTCCACGTGGCCCTTCACGGACAGGAGGCGCCTCCGGGCATCCTCCCGCACCGAACCTTCC
This sequence comes from Mesoterricola silvestris, assembly GCF_030295405.1. Taxonomy (GTDB): domain Bacteria; phylum Acidobacteriota; class Holophagae; order Holophagales; family Holophagaceae; genus Mesoterricola; species Mesoterricola silvestris. The sequence goes on along the minus strand of NZ_AP027080.1, from coordinate 3,972,560 downwards.
AGGCGCAGCCCGTGGCCGCAGCAGGGCTCCGTCATGGCCGCCTCACTGCGCCACGGCGGCGGAGAAACCTTCCTCCTCCACCGCCGCGATGAGGGCCGCCGGATCCGGGGCCCCGTCCACCCGGGCCCGGCCCGAGGCCAGGTCCACGTCCACCGCCCCCTGCACGCCCGGTACCGCGGCGAGCGCCTGCTTCACGCTCATCACGCAATGCCCGCAAGTCATGCCTTCGATCTTCAACTGGATCATGGCTTCTCCTTTTGACCCACCCCCCCTGGGGTGGGGTAACGAAAGCTTAGGCCCTGATCCGGTCCCCGTCAAGCTGGCACACTGGAACCCGGAGCGCACATGATCCTGGAAAATGCGGAGATCCTCATCATCGGCGGCGGCGTCGCCGGGCTTTCCACGGCCTATCACCTGGCCAGGGCCGGCCGGAAGGGGGTCGTCGTGGTGGACCGGGAGGCGGTGCCGGGCTTCTACGCCAGCGGCCACAACGCCGGCATCGCGCGCCAGCTCACGGGGCGGGCCGAGCACACCGCCCTCACCCTGGAGGGCCGCGGGCGCCTGGCCGAGGCCGGGCTCCTCACCCCCACCGGCGGCTACCTCCTGGGCGCCGACCCGGGCGGGGTGGAGGCCCTGGCCCGGGAGGCCGAAGCCTTCGCGCTGCCCGTGGCCCGGGGGGAGGGCGCCCCCTTTCCCGGACTCCAGGCCCGGGAACACCTGCACATCCCCTCCGACGGCCTCATCGACACCGCCGCCCTGCTGGAGCACTGCGCCGACGGGGCCCGGGCCGGCGGCGCCCGGGTGCGCTACGGGTGCCAGGTGGAGGGCATCCGCGCCGAGGACGGGGGCTTTCGCGTCACCACCGACCAGGGGGAGCTGCGCGCCCGCGTCCTGGTGAACGCCGCCGGGGGCTGGGCCGGCGACATCGGGCGCATGGCCGGGGGCCTCCCCATCGCATTCACCCCCCTGCGCCGCCACCTGGTGTGGAGCACCGCCGCCGTGGCCCCGGACCGGCCCTACACGTGGTGGGCGGACCGCCCCCTCTACCTGCGCCCGGAATCCGGGGGCCTGCTCCTGTGCGCCTGCGAGGAGCAGGCCGTGGCGCCCCCGCCCCGGGGGGTCCAGCCCGCCAACGACGCCACGATGCTGGAGGGCCTGGCCGCGACCCTCCAGGAACTGGTCCCGGCCCTGGGCGACGCCCCCGTGACCCGCCTCTGGTGCGGCATCCGCACCTTCGCCCCCGACCGCCGCTTCGTGCTGGGGCCCGATCCCGTCCAGCCCAACCTTTTCTGGGTGGCGGGCCTGGGCGGCCACGGCATGACCTCCGGCCTGGCGGTGGGCGCCGCCGCCGCCCGGGGGATCCTGGAAAAGGAATCCGCAGGTTCCCTGGATCCCCGGAGGCTATTCCCGCACTAACCATTTATGATTGCCAAGGCCCTCCTGTTCGTTTTTTCATGTTCCATCGCCCTGGCGGGCCCCTGGGAGGACTTCGTCCAGGCCCACCACAAGGCGGAGGCCGCCCGCAAACGCTGGACCCTCTGCGTCGCCCCCGGGACCGCCCCTCCCGTGGACCTGCTGGCCGACCCGGACTATCAGCGGCTGGCCGCGAGCGCCGACTGGGGAGTCGAGGGGCTGGGCGCCGCCCCGGCCCAGGACCTGCTGGCCTCCCGGAGCGCCCAATGGGCCCTGCTGGCCCCCAACGGGGAGGTGGCCGGCGTGGGCAAGGGCCGGCCCCAGGGGACCGCCCTCCTGGACGCCATCCACGCCGTCGGCGCCCGGGCCCGCTGGGAGGAGCGGGACGCCTTCCTGAAGCAGAACCCGGGGCAGGGGGAGGCCCGCAGGGAGGTCCTGGAATTCGAGATGCGCATCCTGAAGGCCCGCCTCGCCAGCCTGGACCGGCAGGGCAGGATCCGGGTCCCCGCCTGGCATCCCGAGCCCGGCACGCCGTCCGGGGGGGGCCGCATCACCCTGGCCGGGGCCGGCGGCGACGGCCAGGCCAGTGACCTGTACCCGGGGGTGGGCCAGGCCCTGGCGAACTTCTCCCGGGTGGACGGATGGTACCGGGAGGGCCACTGGCTCGCCAACCGCCTGGCCCTGTTCGACCTGGGCCAGTCCGGGGCCCTGCGGGGGCTCTTCCAGGACCTGGCCTCCGAGGTTGGGGAGCGGGCCGCGGGCGAACCGGACAATGCCGGCCTCGTGGAGCTCTGGATGGAGATCCTGGACGGCGCCCGGTACCTGCCCGCCGCCCTCCCGGGCAACTTCCACCCCGTGCCCGGCGCCGTGTGGCCGACCCCCCAGGTGCTCGACACCCTCCTGGAGCCCCTGAGGCGCCGGCGGGACCTGCAAGGCGAACTCAAGCTCCTGGCCGACCTCACCCCCCAGGCTCCCCCCGAGCCCCTCACGCCCAGGGGCTGGGAGGAGCACTGCGACCTCCAGGCCGCCCTCCTTTCCCGCAAGGCCTCGGCCCTGGCGGGTCTTGGGGCGTGGGACCAGGCCCGGGCGGCCCTGGACGCTGCCGGGGAGTGGGGCGGGGTCCGGGCGGCCCCGCTGGTCCCACCCCGCCACGGCGGCCAGGACCCCAGCGCCAACGCCGCCTGGCGCCGGCTGCTGGCGCATACCGTCCAGCACCATGCCCGGCGCCCCCCCATGCCCCATGTGGCGCCGCCCCTGCGCATCACCCTCCTGGGCCGCCCACCCTGGCTCCTGGCCTGGACCGCCCTGCGGGACGCGCCGGAGCTGGCCCCCTGGTCCCCGGGGGAGCTGCGCTGGGAGATCGCCTCCCATGACGCTTTCGTGAAGCTGCGGGCCCACTACGGCTGGACGCCGGAGCCCCGCTGGGCCCTCTTCCAGGGCAAGGAACTGCGGGCCACGGGCGAAACCTGCCCCGGTCCCCAGGCCCTGGCCGGGGTCCTCGCGGGCCAGGCCACCCCCCTCCTGGAGCGGCTGGGAAGGGCCATCGCCCGGGAGCCCGGCGGGATCTCCCTCCGCGCGGCCCGGTTCCACGCCGTCCTGGCGCGCATGCCGGACCGGCGGCTGGAGCCCCTCCTGGCCGAGGACGCCGCGCGGGCCCACCTGGTCCTGCCCTTCCGCCCCAAGGAGGGCTGGAAGCCCTCCCCGGCCCTGTGGGGCGGCGCCGCCGAGACCGTGCTGCCCCAGCTGGAGTCCCTCCTCCGCGCCTGGCCCACCGACGCCGCCCTGTGGCGGGCCTGGATCTCCTGGGCCCCCTTCCACCCCGGCCACCCCTCCATCCTGGCCCAGGCCCAGGGCCTCCCCTACTGGTTCCCCGACGGGGACTGGCGCACCGCCCTCCCCTACGACGTCCAGCGCGCCGTGGCCGCGGAGCTGCGCCGCCAGGGGGACTTCAACCAGATGCGGGACTGGTTCCAGGCCAGCTGGGACGTGCTGGACCACCGCTCCCTCCGGGACCTGCGCCCCTGGGAGCGCTCCTGGTACCACGAACGCCGCGTCCAGGAGGACACCGCCGTCTTCCAGCCCCTGCGCGAAGCCCTGCGCGCCCTGGGCCTCCACGAACAGCAGATTGAACTGGAGAGGACCTTTGGCGCCATGATGGGGAGGGACGTTTCCAGGAGCCGCTGAATGTTTTCAGGCGATGACATCTACTTCATGAAGCTGGCCATGGAGGAGGCCGAGAAGGCCGACCGCAAGGACGAGGTCCCCATCGGCGCCATCCTGGTGTCCGACGGCAAGCTCGTGGCCCGCGGCCACAACTGCCCCATCTCCTCCCACGACCCCTCCGCCCACGCGGAGATCATGGCCCTGCGCAGCGCCGGCGAATGGCTGCGCAACTACCGCATGCCCGGCGCCACCCTGTACGTCACCCTGGAACCCTGCCTCATGTGCTTCGGCGCCCTCACCCTGGCCCGGGTGGAACGGGTGGTCTTCGGGGCGGGGGACCCCAAGGTGGGGGTGAGCCGCATGCAGGACGAACTGGCTAGGGTGAACCTCAACCACCGGCTCGCCTTCGAGGGCGGGCTGCTGGAGGAGGAATGCCGGGGGCAGCTGCAGGGATTCTTCCAGAGGAGGCGCTAGGGCGTGTCGGCGAACCCCAGGTGCCTTGAAACCATGATGAAGGGGCTGTTCCAGGTTGAAAGGATCCCCGTTCATCCCATCCATCGGCGTTCATCCCGGTTTCCGCAGGGCTGATGCAGAGGTGGGTCGCAGCGCAAGTTACTCGACGTCCATGACCCATAGGCGGCGACAACTCCCAGCGTATTTCGAACGGGGATAAACAGGATCCAGGGGAAGAAGCAGGATAAAGAACTTCAGATCAAGGCTGGGGTCAGCTTATCGAGAACAACCTAGCGCCGCTCCCCCAGAAGCTGCACCGCGAAGGTCGCCAGCCAGTGATCCCCTTCGTAGTTGCCGGACACCACGTGGGGCAGGGCGGCCTCCGCATGCTCCAGGGCCGCCTTCTCCAGGGCCTTGGCCCGGGGATCCCGGGGCCCCAGCCCCGCCGCCAGCGCATGGAGGCACCGGGCCCGGCTGAGGTTCAGCCCGTCCAGGTGGACGATCCTGGGATCGCTGCGGTCCGACACCACCGCCGGCGCCAGGAGCCCGGTCTTCAGGAGCCCCGGCAGGAAGCCCTCCACCCAGGGCTTGAACTCCCGGGCCGGAAGCACCTTCGCCATGAGGGCCGCCTCCTCCAGGCAGGGCGAAAGGAAGTCCTCGCCCCCCGGCTCCCAGGCCATGGGCCCCTTGCGGTCCTTGCCGAAGTAGGTGCGGGCCCGCTCCGTGAGCAGCGCCTCGAACTTCGCGTCCTTCGCCGCCCGCGCATAGTCCAGCGCCAGGTCCAGGCTGAAGGCCGTATTGGGGTGGACCCCCACCCGGTTCGGATAGCTGAGCTTGGGCAGGAAGGCCTCGAACTGCGCCACCACCGCGTCCGTGAGCGGCTGGAGCTGCCGCGCCCACTCCCGCGCCTCCGGCGCATCCCAGCCCCGCAATTCCGCCGCCAGCTTCAGAAGCCAAGCCCACCCATAGGTGCGCTCGAACCCCCTGTGCCCCGGATCCACGAAGTACGCCACCTCCGCCGCGATATTCTCCGGCGCCAGATCCCGGTCCAGCGCCAGCCGGATCCCCCCCGCCTCCGGCAGATCCGGAAAGGTCTTCAGGATCCGCACCAGCATCCAGTGCCCATGCACGCAGGAATGCCAGTCGAAGCACCCGTAGAACGCCGGATGCAGCTCCCGCGGCCCCTTCACGTCCTTCACCCCCGCCATGGTGTGGTCCAGCTTGTTGGGATACTCCCGCTCCACCGATTTCAGCACCTGCCCCGCGAACCGCGAAGCCGCCGCCCGCGTCAACCCCTCCGCCCCCAAAGGCGCCGCCACCACGATCCCCGCCACGATCCAATGCAAGCGCATGGCCACCCCCCGAGGGGCCCCGGGAAGGGAGCCCGCATTTCCATGATGGGGGAACCGGTCCCCCGGGACAACGCGGGCCGGGTTCTGGTAGACTGGCTGGCCTGGAGAGATGGCAGAGTGGTCGAATGCGCCTGACTCGAAATCAGGTGTGGGTGTGAGCTCACCGGGGGTTCGAATCCCTCTCTCTCCGCCAAGAATGCGAAAAAGCCCTTGAAAAACAAGGGCTTCTTTTTTTTGGCGTTGGTTCCACCCATACTTTCACCCATGCCTTAAGGATCGCTCGCCAAGGTGGTTACCCCTTGAACGAGAAAACATGAAATCATTGAACTTTTTTGGGGTATGATTCAAAATCAACCTTCAAATCCGCGTATTGACAATTCTGGTTTTGAAATCAAACTAAGTGAGATCCCTGTGGGGAGGGTCTTTCCTCCCGAAATTCCCCCCAGCGGCGCTGGCCCCTCACTTCGGTGAATATCATGGGTCGCCAAATCAGCAGACGATTGTAAGGAAATCCTCCATCGACAGGAGGCCACGATGGCTATTACCCAGCAGGAACTCAGCCGCCGCATCCGCGCAGCGCGGGAAGCCAGTCAGATGACTCAGGAAGAGGCCGCGACCCAACTTGGGGTTTCTCGTCCGTCCTATGTGCAGATTGAGGCGGGGAATCGATCGGTCACCAGTTTGGAACTTGATCGTTTGGCCTATTTGTTCGGGCGGGAGATTCGGGACTTCCTGGCGGAAGCCTTCGAGGAGGAGGATGCGCTGGCGGCGTTGTTCCGAGCTCAACCCGAGGTCGCATCCCAACCCGAGGTTCTCGAAAAGCTCAGGACCTGCATGGCTCTTGGGCGGGAATTGACTCGCCTCGAGCAGTTCCTTGGTCTGGATCACGAAAAGGCCCAGGTAACCACTTATTCATATCCGCCGCTTCGCTCACGATGGGACGCTATCCAGCAAGGACAGCGACTTGCGGAAAGCGAAAGGCGCCGATTGGGGCTGGGCAACACTTCGTTGCCGGAGGTCACTGAATTGCTCGAATCCCAAGGTGTGCGGACGGGCTTGGTGGATCTTGTGGACGATGTCTCCGGGCTTACTTTGAATGACCGCAAGGTTGGTTTCTTTGTGGTGGCCAATCGCCTTCACCACCACCTGCGCCGTCGTTTCTCATTTGTCCACGAATATGCTCATGTGCTGGTAGACCGGGACAAATTCGGCCTAGTCAGCAAGGCCTCCGAGCGGGATGAACTCACGGAGGTGCGAGCCAATTCCTTTGCGGCGAACTTCCTTCTGCCGGAGAGCGGTGTCCGGGCCTTCATCCAAGGTTTAGGGAAGGGGCAGCCGAGTCGGCCCTCAGCGGATTTGTTCGACGAGGCTGGCAGTTTGAATGTGGAGGGGCGAAACGACCCAGGCTCTCAGGCCCTTCAACTTTATGATGTGGTGCAATTGGCCTACGCCTTCGGTGTCAGTTGCCAATCCGCTCTCTTTCGCCTTCGAAACCTTCGGTTCATCACCGAACGGGAATTCGAGAACCTGAAAACCCAGGAGCAGGCTGGAAAGGCTAAGTCGATCCATTCATTCCTCGACCTACCTACCCCAGATCATGAAGGGCTGCGAAACGCCTTTAAACAGCGATTCCTGGGGTTAGCCCTGGAAGCCTATCGAAGGGAAGAAATCTCGCGTGGGAAACTGCGGGAGTTGGCGCTCCTGATGGGTTGCCCTGCTGATGCCCTTGACCTTCTTTCTGTAGAGGCCGGGGATGTCGAAACCTGCGAGGCTTCCGAACGATGATGCCCTCCCCTGTCAAGATCGTTGTCACTGATACCAACGTTCTGATTAACCTCGTCCATATTTCCAGGCTGGGCCTGTGCGGGGGACTGCAGGGAATGGAATTCATAGTGCCGGAGGCCGTCTTGAGGGAATTAACTCAGGACGAGCAGCGCGTGGCCATTGATATGGCCATCGCCAGCGGCGGCCTACGGGTCGATTCGATGACGGACCTGGGGGAGTTGGCAACTTACTCAGACCTCGCTGATCGTATGGGAAAGGGGGAAGCCGCCTGCCTTGCAGTGGCAAGCGCCCGTGGATGGTCCCTAGCCTCGGATGAAAAGGGTCGGTTCCGCCGGGAGGCAGTTGCTCGCATTGGGGAAGCGCGATTGATCGGCACAGCCGATCTTCTGCTCATGGGCATTCGGGCCGGCCTTCTTAGCGTCAAAGAGGCAGATGAGGCCAAGGTTACTTTGGAAAGCCGGCGGTTCAAAATGCCTTTCGACTCCTTTAGGGATCTCCTCCAGTCCTGAACCTTCAAGAGATCCTCCGACGGTGGGTCATTGAGGAAGTTCCGACGGGCAGTGCCGAGGGCAGGTGGATTGGTCGCAAGGTGTGGAGCAAATTCCCCCCAGGGGCTGCACCTGAATTTGGATCGACATTCTCTCTACTGAAAGTGATCTGCGATCCCTTTAATAGGGATCAAATGATCCTGGATGGTTTCAGAGGTCTTGGGCGGTCACGACGGATCCCTGTGGTGCATGGTGTTCTGCCTTGATACCGCGCTCACGAGGAGTAGAATGGTTCAAGGGGATCACTCGGGTCCTCGGCGTCCTTGGGACGCATCAACCTACCCGAGCACGAACGATCCGGGCAACACCACCTTCGTCAGGCGACGATTCAAGTCAACAAACCAGCGCTAAGCGGCGCTCCAACGTGCTTCGGCATTTCTGGAGGCGCCATGCCTGACCTAGCCACACTACCTGACTTTCAATCGCTCCTCGAAGCTGGAGGGTTGAAGGGCAAACACCGCCTCACCCCAGAGGACGTCTCTGAGGTGACTGGTGCTCCAATCAGCACCGTTCGCCGTTGGCCTAGGAAAGGCCACCTCCGGGCGCTTCGGACAGGATCGCGATACCGCTGGATCCTTGCCGAGGACTTGAGGGACTTTCTCTCTCTCCCTGGAGGGTCCAATGACTGATCCTAAGGGATTGAACCGCGCTCAGGCCAACGGCCAGATCACTACCTCGGTAGCTTCCGCTGCGAAAGCCCTCGAGGTTTCGGTTGTGTATAAAAGCTTCTGTAAGTTAGCCCCCGCGCCATTCCAGGTGTCCGGGTAGCAAAGGGGCCACTGGCTCCAGTAGGTTTGAAGTTGCGAGCAAGCAAGCCTACGAAAGGAAGCCAATGGCCGAGTTGAAGTTTGAGGTCCCCGAGGGGACTGTGGAAGGACTGTTTTCGCAGCCAGGAGGCGAGGGCTTCCGAGTGCTGGTGGAAGCCGTGGCCCAGGCCCTGATCAACAGCCAGGCCGACGCCCATTTCGAGGCGCCCTGGAACGCCCGGGGCATGGAACGGCCTAACGGCTATCGCAATGGCTACAAGGATCGTGGCTTCCAGACCGTGGCCGGCGCCCTGGAGCTATCTGTACCGCAGGCCCGGAACGGCTCCTTCCGGCCGGCCCTATTCGAGCGCTGGCAGAGATCCGAGCGCGCCCTGCTGGCCGCTTGCGGCCAGATGGTGCTGGCCGGGGTGTCCAACCGGAACGTGAGCAGGCTGGCGGAGGAGGCCTTCGGGGCAGAGGTCAGTCCCAGCCTGGTATCCCAGATCCTAAAGGACATCGAGCCGGCCGTGGAAGCGTTTCGGACCCGGCCCTTGGGTGCCTTTCCGTATCTCCTCGTTGACGCCCGGTTCGACAAAGTCCGGGAAGGCCACCGCGTCCGCAGCCGGGCCTTCCTATGGGCTGCTGGGGTCAACGAGAAGGGGGAGCGAGAGGTCCTGGGCTGGCTGGATTGGGGCGGAGAGACCGAGGTGGCCTGGGAGGGCCTGTTCAAGGACCTGAAGGGTCGTGGCCTGCATGGGGTCGACCTGCTGGTCTCGGACGCCCACGAGGGCCTCTGCCAGGCCGCGACGAAGGCGTTTCCCGGATCGAGCTGGCAGGAGTGCCAGGCGCACTTCCTCCGCAGGTCGATCGAGCAGGTCAAGGCGGCGGACCAGAAGGCCTTCCGGGAAGACGTGAGGGCCGTGCTCCACGCCGTGGACTACGTCCGGTCGCAGGAGTTGCTCGGTCTGCTGAGGGCGCGCTGGGAGGAGAAATCGCCCAAGGCAGTGGACTACGTGGAGGAGCACCTGGACAGCCTCCAGGCCGTCCTGGCGCTACCCGAGGGCCATCATAAGCGGCTGCGGACGACCAATATGGTCGAGCGATTCAACCAGGAGCTGAAGCGAAAGAGCCGACTGGTGCGGGTTTGGCCCAATGCGGAAAGCCGGGAACGCGTCTACGGGGCGCTTCTCATGGAACAGAACGAGGCCTGGACCGGCCAGGCATGGGTGCACATGGGGGGACCGGCGTGATCTTGTTCCTATGGTCGCTCCATGCCCTGATGGCGCCGACCCATGCTCTGTGGAGCGTGCTCAGGCATGGAAAGCCTGTGGACTGCGCTTCGCGCACCGGCCCTGCGGGCCTGCCCGCACCCTTTCCACACCCTCGGGCTGCGCCTGGAGACCGCTGCGCGTTCTCCACATGCCCCACAGCGGATGGTCATCAGCAGGAATCTGATCGGTTTCGCCGGGCCGGGCGGGGTCCGCCTGCGGCTGCCCGCCCTAGACTGAGGAAATCCCTACTGGAGCGGACTTACAGAAAATTCTGGACACAACTACTTGGCCCAAGTTGGTCGAATTCATCGAGGCTTCCCGGCCCACGCCCAAGGCCGAGTCCCTCGAGGCGGCGAAGAGGCTGATGCCCGCCATCTCTCCAGCCACATTCAAACCGGGGACAACTCGAGGTGTTGCGAACGTGGAGGCACTTCACCTCTTGTTCTTGGACTTCGACAACAGCGTCCTCAACGCAACAGTAGATCCCGCCACCGGCCGGAGCAAGAGAGTGAAGGAGATGATCCAAAGCCCAGTCCATCCAGAGGAAGTGGATCTTCATCTGGCATCGGAGGGCATCGATCACCTCATCTACAACACCTGGTCCAACACGAGGAATTGGCCACATTTCCGCCTGGTCATCCCACTGCCTCGGCCAGTCCTCCCGGAGAAATGGGATGCAACCACCGCATGGCTCATCCAGCGACTTGGCCTCGGCCAGTTCATGAGAGGGGTGGATCAGCCCGTTTTGAAGGACACGGCGCGCCTCTACTTCCTGCCGGGAGGTCTCAATGCTCGCTAACGGATTTCTAGAAATCCCGGAGGATCTTCCTTCTGAATCGGAGAGTGTGCCGAGCCCTATGGATAGGATTGGAGATGCGAGGGCCTTCCTGGAATCCCTCCCCGGGTCAATTGCCGGGGAGGGTGGCAATGCGGAGGGAGGGACTAGGACGTTCCGGGATGTAATGTCCCTCTTGGCCAGGTTCGAACTGACGGATGAGGAAGCTCTAGCGCTGCTCCTGGGTTCCTACAATGGACGCTGCCGGCCTTTGTGGACTGAGTCGGAACTGCGTCACAAGATCACGGATGCACGCAAGGCGCTTCTTGGGAGAGGAGAGGGGCTTGGTGCCGCTGGCCTGCCGGGTAACGCTGGTGGGCACTTTCAAAAACAGAAGGATGGGCTCTATTTCATCCCCTCAAAGGAAGATGCCGTCCCCAGGCGCAGCCCGAGAGTGCGGAAAGGGTGTTGTTAGGCCTGCAGGGCCGGTGCGCGAAGGGCAGTTCACGTCCTCCTCGCCCCGGTCGCCTCCAACGGGCTCACCGGCGGGTCCCGTTTCCCTGGGTGCTGTGCGGAAGATCGCGTCTGTGCTCGACCAGCCTTTGGCAGAGGGCCTTTCCCTCTCCCAGCGGGAAAAGCACGACATCCCAGCGGCCGGTTTTAAGCAGGGCTTGGGCCTCCGGCAGTTTCATCCACGCAGGCTTACCCTTCCATGGCACCACATAGAGTTCCGCGGCCCACAGAAATCTTCGGGTTCCGGGCTGAGGCAGAATGGGGGCGCCATAGCGGGCGTCCTCTGTGAGCAATTGGCGCGGGCTGGGGGCGAAGGCCCGCGCCTTGCCCCCCTTCGCATTCCATGACTCCAGGTGCCATGCGGCTTCCTGGTAGCCTATGTGGATGGCTTCGCGGGGGGTGTCCGCCAGGGTGGCCACGGAACCCGTTCGGGTGAAGAGACAGAACCTCGGCTTCGTGGCCTCGCAGCGGATCTCTCCGCCAGGGCGAGCGTGGAAGGTCCAGCCAGAAATAATGGCTGAGTTCCGGCCATGGTAGTTCCATAAGGTCACCCCGAGTGACCCATCCTCGTGGACCCGTGCCCGCATGGGGTCCCCGCCATCGGGCGCGGGTGGGTACTGGAATTCGTCCTGGCACACCCTCCACCGCCCTGATTCCCGATTTCGCACGATGAGCAGGAAGAGCATCGGCGGGTTGCCACTGCACCCGCCCACGCGCCAGATGACGCGCCCGACCTCCCATGGGCCGAAGGTGGCCTGCTCGGCGTAATACAAGTCGTGGAGCCCAGGAAAGGTCATGTGTGGCATTTCCCACTTCACCTTTCCGATGAATTCGCCATTCACACCTTCAAAGGCATAGCCGTAGTGCCTGAATGGCAAAGCCATAACCTGGGCGCCCCCGTCCGGGGCCTTGACCTCAAGATTCACCGCCGGGGGTGGACCTTTCCAGAATTCACTCGCGACCCAGCCTTGCGGAAAGCTGAAGGTGGCCGACCATTCTTCACCCGGGTTGCCCCATGCGATGCGCTTGATGGAACCCGGGTCAAAGGGTTCCACCGTTCCGAGGGCGTCGTACTGGACCGGCACCGGCTTCCCGATTTGCGCGTCCAGCGCCATACACGCCAGCAGGAAACCGGCTATGGACTTCAGCCATGCGTTGATCATGGTTCCACTCCAGCACAGCGGCACGGGCATGGACAAGGGGATTCACCGGTGGCGGGGGTTGGAGGATGAGACAGACGACCCCCGTCCGGGAGGGGAGTCTGCGTTCCTATCCGGGCATCGGTCGTTGGGCTTCAGCAGTCTTGCCCATGGCCCAAGCGCACCCCCGGATGACCTAATCACTCGTGGGCAGTCCCAGCAGTGCAACCTCAGGCACAGACCCCGCAGTGGGGCCTGTGATGCGCCAGGCTTCCTCGATTTTGGCCTGACCGTGGGCTGGAACCTTCACGGTCCAGGTCATCTTGTCGCCGGCTTCCAGGGCGGGGGTGGCCTCCGGCAAAACCTCCACCTTCACCTTTTCGGACCCGGAGCGAATGGAGGGCTCCTGCACCTCCACCTCTACCTCCTTGTCCAGGTCATTCACCAGGAGGACCCTTTCCCGAAGCGTCCACTGGCGCCCGCGCCCGCCCCTTGCCGAGGCCACCGTGGCCTCCAAGCGTTGGCGCTGAACTCTCAGGCCGGGAACGGGGCCAAAGCTGAAGAGCGCTCCTTCTGTGCCCTGGAGGCGGGGGAGGCTGACCTGCCCCAGCTGCTCCCCGTTCCGGAAAACGGCCGTAGGGGTGCCTGGGAACCACGGGAATCCGGATGGAGCAGGGAGGGGCGCGATCAGGAACACTTCCGTGCTGCTTCGTGGAAGGGCCTTCAAGAGGAGTTTGGGGTCCACGCTGGCGCGTGCCAATAGAATCCGGCGCGAGACGGCATCGGAAGCCAAATCCCTCTTTCCTTCCAGAATCCAGGCCCGGCTCAATTCTCCCGAGTCTTCGTAATGGTCTGGCGTGGATTCCAGTGCCTGGATGGAATCGGTTGAAAAACTGGAGGCGGTCATCGCCGCCGTCCTGTCCACCCCGGGGACCTCTGCGACGACCTCCACAACCGAGGCACCTGCGATGGAAACCATTTGAAGGCCCAAGCTCGTGGCCTGCCCTGCATTGACCCGGGCGTATGAGGCCGCCGTGGGATAACCGGTCTTTGTGGCCCGGAGCGTGTACTCCCCCGGAGGGAGGAGGGGTATCCGGAAAACCCCATTGGCATCCGTGGTGGTGGCACGCGAAGCCTTCAGGGGAGCATTGGTGGCTTCCACCCTTACCCCGGGCACTGCGCGGCCCATTCGATCCGTGACCTTGCCCTCGATCCTGCCTGTCAGGACGACCCCAGGGGCTTCGTACAGGACTTGGACAGCCGGTGGTGGGGCAGGGACCTTGAGGGCCCTTCCGGGTTCGGCATTGGAGATTTCCAGATTGACGCCCCGCCAGTCCTCGCCGCTGGCCTGGCTCACACTGGCATAGCACAGGAGTTCCAATCCCTTCTCGCCAAGGCGGACTTCGAATCCTGGCCTCCACCTTGCTGCCCCGGTGTGGCTGTGGATCTGAACCCTTGCTTCTCCAGCCGAAGGGGCTTCCAATTCCACCGTCACCACGCTGGAAGCTCGCTTGGAAGCTGCTTCGAGGCGGGCCAGTTCGGCAAGGATGGCTTCCTGGCGGGCCTGGGCGGTCTTTTGCTCCGCCTTGATTGCATTCACCTGAGTCAGGATTTCATCGCCCCGGCTTTGAATGGCTCGCTCAAGCTCGACGCTCACCTTGGGTTCCTGTAGGGGCCCAACAGGGCCGGGACCGACATCTGGCTTGAGGCCCTGGATCGAAGTCCTGGCCTCTTCCAGTGCTTCCAGCCTCAACGTGAGGTCCAGCTGCGCCTTTTCCAGGCGATCACCCTCCGTGCTGAGGGCCCTGGCGGTGGCGTCAGGCTCATAGTGCCCTTCCTCTTGAATGACGACGACGTTTCCCAGGCGAAGCCCGGGGATGCCATCGGCCTGCACCCGGACATCCCCCAGGGACAGGCCAGGGGGTAGCCCTATCAGGCGGACCCGCTGGGAACCGGGGGCCTTGAAGGTCCAGGTGGTCTCCCGGGTTGTCCAGGCCTGGCTGGGATGCACCCGCACACGGTTCAAGGCCGGGGTCAGGGAGGGTTCCTGGGCGGATAGGCACAAAGCTAGAAGGGAGAGAACGGCGGGGCGCATCAGTTGCCCTCCAGGGCGAGTTCGCCCACATTGACGAGGCGCCCCACCAGGGGCCCGCGAATTCGGGTCTGCTGAATGACCTCGGCCTTGCCACCCGCCTCGAGGTGGAGCACCCAGCTTCGGATTCCCGGTCTGACGGCCTCCCACCCCGGTGTGGTGTTTTCCGCCTGATCCACCTTCACGGAGCCGGTTCCTGCGGCAATGGTCCGATCCATGACCTCCACCTCCACGGGGAAGCCGAGGGTGCTACCCACCTCCAGGCGTTCCTTGAACACCCATTCCCGCTCCTTGGTTTTGTCCCCCACTTCGCCATGGTGCTGTTCGACCTTTTCGAACCGGGCCACCAGGCCTGGAACGGGGCCATAGCTGAGCCTCAGAGGCTCGCCAGGGGCCTGGGGCTCAAGCTGCAGGGTTCCCAGGCGCTCCGTGCCCTGGAGCATGTCCACGGGGCTTCCTCCCACCAGGGCAAAACCTGGAGGCGGCATCACCATGGCCATGAGGAATACGTCGGGACCCTGGCGGGGGATGGCGAGATAGCGGAAGGTCGGGGCCAGGTCCAGGCTGGAAATGCGGAAGCGCTGCTCCTCTCCGCTGGGGACCACCACGTTCCCAGGCACTTTGATGGTGGTGAGGCTCGAGGCTTTGGCCGGATTTTCCGGTGCGCTCATGGAGGCTTTGGGGGTGTTTCCATCCTTGAAATTGAGTGCGGGGAAGGACACGCCCGCGGGCAGGTCGAGGCGGCCGGAAGGGTCCTGGCTCAGCAATTCCAGGCCCACGCCATTCCATGTCTCATGGGTTCCCTGCTTCACCGCCGCGAAAAGCACAAGCTCCAACTTGCTCTTGTCGGGGCTCAAGCGGGCCTCATAGGCGGGGGACCAGGACGCGTCCTTGGAGCGGAATGCCACCGAAACCTCCACGGATCCAGCCTTGGCGGTTTCCAGTTCCGCCGAAACGACGGTGGGGTTGGCCTCGCCCTTCTCCTTCAGCCTGGCCATGGCTTCCCGGTTCAAGGCGGACTTTTCGGTCAGGGTGGCCTTCTCCGCGTCAAGACTCGCCCCCTGGCGCGCCAGTTCCAGCCTTCGCCCTTCAAGCGCGACGGAGAATTCCTGGATGGTCTGAGGCTTCAAGGCATCAGCCGCCATGGCATGCTGCAGGGCTTTTTGGTGGGCGGCCTTCATTTCCTTGAACAGTTGCTCCGCTTTATCGAGATTCGTCCGGCGCCCCTTGAGGCGCTCCAGTCCTTCTGCGAGCTGGTCCTGCTCATGATCCAGCCGCTTCCATTCGGGACTCTCCTGGTAGGTCAGAGGCGCCTCCCGCACGGTGAGATCCCCAAGGCGGGTCCCGGCCGGGCCTCGGACACCCATTCGAAGGTCATCGAACCTGAGGCCCTTGGGGAGTCCCGGGATGGAAACCCGGTGCGCTCCACCACCGGAGACCTGGAAGGTGCCCCTGCGGGTGATCCAGGCCTCATTGGGATGCACCCTGACGCTGACAATAGCCGTATCAACGGGGATGGATTCCTTGGCGCCCAAGGTACAGGCCACGGCGAAAAAGGGCCAAAGAAGACGCATGGATACTCCCGGGGATTGCCAATAGCCTATCGGTCTTCCTCTTCTCCGACAAAGCAAACCGAGGCGGGACCCGGGAAGAAGCCCATTCTTCGCAGGCTTGGCCTTGGGGAGAATCCGGACCTGCTTCCACGGTTGGGAATCCAGAGCCAGGGTCGAAGTGGCTTGTGGACGAGGTGTAGCTGACGGCGAGGGGCGATCGCAAGGACAGAAAGGTCCGCCGGCGCGTGGCCCTACGTCAAATCGTCCCCGGCCTGTTCTGGCTGGACCCCACGTTGGTGGCGAGCAGGGAATCCTCGTGGCCCATGGCCCCCGGTGCCATGGGCGTTCGTCCCAGGCGGTCCTGGAAGTATCCGGCGAGCGCCTCGTCCTGGATGTAGACGAAGCATCCCTTCATCCCCCGGGACATCAGGATCTTGTAGATATTGCCGACGAAGCGGGTGAGGGTCGCCGGGTCCTCCTTCAGGCCCTTCTTTCCGGTCGAGTCCTTGTAGTCGCTCCAACTGGCCCGGAGATCGCCGCGGTCGGGATCGTACTGGAGGTCCCTGCCCACCAGCACGCCCACGTAGTCGAATTCCAGGCCCTGGCTGGTGTGGACACAGCCGATCTGGCCCTCGCCGTCGGGGTGGATTGCCCAGGAGGTGGAGATGGTGCGGCCGTTCCAGGGCATGGCGAAACCGTGCTCCGGGATCCGGACGTCCTCCACTTCGCCGTTGCCGTTGCCTTCCGAACTCCATTTCCAGGCATAGCCGGCCAGCATCCGGGCTCTTTTCCCTTCCCGGTTCTTCGCCTGGACCCGGGCGAGGACGTCCCCGGGCGTTGGGCAGATTTCGAACGTGAAGGCGTCCGGGTCCCAGCCGTCGAAATTGGCGGTGGGCTGGATGCCCAGGACGTCATCCAGCCACTGGAGGAATCCGTCGGCCCCGGAGCACCGGAACTGGGAGACCAGATTGAATTCGGTCACCTTCGACTGGAATTTGGCCGCGGCCTTGCGGATGGTGTCCACGGTCCCGATGTCGTCCTTGCGGATCCGCTGGTTGTCGTCCACGAAGAACACATTCAGCCGGGAGGCCTTGAGGATGTCCTCCACCTGGCTTTCGCCGAAGTACTGGTAGGCGCCCTTTCCCTTGAGCCGGTGAGCCTCGTCCACGATGAGGGCGTCGAAGGTGTTCTCATTGCACCGGAGGAAGGAGGCGGAACCCAGGAAGAGATTGTCGATGGTGGCCTTGACGCCGCGTTTGCCCTTGCGCACCAGGGACGTCTTGGTGACCTGGCGGAAGGCGGCGTTGGGAGCGACGAACCTGACATTGAGCCCCGACCGGAGCAGATGGCCGAACGCATTCATGGAGATGACGGATTTGCCGGTGCCCGGTCCGCCCTGGACGATGATGGTTCGTTTCTTCGTGCCCTTCTCCAGGACGGCCGCCACGATGTTCTCGTAGGCCACCTTCTGCTCGTCGAGCATGAGGAAGGAGGGGTTCCCTTCGTACAGATTGGCGACCTCGTCCATCAGCCGCTTGCTGGGCCGGAAGGGGCCCGTCTCCAGTTGATCCAGGATGGCGCCCCCGTCGCCGGCGTGGAAATGGTCCGCCAGGAACCCTTCCAGCTTCTCGTGGTCGGTGCCCAGGAAAAGCGGCGCATCGGTCTGGAGGGACCGGTAGCGCTTGTCCAGAAGCGGCTCGTCCCGGGCCGCGGGCTCGTAGTTGTGGAGGTAGGCGCAGGACCGGCCGCGGATCTCGTTCCGGCCGAACCCCTCGTGCAGGTCCTGGAGAAAGCGCAGGTAGGAGTAGGCCTGGTAGCAGGGGTGGGGCGTCTCCACATCCCCCCCGCCCATGCGGGTCCAGACCAGATCGGGATTCCGGGACAGGCGCGCTTCCATCCACTGTTTCAGTTCGATGATGAGGACCTGCTTGTTCTTCTCGCGGTTGAAGCCGGACAGGACCAGGTCCATGCGCTTGAGGGTGGTCGGAATCACGTACTCGATGAGAACGCCGCAGTCCTGGGGGATTTTCGACCGGCGCAGGCGATGGCAGACGAAGTTCATGGAATTCTGCCAGGCCTGGCGCTCCCCCGGTGCGGGTGCGCGGTGCAGGGCGGTGCGGTAGCGCGTTTCGATCATTCCCGTGAGGGCACTGCGTTCGACGGCATCGAGGAATTCCGCCACGCTGCTCTTAAAGACGATCATATTTGTCTTTCCGGCCGTAGGCTTTCTCCACGGGGTACTTCTCGGCGTTCACCGCGAGCTTGGCCCGGGTGATGGCCTCGAGGTCCAGGCCCGTGGCTTCGGCCAGGAGGGCGGCGTAGATCATCACGTCCGCCAGTTCCTCGGCGATCTGCTCCCGGCGCGAGGCGAGGGCCTCGGCGGAGGAGGCCCACTGGAAGCACTCCAGGAGCTCGCTGGCCTCGATGGAGAGGGAGATGGCGAGGTCCTTGGGATTGTGGAACTGCTTCCAGTTCCTGGCGTCGCGGAAACGGAGGATCTCGTCGATCAGGCTCTTTTCCACGGGTGCTCCTCAGGTTGGCTTCGGTTCCGGGGTTCAAGGTAAATTATGCATATCCTGGAAAGGAAGAGAATTGCCGCGGGCGAGAACCCTGGGGTCCGTCGCGTCTCCAAGGGGGGCTCCGGTCCTGAAGGGTGTGGGGGGTTCGGATACTGGATTCGATGATTCCGCCTTCCTGCACTCCACGGGCATGCAAAGGCAGAAGGCCGCCCGTGGGAGGAATTCCGCCAAGGCGCCGGATCGGTCCCGTCATCTCCTGGATGCGATAGCTTTCAGGCGCTGGAAAAGGTCTGGAAGCCGTGTAGGGCTGCCGGGATCCCCAGGGAGATGACCTGCGACGGCGTAGCGGAAGTGAGGGTCATCGAGCAATGCCCCCCTTTTTTTGCGGAGTAGTCTCTCAGGGTGTGGACCTTATCGCCTGGACGGAACCAGTTGGGCGCGTCCTGGAAAAGGATCTTGGGCGGATGTTCCGTGAGCGGAATCCAGAACTGGAGATCGAGTTCACGGGGAACCTCTTCAGTCGCGCCGTGAAAACCGTCACGGGGCTGAGCAAGTTCTACTCCGAGTAGTTGTGACCACCCGGGACAGGTCCAGCCGTCGCCTTCTCAAAAACCTTGCGGCCTGCAGGTGAAAGGTTCTTGAGGCTCTTCCAGATAGCATGGGGAACATGATGGCGTCCCTTGGCTACAGCCATTCCTGCCACAGCAACACCTGCTTGCGACACGAAATACTAGGCATGCCGACCCTTTTGACGAACCCCGCGGATGGCGGCCGCGACTGCTGCCACTACGAATTGGAGGGACCCGTTGGGCTCTCGGCATTGCCGCCGTTGGAGGCCGCCGCTGTCACCTCTACACGATCGAATGGGCGCTGGGCCTCAGGGGCGCCCCGACGCATAGGGCGTGCTGGAGCGCCGCAACGCGGTGCGCAGGCGCGGCCTTTTCCCGGGGTGAGCCGGCCGGCGCCTCTGACGGAGTGGGTCGGCGCAATAGAGCATCAGAGCAACAGCGCGACCATCCTAAGGTCGGGAGAAAATCACCTGCCCTCTTTTCCCAAACAAAATTTGTCTCACATCATCAGGCACAGTGATTTCAGTGGAGAAATCTCCTTCCGGCTCACCTACCCTTAGGTAAACAAGTACGCGGATAGAAGAGCCTTCGCGTTTCTGGACAACCTTCTTAATTCCCATCGAACTGTGCCCACACCCGCCAGTGACCTTCACAACCATCGGCTGTTCTCGCCGAACCTCTACTTTCAGGTCGATTGTGGCGTGCTGTTCCAGCACTGTTCCCAATGACAGAATTGACAATAGAGCCGATTTTGCCCAAACAAGCATGAAACCTCCAGAGATCAAAAGACCGACGATAAGGCTGGTCCAAGGGAGTTCAGAAACGGCGACATCGGCGCCCGATGGGTTCGATTTTGATCGGCAGGTATTTTTGAAAGGCCACCATGAGCGACCCCACCATTCGCAGCAATAATCCCCTCCTTTAGAGACGTCGGATTGCTCACGCCACCTTTGGTGAACTTTAGATCCTCACCAGTTCCGGCCTCCCACGCAGCATGAGCAAAAGTGCTACATGGGTTACCTAGCGACCAGGCATCCCTTCCTTTTTCCTTGGCCGCCTGAACAAGTCCCAAGACCGCTCTCAATTGGTCACCGTTCATCTCTTGGGTTCTAGTTGCTTCACCGGTCGGTGTCATCTTCAATTCAAAGTCTTCTCTCAACCCCAGGTTCCCACCACCAGAGGTGTTTCCCCATGTCCCGTAAGTGTGGTGCTCTCCTTCCGCGGTAGTAATTTCAATATACGAATGGCCGGCAGTGATACCTGCCTCTCCTCTGGTTGAAGAATGGATTGTTATCCATCCCGCCGGTTTCTCCGCTTTCGACGCCTTCCGGTTCTCCTTATTCCTCATGGTCATATCACCGAAACCGGAATCTTCTCTCTTAGTCGGTATCACTGAGGCCTCTTCGGTGACTTCCCGCGGATCTTTGGGCACTTCCTGCAGCCCCGTTGGGTCTGTGCTCATGACCGGATTGTTCTGCACGTAGCTGTTGATGTTCCAGCTCTGGGTGAACTCGAAATGCTGGTCCCTGGCCGGATCGGGGCTCGCGAACCGTCCGTATTGCGGCAGGTAGAACCGCGCCTGCATGTATATCAGCCCCGATGCATCCGTCTGCTCATGTCCCGTGAACCCCTTCGCTGTCCGGAAGGTCCCCGACTGCTCGAGGAGTTCACCGAAGGGCAGGTATTTCTGCCGCGATTCAACCGTCCCCGCGGGGCCCGTGACCACCCGGGGGCTTCCCAGGTGGTCCACCTGGGTGACGTGGAGGCCTGCGGAATCCCGTTCCGCCGTGCCCTGGGTGCCCACGTAGAAGACGTCACGCGTCCATGTCAAGGATCCGCTGGGACTGACCTCCCACTGGCTCACCAGCTGCCGGGCATCATTGTAGAGCTGAATCCGGGATTTCTGGTAGGTCCCCCCGAGATAGTCCTGGATGACGGTGCGCAGGCCGTCGGCACGGTATTGGTACCGCTCCTGGACCCCGCGGGAGGAATGCTCCACCGAGGTCACCCGGCCCAGGGCATCGTAGCCCAGGGTGATCACCTTGCCCGACTCCCCGGGGCGCTCAAAGACCTGGGTGAGGTTTCCCTGGGCATCGTACTGGGCGCCGGTGTAGGCGCCGTTGGCCATCTGAACGGGCAGACGGTTGTGGCCCCACAGCGCGGCATCGTTGGGATCGAAACTCACGTAGGCCGTGGAGGGGCAAACGGTTCCCGGGCTGGTGGTCGCTCCGCTGATCCGGTTCCCGAAGGCGTCGTAGGTGAAGGTCTGGCTCTGCGGGCCGTAACTCGGACTCTGGAGGGTGGCGGAGACGAGGCGATTGAGCGCGTCATAGCCGAACACGTCCGTCTCCAGGGTCCTGAGATCCAGGACCTGGGCCAGGTTCCCGGCGGGATCGTACGCGTAGCCCCAGCGCTCCAGGGCGGCGTTTCCCGCACCGAAGTGCTCCAGGGTCCCCAGCCGCATCTGGTCCGGGCCGTAGGAGAAGTGGCTGGATGCCCCGTTTCCGTAGGCCACGGCCCGGGGAAGCCAGCTCACCGGCTCGAAGCTGGTCGACCAGTCGCTGCTGTCCGCGATGGTCTGGCCTCCGCTCGAGAGGAGCCTGGGGAGGCCGGCGGCTTCGAAATAGCTTTGGGTCCAGTCCGCGTGCCCCGTGGAACCCGAGGTCCGGTTGCCATACGCGTCGTAGCCCAGCGTCTGGGTGAGACTCTGGCCCGCGGCCAGGGTCGTCAAGGTGCTGAGCCGCCCGGTGGTGCCGTCGTACCCGTACGTGGCCTGGATCTGCCCATCCTGGCTCCAGGCGGGCTTGCCTCTGCCGCCGGGCGCCGTGTCATAGGTGAAGCTCTGGTTCACGGTGCCGTCGCTGGAAACGACGGAAAGCACCCGGCCCAGCCCGTCGGGGGTGGCCGTCACGGACCTGCCGTTGTAGTCCGTGACCTGGGGCCGGCCCGCGACCGTGAATCCGGAATAGGTGGTGGTGCCGCTTTCCGGCTGCTCCAGCGAGGTGAGCCAGCCCAGCGCGTTGTAGGTCCAGGACCGGGCCTGGCTGTGGGAACCGCTGGACTGGCTCACGCTGACGAGGCGGTTCGAGGCGTCGTAGCCGTAGGCGGCCACCTGGCCCAGGGCGTCCGTGACCGCCTTCAGGCGGCCCGCGGCGTCATGGAGGAACTGCGTCGTGCGGGTGCCGGCAACGGTCACCACCTTCTTGAATCCGGCCGATGCCGGGTAGGCGGTCACGGTGGTCAGGCCGGCCGGATCGATGGACGTGTCGGCCCTTCCCCGGGAATCGTAGGTGAGCGAAGAACCCCGGTACAGCGCCGCGGTCACGGTGGTCGTGGGCGGGCTGGTCTGCCACTGGAGGCAGGCCCTTTCGCCGGTATCGGGATTGATGGCGCCCCACTTCTTACAGACGGATTCCCCGGGGACCGTCACGGTCGTTTGGCGGGTCAGGTTCGGGAGCATCCACTGGGTCTCGTGGTCGGCTCCGTCCCCGGACAACCAGACCGTTTCACCCGTGGGGCGGCCCGCGCCGTCGTAGCCGTGGATCCGGTGGGACCACCCGCCGTTGGGGTCGAGGCGACGCTCCAGGACGAGTTCTCCGTACCCGTTATAGCGGAGCGCCTGGACCTGGGCGCCGCGGGTGACGGTCAGGCCCCGGTGGGAAACGTCGTCGTAGGCGATCTCCGTGGCCTGCATGCCGGGCGGCGTGATGCGGGTGAGGCGTCCGGCCCCGTCCCACTCGAACGTGGTCGTCCGGTTGTCGGCGTCACGCTGGGCCGTTGGCCGGCCCACTTCGTCCTGGTCCTGGCCCGAGGTCAGGAGGAGGCCGGCGTTGGGCCGGACGCCGATGCTCGACAGATAGCCGTTGCCGTCGTACCCGTAGGCGGCGACGCCCATGCTCCCGCTGAAGGCGAGGCCGTTGGGACTGGAAAGGGTCGCCTTCAGCATTTCGGCGGCGGCAAGGCCCGAGGCTCCCTGGTAATCCAGGGTGGTGACCACGGCAAGGCTCGCCGGGTCCCCCGTGGTCACGGACCTGAGGGTATTCAGGGCACCATCCCGTTCCCGGGCCACCTTGGGTGGAGGATTCGCGGTGCTGCCGTTCTGGGTCGCGTCGGTTCCCCGGGAGGTGGTCTCGGTGGCCACCCGGCCGAGGAGCCACTGGGGGATCCGCGAATCGAGGGTTCGGACCACCAGGTCCTCCGTGCCCGACGCCGCCCCCGGCGAGCTCCAGCCGGCGCCCTGGCTGGCCAGATTCCACACGTCGAACCCGAGGGAGGGGGAGGCGGATAGCGCCGTGGTGCGGTGGACCTGGGTCCACCCCAGGCCGGAGGCCTCCCAGTTCGTCGTCTCCTCCGCGGTGAAGGTCTGGGCATCCTTGTCCCAGGTGCGGGTGCGGGTCGCATAGGGCACCGGGTAGTCCGTCAGCACCCCCCGGGCGTTGCCCGGGGCGTGCACGCTGAGGCGGTCCTTCACCACCCACTTGTAGGCCGAGCTGGCGCCGGGATCGGGGGTCGGCAGGTCCGCCTCCCAACCCACTCCGGCCGCGTAGTAGCGGGTCTCGCGCTCCACGTGCTTGAGGTAGGCCAGGAATTGCATCCCGTTCGCGGGGTCGGGCTCCACGAACCGGTGGACGGCCACCTGCCCGTCGGGGGTCGTGACGGCCGTGTAGAACGCGGTGGAAACCCAGGACTCGGTCAGATCGGTGCCGACGGGCGGCACCGCGGTGAGCCAGTTGAGCTGCGGCACGACCCGGGTGTAGCCGGTGGCGCGTTCCGAGCCGGATATCAGGTCCGCATCCGTCAGGCCCGACACGCCGAAGGCCCAGGAAGGACGCCGCTGGCTGGACGGGGCGATGCCCCAGGCGTTGGGGGAGCTGTTGGCCTGGTAGGTGTACGGCTTCCAGTCAAGGGTGACGATCCGGTTGGGCAGGGTCACGCTCCTCAGGACGGTCGGCGAAACGGTCACGCCATCCCAGGTCGCGCCGGTCCCGGCCACGGCGTACGCGAACTGGACGGATTCGCCCGTATCCGTTTGCTGGACCTTCACGGGCTGGAGGCAGTGGGCGGCCTCGCCCCAGACCACGTTCATTTTCCGCTGGCCGTGGAGCTGCTTCGTGACGGCGCTGTCCGGTTCGCCTCCGGTTTCCAGGGTCAACGCCTCCATGGGTTTCGGGCAGCCCAGATCCAGCAGGAAGCTGGAAACGGGGTGGCTGATGCCTTGGTAGGAGACCCGGACCCGCGTCAGGGCGCCCATGCCATAGGCGCTGGAGACCAGGCTCGGCATGCCCGGCGCCCCCACGGATCCCTCCACGGCGACCTGGATCCGGACCGATGGGTTCGTGCTCCACGTGGCGGTGTAGCCGATCCCATCCGGAGCGTAGGTGAAGTCGACGCGTTCCCCGAAGCGGTTCCGGATGTGGGTGAGGGCATAGTTGGCGCTGAAGAGGGAGGTGCGGGACGTGTTGACGAGGTAGGGACGGAGCTGGGTCCGGAATCGGTGGCTCACATAGGTGAACTCGTAGGCCACATCCCCCTCCACCACCAGGATCCGCCTGGGCCAGCGGCACTGGATGGCATTCGTGTCGATGCTCTCCTGGTAGTGCCAGTCCTGCACGTCCCCGGCGGCGTCCAGGATCCCCAGAATCAAGGCGCCCGTGGATCCCACCTGGATGAAGGGCGCCGCCGGATACCCCACATCGCCGGCGAGGGTCCCCAGGCTTCCGGACACGCCGAATTGCGCGAGGAGCTGCCCGGCCGCGGCGGCCGTCATGGAAGGCGGTACCGTGCCCACGAGGGTCCCGCCTCCGCCGGGAAGCCTGTACGCGCTCTGGGTTTCATCCGTTGAACCCAGCGCCAGATCGAAGGAGCCTGGCGAGAAGCTCGAGGTTCCGTATCCGCGCTGGTAGATCGTGTCCACGGTGGTCGTGTTGTAGTACAGGGTTCCGCGGCTGCTGACCTGGGCCACGTAGGTTTCGAAGATGGAACTGACCGCCACCTGGGGAGCGATCCGGAGGCTCAGGGTCGGCCGGAAGGTGAGTCCGCGCTGCCCAATGCCCGGACCGAACGGGATCTCCATGCTCGCCGCGCCCGAGGCGACGTCCACCTGGACGCCCGCATTCAGGGTGGCCGGTCCTTTCGCCCGATCGAATTTCACTTCGGAAAAGCTGGATTGGAAGGACTGGGCCCGGAGAACCCCGGGCATTCCCACCAGGGCCAGGGTGATGAACAGCAGATTAATGGATGTGCTCAAAAGCCGGTAACACCATTTACGCACAAAACTCCCCCTCGACATTGCGAGTTAATAACTAAATCAATTATGTTTAAGCAATTGTTTATCCAGCATTTATGCCATGGGATCTGGGTTCAATCCGCGGGCATGGGTTGGGTTGGAGACAGGCTACACCCAATCCCGGCCCGAACCGGAAAATTTCCCTGAACGGTCGAAAACGGGGGATGAACGGGTCGAAGCGGAGGTAAGTTCCCGGGCCGGGGGCCGGATTTGGGCCCCGGATAAGGGGGGGCCTCGCTGTTTTGAGTGGGTGACCGGGTAAGGCTGGCCCAACGCCTTCCACAGGTGGCCTTGGGGCTGGGCTTACCGTGGACTGAGATTCACCCGGGTTGAGTGACTGGCCTTGGCGGATTTGATGCAAGCCCTGGTGGGGCAAGTCTTGAGCCCAGAAGCTTCCAACCGTGGCGTTGAAGGTATTCATCCAGGAGCCGTTCGATGGGCATGGGGCGCAGGGCAACCCACGGGCAGCTGGGGATGACGATCCTTCGTGTTCCGCCGGCGGAGGCAGGAACCCAGAACTCGTGCGTGACCCTTTCGCACGGGATGGCGCGGCGCAGGGCAACCTCGTAGCGAAGCTGCTTCTCGAAATCCTGGTTCAGGAGGATGGAGATTTCGCGATCAGGGAGGTCAGGGTCCTGCCGGGTGACAAGTTTGCAATAGACGTGCTTGTACTTGGCATCCACAACGACAACCTTGCTGCGGACGCGGAACGCGGAGCGGCGGCTTGGTTTCGGGATCAGCTTCTTGGGTCCTTCTGAGGCGCAGCGGCGCAGGAGGCGCTTCTTTTTCCCTAGACCGTTGCCGGGCAGAACCCGTTCCGATACCAGAACCGCGTCCGGTTCCAGGGGCTTCCTGGCTCGGAGCTCACGGCAATCCGGGCAGTCCCCACGGCCGGTGACTTTTCTTTTTGTGCCCCTGGCCGGGCAATCCTCGCGATGGCCGGATTCCACCTCCTCGTTGCCCGGATTGACCCATTTCAGGGCGGAGGCAAGTTTGCTCCGGAATCCCTTGTGGATCCAGAAGCTCTCCTCGGACCGCCCGGACCCGTTCCAGCGGTCCATGTGGGCCGGGGCCGGCCAGTCGCATTCCCGTCTATCCATGGCCAGGAGGCTGCCGTAGGTTTCCGGGTGCATCTCCACGTGGTTCATGCAGAGCGCCTCCCACACATGGGCGAAGGAGTCCGTACCCCAGGTGGGTGAATCGGTCCAGGCGTCGCCCTCGTAGAGGTAGCTTTCGATGGCTTCAAAGAAATCGAAATACCGGTCATCCCGGAGGGGCGTCGTCCGGTGGATCTGGTCGAGAAGATGCCGCAACCTGTTGAACCCCTGGGCATCGTCAAGAAAGGGGACGGCGAAATCCGGCCAGCGCTCCCGGAATTCCTCCGCGAGGCTCCTCAGGAAAAGCGGCATCCCCTGGGCAAGATCCTGGTGGCCCGCTCTCAGGAGCTCCTCGACGATGAAGGCATACAGGCATGCGATGTCCGTGATGCCGTGAGTCTTGATCCTGCGTGGTCCGATGCCCTCGGGCAGGTAGATTGCGTTATTGGGCTCATAGATGGCGTGGGCCAGGTGGCGCTCGAACTGGTCCCAGTCCGGATCCCTTACGATTCCCCTGCGCTGCACCAGGCATGGCAGTTCCGGATCATCCGCCAAGGCCAGGAGCTTGGCCAAACCCCCGTCCATGGTTTGTTCCCGGCGGGGAGGAGCTTCACCGTCGACGGTATGGACGGCCCCCGTCCCTTCTGATCCAGGTGATTCGCTGACCGCGATCTTCTGGTTGTTGGACCCTGGGGTCATAAGCTGAAGGACCATGGCGAGCTTGATCTGGCGATGGGCGCAGCCTTCAGCTTCCGTGGAAAGGCCTTCCGGGAAGACGAGTTCATTCCCCTTCCAGCCGACTCTGCCCCAGCCCATGCCGGGCCTGGGGCCTACGATTTTCCAGGGATGCGGATTTTGCTCCGGAGCCGGCATCCGATACCCCTCACATGGTCATGAGTCTATCTAGGATCAACTCGAGGTTGTTGCCTCCCACGAAGTCCCCGAACGTGACGGTCCGGGCCCGGGCCTCATCCGGCAAAAGATCCTTCAAAGGCCTCCGGTCGCGGCTGAAGACGCTGTCCCAGAGGTAATGGAGCAGCTTTCCCTTCAAGGACTTGAGGGAGACCTCGAAGGCGTTTCCTGGCTGGGAGCTGGGTTCCGGCTTGATGAACCAGTAGCCGATCTGCTTGTCATCGATCCCGCGAATGCGATCCGCATTGGCCTTGAGGAACGCGTTGACCTTGCCGACCAGCTCGCACCACGTGTACTCCTTGCCTTCAACCCTGATTCCCGAAAGCCGGGTGGGAGCAACTTCACCAATCCCCACATGCTCCCAGTCCCACCGTCGCTTGAAGGCCGAATCCATGAAGAAGACGGATTCATCGGAGGTGTTCATGGATGCCAGGATGTGCAGGTTCGGCGGTAACGCGATCAACCCGTCGTGGGCCAATTGACGCAGGAGAGCAAAATCTTCCTTCCTCCGCACGGCAATGGGACTGGCCGGGAAGTCTTCCGGCGTGACCTTGGGTTCCCCACCTTCGTGAAGCCGGTTCAGGACTTTCGCGGCATCCTTCCAGGGCTCCTTTGGGAATTCGAGGCCTTCCTCGGACGTGCCCTCCAGCAATGCCTCGAGGAAGTATTCGAAGAACGCCTTCCTGAGAACAGGCGGGAGTTCGATGTGATAGGACGACCACCCCGCCCTGGAAACGACAGGTCCCTCTTCGCGAAGTTCATGAGGAATGTGGCGATCGCCGATCTCGCGATCCAGGAGCTGGAAGGTTTCCCCGAAAATGGCAGCGCAGTTCCCTCGATTGATCTCATCGATGACAAGACAAACTTCACCCGATCCATTCGAGGCATTGGATTGGCCAGAAGCCATCCATGTATACGCCTTCGAGAGGGCCTTCAGGAAAGGGCCCAAGTGGACACGGTAGTCGATCCGGTGCTCATCGGGTTTTGAAGGGTCATTGACGGTGAGGGGCACCAGTTTGCCGAAGAAGTCACCGTAGGTATATTCCGGATGAAACTGGATGGGGAAGGAGGAGGGTTTGTCCGAGGCGATCCGGGCGGCGATGGTCCAGGACTTGCCCGTTCCGGGGGGGCCGAAATAGATGGTCTGCGCAGGCATTGGCTCCGCGGCCAAGGGCAGGGGCGAAGCCTTTTGAACGGAGGGCTGGGACGACAACCTGGAACCCCGGGCAGCGAAGTCCATCCACTCATCCACGAGGCCGAACCATCCGAGGACATCCCCGCGCCGCCCCGCCTCTTCCCAGAACTGGGCCCTCCATTCCTCCAGAAACGGCCGCAGGGCGTTCAGGTCGAAAAGGCGGGCAAGGTTGTTTCGACCTTCCTTGTCGATCTGAACGGCCCATCGCCAGAAAGGCCCGCTCCGGTCCGCTTCCAGGAGGACCTTGAAGCAGCCGATGGGGTCGATTCCGTTGGTGCTCAACAGACTCGCGAAATGGTTTTCCTGCTCACGATGGGATTCGATGGCCCAGTTCCAGAAGCTTTCCTTCCCGGCATCCCGGAGGCTCCCGAGCAGCTCAAGGATGTGCTCCTTTCCCATTTTGGGAACCTGTGCCTGGTCCTCGACGGGGTTGAGCCACTGGAGGCCTACCTCCGCCAGTTCCTGTGCCTCCTCTTCTTTGAAGTGAAGATATTGTTTGGTCCCATTGCATGGAGTCTGGATGAAGCTGATCTGCCAGAGATGGCTTCCATCGATCGCCAGATATTCTTGATTTGCGCGAATCTCGCGGAAGGCCCTGTTCAAGTTGAATTGCAGGTCGCCATGGTCACGAAACGTCAGGCCATGTCCGCCCGGCTTTTCCGTCACTACGCTGTAAGGCTGCAGGTTGAGTACTTCCACGCGGACTCCTTGGGGGCTTGTCGAATACTTGAACGCACTTACAGGAACCGGCACACCTTCCCGCCCATGGAAAGCGTCAGGGAACGGCGTGGCCGGGTCACGATCATGTAGAGCAGGTTCCGGAGTTCTGCCTGTTTGTCCTCGAGTTCGGCACCTTGCAGGTCAGAGAGGAACCACCCTGGGAACAAGTCGTCCTCCATGCCCAGGAGCACGAGGTCCTCGCATTCCAGGCCCTTCATCTGGTGGAAGGTGGTGAGCGGCAGAACCGCACCATCCCGATCAGCCAGGTCCCTTCGTTGGAGGAATCCGGCTTTTGTGCCGAGCTCCCCGAGAACCTTGATGGATTCATCGGCGATCCGCCTGAAGGGGACGGCGATGACCACGTCCCTTCCCCCCTTCCAGCAATCGACTGCGTGCAGAAGGGCTCGTTTGCGCGCCTCCCGCACCTGGGGATGCTGGATGAAATAAACGTGATCCTGCCCGTCGTCCAGCATGGCGTCGGGGCTTGGGGACTCGAACCCCGTATCCGCGGAGGGATCCGCTTCGCCGAGAACCTTTTGCGCGAGCGCCACAATGGCCCTGGGGTTGCGATGGGTGCCCGCCAGGAATCGGGAGCGCGCCGGGGGGAGCTCGATTCCCGCGGCCTTCCAGGTGAAATGGCGGCGATAGATGCGTTGGGCGAAATCGCCCGAGAAGGTCGTGCCGACCCTTGCGATGGAGGCCACGGCCTTCAGCCACGCCAGGTCGAGGTCCTGGACCTCGTCCACAAGCACGAAATCGAAGGAAGCCTTCTGCGGTTGAGGCTTCTGGCTTTGTTCACTGGCCTTGCGGATCAGGCCAAGAATGTCGTGGAGGTCGTGCTTGCCTTTGGCCGAAAGTTCTTTCCGGTACTGCTCGAAAACGGCCCAGACCTTGGCCCGGTCCTCCCGCCCTGGGCCCCCCGATCGGCCACGCCCTCGGCGAGGCGTATCCAGATAGTCCTCAAGAGACTGGATATCCTGGCCGATCAGCCACTCCACCTCATCACTCCATTGGGAAACCGTCCAGGCCTCCAGCCGTGTTCCTTGGATGTTCATGGATGGGCGCTTAAGGATGTTGCCCAGGAAGCGTTCGCGGGTCGTGGAATCCGCCCAGAAGCCCGGTGGGAACTGAACGCCTTCATGGCGTGCCAAGGTTTTCGCCCAGTCGTGGAGCGTCCGGACTTCCAGTCGCCCCTCCGCGACGGCCGCGCCAAGGGTACGCCTGGCCCGCGACGAGAGCGCTTCGTTGAAGGCAAGCACCAGCACGGTGGCCCTCGGGTAGGTCCTCAGCAGCGCCTGGGCCCGTTCCAGCAGGACCGTGGTCTTCCCGCTTCCCGCCTGGCCACGGATGAGCAGTACGCCCTCGGGGTCGAAATCCACAAGCTGGATCTGCGGCAACGCCAATCGAAACGCCATGTACTGCCTCGGTATGTAAAGCAAAGCAACCAAACAGTTTTCAACGGGTGGTGAATCGTAGCATGGGCTTCGGACCTGCCGGTCCGCTACTTCGTCGATACGCACCGGCAAGGTCCCACATCCTTCAGGAGCGTCCCCAGGTCCTCGCCCTCGAGGGACTCCTTGTCCAGAAGCAGTTCCACCAAGCCCTCCCAGGCCTTCCGGTTCGCGCTCAGCACCTCCAACGCGCGGCTATGACCTTCCTCAATCCAGGCGGCCACACGAGCGGTGATCCTGTCGTCCCACCCTTCCCGCGCGGCCAGCGTCACGTTCACCAATCCCACTTCGGGATCCATTCCCCCTTCGAGGACTGCCCGGCGGGTCATCCGAGTGGCCTGGGCCAAGTCACCTTGGCAGCCATCCGTCACCAGGTCCTCGCTCTCCACCAGCATCAGCTCGCCAGCTCGTCCGCCCATGAGGGCGGCCAGTTCGGCACGCAGCCTCGAGCGGCTTCGAAGGGCGCAGGAACCTTCCTGCGGCAGGCTTTCGGTAACTCCGCCGGCTCCGCTCACGCGGGGGACGATATCGATGCGGGTCACGGGGGAATCAGGTAGGAGGGCCGCCCTGACGATGGCGTGGCCGGCCTCGTGGGCGGCGACCAGGCGCTTCACGGCTTCGGTGTGCGGGGCGCTTTCGGACCGGTCGCCCAGGCGTGCCGTCTCCAGGGCCCGCTGGAGGTCCCGCAGGGTGAGGGTGGAGCGGCCCTCCCAGGCGGCGGCCTGGAGCGCTTCCCGGACCAGGCCGTCCAGGGCGGCCTGGCTGAGTCCGAGACTCCGCTTCGCCAGGGCTTCAAGGTCCAGCGGCACCTGGTCCGGAATCCGCTGGAGGCGGGCCCGGAGGAGGGCTTCCCGATCGGCGGCGCCGGGCAGGTCCAGGGCCAGGACCGCATCCAGGCGCCCCGGCCGGAGGAGGGCTTCGTCCAGGAGATCCGGCCTGTTGGTCGCGCCCAGGACGAACACGGGCCTTTCGTTGGGGCGGATCCCATCCATGCAGGTGAGGAGGGTCGTCAGGATCTGCCGCCCTTCCATGGAATGGCCGGCCTGGCTCCGGTTCGGCGCGATGCCGTCCAGCTCGTCGATGAAGACCACGGAAGGCGCGTACTCCGCCGCCAGTGCGAAGACCTCGCGGATCCGGCGGGCGCCTTCGTCCTTCATGGGGCTCGCGAGGTCGGCGGGGCCCAGGGCGAAGAAGGGCACGCCGGCCTTCGCAGCGAAGGCACGGGCGAGGCTGGTCTTGCCGGTGCCGGGAGGGCCCGCGAGGAGGTAGCCCTTGGCCGGCATCGGCTGGAACCCCGCGGCGCCCAGGCGCTCCGCGAGCTTCGACAACCGGGCCTTGGCTTGGCCGTGCCCGATGATGGCTTCGAAGCCCTGTTCAGGGCGTTCCATCATGCGGATGGGGCTGTCCGCGACCCCGTGGCGGAGGAAGCGGGTCTCCTTCGGGCTCGACAGCCGCAGTTCCAGGGTGTGCGGCAGGCCTTCCGTCCTCAGGACCTTCGACTCCAGGACGAAGGAGAGCGACTGATGGGAGCGGACCTGCTCCTTCACGAGCCGTCCGCGGCGCACCTGGTTCAGGAAGGACGCCGCCTCGGCGCGCGGGTCCCGGCCGGGGACCGCCTCCGCCAGGGCGATCCGGGGCCCCTTGAAGGGGAGATCCTGCCCATCCTGCGCCGTCCCCAGGAAGGCCACTCCATCCGGCCGCAGGGTTTCCAGGGCGGTCGCGGCCTCGGCGAGGGACGCCACGGACCGCCAGGTGATCCCGGGCCCGCCAAGTAAGCGCTTGGCGTCAAGGTCCTCGCCGACGACCAGGAGGTTCACGGCGACCGCGTCCGCCTTGCGCCGGAGCCAGTGGGCCGCTTCGGGGGAGACCTGGAACCGGATGTCCGCGAGCTCCGTCCCGGGGCGTTCTTCCGTGGCCCGCACGAGGTCCTGGATGACGCGGTCGGCCAGGTCCACGCCGACAGCCTGCGCCTTGCGGCCGTCCAGGCCCTGGGCGTGCCGCAGCAGGAAGAGCAGGGCGGCGTCCCCGGGCAGGTGGGGGATGGGGAGCTTCGCGGCCTCCAGGGACTGGCTGAAGGCCTTGCGGAACACCGCCAGGAAGCCGTCCTGGGTCAGGGGTTCCATGGCCAGGACCGCGCCCTTGGCGAGCCGGGACACCAGCTCGGGGGAGAGGAGCGGGACGGGGGCGCCGGACTGTCCCGGGGGAAGCCCGACTTCTGACCCCAGGATGTCCAGAAGGGTTTCCCGGTCCAGGGCCCCGCGGGCGGAAGCCAGGCGCGTCCGGCCAAGGTTCGTGGTGAAGAAGAGGATGGCACGGGAGAAGTCCACCTCCTCCTCGTCGTAGTCGTCCCGGCCCTTGCCGCGGTCCAGGACGCCCAGGAGGGCCTGGAGGGTCGCGGAGGAGGCCTTTTCGATCTCGTCGAAGACGACGACGCCCTCGGGGTTGGCCTTCACGAAACCGGTGAGGATGCCCGGACGGGCATCGGTGTAGGACTTGCTGAAGCCCCAGAGCTTTTCCTGGGCCTGGTGGCCGGTGTGCGTGGCCATGTCCAGGATCAGGGGTTCGCCACAGCGGTCTCCCGTCTGGCCCAGGTGCTCCGCGAGGCACCTGGCGGCCAGGGTCTTCCCGGTGCCCTGGGGGCCCATGAGCGTGAAGATGGCGCGCGGGCCCGCGCTCTGGGGCCTGATCTGGGAACTGACGTAGGCCTTCACCAGGGTCTCGATGGCGTGGTCCTGCCCGAACAGCCGGGCCTCGAGGTAGGTCCGGAGGTCCTCGCCGGCTTCACCCGCCCGGCGCAGGCGCCGGGCCAGGGTTTCCGGCGTGCCGTCCCCTTCCTGCCGCGGATTCAGGCGCCGCAGTTCGCGGGCGGAGGGGGCGTCCAGCTTCGCGATCCCGGCGAGCAGGGCCCCGAGATCAAAACCGCGGGCCCGGAGGGCGTGGTCCAGGGGAGGCTGCAGGGCGGGTTCGTAGGGCATGGGGGCTTCGGCGGAGCGGACCCGGTCCACGGCGGTGCGCCAGCGCCGGACCAGGTCCTCCGGCCAGACCACCGCCTCCGGGGGGAGGCCCAGGCCCTCGCGGGTCACGGGAGCGAGGCGGGGGTCCCTGGCAAGGCCGGCGAAGGACGCGAGGACGTCCTCGATGCCGACGGCCTTCCGGCCATGGGCCAGCGCGCAGCGCCGGGCCCCGGCGAAGAGGTCCTTCTGCAGCGAGGTCGCATTCTGAAGGGGCATCTGGTTTCTCCTTAGATGAACTTGGGCAGTTTGGGGGCGCTGAAGGTCCGGGCCTGGCGGACCTTGTCGAGCTCGCGTTCGGCCGCCTCCACCTGCTCCTGCAGGCTCCGCAGGCGGGCCTGCTGGCGCTGGAGCTCCGGAGGGTCGGCTTCCAGGAGCCACGTGTCCCGCCGTCCGGTCCTCGCCAGGGTTTCCAGGAAGGTCAAAGTGGGATCGAAGATCTCCATGGCCAGCCTGATGAGGGAGGGCACCGCCTCCACGCCCAGGGCTTCGGCCGCGAGGTTCACGTGCTCGATCTTGGGGCG
The DNA here is from genome assembly GCF_030295405.1 of Mesoterricola silvestris. Classification (GTDB taxonomy): domain Bacteria; phylum Acidobacteriota; class Holophagae; order Holophagales; family Holophagaceae; genus Mesoterricola; species Mesoterricola silvestris. Next base: position 3,938,473 of record NZ_AP027080.1, on the reverse strand, counting down.
GATCTCTCCGTCATCGGGCGCATGGACGAAACGGAGAAGATGGAAGGCCGTCATGGTCTCCGTGAGCGCGAAGGCCTGGTCCGGCTCCGCGAAGAGGTTCCCGGAGGCGAAGGCGGGACCCAGCACCTGGGTGTAGTGCCCATCCGGGTCCAACCGGACTTCCAGCGCCATGAGGTGGCGGCCCGCGTCGTCCAGCCAGTGGTGCGTGGGCCTCGAGACGAGGACGGTCTCGCTTCCTGCCCCGGATTCGGGGCTGAAGCCAAGTTTGGACAGGTGCTTGATCAGATCGCCCGAGGTCAGGGCCATGGTGTCTCCTCACAAAGGGAAAGCGTGATCCGGCGCTGGCGCCCGCCGGCAGGGCGTCCCGGTCCGGAAGCGAAGGGCTCGTCAGGGGAGGAGCTTCGACAGCTTCGCTTCGTACTCGGCGGAGATCCTGCGGGTCTCCGCCTGGAGGTGGATCTCCAGGGGCAGGATGGCCAGGACCGCGGACCGGATCCGCTTCCCCGGCTCCCCGAGGGGGATGGTGGCCCCCTGGTAATTGAAGGTTCCGCGCTCCATCTCCTTGCGGGTGTTGATCCGCCGGCTGTCGTACTCCGCCTCCTGCTCCTGGGCGGTCCGGGCCATCTTCTTGGCGTAGAGGCGGTACTCCCCGATCAGGGCGTCCTCCCTGGCGTCCTTCTGGAACCCGATCAAGGCCTTCTCCATGGCCTCCTCGTTCTCGGCCAGCTTCTTGTCGGAGATGTCCCAGGTGTCCAGGCCCTTGTCCAGGGCGAGCCGGTACTCGTCGGCCTGGGGGAGTGCCTTGAACTGGGTGATGATGGTCCGCTGGGCGGCAAGGACTTCCTGGTCCATGGCGCGCATGAGGGCGGTGGCCTCCTGGGTCCTGGCTTCCGCGCTGCGCCGGCATGCCGTGCCGAGGCTCAGGAGGGGAAGGACGAGGAGGGCGGTGAGGAGGGTCGGGTGGGCTCGCATGGAGTCTCCTGGTAGGATGGGTTGGGTGGTCCCGGCCGATGGGGTGGATCGAACGGGTTTTCGTGGATCGCTCGGCCTTGGTTGGAGGCTTGAATCCATGGTCGACCCCCCCCGCCGAGGGAAAATCCGATCCCTCCCTCAGGGGCGCAACATCAGTACCAATAGCGGCGAGGCGTTGTAACTCATGGCCGGGTGTATCCGGAATGGGCCGAAAAGCGGTAGGGTTCCACCCTTTTCCCGGTAGTGTCCGGGGAGCTGGTAGGATCAAGGCCTCCCCTCCAGGCCGGCCAGCCTCCCCTTTGCCAAGGCGAGGCCAGGCCGATCTGTTTCCCAGAGACGCCCGATGAACGACCTGAACGATTCCCTGGACCACCCCGGCGGCGAGGCGCTTTCGATCCGGGATCAAGCGCTGCCACCGTCCGTGGCCCAGGGGCGGGCCAGGGTCAAGGTCTACGGGGAGGAGAAGGCGAGGCGGGCGGCAGAGCGGGAAGCGTTTGAGACGGCCATCCGGGAGGGAAGGATGCCCCGTATCGGTTACCAGGCCGCCGTCCTGGGGAAGGGGGCCTTCGACTACCGGGATGAGATCAAGAAAGTGGGGGGATCCTACAAGAAACCGACCAAGACCTGGCTCCTGAAACCCGTGGAGGATCCGGCGAGGCGGGAGGAGGCCCAGGGCGTCCTCAACGACCTGGCGCGGAGGGATGTCGACATCACCTGGATCGGGGCGCCCGGGATGTCAACGCACGTCCTTCTCACGCTGCGGGAACAGGCCGTGAAGGTGGCCGGCCAGGAGGGGTCGGAGGCCGGCGCCATCCCGGAGGACCTGCAGAAACTGGCGGGCACCTATGGCCTGGGGCTGGCGCTGGACCTCCAGAACCCGTCCGCGCAAGTCAGCCCCCTGGGCCGCATCCAGGGGCACGCCTGGTACGCCCATCCCATCGGGATTCCTTCTGCGGTTCCCGCAGCCCCAGAGCAGGACCGCAAGGCGGACCCCGCCAAAAGAGAGGAACCCAAGGATGGGACCCCGGAGGATCCGTGGAAGGGGCAGCGCTGGGTCCGGTTGAACATCCCCGCCATGGAGGAGCGGCTCCTGGGCAAAGGCGGGGATTCCGGGCTCCCGCGGCCGAGCGCCGCCCATTTCAAGGTCTTCCTGATCCTCCTGACCCACATGGATGAATGGAATGTGGTCCAGGAGACCCAGCAGGAACTGGCCGGAATCCTCGGCATGAAACCTTCGCGGTTCTCCGAGGCCCTGAAGGAGCTGGAAGCCCTGAAGTGCATCCAGAGGTTCGGAGGCCGCACCAAGGCGGCCCACATCCGCGTGAACCCCGGCATGGTGACCCGCACGACCAGGGTCTGTCACGCCAAGGTCGTTCACGACTGGGACCATGACCGCGCAGGGCTCAAGCGCCGCCTGGGCCTGCCCTGACCCGATCCCTTTCGCACCCCGGATCAAGACCTCCAGTCCGGTGGGCTTCTAGGATCTTCCAACGGCCCTATAGCCGCTTCTCATAGCAAAGGAACCGCCGCCCCGGCCGGAAGCTCAGCCCGATCTCTCCCACCAGCACGTAACCCAGTTTGGGAAACAGCCGCCGGGTCGCCGGGTTCTCGGTATTGGTGTCCAGCCTCAGCGCCTTGATCCCACGCTCCCGGGCCAGGTCCTCCGCCCGGAGCATCAGCGCCTCCGCCACGCCGCGGCCCCGGAACCCGGGATCCACCGCCAGGCGGTGCACCACGATGGCGGGCTCGTCCGGGTCCAGGCCCACGTCGGCGTATTCCGGTTCCTGATCCATGGTGATGGCGGCCACACCGGCGAGGCGACCGTCCTCCTCGGCAACCCAGAGGTTTGCCCGCTGGACGTCCTGGGTGAAGACCTCCGGGTTGGGGTAGGTGTCGTCCCACTGGAGGTTGCCGGCCGCCCGCATCAGGGGCACGACGCGGCGGATCAGGGCCATGACGGGGGCTACGTCCTCAAGCTGGCCTGGGCGCACGAACATCTACGCGTCCACCTGGGAATGCAAGGCGATGCGGTTGCCCTCGCTGTCCAGGATGACGGCGCGGAAGCCGTGGGGGCCGATGCCGTGCAGGGGCTGCAGCACGTGGCCGCCCTTGGCTTCGACGAGGGCCAGGGCCTCGCGGATGCGGCCGTCCACGTTGAAATAGGTGAGCATGCCGGAGGCGCTCACGTCCCCGGGCTGGAGCACGAGGCAGCCGCCGTTGCCCTGGTCGTGCTGGAAGACGCAGAAGGGGGTGGGGCCGGATTCTTCCCGGTGGACGCCGAGGGCGAGCACGTCGCGGTAGAAGCCGGCGGCGCGGTCCAGGTCCTTGACGGGGATGTCGGCCCAGACGATGCAGTTCTTGAGGGTGTTCGGGTCGCTCATGGGGGCCTCGCGGGTTCAAGGTTGGCCGGGCCCAGCCATCTTACCGGATCCGGACGGGGGGGCTTGGCTGAATGCAGGCTGCGTTTGCAGCCGGAGGAGCGTCGCGCCGGCTGCATGATGGCCTCGGATCGACGGTATCGAGGAATTCCAGTTCCTGGCGTCGCGGAAATGGAGGATCTCGTTGATGAGGCTCTTTTCCACGGGCGCTCCTCAGGTTCGCTTTGGTTCCGGAGCTCAAGGTAAATTATGTTTATCCTGGAAAGGGAAAGAATTGCCGCGGGCTTGAATCCTGGGGCCCGTCGCGTCTCCAAGAGGCATCATCCAGCACCCTGACGAGATCACGTTGAGCCAACGAGAAACGCGGTTCATACCTTTTGCCGTTGAGATTGGACTGCTGGTCCTGTTGGTCCTTCTTTGGGCCGGCTGGAGGCGATTCAAGCGACGGAACCTCAAACGCGAACTTCAAATTCCATTGCTTTCTGATTTCATCTTCATGCTTGGCCGGATCTTCAAGAGATAAGCACGCTGGTCCTGACCCAGCGTTGGAGAGCACACCCCATTTTTGTAAGGCGATGACGCTGTTTGCTGCTCGTGGGCTTCTCCGGTGATGGATATCTACAATTCACGAATTGTGAATGGGCAAGCCCGGAAATCTCCCGGACGACGCTGGACGTACTGGAGGTTCCTCCATGAAGCCACCTGGATTGACTTGTCACCACGCGGTGACTATCCTGAACCCCCGAGGACCCGATGCCGACCCGCCCCCCCGCCAACCCCGTTAAAGCCCGAGACGCCGCGGCGACGCGCAAGCGGATCCTCGCCGCGGTGGGCACTCTCCTCAGCCGGGAGGGATTCGGGGCCCTGGGGGTGAACGCGGTAGCGCGGGAGGCTGGGGTCGACAAGGTCCTGATCTACCGGTATTTCGGGGGAATCGACCAGCTGACGGAGGCCTGGGCGAGCGAGATGGACTTCTGGCCCTCCGTGGAGGAGATCGTCGGGGATTCACCCGAACCGGAACCGGCGGCCTTGGCGGCCGGGATGCTGATCCGGCATCTCCAGGCCCTTCGAAAGCGGCCCCTCACGCTGGAGGTGATGGCGTGGGAGGCGGTGGAACGGCATCCGCTGACCCGGGTGCTGGACCGGGTCCGGGAGGCCCGGTCCGGGCAACTGATGGAGGCCCTTCCGGAGCACCTGCGGGGCAGGGGCGGGGATCTTCCGGCCGTCTCGGCCCTGCTCGGGGCGGGGTTGCAGCACCTGCTGCTGCGCGCCCGGACGGTGGAGCGATACAACGGCGTGCCCCTTGGGTCCCCGGAAGGCTGGGAGCGGATCGAAGCGGCCGTTCATGCGTTGTGCGAGGGCCTTCTGGGCCGGACGGAATCCCGCCGATAGCCGGGGGGGGGACCGGATGGCGTTCGGGTGCCTGTGTCCTTAATGTCACTGATTGGTGACAAGATTTTTGGAGATCCCATGAAACGACTCACGTTGCTTCTGCTGCTCGTCCCGGGCCTCTTCCTGGGGGCGGAAACCCCCGCCCCGGGACCCACGCGCTGGGCCACTGAAGTGGATGTGCTTCCCGTGGCCACGGGGGGGTGGTACGCCTCCGTGGCCGCGGGCCGGGATGTGTGGCGGCTGCGCCTGGTGGCGGCGGAGGTCCACCTTCCCGATCGCTTCGCGCCCGCGGGGTGGGAGAAGGCGCGGACGCGGGCGCAGGCGCTCCTGGTGGACCGGTTCTTCCGGGCGGGGTTCGCGGGGCCCTGGATCGGGGGAGGGCTGGAGCGGTGGGACGAGGATCTGAAAGGGGCGCGGGGGCCGGAGCGGGTGCGGCTGGAAAGCCTCCAGGCCACCTTCGGGATGGGATGGGTGGTTCCCCTGGGGCGGGGGTTCCAGGTGAATCCCTGGGTGGCGGTCCACCGGCGCATCGGGGGGGACCGGGCGGTGTCGAGCTCCCAGGGCGAATGCCGGCCGAAGGCCCTGCAGGCGGAGGTCTCCGTCAAGATCGGATATCTCTTCTGAAGGGCAGGGGCGCCGGAACCGCCCTCCGTTATGATTAGGAAAGCCCTCCCCCGATAACCACGTCGGTTCCTGACTGGACGGATCGTTTCCAATTCCATGTTCTCCCGATCCCTGACCTCCCGCATCCTCAAGGACGCCCAAGCCCAGGGCATCCTGGGGGAGGACCGCCCGGAGGGCCCGGCATCGGGTCAGGGCGCTTCGGCCTACTGGGGGGACAAACTGGCCTCCCTGGTGGCCTCGGGGGACCTGCCCGAGGGGCTTCTCCATTCCCTGGCCTGGGACGCCATCGGACGGGAGGCGGGCTCCTGGGTGGATCCCCTCTTCAAGGGGCCGGCGCCCGTGGGGGAACTGCAGGGCCTGGGCGACCGGTACCGGGACCTGGTGCTCCTGGGGGAGGGCGCGACGGCGCGGGTCTTCAAGGCCATGGATTCGCTGCTCCAGCGCCAGGTGGCCATCAAGGTGCTGAAGGATCCGGACGGGCCCACCCTGGACGAGGCCCGGGCCCAGGCCCAGGTGGAGCATCCCAATGTCTGCCGCATCTACGAAGTGGGGAAAGGCTTCCTGGTCATGCAGCTGGTGGACGGGCCCACCCTGGCCGGCGTGGCCTCGGGCCTCGGGATGGAGGAGAAGGTCCGCATCGTGCGGGACATCGCCTTGGGCGTGCACGCCGCCCACCAGAAGGGGCTCATCCACCTGGATCTCAAGCTGAACAACGTGCTGGTGGAAACCGGCGAGGACGGCAGCCTCCATCCCACCATCGGCGACTTCGGCATGGTGAGGGGCCAGACCCCGGACGGAAGCGGCGCCTGCCCCATGGGAACGCCGCCCTACACCAGCCCCGAACAGCTCGCCCGCGAGGTCTCCCAGCTGGGCCGCGCCACGGACGTCTACGCCCTGGGCGTCATCCTCTACGTCCTGCTTTCGGGCAGGATCCCCTTCGAGGCCCGGGACTTCGACGGCCTGCTGGCAGCGATGGCCCAGGCCCCGCCCGTGCCCCTGCGCCAGCGGAGCCCGGAGGTGCCCCCGGATCTGGCCCGCATCGTGCACCGGTGCATGGAAAAGCGTCCCGGGGACCGCTACGCCACCGCACGGGAATTGGCGGAGGACCTGGACCGCTTCCTGAGGGCCGAACCGGTGCGGGCCATGGGGACCAGCCGCCTCTACCGCCTGAGCAAGTGGGTCCGGCGCAACCGCAAGGTCCAGTGGGTGGGGGCCCTCGGTCTCGTCCTCCTGGTGGGCACGGTCATCCCCCTCACCCGCCACGCGGCCTTCATCTCCCAACAGGCGGACTGGGACCACCACTTCCAGCGCATCGTGGAGGATCTGCGGGGCGAACTGGACCGCATCCACCGGCTGCCCTTCCATGCCATCGATGCCGAAGTGGACCAGGCCCGCGGGGCCCTGAAGGTGATCGAGCAGACCCTGGCCAAGGGGGGCGCATCGGCCCAGGGCCCCGGCCTGATGGCCCTCGGCCAGGCCCATCTGCTTCTTGGCGCGGAGGAGACGGAAGCGGCCGCCTACTTCCAGAAGGCCTGGGACGGAGGATACCGGACCGAAGCCGCCCGGTCCTGGCTGGCCCTTGCCCTGGTGGCCCAGTACCAGACGCGGCTGCAGGACCAGGCCATGGAAGGGGACCGGGCCGCCCTGTTGCGGAAACGGGAGGAGGCCATCCGGCGCTACCTGGTCCCCGCGCGTTCCCTGCTCAGGGGCCGCGGAAGCACGGACCAGGCCCGCCTGGCCCACCTGGTGGACCTCGCGGAAACCTCCGTCCAGGGCAATGCCCGCATGGAGGACCGCGTCCGCATGGCCCGGGCCTACCGGGCCCAGTTTCCCAGCGACCTGGACGCCATGTTCGAGGAGGCGGAAGCCCTGGTGGACCAGGCGGATGACCTTGCCTACAAGGCCGCGCGCGATTCAGCCGTGTGGCCGCCGGAATGCTCCTCCCACGTGGAGCCCCTCCGCCAACAGGCCCTGGATCTGCTCCTGGAAATCCGCCGGGTCGCGCCCAGCCATCCCCGGGTCTATGCGGCCCTCGCCGGCGCCTTCTGGACCCAGGACACCTGCCCCACGGAGCGGACCGCGCCCCCGTCCCGGCTCCTGGGCCAGGCCCGGTACTGGCTGGATCTGGGCATGCGGGTCAGTGCCACCGATCCCCACCTGGTCGAGGGACAGGCGCGGTTCCTGGGTTCGACGGCGGTCGTCCATCGCCTGGAGCGGGGCCTGGACCCCTCGCCCATCCTCCAGGAGCTCAGGACCCTCATCCAGGCCTCGGAGCATCCTCCCTCCCGGCGCAACCTCCGCGCCCTGACCTTCGCTCTGCTCTCCTACGGGTCCTATTGCGAGGCGTACGGCCAATCGGGCCTGGAGGCTGGGCTCCTGGGCTGGAATACCCTCCGCAACCACGAACCCGGGGACGACTACGTGGCCCCGATGGGATGCCATGCCGGTTCGATGCTCCTGGAAACCGGGGGCGACCCCACGGAGATCCTGGAGGCGGTGGCGGCGAACCGGCAGGCTTCTGGCGTCTTCAATGGCCATTACCGCGTTCTGGCCGATCTGCTCCTCGCGTCCTATGCGCACCAGACCGGTGGGGACCCGCGCGAAGCCCTTGCCCGGGCGGAGGCCACCTTCGGGAGCCTGCCCGCCAATGCCGCCCTGTGGCCGGATGAGGACATGATGATCCTGCTACGGAAGGCGGAATGCCTGGATAGTCCCGCCGCCTGGGAGGCCCTGGAAAACCGCCTTTCGCGGGAGCCCGCCAGCCCGGATGGCTCCGGGGCCAACCAGCGCTATCTCCAACTCATCGACGCCGAACTCGCCGCGGCCCGGCGCCGCCTGGAGACGGGCAGGGACCCTGGTCCCTGGCTCGAACGGGCCAAGGCCCAGGAGACGTTCTTCCTGAAGCAACCGGAGGTTCCGGGCTTCATGCTGATGTCCCGGGCCACCCGGCTCTACCTCCAGGGCCGCACCCCTTCTGGGGGGATCGCCGAATTGCTGGAGGGGCTGCGGCTCAGCGACCAGGCATGCCGGACGCTGGGCCCCATGTCCCCCGGGGACGTGGCCGGTGATACGCGCCGCAGGTCGCGTCTGGGCGAGATCTGCCGGGAGGGCAAGGGCCGATCCCTCCGCCTGCGCGGAGAGATCCTCCTGGCCCTGGCGCAGGCGGAGCCGTCCCCCGCCGCCCGTGCCCGGCGGGCCCGGGAGGCCGCGGAAGCCTTCCGCCAGGCCCTCCGTGCGAACCGCAACCTCCAGCGCTCCCTGCTCCCCCTCCTGGAGCAGGCCCGCGCCCTGACGTCGGAAGGTCCCCTTGCGCGCCCGTGAACTCTCCCTTGCCCTCGTGGAGGCCCCCGGCGCGACCCTGGGCCAACGCATCGCCCTGACCCTGCAGAAGGCCATCCTGGAAGGACGCCTGCCGCCCGGCACCGCCCTGCCCGGGTCCCGGGTCCTGGCCGAGCAACTGGACGTCAGCCGGCGGACCATCATTCTCGCCCTCGAGGAATTGGAGGCCCAGGGCTGGCTTGTCACCCAACCCAATTGCGGGACCTTCGTGGCGACGGAGCTGCCCTCGGGCGAGAAGGGGCGTCCGGTCACCCTCCCGACGACCCGGGTGGGCTTCGACCTGCCCAGCCTCCTGCGGCCCATGTCCACGGCCCTGGACGGCAGCCTCCTCCTGGAGGACGGGGCCGCCGATCCCCGCCTCGCCCCGGCCGAGGAACTGGCCCGGGGCTACCAGCGGGCGCTGCGGCGGGATGGAGCCCGGTTGCTGGAGGACCGGGACCCCCTGGGCACGCCCCTGCTCCGCGAAACGGTGGCCGCCTGGATCTCGGAGCGCCACGGCGTGCGGGTGACCGCCGACCGCGTGCTCATCACCCGGGGAAGCCGGGGCGCGCTGGCCATGGTGGCCGCCAGCCTGTTCAAACCCGGAAGCCTGGCGGCGGTGGAGAACCCCGGCCACCGGGGGGCCTGGGAGATCCTCCAGCAGGCCGCCAAGCTCCACCTCCGGCCCGTGCCGGTGGACGCCGACGGGCTGATTCCCGCGGCCCTGGAGGAACTGCTGAAGCGGGAGCGGATCCACCTGCTGTACCTCACCCCCCGCCGCCAGTTCCCCACCACCGCCACCCTGGCGCCCGAGCGCAAGGCCGAGATCCTTCGTCTGGCCGCCGAATACCGGGTCGCGGTCCTGGAGGACGACTATGACGGGGAGATCCACTATGGCGAGGTGCGTCCCGAGCCTCTGCTGGCCGTGGACCAGACGGGCCAGGTGCTCCACATCGGATCGCTGTCCCGCCTCCTGGCTCCCGGCCTGAAGCTGGGCTACCTGGTCATTCCGCAGCCTCTCGTGCCCTTCCTGGCCCGCATCAAGCGCACCCTGGGGGAGCAGGGCGACCCGGTGCTGGAATGGGCCGTGGCGGACCTCATCCGGGACGGGAACCTGGCCCGGCACCTGCGGAAGATGCGCAAGGTCTACGCCGCCCGCCGGGACTTCCTGGTGGGAAGGCTGCGAAGCGGGCTGGGGGACGCGCTGGAGGTCCAGGCCCCCCTGGGGGGCATGAGCCTCTGGCTCCGGGGAAGGGAAGGGGTCGAGGTGGAGGCCTGGATCCAGGCGGTGCGGACGAAGGGCCTCGTGCTGAATCCCCCCTCGCGGTTCTACCTGGGCGAGCCCGGGCAGGGCTTCCGCATGGGCTTTGCCCAGGTGGACGAAACGGAATTGGAGGCGGCGGTCCGGCGCCTGGAGGCCGCCCGCGCCGGGGCCGCGAGGCCCCGGTGACAGGGACCGGTATACCGGCCAGATGCAAAACCGGATAACCGGGCCCGGGAAGGGGGGGATCACCCTAGGGGCTGTACTCCCCTGGTTTCATTCCCATTCCCTTCCACCCCCTCCCCCATGAGGTCCTTCATGAGAGCCGTCCTCCCCCGTACCGGCAGGTCCCGTCTCATTGCCCTGCTCATCGCCGCTTCCCCCACCCTGGTCTGGGCGCAGACCAGCCCCGTCGGCCACCTGGTCGGCAACATCAAGAGCCCCGACGGCAAGCCCGTCAGCCATCAGCTGGTGCGCGTCGCCACACCCCGGGGCAACCACGAAGCCACCACCGACGCCAAGGGCCAGTTCCTGGTCCCCAACCTGGTGCCCGGCAAGGTCACCGTGAAGGTGGCCGTTCCCGGCATGGTGGATATCCGCACCGATATCGTGATCACCGTGAACCAAACCTCGACCCTCAACCTCCAGCTGCGGCCCCAGGCCAGCGCGGTGGTGGAGGTGGTGGCCATGGCCGAAGCCCTGGCCGTGGACCCCAGCCAGGCCAAGACGGGGCTCATGACCAACTTCGACCAGATCAATGAATTGCCTGTGGTGGGCAACACCAGCTTCGACCGGGTGGACCAGGTCATCGGGCTCACTCCGGGCGCAAATAAATTCATCATCCACGGCGCGGACGAATACCAGAACAGCTACCAGGTGGATGGCGTCAATGTCACGGACGGCAACTACGGCGGGCGCAACGCGAAGATGAACAATGACTTCATCGACCAGGTGCAGGTGCTCACCTCGGGCATCTCCGCCCGTTACGGGCGCTTTTCCGGCGGCGTCATCAATGTGACGACCAAGAGCGGCACCAACGAATTCCAGGGCACCAGCCGGCTGGAGATCAGCAACCAGAAATGGAACAGCCGGGGCAAGTACCCGGAACTTTATGCGCTGTTCGGGATGAGCCCCACACCGCCCGAGGACGCCCACCACATCACCCAGAGCTACACCTTCATGGGGCCCATCCTCAAGGACAAGCTCTTCTTCGCCTTCGGGTACCAGGGGCAGTCCCCCGTGCCCACGTACCACACGAAGACCACGTCCCTCAACTTCGGCGGCGTTCCCTACAGCTACACGCAGGATGAGACCCGCAAGGACGCCAAGCTGGACTGGAACATCACCACCTCCCACCGCCTCTTCACCCAATTCAACGAGACCGAAACCAACTGGCTGAACCTCTCGGCCCCGGATGGCAATTCCACCTCCCTCGCGACCCTGGACGGACGGCGCCGCACCAAGAAGGGCTTGTGGTCCCTGGGCTACACGGGCCAGCTGTCGGAGACCCTCCTGCTCGACGCCAAGTACAATGACTCGTACAGCAAGTCGGGCGGATCCGGCGACGGCTCCACGGGCGGCGCCACCGTGCCCACCTGGTACGACTACCTCAGCCGGGACATCCTGGACAACGGCACCAATGCCGGTTCCCGGGTCGAATCGCACATGAAGATGGCCGCCGCGAGCGTCACCAAGTTCCTGGACGCCGCCGGCCAGCACCAGATCGAGGCCGGCTTCCAGGGGTACACGTACACCCACGAGGCGGCCGCCGGCAAGTACCCCTCGGGGTACTTCATCACGTTCTACGGCTACCGGGATGGGGACCGCCCGGCCACCTCCGCCCTTTCCAACCGCAACCTGGTGGCCGGCAACGTGGTGGAGACCAGCCTGGACTGGTACCAGCCCGTGGAGGGGAAGGTGGACACCCACGTGAACTCCCTCTACATCAATGACGCCTGGACCTTCGACACCCATTGGTGGTTCAACCTGGGCCTGCGCTACGACCGCTACAAGAGCACCAGCACCCCCGAGGGCAACCGCTTCGAGTTCGACGCCTTCACGCCGCGCTTCTCGGCCACCTACGACTTCAAGGGGGACAAGGCCCACCAGCTGACCCTCAGCGCCGCCGAATACGCGGGCGCCGTTCTGCAGGGCCAGCTGGGCGCCGCTTCCGTTTCCCAAACACCGGTCCAGCGGCAGTATGTCTATGTGGGCACGGGCGGCGGGGCCCAGGGCACGGGCGCCGACGCCCTCACGGCCAACGGCCAGATCAACTGGGCGGCCTGGGGCAACGGGGCCGGAGGCACGGGGCAGGCCAACCCCGTGTTCACCAAGGACCCCATCACCAATCGCAATGTATTCGTCGATCCCAACCTCAAGGCCCCCCGGGTGAGGGAACTGACCCTGGGTTACCGGCATGAGGCGCCGGGACGCGCCTTCACCGCGACCTTCGTCCGCCGCTGGAATGACCGGTTCCTGGACGATTTCTGGTACGGCAACGGCATGGGCCCCGGCGTCGCCAAGGTGATCATCACCAACGATCCCAACGGCAAATCCAACTACACCGGCCTGGAGGTCACCTGGAACCAACAGGTGACCGAGCGCCTCAGCTACAACGCGAATTTCACCTGGTCCCGCACCCTCGGCAACGCCAGCGAGACCCTCAACGGCTCCACCTCCGAAGCCAACAACTTCGGCGGCGGCATCTCCTCCGAGGCGCTCAATCCCTACGGCCCCATCCCCAGCGTGGACATGCCCCTCTCCGGGAATTTCTCCGCGTCCTACACGCAGCCGGTGGGCAAGGGCAGGGCCAACGCCGGACTGATGGCCACCTACCGGGGCCGGTCCGCGGCCGGATTCAAGACCGGTATGGACCTGACCCCCGGCGCCCTCGTCGCCCAGGGCTACGCCGCCACCTTCACCCGCACCTTCGCCGCCCTGGGCGTGGACCACCAGCCCGCCTCCTTCACCCTCGATCTGCAGATGGGCTTCGAACAGCCGGTCTACCGCAAGGCCACGGTCTTCGCGAAGGTGAACATCAACAACCTGCTCAATTGGATGCCCGTCATGAACATCCTGCACTACGGCATGGGCATGGGCGGGGTCTACACGCCCCAGGCACCCTATGACGGCATGACCAGCGCCTATCAAACCGGGCGCTCCGTCCAACTGGTGACGGTCTTCAAGTTCTAGAAACCATGGGGGCCGGCGCAAGCCGGCCCGCGCACTGCCCCCGCCCGGGGCGAAACACCTGGAGATCCCCCATGAGAACCCTCGCAGCCGTTGTCTGCCTTGGACCCGCCCTGTTCGCGGCCAAGGCCCCGTCCCCCGACGCCCAGGCCCTCATCAAGGCCGTGCGCGCCCGGAACGAAGCCTTCACCAAGGCCCTCACGGTCCATTTGGGTGCGGGCAAGCCCTACACCTCCTTCACCTTCGACCTCCAGCCCGACATCGACGCCTGCGCCGCCCGGCTCAAGCGGGAGAAGCGGCCCGAGATGCGCATGGCCCTGGGCCTGGCCCTGTGCGCCTACAAGAGCATGAAGCCGGTCCAAGCGAACACCCTCGATCCCGAGGACCTGGCCCTCCTGAAGACGGTGCCCATGGACTCCCCCCTCTGGGCCCTCTACCCTCAGGGGCCCCTGTTCCTGGCCCGGGACTTCAAGTCGCCCGCCGACATGAGCGCCTTCCTGGAACGGTTCACCGAGCGGGCCACGGTGCCCGAACTGCGCCAGTCCCTCCTGGTGAATGCCTTCTACGCGGCCCATTCCGGTGGGGACGAGGCGGCCTGGAAGAAGGCCCTGGCGCGCCTGGAGAAGGAATTCCCCAAGGCGAAGATCACGGCCGAGATCAGGTCCTACGCCACGGTCCGCATCAACGTCGGCAAGCCCGCGCCGGCGTTCAAGGTGCGCACCCTCGACGGGAACGGGGAGGTCCTGACCCTGGAGAGCTTCAAGGGCAAGTACCTCCTCATGGATTTCTGGGCCACCTGGTGCGTTCCCTGCAAGGAGGCGATGCCCACCCTCCACAAGGTCCACGCGGCCTACAAGGACAAGGGCCTGGAAATGCTCAGCGTGGCCGACGACAAGAGCGCGGAGGTGGTCCAGGCCTACCGGAAGAACCCCGCGACGCCCATGCCCTGGCACAACGTCGTGGTGGTGTTCGACTCCAAGAGCCGCACCCGGGACAACCCCATCTCCGAGGATTACGGGATCCATCAGCTGCCGACCCTGGTGCTCATCGGCCCCGACGGCAAGGTCCTGGCCGACGACAAGGCCCTCCACGGGGACCTGGAGGCCGCGGTGGCCAGGTTCATCGGCGCCGGGGCCCCGGCGGTCGACTTCGCGGCCCTCCAGAAGGACCTGGAGGCCATCGCCGCCAAGGTCAGGGCCGCGGTCCAGGCCCACGGGGAAGCCAAGAAGCCCGACCCGTTCCAGGTCGATCCCGCGATCCTGGGACCCCTCCGGGAACGGGCGCGGAAGGCCACCGGGCTGCTCAGGGAAGCCCTCCTGGTCCAGGAGGCCACCTTCGCGCCCCAGCTGCGCCTGGAATCGGCCTTCAAGGACCAGGTGCTCAAGGAGGTCAAGCCCTCCTCGGAGGCCTGGAGGGTCGCCCCCGACGCCGCGCCCGGCCTGGCCCAGATCTGGGGGGACGAGGCCAAGCCCTACGTGGAGGCCCTGCGCGCCGAAGGCATTCCCCAGGTCCGGGCCGCCCTGTTCGCCTCGGACGCCTATGAGCTCCTCGCCAAGGACCCCCAGGCCGCCCTGGCCACCGTCGCCAAGGCCAAGGCCCTGGATCCGGAATCCCAGACCGTGAAGATGGTGGAAAAGATGGTCCAGGGGGAACTGAAGACCGCCATCGGCAGCATGGCTCCCGCCTTCCGGATCGAGAACCTGGAGGATCCGGGCAAGACGTACACCCTCGCCGACTTCAAGGGCAAGTACCTGCTCGTGGACTTCTGGGGCACCTGGTGCGGCTGGTGCGTCAAGGAGCTGCCCACGACCCACAAGGTGTACGCGAAATTCAAGGACAAGGGCTTCGAGATCCTCTCCGTCGCCAAGGAGGCCAAGGCCGACGCGGTGATCGCCTTCCGGAAAAAGCCCGGGTTCCCGATGCCCTGGAAGCACGGCCTGCTCCACGACACGAAGGAGGCCGCCGATCCCATGGTGACGGATTTCGGGGTCGCCGGATTCCCCTCCCTCTTCCTGATCGGACCCGACGGGAAACTGCTCGCCAAGGGCGGCGACCTGCGTGAGGAGAACCTGGAAAAGACCCTGGAGAAATTCCTGCGCTGAACTCCAGGACCCCGTGACCCGAAAGCCCCCGGCAGCCCGGGGGCTTTCGTTTCCCGGGGCTCAGGCCTCCGCCGGCGTCGCCCCGGCGAAGAGGCTGGGGTTCAGCGCGATGGACAGGATCGATCCCGCGATGATGAGCTGGTAGCCCTCCGGGGACAGGAGTCCGACGGACATGGCGAGGCTGGCGAGGATGAAGGAGAATTCGCCGATCTGGGCCAGGCCGGCGGAGACGACGAGGGCGGGGCGGTTGCCGAAGCGCATCAGGCGCATGAGGAGGAAGGCGGCCAAGGACTTGCCGCAGAGGATGATGCCCAGCACCGCCAGCACCTTGACGGGGTGGTGGAGGAGCACGGCGGGGTCGAAGAGCATGCCCACGGACACGAAGAACAGCACCGAGAAGGTGTCCTGGAGGGGCTGGATGTTGTTGAGGATGCGGTGGCTGATGGGCTGGCCGTTGACCAGGGCGCCGGCGAGGAAGGCGCCCAGGGCGAAGCTGACGTTGAAGAGGACGGACACCAGGAAGGCCAGGCCCACGGAGATGCCGACGATGGCCAGGTTGAAGAGTTCGCTGGAATTGTGGCGGAGCACTTCGTGGAGCAGCCAGCGCACGCCCCGGGTGCCGGCGAAGAGCATGAGGGTGGCCAGCAGGGTGATCTTCAGGAGGGCGGCCAGCACCAGCTTGCCCACGGTCACCAGGGAGGAACCGGCGCTTCCCTGGACGCCCTGCATGGCGGCGAGGGTGGGGAGCAGCAGGAGCACCACCACGCATACGATGTCCTCCACCAGCAGCCAGCCGATGGCGATGTGGCCCTGGGGGACCTTGGCGAGGCCCCGGGAATCCAGGGCCTTGAGCAGGACCACGGTGCTGGCGCAGGAGAGGCTGAGGCCGAAGACCAGGCCCGAGGCGAAGGGCCAGCCCCAGGCCGTGGCCAGCCAGGTCCCCAGGAGGGTGGCCACGAGGATCTGGAGCAGGGCGCCGGGCACGGCGATCTTCCAGACCTTGCGCAGGTCCTGCAGGGAGAAGTGCAGGCCGACGCCGAACATGAGGAGGATGACGCCCACCTCGGCCAGTTCGCCCGCGGCGGCGCTGTTGCCCACGAAGCCGGGGGTGTGGGGGCCCACGAGGATGCCGGCCAGCAGGTAGCCGACGATGCTGGGGATCTTGAGGCGGGCCAGGAGGAGGGCCAGGACGAAGGCGGCCAGGAGGCCCAGGGCGATGGTGGGTAGGATGGCGTGGGTCATGGCCTGGCTCCCAGGGGTTCGGCCGGCTGGTAGTTTACGTCGCCGGGGCCCGCCGCGGGGGCCTGCTGTTCGGCCCAGGCCCGGGTGAAGCCCTGGTGGAGGTTGGACCTGATGAGCCGGTGCAGTTCGGCCCGGTCCTCGGGGTCGCCGTCCTCGCCCAGGTCCTGGATGAAGCCGTCCGCGCAGCGGGTGGAGACCTGGTCCAGGATGGCCTCCCAGCGCTCCGCCACCCATTCCACCGGGAAGGCGGTCACGAAGCCCCGCACCGCGGCGCGGTAGGCCCGTTCCGCCCTGCGCCTCGGCCCCCGGGGGCCGTCCACCATGGCATGGAAGGAGCAGAAGCCCATCTGGGCTTCCACGAGCCCTTGCCAGGCCCGGGCCTCCGCCTCGGTCTCGTCCGGGGGGTCCCGGTCCAGGGGCTCGACGGGGGCGAGGCCCAGCCGGGCGGCCCGTTCCTGGGAGGGGGCCATGACCTCCAGGGCGGTGGCCGCCTGTTTTTCGTCCTGGAGGCGCCGGTAGAGGTGGACCAGGAAACCCCCGAAGGCGAGGGTCTGCCGGGTCCAGAGGTCCACCTGGCGCGTCAATTGCCCGGTTGAGCTGATCATGGGGCTGCACTTCCACCACGGCGGCCGCGCCGGGGATTCCGGCCGGCCGCGGCTTCGATTCCGGTCCGGGGCGCCCTCCCGCCGGGAAGGCTCCCGGACGTCCCTTTCCGCGATTCCGGGGCTACCCGCGGGCGGTGGGGGGGCCGCGCATTCCGCCCTGTTCAGGCTGCAGGCCCTTCAGGGGCCGGCCGGCTTCGCCGGGGCGCCCACCGGGCGCGCACCCCCAGGGGGCCGGCCAGGACGGGGCGGAGAAGGCCTGGGCGAGGCAGGGGTGATCCGGGCCGTCGCCGCCGGGGCCCATGAGCTTCGGGCCGGAGGGGGCTTCGGCCCTGCGGGTGGGGCGCGCCGCCCCTCCGGGCCGGGTGGCCTTGCCGAAGAGGTCGAAGCCGTGGACCAGGGCGGGGCGGGGCAGGCCCGCCGCGGCGCCCAGGACCCACCGCGGCGCCCCGCGGGCCAGGCCGGACAGCCCACAACTGGCGAAGATCGCCAGCGTTATGAAGAGCTGTTGGAGGAAGGCGGCCACGTTCCAGTGTAACCGGAAGGGGCTCCGCTTCGGCCCGGAGAGGCGGGCGGCCCGATGGTATGCTGGGCCCTTCGGGTGTCCCTGGAGATGAACGGATGATGGTGCCCCTTTCCCCGGGCGGGGTTTCGCCCAGGCGGCGCGCGTGGTTGGCCCGGGCCCGCCGGAGCGCCGCGCGTCTGGGCGAGCTGCGGAGCCGGGTGGAGCGGCTGGAGGCCGAACGGGACCGGCAGACCCTGGTGCTCCATATCAATCACCTGCTCCTGGAGCATCTGGATCCGGAGGGACTGTTCGTGGCCATCTCCTCGGCCCTGCAGGAGCGGGTCCACCACGATTTCATCGCCCTCACGGCCGTGAACGACGACCTCTCCCAGGAGCGGCTCCGGCTCCTGGATCTGCCCGCCATGCGGGGGCAGTACACCGTGGGCGAGGAGATTCCCGAATTCCTGCCGGTGGCCAGCAAGGCCCTGAACACGGGCAAGGTGGACATCCTGGGCCCGGACCGCATCGCCACCATCCAGCCGCCGGCCCTGGCGCGGCTCATGGAGCGGGAGGGCATCGCGGCCACCTGCCACCTGCCCCTGCTTTCGCGGCACCGGATCCTGGGTGTCCTGAGCTTCGGCAGCCGGAAGGAGGGCACCTTCACGGGGGAGCTGCTGATCCTCCTGGAGGAAGTGGCCCGGCTGGTGGCCGTGGCCCTGGACAACGCCCTCACCTTCCAGGGCATCCGCTCCAACCGGGACAAGCTGGAGGAGGAGAAGCAGTACCTGGAGGAGGAGGTGCGGGGGACCTTCGCCACCCGGGAGATCATCGGTTCCAGCCCCTCCCTGGCGCGGGTGCTGGACCAGATCGGCACCGTGGCGCCCTCGGACGCCACGGTGCTCCTGCTGGGGGAATCGGGCACGGGGAAGGAGCTCCTGGCCCGGGCCATCCACGAGGGCAGCAAGCGCCGGGAGCGGACCTTCGTGCGGCTCAACTGCTCGGCCATCCCCATGGGCCTGGTGGAGAGCGAGCTGTTCGGCCATGAGCGGGGGGCCTTCACCGGGGCCATCGCCCGGAAGGTGGGGCGCTTCGAACTGGCCCACCAGGGCACGCTCTTCCTGGACGAGATCGGGGACCTGCCCCTGGAGCTCCAGCCCAAGCTGCTGCGGGCGGTGCAGGAACGGGAATTCGAGCGGCTGGGCAGCAGCCGCACCCTTTCCGTGGACGTGCGGCTCATCGCGGCCACCCACCGGAACCTGGCCCGCATGGTGGAACAGGGCACCTTCCGGGAGGACCTCTTCTACCGCCTGAACGTCTTCCCCATCCAGGTGCCCCCCCTGCGGGAGCGCCGGGCGGACATCCCGACCCTGGTGAGCTACTTCACCCAGAAATTCGCCAAGGCCATGGACAAGCGCATCGAGCACATCCCCCCGGAGGCCATGGCCGTCCTGGTGGACTGGCCCTGGCCGGGCAATATCCGGGAGATGCAGAACCTCATCGAGCGCTCGGTGATCCTCAGCCCCGGCCCGGACCTGCGGATCCCCCTGGGGGAGATGGTCCAGGGCCGGGGCCCCCGGGCCGCCTCCCCGGAGGCGACCCTGGAGGAACTGGAGCGCCAGGGCATCCGGGAGGCGCTGGAGGCCTCGGGGTGGGTGGTGAGCGCCGCCGCGGACCGGCTGGGCCTCAAGCGGACCACCCTCCATTCCAAGATGCGCAAGCTGGGCCTCCACCGCCCCCGCTGAGGGCGCCGTGACGAAATGAGATCACCCTGGCTCCCCGTCGTCACCGTCCGGCGGCGCGCCAGCGGGAGCCTCAGCGCTAATTATTAAAATAGCTGGCGTTCGCGAACCCCGCGGAACTGGCACCCCCTGTGCCTTAAGGGTTCCGGGGAGGTTCTCCGTGCTGAGGATCCATATCGAGACCGATGCCGCGCGGGTGACCCTTCGTCTGGAAGGGAAGCTGATCGATCCCTGGAGCGCCGAACTGTTCCGGGTGTGGATGGACCTGCCCCGGCTCCCCAAGGCCGGCGGAGCCGTGACCATCGACCTGGCGGCCGTTTCCTTCGTGGACGCCCAGGGGCTGGCGACCCTGGGCGCGCTCCAGCGGCTCGGCTGCGTTCTCCAGGGCTCCGGCCCCTTCGTCACGGCCCTGCTCCAGGAGCTCCCCCATGTCCCCCAAGGCTGATTCCCCCCGTTTCCCAAGGAAGACCATGAACAGATACCTCATTCCCTGGACCGCGGTCCTCCTCGTGGCCTGCGGCCGCGGCAAGGATCCCAAGCCGGCCGACGCCCGGGTTCCCGTGGCCGTCGCCCAACCCACCCACACCCTGGAATTCGAGCAGGTGACCGTGAGCGGCACCCTCTCCTCCCCCGGCAACGCCTCCACGGTGGCCTTCCTGGTGCCGGGGCGCACCCTCCGTGTGATGCCCCGCGAAGGGGAGCCGGTGCGCAAGGGGCAGGTGCTGGCGGAACTGGACGCCGAGAACCTGCGCCATGCCCTGGAGGCGGCCCATGCCCAGACGGAGGCGGCCGCGGCCGGGGCCCGGCAGGCCGAGCAGGAGTTCGGGCGCATGAAGCAGCTCCACGATAGCCGGAGCCTGGCGCCCAACGACTTCGCCAAGTTCACGGCGGCCCGGGACGCGGCGGCCCAGCAGCTCAGGCAGGCCCAGGCCGGGGAGGCCGCGGCGCGCCGGAACCTGGACGACGCCCGGCTGGTGGCGCCCATTGGCGGCTACCTCTCCCGGCGCCTGGTGGAACCGGGGGTGATGGTGGCGCCGGGCCAGCCGGCCTTCGAGATCTCCCCCCTGGATCCGGTGGAAGTGAACGTGGGCGTGCCTGAAACCGATGTGCGCCTGGTGAAGGTGGGCCAGGCGGCCAGCGTGCGGGTGCCGGCCCTGCCGGGGCGGTTCTTCCAGGGGCGGGTGAAGGTGGTGAACGTTTCGGCGGACCCCGCCACCCGCACCTACATGACCCGCATCTCCGTGCCCAACCCCGGGAAGGAGCTCAAGCTGGGCATGGTGGCCGAGGTGGCCATCTCGGGCACCCGGAAGCTGGACATGCTCAGCCTGCCCATGGGGGCCATCGTGCGCGATGCCCAGGGGGCGACGCTGGTGTACCAGTTCTTCCCGGACCAAGGGCGCGTCTATTCCAAGCGGGTGGAGGCGGGCCAGGTGCTGGGCACCCGCATCCAGATCCGCTCGGGCCTCCTGGGCACCGAGCCCATCGTCGTGGCCGGGCAGAACGGCCTGCGGGACGGCATGGACGTGCGCCTCGCCCCCGAGGGGAAGTGACCATGACGCGCGTGATCAAGGCCTGCCTCCGCTACCCCACCCTCACGGTGATCCTGGCCGCCATGGCCGTGCTGGTGGGGATCCGTTCCCTCCTGGGCATGCCCCGCACCGAGGACCCCACCATCACCATCCGCACCGGGATCGTGGCCGCCGCCTATCCCGGCGCCACTTCCGAACAGGTGGAGAAGCAGGTCACCAAGACCCTGGAAGCCACCATCCTGAAGTTCCAGGAGGTGCGCAAGGAGAAGACCTACTCCACCAGCCGCCCCGGCCTCTGCATCATCAACGTGGAACTGGAGAAGGGCGTCAAGAACCCCGATCAGTTCTGGTCCAAGCTCCGCCACGAGATGCTCCTGGCCAAGGCGGCCTCCCTGCCGCCCCAGGTGATGGGCCCCGTGGTGGATTCGGACTTCGGCGATACGGTGGCCATGCTGGTTTCCGTTTCCGGCCAGCGCTACGGGTACCGGGAACTGAAGGACTACGCGGACCGGATCCAGGACGCCCTGCGCACGGTGCCCTCCGTGGGCAAGATCGCCCTGTACGGCAACCAGTCCGAACAGATCTGGATCACCAGCAACCTGGAGCGCATGAGCCAGTACTTCACCGATCCGCGCCGGGTCGCGGCGGCCCTGGCCCAGCGCAACGCGGTGCAGGGGGCGGGCAACCTGCGCACGGACCAGGAGCGGATTCCCATCCACACCCGGTCCCTGTTCAGCACGGAGGAGGAGATCGGCCGGGTGATGGTCGGCGCCTCGCCCACGGGCCAGCCCAGCTACATTGGGGATTTCGCCAAGGTGGAGCGCCGCTACCAGGACCCGGAATTCATGGTGCGCTACGACGGCAAGCCGGCCCTCATGCTTTCCGTTGAAATGCAGAAGGGCCACAACATCGTGGAAATGGGCGAACGGGTGTCGGAGGTGCTGGCGCGCATCAGGCCGCTCCTGCCGCCGGACCTGAAGCTGGACTACATCGCCAATCAGCCCCGGGTGGTGGAGCAGCGCATGGAGAGCATGGGCCACGAGTTCATCATCGCCATCGCCTGCGTGATCCTGGTGACGGTGCTCCTGCTCCCCTTCCGGGTGGCGGTCATCGCGGCCCTGGCCATCCCCACCACGATGCTCTCCACCATCGGCGTCATGAACGCCATCGGGCTCCAGCTCCACCAGGTGTCCATCGCGGCGCTCATCCTCGTGCTGGGCATCGTCGTGGACGACGCCATCGTCATCGCCGACAACTACGTGGAACTGCTGGACCACCAGGTGCCCAAGGCCGAGGCGGCCTGGCGTTCGGCCCAGGAGGTCCTGGTGCCGGTGCTCACCGCCACCCTGACCATCATCGCCTCTTTCCTGCCGCTGCTCATCATCACCGGGTCGGCGGGGGAATTCATCATGGCCCTGCCCATCACCGTGGCCGTAGCCCTTTCCGTCTCCTTCCTGGTGGCGGTGTTCCTCACGCCGCTCCTGTGCCGGACCTTCATCCACAAGGGCCTCCATGACCCCGCCGCCGCGGCGAAGAAGGAACGGCCCAGCGCCCTGGACCGGCTCCAGGGGGCCTACGGCAAGGCCATCGGAGTCTTCATGGGCCGGCCGGCCATGGCGGTGGCCCTGGGGGCGGCGGCCATCGCCCTGGGGGTGTTTCTCTTCCGGTTCATTCCCCAGCAGTTCTTCCCCAACGCCGAACGCAACCAGTTCGTCATCGATGTGTGGATGCCCCAGGGGGCGCGCTTCGAGGCCACGGACGCGGTCATGCGCCGCATCGAAGGGGAGCTCCTGGGCGACGGCCAGGTGGACCACGTGGCCAGCTTCGTGGGCCAGAGCTCGCCCCGCTTCTACTACAACGTGAACCCCCAGCAGCCGGATCCGGCCTACGGGCAGTTCATCGTCAACACCCGGGACGCCAAGGCCACCCCCGCCCTGGTGATGGCCCTGCGCTCCCGCCTGGCGGACCTGGCCCCGGAGGCCATGGTGCTGGTGCAGGAGCTCCAGCAGGGCGCGGTCATGGAGGCCCCCCTCGAGTACCGCATCAGCGGGGACGACCCCGCCCAGCTCAAGGTCATCGGCGAGCAGATCCAGGCCATCCTGCGGTCGGACCCGGGCTCCCGGTTCGTGCACACGGATTTCCGCAACGATTCGCCCCTGCTGGACGTGAACCTGAACACCAACCTGGCCGACCGGCTGGGGCTCACCCACGAGGAGACCTCGGGCTTCCTCCGGGGGGCCTTCGACGGCGTGCCCGTGAGCACCTTCTGGGAGGGGGACCGGGCCGTGAACATCCTGCTCCGCGCGGATCCCGAGCACCGGGGCTCCTTCGACGCGGTGGGCAACACCTACGTGAATTCCGGGGTGTCCGGAAGCAAGGCGCCCCTGCGGGCGGTGGCGGACCTGTCGCCCGCCTGGCAAACCAGCCGGATCGTTCGCCGCAACGGGGTTCCCACCCTGACGGTGCGCTGCCTGCCCGCGGCCGGGGTCTATGCCTCCGCCATCCTGGCGAAAACCCAGCCGAAGGTGGATGCCCTGCCCCTGTCCCCGGGCTACCGGGTGGAACGGGGCGGCGAAGTGGCCAACCAGGAGGAGACCCTCCCGGAGATGATCGTCGCGCTCGGCATCAGCCTCCTGGCCATCTTCCTCATCCTCATGATCCAGTTCCGCAACCTCACGGAGCCTTTGGTGGTCATGGCGTCCATCCCGCTGTCCCTCTTCGGGGTGGTGGCGGGGCTCCTGCTCACCCGCAACACCTTCGGCTTCACGGCCTTCATGGGCATGATCAGCCTGTGCGGCATCGTCGTGCGCAACGCCATCATCCTGGTGGACTACATCAAGGAGCGCCTGCGCCAGGGGGCCACCCTGGAGGATGCGGCAAAGCAGGCCGGTGAACGCCGGCTCCGGCCCATCTTCCTCACCACCATGGCCGCGGCCGTGGGGGTGACGCCCATGATCGTCTCCGGATCCAAGCTGTGGAGCCCCCTGGCCAGCGTGCTGGCGGTGGGTTTGGTCTTTTCCATGTTCTTCACCCTCCTGGTGGTGCCGGTGCTCTACGTGCTGCTGTTCCGCCGGCGGAAGGCCCCGGTGGCCGCCGGCCTCCTGGCGCTGCTGCTCCTGGGGGCGGGCAGCTCCCTGGGGGCCCAGACGGCCCCCCTCACCCTGGACCAGGCCGTGGCCGGGGCCCTGGACCGCAGCGCCGGCGTGCGCATCGCCCGGGCCCGGGTGAAGGAGTTCGAGGCCCGGCGGCGCGGGGCCCGGGCGGACTTCCTGCCCCAGGTGTCCCTGGAGGCCACCTATACCAGACTGAACGCGGAGAACCTGGTGAAGGTCCCCGCCGGCTCCCTGGGCGCCGTGCCGGGCCTGGGGCCCTTTCCCACCCAGGACATGACCCTGGGCCAGGGGAAGGACAGCATGAAGCTGGCCAACCTCACCGTGGGCCAGCCCCTCACCCAGCTCCTGAAGAGCCACCACGGCTACGAGGCCGCCTCGGCCGAGGAGCGCGCGGCCCGGGCCGAGCTGCGCCGCATGGAAGTGGAGATCGCCTTCAAGACCCGCCAGGTCTTCGTGGGCCTCCTCATCGCCCGGGCCCGGGTGGAGGCGGCCCTGGCCGGGGTGGCGGCGGCCGAGGCCGCCGACCAGGACGCCCGCACGTCGGTGGAGGCCGGCAACGCCCTCCCGGTGCTGCGCACCGGCAGCCGGGCCCTCCTGCTCCAGAGCCGCCAGCGGGAACTCACGGAGCGGGCCTCCATCCTGGACCTGGAATCCGAGCTCAACGACCTGATGGGGCGCCCCCTGGACGCGCCCGTGGAGCCCGCCCCCATCGCGGCCGGGGTCCGGGACCTGCCCGCGCGGGAGCTCCTCCTGGAGGAGGCCCTCAAGGGCAACCCCGATCTGGGCCGGGCCCAGGCCAAGGTGGACCAGGGGCGCAGCGGCGTGCGGGCCGGCCTGGCCGATTTCATCCCGGACGTGAGCGCCTTCGCGCGGCAGACCCACCAGGACGGCGCGCCCTTCCTGCGGAGCAACTACACGTCGTACGGGCTGGCCCTGTCCTGGTCCATCTTCGACGGGGGGCGCAAGGCCTACGTGGTGAGCCAGCGCCGGGCCCAGCTGACCCAGGCCGGGGAGGACCGGGACCGGCTGCGCCGGCGGATCGACGTGGACCTGGGCAAGGTCCTGCGCAAGATCGAGACCGCCAAGCTCCTGGCGGAGGCCGCGTCGGAGGCCCGGGAGCTCCAGGTGGAAAGGGCCCGCCTGGCCGCAAACCAGCGCAAGGCCGGGGTGATCTCCGCCGCCCGGGCCGCGGAAGCCGACGCGGCCGCCCGGGGCGCGGAGGCCGACCTCCTGGCTGCCAAGCTGGCGCTGGAACTGGATTATGCCGAACTGAACCAGCTGCTGGGCCGGTCATGAGCCGCCCCTCCGCCCCGGGCCGCGCCGCCCTGGCCCCGGGGGACCTCACCCGGTGGCACCTCCTGAAGGCCGCCATCGTCGTGTTCGCCGGCAATGCGTACGAAGGCGCCACCACCCGGAAGATCAGCCAGGAGGCGGGCGCCGGCATCGCGGCCATCTGGTTCCACTTCGGGGGGAAGGACGGGTTGTACCTGGAGGCGCTGCGGTTCTCGGGGCGCCTCGCGGCGCGCATGGCGGCGCGGGTGCCGGACCTTCCGGCGGAGGGCGATCCGGCTCCGGCGGCCAGGGAGGCCCTCCGGGCCCTGTGCGCCCTGGTGCCGGGGGCGGGGCTGCCGGGGCCGGCGGGGCCGCGGCTGGGGAAGGTGGTGGTGGCGCTGCTGGCCCGGGCCATGGCCAGCCCCCGGGAGGGCACCGAGGCGGCGGCCGCCGAGGCCATCCGCCCCCTGGTGCTCCGCCTCGAGGCCTGCGTCGCCGCCCTCCGCCCGGATCTGGACGAACCCGCCCGGGCCTGGATGGTGCTGGAAATCGAGAACCTGCTGCTGCTCCCCCTGCGGCGCCCGGGCCTGCTCGCCAGGGCCCCCGCGGGCTTCGACCCGGGCCTCCCGGCGCTCATCGCCCATGTGCTGGAATCCGGACGATGGCGAACCCAATCCGAACTCCCGCGCATGGCCCCGCCGGCGCCGATTCCGTAGGATGCCTTCACGGTCCCGGCGCCTCTGCCGGGTTTCCGGCCGGGAGGAGCTTGAAATGCGTGTTTTCGTGACGGGTGCGACGGGGTTCGTGGGTTCGGTGGTGGTGGAGGAGCTGCGCCGGGCGGGGCACGAGGTGCTGGGGCTCGCGCGGTCGAAGTCCGGCGCCGCGGGCCTGCGGGGGGCGGGGGTGCGGGTGCAGGCGGGGAGCCTGGAGGACCTGGAGAGCCTGCGCGCGGGCGCCCGCTGGGCGGACGGGGTGATCCACACGGCCTTCAACCATGATTTCTCGAAGTTCGCCGCGAACTGCGACCTGGACCGGCGGGCCATCGAGACCCTGGGGGAGGTGCTGGCGGGCTCGGCGCGTCCGCTGCTGGTGACCGGGGGGCTGGGCCTGCTGGTGCGGGGCCGGGCCGCCAACGAAGCGGACCCCGCGCCCGCCCCGGGGGAGGCCTATCCCCGGGCCTCGGAGGCCGCCGCCATGGCCCTGGCCGAGCGCGGGGTGCGGGCCTCCATCGTGCGGCTTCCCCCTTCCGTGCACGGCGCGGGGGACCACGGGTTCGTGCCCATGCTCATCCAACTGGCCCGGCGGAAGGGGGTCTCCGCCCACATCGGCGAGGGCCTGAACCGCTGGTCCGCGGTGCACCGCCTGGACGCGGCCCGGGTCTTCCGGCTGGCCCTGGAGCGGGCGGGTAGGGGGGAGCGCTTCCACGCCGTGGGCGACGAGGGGATCCCCTTCCGGGACCTGGCCCGCCGGATCGGCGAGGGCCTGAAGGTTCCCGTGGTGGCCAAGGAAGGGGATGAGGTGGCCGAGCACTTCGCCTGGTTCGCGGGTTTCGCGGCCATGGAAGGCGCCGCCACCGCCTTGGAAACCCGCCGGAATCTGGGCTGGAGCCCGGAGCAGCCCGGCCTCCTGGAGGACCTGGAGCCCGCGGGCTACTTCGCGGGCTGAGGCCCTTCCGTCCCGTTCAACCCCCGTTTTCGCCCGTTCACGGAAAAAAGGCGGGGCCGTCACGCGGCGGGTGGAAGCTGAAGGTGGATCCACGGGAGGTACCCATGTTCACGGCCATCGAAGCCTACCGGCGCCACGCCATTTCGGCCTACATTTCGGACGGATGCGAATCCATCCGGGTCGACCTCCGGATCCTCGAGGCCATCAACGACAATCCCGCCCGGGGCGCCTTCGACGTGGACGGGGCCGTGTTCCACCACCCCAACGGCCGGATCCGGCGCACCTTCGTGGGGGCCTCGGGAACCTCCCACCGCAGGACCCTGGAGGGGCTCCTGCACGGGCCCACGAACTGGTTCCACCACATGACCGCGCTGCCGGATTCCTACCGGGGCATGGTGGAGTGGATCGAAGCCTGCCCGGACCAGGGGTAGGCGCCGGTGGACCCCGCCGGCCGGGCCGGGTGTAGAGTGGTTCCAAACCACCAGGAGGTCCCATGGCCACGGGGAACGGGAGATTCGGAACGGCGCTGATGGCCGGCCTCGTGGCGGCCACCCTCGGCCTCCACGCCGAGGACCGGAAGAAGGAGGAGGGCAGGGAGAGGAAACAGGAGCCGGCGCGGCCCGCGCCCAAGGCGGAACCCAGGCCCGAGCCCCGGCAGGAGCGGCGCTCGGAGCCCCGCATGGAGCCCCGGCAGGAGCGGCGCCCGGAGCCCCGGCAGGAGCCCCGCCAGGAGCTTCGCCAGGAACGGCGCCCGGAGCCCCGCATGGAGCGCCGGGTCGAGCCCCGCCCCGAGCCCCGGAACGAGCGCCGGACGGAGACCCAGCCTGAGCCCCGCACCGAGCGCCGGATGGAGGCCCGCCCCGAATCCCGTCCGGACCGCCGGATCGAGCCGAGGCCCGATTCCAGGCCCTCCGGGGTCCGCCCCGCGGAGGTCCGTCCCGGACCCGCGGGCCGCGGCCCGGTGCATGAGGTGGTGCGCACCCGCGAAGGGGGCGAGATCCGGCGGACCCCCGCGGGGGCCATCCGGGAGGTGCGGACCCCCGGCGGCGCCGTGATCCGGCACTCCCCCAGCGGGGTGCGCCAGGTGGAGGTGGTCCGCCCCGGAGGCCGGGTGATCGTGGCCAATGCCACGGGGCGCGCGGGCTACATCCAGCGGCCCCTGGAAGTGCATGGCCATTCCTACGTGCAGCGCACCTACATCGTCAACGGGGTGCCCCACGCGGCGGTATACCGGCCCTGGTTCCACGGGGGGCGGGAGTACGTCGTGTACATGCCCCGCCACTACTACCGTCCGGCCTTCTACACCTGGTGCTACTCCCCGTGGTCCCGGCCCGTGGCCTACAGCTGGGGGTGGTCCTCCCGGCCGTGGTACGGGTACTACGGCGGCTATTTCACGCCCTACCCCGTGTACCGCAGCCCCGCCTTCTGGCTGGCGGACTTCATCATCGCGGCCTCCCTGGAATCGGCCTACATGGCCCAGAACGTCACGGTCTCCTCGCCCCCGGTGGTCTACGACACGTCCACGGGCCTGTCGCCGGAGGTGAAGGACGCCATCGCCGACGAGGTCCGGCGGCAGATGGACCAGGCCAAGGCCGCCCAGGACGCGGGGGACGGCTCGGCGCCGCCGCCGATCTTCACGGCCAGGGGGCCCCGCATCTTCGTGGTGGCCAGCGGGGTGATGGCCTACGCCGGGAACTCGGAGTGCTCCCTGGTGGAGGGGGACGTGCTCCAGCTCTCCCAGACTCCCGCCCCGGGCGACGAGTGGGCCGAGGTGCGCGTGCTCTCCACCCGCGGGGCCAGTTGCCCCCGGGGCAGCTACGTGTCGGTGCGCACCACGGACCTGCAGGAGATGCAGAACACCCTCCAGGCCTCCATGGAGCGGGGCCTGGCCAAGCTCCAGACGGACCAGGGCCGCAACGGCATCCCGGCCCTGCCGGCCTCGGCCCAGGGCACGGTGGACGCCCCCTACGCCCAGGAGGTCCGGCCCGACGCCGACGCCCAGGCCGAACTGGCCCGGGCCGTGGGCGAAGCCAACAGCTCGGAGCGCTCCCTCATCCAATCGGGCGGAGAGACGACCGCCTCCGGCACGACCATCTCCCTGGGCATGACCCCCGGGCAGGTGGAGGCGGCCCTGGGGCGGCCGAAGAACACGGTCGATCTGGGCGCCAAGAAGATCTATGTCTACCGTGATCTGAAGATAACATTCCTGAATGGCCGGGTGAGCGACGTCCAGTGATCCTCCGGGACCGCCGGGTTTTGTTGCCGGAAATTCACAAAAATAAATTTGGGATGCCGGGTCGGTGGCTGGATAATTCATTAACCAATACCTAATGAATATCCAAGGAGGCCCCGATGTTGGCACTTCGATGCTTGGCTCGCATGAGCCTGTGCCTGGCCGTGCTCGGCCTGGGCACCTTCGCCTCCCCCGCCAGGGCCGGGGGACCGGACCATGACCAGGACAGGCACCTGGGCTGGTTCCACAAGCCCGATCACCTGAGGATCGTCACCCAGCCCCTGAGCCAGACCGTCATCAGCGGGCAGGCGGTGACCTTCCACGTGGAGGTGACGGGCAAGCCCAGCCGCTTCCACTACCAGTGGCTGAAGGGGCTCCACCGGGTGGGCGGAGATTCGGCCACCCTGACCCTGCCGGCCACCACGGCCGCCAGCGCGGGGGTCTACACGGTGATCGTGAGCAATCCCACGGGCTGGGTCCACAGCCACCCCGCCACCCTGGCCATCAACGTCCCCCCGGTCATCACCTCCCAGCCCGCGGGCCTCACGGTGGTGCAGGGCGGGGCCGCCTCCTTCGCGGTGAAGGCCACCGGCAACGGCACCCTGGGCTACCAGTGGCGCAGGGGGGGCGCGGCCCTGGCCGGCGCCACCTCCGCCGCCCTGAGCCTGCCTTCCGTGACGGGGGCCGACGCCGGCAGCTATGACGCCGTGGTCACCAACACCCTCAACGGCACCGTCACCACCGCCACCTCCGCGGCGGCCCTCCTGCAGGTGAACGTGCCTCCGGTCTTCACGGTCCAGCCCGTCTCCCAGACCGTGGACCTGGGCGCGCCCCTGGCGCTCAGCGCCGCGGCCTCCGCCGGGCAGGGCTCCGTCACGCTCCAGTGGCGCAAGGATGGCCAGCCCATCGCCGGGGCCACCTCCCCGGAATTCGCCCTCGCGGCCGTCACCGTCGCCGACGGGGGGAGCTATGACGCCGTCGCCACCTGCACCCTGAACGGAACGGCGACCTCCACCGTGAGCCAGGCCGCGGCCGTGGCCGTCCACGCCCCGCCGACCCTCCTCACCCAGCCCCAGAGCCGGACCGTCCTGCCCCCCGACGGCGTGACCTTCACCGTCACCGCGGCGGCGAACCACGGCGGGCCCCTCACCTATTCCTGGAGGCTCAACGGCACGCCCATCAGCGGCGCCGACGGCGCCTCCTACACGGTGGCCTCCACCGAGTTCCCCACCAACGGGGACGCCTATTCGGTGGTGGTCGGCGACGGCACCTTCCAGGTGGAGAGCGCCAACGCCTTCGCCGTGGCCGCGGTGCCCAGCCCCGTCTACGCCGGCGACCCCGTCCCCGTGCCCGCGCGGCCCATCACCGTGCTGCCCTCCCTGCACGTGGACGCGGAGAAGTACCCCAACGGCGCCTTCCGCCTGGGCTACGACGAATCCCTGAAGAACCCCGTCTGGACCTCGTACCTGAACTTCCCGGTCCACAAGCCCTACGCCAACTCCACCAAGGACTACACCGCCGATCTGCGCCTGGCGGCGCCCCAGGTGGGCAAGGACGACTACACCGGCATCTACACGGGCGGCGCGGGCTCCCCGGACAGCTACGACCGCGGCCACCAGGTGCCCCGGGCCGACGTGTCCTACCGCTACTCCCCGGTGGCCGGCGACGACGCCACCATCATGAGCAACCTCGTGCCCCAGATCTCCCAGTTCAACCAGCAGCTCTGGCAGCGGCTGGAGGAGACCATCGGCGGCTCCCAGGGCGGCGACACCGACGGCGTCACCTCGTACATGGGCCGGGTGTGGGTCTACACCGGCTCCTACTTCCCCCCCAGCCCCGCGTGGTGGACGTCCCGGGTCCAGCCGGACCTGAAGATCGCCATTCCCACCGCCTGCTACAAGATCGTGGTGTCCGAGCCCACCCCGGGCCACCCCAAGGCCCTGGCCCTGATCCTGCCCAACGCCTGGGGCCAGATCAACGCGCCGGCCACCCTCACCCGCTACGTGACCTCCGTCGCCCGCATCGAGGCCCTCACCGGCCTGGATTTCTTCCCCAACCTCCAGGCCATGGCCCCCGGGCTGGACATCCCCGCCTGGAAGGCCACGGTGGAGGTGCGCGGCTGGCGCGCCCCCTTCGAGCAGGCTTCCGGCCCCAACGTCCACATGGTCGAGCCCAGCTGGGACACCCAGATCAACGTCAATGACACCGTGACCTTCGCGGGGGCCGCCACGCCCTCCTCCGCTTCGCCCGAGGGCACCACCCTCGCTTCGGCCACCTGGAACTTCGGCGACGGGACCCCCGTCTCCACCGGCATGACCGCGAGCCACACCTATTCCCTGGGAGGCTCCTTCTCGGCCTCCTTCACGGTCCAGGACAGCCTGGGCGCCAGCAACACCATCACCCGCGTCATCAAGGTGAAGGGCCCCAACGAGGCGCCCACCTTCTCCGGCGTCGCCAACCAGACCACCACCGCCGGCAACCCCGTCACGGTCTCCTTCACGGTGGCCGACGACACCACCGCCCCCGGCAGCCTCGCGGTGACCGCCACGGCCGACAACACGGTCCTGCTGCCCTCCGCGCTGGCGGTGGTGAACGCCTCCGGCACCTGCAGCCTGGCCCTGATCCC
This sequence comes from Mesoterricola silvestris, assembly GCF_030295405.1. GTDB lineage: Bacteria > Acidobacteriota > Holophagae > Holophagales > Holophagaceae > Mesoterricola > Mesoterricola silvestris. The sequence continues at coordinate 3,906,711 of NZ_AP027080.1, read as the reverse complement.
CGCCGCCGGCCTCACCGGAACGGCCACCGTCACCCTCACCGCCACCGACGGCGACGGCGCCAGCACCACGGCGACCTTCACCCTCACCGTCGACCCCGCGGGCCCCACGGGGGTGCCCTCCCTGATCATCAGCCAGTACTACGAAGGCACGAGCTACAACAAGTGGATCGAGGTCACCAACGTCGGCACCGGCACCTACGACGCCGCCGTCACCCCCCTCCACCTGGGCCTCTGGACCAACCCCAACACCAGCAACACCTTCAAGACCATGCCCATTCCCGGCACGATCGCCCCCGGCGCCAGCCTCCTCTTCAAGAGCGCCACCGCCTCCACCCCGCCCCTCCCCGACGCCGCCCACCTCACCAACGGCGCCGCGGCCATCGCCAACAGCACCGTGATCAACTTCAACGGAAACGACGCCGTCTACATCACCACCGTCCCCACGGCCACCTCGGCCTCCTGGGACGCCCGGATCGACGCCATCGGCGACCTGAGCTGGGGCGCCGCCAATCCCGGGGCGGACAAGAGCTTCTACCGCGTGCCCTCGGTCCTGGCGGGGAACCCCGTCTACACCGCCGCCGAATGGATCCAGAAGACCATGGCCGAGGTTGAAAACTCCACCGAGACGGATTCCTTCAGGCTCGGGTACCACGTATACAACAAGTAGGCAGGACGGGCATTTCGGCCCGTTCCAGCGGTCCCCGCCGGGGGCCGCGGGGGGGGTGGATTCCGTTCCTGTCCACCGCTCCGACCCACCGGGGTTCCGTCCCGGGGCTCCGACCCACCGTGGCGCTCGCAGGCAGCATGCCTGCGAGCGCTAGCCGTATCCGGGCATCGGATGGGTGGAACCTTCGGGCCTGGGGCCACTCATGTTTTCGAAACCTGATTCCCCGTGGGCCACGGCAAGCGCGGGCGGCAGTAATGCTGCTCGCGCTACCGGTGGGTCGGGGCGAGGGTTTGGGACCCCTATGGGTCGGCGCCTCCCTCGGGAACCTCCCCAAACGGCTTGAGGCCCCCGGAGGGATTGCCCGGCAGGGTCGATCACAACCTGGCTGCGACCTCGGCGTCGAAGATCCGGCCCACGGGATAGACTCCCAGCGTCGGGTCCCCCCAGGGGGAGCGCTGGTAGAACCAGTTGAGCTGGGCGTCGGGGTCGGCGGCGAAGGTCTTGTCGTCGGCCTTGCGCTTTTCGTAGGCGGCTTTCAGGGCGGGGTCGGCGGCGAGCATCTGGCGGGCGAGGGGCTCCAGGACGTAGCTTTCGCCGTATTCCTTCTGCTCGAAGATGGTGTTGAAGAAGCCCCAGCGCAGGAGGCTGTCCTCGGAGGCGGGCTCCAGGAGGTGGACGAGGATGCGGGCCAGGCGGGTGGAGGTGGGGATGACGACGGTGCCGGCGGGGAAATCGCGGGTGGCGGTGAATTCCTCCTGGACGACGGTTTCCACCCGCTGGCGGCCTTCGGTGGGGGTGCGGCGGAAGACGGGGTCCCGGAAGCGCCAGCCGGAGACGGGGAGGGTCGCGGGCTTGGCCAGGCGGTGGTGGGGGATGCCCTGGGCCTCGATGCGGGCGATGACCTCGGTCCATTCGGGGGGGACGAGGTAGGCTTCGGGCACCCGGGCCGAGGCGGTGACCTTCAGGTGGCCGAAGCGGGGGATCTGGAAGGTCTGGGGGCGGGAGGGGTCGTAGGTGAACCAGTCGCCGCCGGTGAGGTCGCTGGTGGTCCTCTGGTAGGCGACGCCCTTGAAGGGGATGGATTCGGAGGTGCCGTCGTCCCGGAAGCCCAGGGGCATGGGGGCGGTGCGGAAGGCGGGGCTGGCCGTGAAGGCGTCGGCCTGGCGGTTGAGGCGGGCCACGGTGTCCCGCTCCCGGGCCACGATCTCGCAGGTGCGCAGCAGCGCGGCGCGGGTGGCCTCCACCCGCACGGGGTAGGGCTTGAGCATGTGGGTCTCCAGGAGCAGGCCCAGGCGGTTCTGGGCGGACTGGTAGCCCTGGGAGTAGCGGGGGCCGGAGGGGCCGATGACGAGGCCGCTGCGGGGGTCGTGCCAGGTGCGGAAGACGATGTACTCGGTGGTGGGAAGGCCGTCGGCCTCCAGGCGGGACCGGAGCCCGGGGAGGAAGCTGTCCCGGATCCAGGACCCCAGGCCCGCCTCCAGGAACCAGGTGTCCCCGGGGCCCGCCTCCCGGGCGATGGTGAGGGGGTACTGGTAGTCGGCGCCGTCGGTGGCGTGGCAATCCAGGAAGACGTCCGGGAGCCAGGCCTGGTGGAGCTTGAGCCAGGCGCGCATCTCCGGGGTGTCGGCCTTGAGGTAGTCCCGGTTGAGGTTCAGGCCCGCCGCGCTGCTGCGCCAGCCCATCTCCCGGGGGCCGTTCTGGTTGATGCGGTTGTGGGGGCCGAAGCGCTCGTGGCCGTCCACGTTGAACACCGGCAGGAACAGGACGACGAGGCGGTCCAGGAGCTCCGGGTGGGCCCGGTCCACGCACAGCTCCTTCAGCAGGCGCAAGCCCGCGTCCTTGCCGTCGGATTCGCCGGCGTGGATGCAGGCCTGGATCATCACCACCAGCTTGCCCTTGGCCCGGGCCCGGGCGGGGTCGAAGGCCCGGTCCCGGTCCACGATCACCAGGGGCAGGGCGCGGCCCTGGGGGCTGCGGCCGAAGGTGCCCACCCGGATCCAGGGGGAGGCCTTGGCCAGGGCCCGGCACTCCGCCACGGTCTCCTCCAGCCGGGGCGTCTCCAGGCCCCCGGAGCGCTCGAAGCGGGTGGGGGGCGGGCTTCCCGCGCACAGGGCCGCGCTGAGCAGGGCCGGGGCCAGTGTGCCGAACCGCATGGGTGCCTCCATCGAAAGACTGGAAGCTTCCAGGTTACGTCGTATCCTGGGTCCGAGGAGCACGGGAATGCGGATTCTGATGGTGGGCGCGGGCGGCATCGGGGGGTACTTCGGGGGGCGGCTCCTGGAGGCGGGGCGGGACGTGACCTTCCTGGTGCGCCCGGCGCGGGCCCGGAAGCTGGCGGAAACGGGCCTGGTGGTGCGCAGCCCCTTCGGGGACCTGCACCTCGCCGCCCCGCCCACGGTCCTGGCCGGGGAGCCGCGGGAGCCCTTCGACGCGGTGCTCCTCAGCTGCAAGGCCTACGACCTGGAGGACGCGGTGGAGGCCTTCGCCCCCGCGGTGGGGCCGGACACGATGGTGCTGCCGCTGCTCAACGGCATGGCCCACTTCGACGCGCTGGACCGGCGCTTCGGGGCGGGGAGGGTGCTGGGCGGGTCCTGCTTCATCTCCTCGGCCCTGGACGCCCAGGGCGCCGTGGTGCATTTCAACCGGCTCCACGGCCTGGTGTTCGGCGAGCGGACTGGCGAGGCGACACCCCGGATCCGGGCCCTGGAGGCCCAGCTCTGCGGGGCGGGCTTCGACGGCCGCCTCAGCGGGGACATCGTCCAGGAGCTGTGGGAGAAGTGGGTGTTCATCGCCTCCGCCGCCGGCATCACCTGCCTCCTGCGGGGCTCGGTGGGCGATATCGTGGCCGCGGGCAACCAGGGCCTGGCGGTGGCCCTCATGGAGGAATGCGCCTCGGTGGCGGCGGCCCACGGCCACGCCCCCCGGGCCCAGAGCCTGGAGAAGACCCGGGCCATCCTCACGGAGCCGGGCTCGCCCATGACCTCCTCGATGTTCCGCGACCTGGAAAGCGGCGGCCGCATCGAGGGGGACCACCTCATCGGCGATCTCCTGCGCCGCGGCGCGGGGCCCCTGCCCATGCTGGCGATGGTGGACGCCAGCCTGCGCACCTACGGGGCCCGGCGGGCCCGGGGCTGATCAGAACTTCAGGCGCCCCTGCAGGGCGAGGATATCCACCCGGTTGTGGAAGGTGCCGTTGATGGTGCCCCGGAAGAAGTCGGGGCCGCCGGGGGTGGCGTTGAGGCCGAGGTTGGCGTTCTTCACGAAGAGGCGGCTCCAGCCCAGGTCCACGGAGAAGGCCCGGGTGACGGCGTAGCCGGCGCCCACAGAGGCCCAGATGCGCTCGGCGTCGGGGATGCGGGGCGTGCGGTAGGTGTCGGTGGTGGCGGTCTGGTCCAGGGCCGCGCCGGTGCGCAGGGTCCAGGCCCCGCCGGGGCGCCAGGTGAGGCCCAGGGCCAGGAACCAGGTGTCCTTCCAGTGTTCGGGCGTGACCGAATCGGCCTGGCCGGAGGCGAAGGCGATGCGGATCTCCTTGAAGTGGGACCAGAAGGTGCGGGCCGCCTCGGCCTGGAGGGTGAGGGTGGGGGTGGCGTCCCAGGCCGCGCCCAGGGAGGCCGTGCCGGGCTGGTTGGCCATGGGCGTCGCGTCGCAGTCGCGGAAGCCCGCGGCCAGGGCCGCCGGGACGCCCTGGTAGGTGACGTCCCCCTTGAGCTTGAAATCGATGGCGGAGTGGTAGGCGGCGCCGATGCGCACGCCGGCGGCGGGCTGGAAGAGGAGGCCCACCTTGTAGCCGGGGCGCCACTGGGTGCCCCGCACCGTGGCGGCGCCGTCCCGGGCCCCGGGCACGTAGCCGGGGATGCGGTAGGCCGCGCCCACGGCGCCGAAATCCACCGCGTTGCTGAGGGTGGCGTCCACGTGCCGGGCCACCACCGACGCGGCCACGGTCCATTGGGGGTTCAGGCGCCAGGCCACGCTGGCGGCGAGCTCGGCCACCTTCATGGTGGACTTCATGGCGTGGTAGCGCCCGATCCAGTCGGCGCCGTACTCGCTGGTGAGGCCGAAGGGGCTGTTCAGGGAGAAGCCCAGCTTGAGGTCGGGGCTGAGGCTCCAGAGGCCGTAGAGCACCGGCAGGGGCGCGCTGCGGCCGGCGTCGCCCCCGGAGGTGCCGGTGATGGCGCCGCCCCCCAGGGCCGTGGCCCGGGAGGCGCTGCCCCCCTCGAGCTTGGCGGAGGGCTGGACGAGGCTGGCCCCGGCCACGAATTCGTTGCCCTGGAAGAGCGTCAGGGTGGCGGGGTTGAAGAACATGGATCCGATGTCGGTGCCCCCGGCGGAGATGCCGGCGAAGGAATTGCCCTGGGCGCTGGGGCTCTGTTCCCGCAGCTGGAAGCCCGAGGCCAGGGCGGCGGGGGCGAGCAGGAGGGTCAGGGCGGAACAGGTCAGGGGGCGGCGCAGGGGCGTTTGCATAAGATCCTCATTTTTCCAACAAGGGATCAGAATACCAAAGGAACCCGTCAGGACACGAACTGAAATCCTGGCGGGCAGGTAAACTGGCCGCACTCCCAGGAGCAAATCATGCGGATTCCCCCCCTTTCCGTGGCCGGTCTCCTCCTTTGCCTCCCGGCTTCGGCCCAGGCCGGGGGGCTCTCGGACCCGGATCCGGCCGCGCGGTGGAAGGCCGTCGTGGCCCTGGCCGCCCAGGGGGCCGGGGCCCTGCCCGAGGCTCTCCGGGTGCTGGAGACCGGCGACGCCCCGGGCCGGGAGGCCGCGGCCCGGGTGCTGGGGAGGCTGGGACCGGCGGCCGACGCCGCGGTGCCCGCCCTGGTCCGGGCCCTGAAGGATCCGGAAGCCCGGGTGCGGGAGCGGGCCGCCCAGGCCCTGGGGGCCCTGGGGCCCGGTGCGGCGCCGGCGGCCCCGGCGCTGGCGGAGGTCCTGGCGGATCCCGATGTCTTCGTGCAGGGCCAGGCTGCGGCGGCCCTGGGCTGTCTGGGGCCCGGGGCCGTGCCGGTCCTGGCCCGGGCCCTGGAGGCCAAGGAGGCCGCGGCCCGCAAGGGGGCCGCCACGGCCCTGGGGCGCCTGGGCTCCGCGGCGGCGCCCGCGGCGCCGGGCCTCGTGAAGGCCCTGGGGGCGGCGGAGGGGGCCGAACGCCAGGGGGCGGCCTTCGCCCTGGGCGCGGCCGGCGCGGGGGCCCCCGCCCTGCGGGAGGCCCTGGCGGACCCGGACGAGGACGTGCGCTGGGCCGCGGCCTGGGCCCTGGACCGCATGGGGGCCGCCCCCGGGGGCACCCTCGACACGATCCGGACGCTGACCCCGCGCCTCATGAAGGAACTGAAGGTGCCCGGGGTGTCCATCGCCGTGATCCGGGACCGGAAGATCGCGTGGACCGGGACCTTCGGGGTGGCCGACGCCCTCGCGGGCACGCCCGTGGCCCGGGACACGGTGTTCGAGGCCTGCTCCATGTCCAAGCCCGTGTTCGCGTACCTGGCGCTCCTGCTCGCGGACCGGGGGGTGCTGGACCTGGACCGGCCCCTCTGCGCCTACCTTCCGGGGGAGGGCTACCCGCCCCAGGCGGAGTTCCGGCTCATCACCGCGCGCCACGTCCTCTCCCACACCTCGGGCCTGCCCAACTGGCGCAAGGATGGCGAGGAGCGGGAGGGGCCCGTGGCGGTGGCGTTCCAGCCGGGGTCCCGGTTCCTCTATTCGGGGGAGGGGATGTACCTCCTGCAGCGGGTGGTGGAGCGCATCGCGGACGAGCCCCTGGAACTGCTCGCGGAGCGGCTGGTCTTCAAGCCCCTGGGCATGGGCCACTCCAGCTTCGCGTGGACCCCCGCCGTGGAGGCCGGGCTCGCGGCGGGCCACGGCCTGGACGGGTCCTTCAAGGCCCGTTCCCGGTACCTGCACGCCAACGCCGCCTACACCCTCTACACCACCGGGGAGGACTACGCCCGGTTCCTCCTGGCCTTCCTGGACCCCGCCGTGGGGGGCCTCAAGGCGGAGACCCTCAAGGCCGCCCTCACCGCCCAGGTGAAGCTGGACGCCCGGGAGCCCATGGAGCGCCCCGGCGCCGCCCGGGGCCTGGGGGTGGGCTGGTGCCTGGGGTGGTCCGTGAATGCCACCCGGGGCGGCGCCATCTACCACCACTCCGGCGCCAACCAGACCGGCTTCCGCTGCTTCAGCCAGTTCGACCCGGCCCGGGGCACGGGCCTGGTGATCCTCACCAACGCCCTCTCCGGCACCGACCTCTGGGTGCGCCTGGTGAACCGGGTGGGGGACCTGTGAAAAGGGCCGCCCCGGGGGGGCGGCCCTTTCGGCGGCGGTCGCGGGGCTATTCCTCGACCGGGGCTATTTCCTGACCTTCTTCGGCGACCTGGGCTTCGTCCTGGGTGGGGGACTTGTCCCTCTGGAGTTTCTTGGCGCGCTTTTCTTCCTGCTTGCGCTGGCGGTCCAGGTCCCTGAGCCGCTTGTCGCGCTGGTAGTTCACTCTGGCCATGGGGACTCCTGAATAAAACAGGCCCGCCACCTTTTCAGGGGCGGGCCGGAACCGGTCTATGCCGGACTAGAGCTTGGTGACGTTGATCGCCTGGGGGCCCTTCTGGCCCTGTCCGCTCTCGAAGCTCACGCGCTGGTTCTCGTCCAGCGTCTTGAAGCCCGAGCCCTGGATGGCGGTGTGATGGACGAACAGATCAGCGCCACCGCCGTCGGGGGTGATGAAGCCGAAACCCTTTTCAGCGTTGAACCACTTAACAGTACCTTGAGCCATTGGAGATCCTGAAGTTGTCTCGAATTTAAGCGCTGTGTGCGAGTCGAGACAGTGGCCGGCCCAGCGTAGATTACCCACGACGTATGGATTCTCTAGAGTCATGATGACGTACTTCCATCGCAAAACCAGAAATTCGTGAGGGATTTTGAAATTATTTTCAACCGCGCCGACCGGGCGAGGTCGAAGTCCCCGTTTTTTAAAGGGATGTGCCCCTCAGAGGACTATGCTTTCAGGCAGAGGAATCCCCCATGAACGACTCCCGGGAAATCCCAGTGCCGAGGCAGCCCGTGCCGCCCTGGAACCTCAAGCGCGTGGAGCACTACGCCCTGATCATGCTGAACAGCATGGCCGCGGGCGGCAGCGCGGGGCTCAGCGACGGCGACATCGATTTCGCCATCGACGTGGCGGAGCGCCTGGCGCGGAAGCTCGCGGAGCGCGGGCACATCAATGACCATGATTAACGATTGAACAGGCGGGCGACCGTGTCCCGGCCGAGCGTCAGCGAATCCCTGACGCTCGGCTGGGACACGCACGCTCACCTTCCAGGTTCCTGGAACGACCAGGCGACGATGCGGCTGCGCTTCTGGCCCTGGGCCATTTCGAGGATGCGGACGTGGGGGGCGCGGGCTTTGCGGAGGGCGGCCTGGATGGGGGGGAGGTTGGAGGATTTGGAGAGGAGGCTGGTGAACCAGCGGCAGGCCTGGGGGGCCGCCGCGCTTTCCTCGATCAGGCGGGAGAGGAAGGCCACTTCGCCGCCCTCGCACCACAGCTCGCCGGCACGGCCTCCGAAATTCAGCACGGGGGCTCCGGGGCGGCCGAGGTTGCGCCATTTGCGCTGGGTGCCCTCCCGGGCTTCGGCGGGGGAGCCGTGGAAGGGGGGGTTGCAGAGGCTGGCCGCGAAGGTTTCGCCGGGGAGGAGGACCCCGGCCAGGATCCGGGCGGGGTCCTTCTGGAGGCGGAGCTGGATCGCCCCTTCCAGGTCCGGGTTGGCGGCGAGGATGGCCCGGGAGCTGGCCAGGGCCCCGGGGTCGATGTCGGTGCCCAGGAAGCTCCAGCCGTAGGACCGGTGGCCCAGGAGGGGGTAGATGGCGCCGGCGCCCACGCCCACGTCCAGGACGCGGGTGGCGGGCCCCCGGGGGGGGAGGCCGTCCGTGGCCAGGAGGTCGGCCAGGTGGTGGATGTAGTCGGCCCGGCCGGGCACGGGGGGGCACAGGTAGCCGGGGGGCAGGTCCCAGTGCCGGACCCCGTAGACCGAGGCCAGGAGGGCCCGGTTCAGGGTGCGCACGGCGGCGGGGTCCGTGAAGTCGACGGTGGGTTCGCCCGAGGGGTTGGGCCGCAGGAAGGGGGCCAGTTCCGGGCAGACCGCCAGAAGAGCCGGGATGTCGTACCGCCCCCGGTGGGGGTTGCGGGGGTGGAGGCCGGGCTTGGCGCCGGTTCCGGGAGGGGGCTGCTTGGCCATGGGGGGTCTCGGGGGCGGGGCTGGGGGGGAACCCTGGTGCGGGACCACCCCCCGTCCAACCATAGTCAGATGAAAGGGCCGGTTGGTAATTCCCTGCATCGGGCCTGTTGCATTGGGGCAAACTTCGGCTAAACTTTAGAAGATTCATAATACCAGCAGCACCTATCCACGTTGGACCGTCACTGAACCGCCCGGTCGAGGGGATTGCGAATGGCATTGGAAACGACCTCCGTTGCTCCTAAGATCCGCGACTACATCGCGGAGAATTTCCTCTTCAGCGACCAGGGCTACGGCTACGGCGACGACACCTCCTTCCTGGAGGAGGGGATCATCGATTCCCTCGGGATCATCGAGCTGGTGGCCTTCGTGGAGAAGGCCTTCGGCATCTCCGTGAGCGACAGCGAGCTGCTGCCGGACAACTTCGATTCCGTGGCCAAGCTCAGCGCCTACGTGGCGGGCAAGATGGAAAAGGCCTCCTGAGGGGGGCACGCCCATGCTGGTCCATCAATTCCTATCGGCCACGGCCGCCCGTATGCCGCACAAGGTGGCGCTGGTGTGCGGCGCCCGGCGGGTCACCTACGCGGAACTGGACGCCATGGCCAACCGCGTGGGCCACGCCCTGGTGGAGGCCGGGGTGGGGCGGGGGGACCGGGTCGCGATCCACCTGCACAATTCGGTGGAGGCCGTGGCGGGGATCTTCGGGGCCCTGAAGGCCGGCGGCACCTTCGTGTTCATCAACGCCTCCACCAAGCTGGACAAGCTGAAGTTCATCCTCAACAACTGCCGGGCCTCGGCGCTGTTCATGGACGAGCGGGTGGTGGGCTTCCAGGACCTGTGGGGGGACGTGCCCTCCCTGGCGCTGGGGGTGTCCTGCTTCTCCAAGCGCCCCGCGGCGGGGCGGGTGCGCACCTTCGAGGAGATCCAGGAAGCGGCTTCCGCGGCGCCCCTGCCCATCGTCAACATCGACCTGGACCTGGCCTGCCTCGTGTACACCTCGGGCAGCACCGGCGAGCCCAAGGGCGTCATGTGCGACCACAGCAACGTGGACTTCGCCTCCACGTCGATCATCACCTACCTGGAGAACCGGGAGGAGGACATCGTCCTGGGGGTCCTGCCGCTCTCCTTCGACTACGGGCTCTACCAGCTCCTGATGACCCTGAAGTTCGGGGGGACGCTGGTGCTGGAGCGCAGCTTCACGTACCCGGCGCTGATCCTCCAGCGGATCCAGGAGGAGCGCATCACGGGCTTCCCCGGGGTGCCGACGATCTTCGCGATGCTCCTGGCCCTGGACCGCAGCTCCTTCGATCTCAGCAGCCTGCGCTACCTCACCAACACCGCCGCGGCGCTGCCCCCGAGCCACATCGCCGACCTGCGGGCGGCCTTCCCGGGGGTGACGCTCTACTCCATGTACGGCCTCACGGAGACCAAGCGCACCCTCTACCTGCCCCCGGCGGAGCTGGACGCCCGGCCCGGTTCGGTGGGCATTCCCATCCCCGGCACGGAGGCGTGGCTGGAGGACGAATCGGGCCGCCGCCTGGGCCCCGGGGAGACCGGGGAGCTGGTGGTGCGGGGCCGCCACGTGATGCGCGGCTACTGGGAGAGCCCTGAGGCCACCGCCCGCCGCTACCGGCCCGGAGCGATCCCGGGCGAGCGCGTGTGCCGCTCCGGGGATCTCTTCCGCACGGACGCGGAGGGGTTCTTCTATTTCGTGGGGCGCCAGGACGACATCATCAAGAGCCGCGGCGAGAAGGTGGCCCCCAAGGAGGTGGAGAACGTCCTCCACATGCTGCCCGGGGTGCTGGCCGCGGTGGTGGGGGTTCCCGATCCCGTGGCGGGGCAGGTGATCAAGGCCTGCGTGGTGTGCACCGGCGCCCCCCTGACGGAGGCCGAGGTCATCGCCCACTGCCGGCGGCACCTGGAGGACTTCATGGTGCCGAAGTTCGTGGAGTTCATGGCGGAACTGCCCATGACCTCCTCCGGAAAGATCAGCAAGCTCGGGTTGGCCTAGATGTGCGGCGTGGTGGGCTTCTGCGCCCTGGGGGAAGCGGCCCCGGCGCGGGCCGAGACCCTGCGCGCCATGCTGGGGGCCATCCGCCACCGGGGCCCCGACCAGTTCGGCATCTACCTGGACGGCCCGACCGGGCTGGGCAACGCCCGGCTCAGCATCATCGACCTGAGCACCGGCCAGCAGCCCATCTCCAACGAGGACGGCACCCTCTGGATCGTCTTCAACGGCGAGATCTTCAACCACCCCGAACTGCGCCTCGAACTGGAGGCGCGGGGCCACCGGTACGCCACCTCCTGCGACACCGAGACCGTGCTCCACGCCTACGAGGAGTTCGGCCCGGACTGCCTTTCCCGGTTCAACGGGCAGTTCGCCATCGCCATCTGGGACACCGTCAAGCGCACCCTCTTCCTGGCCCGGGACCGGCTCGGGGTGAGGCCGCTCTTCTACGCCCAGGGCGGGGGGAGCCTCGTCTTCGGGTCGGAGATCAAGGCGATCCTCGCCCACCCGGACGTGGCGGCGGAGGCCGATCCCGGCGCCCTGGACGAGATCTTCACCTACTGGAGCACCCTTTCCCCCCGCACCTTCTTCAAGGGCGTGCGGGAACTGCCCCCGGGCCATCACCTGCTGGTGCGGGACGGGCAGGTGGCCCTTGAGCCCTGGTGGGAGATGGGCTTCCCGGAGCCGGGCCCGGTGCGCTCCCTGGCGGACTGCGCCGCCGAACTGCGGGAGCTGCTCATCGACGCCACCCGGCTGCGCCTGAGGGCGGACGTGCCGGTGGGGGCCTACCTCAGCGGCGGGCTGGATTCCTCCACCATCACCGCCATCATCCGCACCTTCACCTCCAATCCCCTGGAGACCTTCTCCATCGCCTTCGACGACCCGGCCTTCGACGAGAGCGGCTTCCAGGCCAGCATGGCCCGGTCCCTGGGCACGCGCCACCACGTGGTCCATGCGAGCCACGCCGACATCGGGCGCATCTTCCCCGAGGTGGTCTGGCACGCCGAGACGCCCATGATGCGCACGTCGCCGGCGCCCATGTTCCTGCTCTCGGGCCTGGTGCGCCGCAAGGACTTCAAGGTGGTGCTCACCGGCGAAGGCGCCGACGAGTTCCTGGCGGGCTACGACCTCTTCAAGGAGGCCCGCATCCGCCGCTTCTGGGCGGCCCGGCCCGATTCCAAGCTGCGCCAGGACCTCTTCGGCCGGATCTACCCCTGGATCGCCGGCCTCACCCAGGGCAACGCCAGCTACGCCTCGGCCTTCTTCGGCATGGGGCTTTCCGACACCGGGGCCCGGGACTACTCCCACGCCATCCGCTGGCGCACCACGGCCCGGGCCAAGCGCTTCTTCAGCCCGGGGTTCGTCGAACGGGTGGGCCCGGCCCGGAGCCCGGCCTACCCCGAGGGCTTCGACGGGTGGGATCCGCTGCACCAGGCGCAGTTCCTGGAGATCTCCATCTTCCTTAGCCAGTACCTCCTCTCCTCCCAGAGCGACCGCATGGCCATGGGCCATTCGGTGGAGGGGCGCTTCCCGTTCCTGGACTACCGGGTGGTGGACTTCTGCAACCGCCTCCCCCCCGGCCTCAAGCTCCGGGGCCTCACGGAGAAGTTCCTGCTCAAGGAGGTGAGCCGCGAGTGGCTGCCCCCGGAGATCACGGACCGGCCCAAGCAGCCCTTCCGGGCCCCCATCCAGCGGGCCTTCTTCGGGCCCTCGGCGCCGGAGTACCTGGAGGAGCTCCTCTCCCCCGCCGCCATCGCGGACGCCGGGTACTTCAATCCCCGCGCCGTGGACCAGCTGGTGGCCAAGCTCAGGCAGGGCCACGCCCACAGCGAGACCGACGACATGGCGCTGGCCGGCATCGTCTCCACCCAGCTCGTGCACCGCCAGTTCCTTTCCGGCTTCAAGCCTTCCCCCGCCCTGGACGGCTCCGACGACATCAAGGTCGTCACCGTCCCTGCGGCCCCCCAACAGGACTGACCATGGCCATGAACAGGCACATCCTCGACATCGATCCCGCCGCCGAGACCGACCGCATCGTGGCGTGGCTCCGGGAGAACATGCGGGGCCTGCACAGGACGGGCGCCGTGCTGGGCATCAGCGGCGGCATCGACTCCTCGGTGTGCCTGGCGCTGTGCGTCAAGGCCTTCGGCCCCGGGAAGGTGGTGCCCCTCATCCTCCCCGAGAAGGATTCGGAACCTGCCTCCGAGGACCTGGCCCGCATGCTGGCGGCCCACTACGGCCTGACGCCCATCAAGGAGGTCATCACCCCGGCCCTGGACGGCTACGACTGCTACGGCCGCCGGGACGAGGCCATCGCGCGGGTGTTCCCCGAGTTCGACGCCCGCAAGGGCTACCTGGCCAAGATCGTGCTGCCCCCGGGCCTGCTGGACAACGGCACGCTCAACGTCTATTCCCTCACCATCATCACGCCCTCGGGGGAGGAGAAGACCGCGCGCCTGGGCCCCGCGGAGTTCGCCCAGATCGTGGCCGCCTCCAACTTCAAGCAGCGCACCCGCACCGCCATGCTCTACTACCACGCCGAGCTGCGGAACTACGCGGTGGTGGGCACCCCCAACAAGAACGAGCACGACCAGGGCTTCTTCGTGAAGTTCGGTGACGGGGGCGTGGACCTCAAGCCCATCGTGCACCTGTACAAGACGCAGGTGTACCAGCTCGCGGCCCACCTGGACGTGCCCAAGGTCATCCAGGAGCGCACCCCCACCTCCGACACCTACAGCGCCCCGGCCACCCAGGAGGAGTTCTTCTTCCGCATGCCCTTCGCCACCATGGACCTGCTCTGGTACGCCCAGGAGAACGGCGTCAGCCCGGAGGAGACGGCCCAGGCCCTGGACCTCACCCCCGCCCAGGTGCGCAACGCCTTCGACGACTTCACCCGCAAGACGCGGGCCACCCACTACCTGCGCACGCCCCCCCTGGACATGGCCGGCCTGGGGCGGCCCGTGCCCGGCCGGGGCTGAGGCGCCCCGTGGCCCTCCTCCCGGCCCTGCGCGCCGCGGCCCTGGGGATCGCCCTGGCCCTGTGCGTCGCGTGCCCCGGCACGAAACCCAAGGAGGCCGCCATGGCCCAAGCCCCCGTCCGCATCGTCCTGCTGCACCACAGCACCGGCGGCGAGATCTGGAAGGGCGGCGTGGCCCCCTTCTTCGACGCCTGGAACGCCGAGCACGGCACCCGGTACGTCATCACCGAACAGGACTACCCCCACACCAAGGGCACCCACCCGCGCCTGGGCCGGCTCCTGCCGGCGCGGGTCTTCAACCGGCTCTTCCGCGACCACTACCCCTGGGAGAACTATCCCTACGACTACTGGAACCTGTGGGTGGCCCACCAGGGCGCGTCCCGGGACCGGTCCGAGCCGAACCTGGACGACCTGGCGAAGTCCTTCGACGTGATCGTGTTCAAGCACTGCTTCCCGGTGAGCTCCATCCGCGCCGACGACGGGGCCCCCTCCGTCTCCTCCCGGACGAAGACCCTCGCCAACTACAAGCTGCAGTACGAGGCCCTCAAGGCCCGCATGCACCAGTTCCCGGACCGGACCTTCATCGTCTGGACGGGGCCGGCCCTCACCGAGGCCTCCACCCGGCCGGAGGACGCCGCCCGCGCCCGGGAATTCGCGGCCTGGGTGAAGGACGTGTGGGACGAGAAGGGCGACAACATCTACGTGTGGGATTTCCGGGAGCTGGAGACGGACGGCGGTCCCTTCCTGGTGCCGGGGCGGTCCGTGGGCGCCGGCGATTCCCATCCGTCGCCGGAATTCTCGAAGCGCGTCGCGCCCCTCCTGGGCCGGCGCATCGTGGACGTCATCGAGGGCCGGGGCGACGGCTCCAGCCTCACCGGTCGCTGAGGAGGCACCATGGACCAGCTCAAGGCGAGGATCGAGGCCCTCCTGGCCCCCGTGGCCGGAAGCGAGGCCGGCGCGGAAGCCGACCGCATCCTGGACGCCGCCCGGAGTCTGCCGGCGGCCCAGGCCGAAGCCCAGGCGGCGGCCTGGGCCGCCAAGCGCGCGGGGGGCGCCCCCCTGGGGCTGGTGCTGGGCCGGCAGCGTTTCCTGGGGGTGGACCTGCTCACCGGCAGCGACGTGCTCGCCGCCCGGGAGGAGACGGAGATCCTGGGGCGCGAGGTGCTGGCCGCGCTGCGCGAGGCCGGGCAGGGCGAGCTCCGCATGATCGACATGGGCTGCGGCTCGGGAAACCTGGGCTGCGCGGTGGCCGTGCTCCTGCCCGAAGTGCGGGTGTGGGCCTCCGACCTCACGGAAAGCTGCGCGGCCCTCACGAGGGAGAACGTGGATCTGCACGGCCTGGGGGAAAGGGTCCAGGTGTCGCAGGGGGATCTCTTCGAGCCCCTGAAGGGCCGGGGCCTGGAGGGCACCATGCACGTGGTGGCCATGAACCCGCCCTACATCCCCTCCACCGCCCTGGAGAAGAACCACAGCGAACTGCTCCGCCACGAGCCCCGGGAGGCCTTCGACGGCGGGCCCTACGGCGTCTCCATCGTCACCCGGCTCCTGCAGGAGGCCCCGGCCTTCCTGAGGCCCGGCGGGCGCGTGCTGTTCGAATTCGGCCTGGGCCAGGCGCGCATCATCCAGGCCCTGGTGGCAAAGAACGGCCGCTACCGGGACTGCCGCTTCGCCGCGGACGCGGCGGGGGAGCCCCGGGTGGCGGTGCTGGAGCTCAGGCCCGGGGAAAGCGGTACGTCACCGCGTTGATGTTCATGCCCGCCCCCACCGAGGCGAAGACGACGGTGTCGCCGGGGCGGATCGCCTGGCCTTCCAGATCGCCCTTGAGGACCAGGTCGAGCAGGGTGGGGATGGTGGCCACGGAGCTGTTGCCCAGCCAGGAGATGGTCATGGGCATGATCCCGGGCGGGACGGTCCCCAGCCCCTCGAGGCGGCAGAGCGCCTCCAGGATCGCCTCGTCCATCTTGAGGTTGGCCTGGTGGATGAGGACCTTGGCGACCTGGCGCAGGTCCACCCCCGCCTTGTCCAGGCAGTCCTTCACGGCGCCGGCCACGTGGTTGAGGGCGTAGCGGTAGAGCTTGCGGCCCTCCATCTTCAGGAAGAGGGCTTCGGGAAAGGCGCCGTCAAGGTAGGAGGGGCCCATGACCAGCATGCGGGAATGCTCGAAGGCGTCGGAACGCGCGCTGTGGGCCAGGATGCCCTCGCCGGCGGCGCCTTCGCGGCCCTCGAGGATCACGGCGCCGGCGCCGTCGGCGTAGATGAGGCTGTCCCGGTCGTGGGGGTCCGAGACCCGGGAGAGGATATCGGCGCCCAGGACCAGCACGCGCCGGGCCGCCCCCGCGCGGATCATGGAGTCGGCCTGGATCACCCCCTGGAGCCAGCCGGGGCACCCGAAGATGAGATCGAAGGCCACGGCGCCCGGGTTGCGGATGCCCAGTTTCGCCTTCACCCGCGCCGCCAGGGACGGCACGAAGTCGGAACGGTGGCTCCCGGGGCGGACGTCGCCGAAGTTGTGGGCCACGATGATGCCGTCCAGGGATTCCCGGTCCGTGCCGGAGGATTCCAGGGCGTCCTGGGCGGCGGCGGCGGCCAGGTCCGAGGTGAGGAGGTCGTCGGAGGCGTAGCGGCGCTCCTGGATGCCGGTGATGGCCTCGAACTGGGCCAGGATCTCCTCGTTGGGTTTATCGATCGGCTGGTGGTCGGGACCGTGGAAGGGGTGGCCCAGGAAGGCCGAATTGGGCACGACGCGGCCCGGAATGCACCGCCCGGTGCCCGTGATGATGGTCTGGATCGCCATGCGAACCCCTCATCCAGATTAGTCCGCCCGGCGGGGGGGACCAAGGTGTGATCCCTGCACTAAACGAATACACCTCGTAACGCGTTACACTTTCAACCTTCATGGTCAGGAGACCCTATGCAGAAAAGCGGATTGTTGGCGAAACTCGTGGCGGGATCCCTGATCCTGGCCGCTCCCGTCCTCACCGGCGCCGCGCCGGCCAAGGCCGCCGCGGCGAAGGCCGGTCCCACCTACGGCACCTTCGGCGTCGATACCCCCGGCATGGACAAGACGGTCAAGCCCGGCGACGACTTCGGCCAGTTCGTCAACGGAAACTACCTCAAGAACCTGGTGATCCCCGCGGACCGCTCCAGCTTCGGCATGTTCGACAAGCTGCGCGATCTGAGCCAGGAGCGCACCCGCGGCATCGTGGAGGCCGCGGCCAAGGCCAAGGGCGCCAAGAAGGGCAGCGAGGAGCAGAAGGTCGGCGACTTCTACGCCAGCTTCATGGACGAGGCGGGCATCGAGGCCAAGGGGCTCGCCCCCCTCAAGCCCCAGATGGACGCCATCGCGGCCATCGCCGACCGCGCCCAGCTGGCCAAGGCCATGGGCCTGGCTGGCCGCCAGGGGATCAACACCCCCGTGGGCGTGGGGCCGGAGCAGGACCTGAAGGATCCCTCCATCTATTCCGTCTACGTGGGCCAGGGCGGCCTGGGCCTGCCGGACCGGGACTACTACCTCGACACCAAGAACCCCAAGTTCGCCGAGATCCGGGCCAAGTACCAGACCCACATCGCGGCCATGCTGCGCCTGGCGGGCATCGCCGAGCCCGAGGCCAAGGCCAAGGCCATCTATGACCTGGAAGTGAAGATCGCCGGCAGCCACTGGACCCAGGTGGAGAGCCGCCAGATCGAGAAGCTCTACAACCCCGTCACCCGCGAGGGCCTGGACGCGGCCTACCCGGGCCTGGACTGGACCTCCCTGCTCACCGCCCTCGGCGTGAACGGCCAGAAGCAGCTGATCATCGCCAATCCCAGCGCCATCCTCGGCGCGGCCAAGCTCCTGGGCAGCGAGCCCCTGGACACCTGGAAGGCCTACCTGGCCTACCACACCCTCAGCGACGCCGCGCCCTTCCTGCCCAAGGCCCTGGTGGCCGAGAACTTCGCCTTCAACGGCACGGTGCTTTCGGGCCAGCCCGAGATCCAGCCCCGCTGGAAGCGCGGCGCCGACTTCACCACCGGCGCGCTGGGTGAAGCCGTGGGCAAGCTTTACGTCGCCAAGTACTTCCCCCCCGAGGCCAAGGCCCAGGCGGATGCCCTGGTGAAGAACATCATCAACGCCATGGACAAGCGCCTCGCCAACCTCACCTGGATGGACGCCAAGACCAAGGCCGAGGCCCGCACCAAGCTCGCCAAGTTCACCCCCAAGATCGGGTATCCCGACAAGTGGCGCGACTACTCCAGCCTCGAGATCGTGCGCGGCGACGCCCTGGGCAACGCGGAACGGGTCGCCGAGTTCAACTACCGGCGCAAGCTGGACAAGATCGGCAAGCCCATCGACCGCTCCGAGTGGGGCATGACGCCCATGACGGTCAACGCCTACGCCAATCCCCTGTGGAACGAGATCGTGTTCCCCGCGGCCATCCTCCAGGCGCCCTTCTTCGATCCCAAGGCGGATCCTGCCGTGAACTACGGCGGCATCGGCGCCGTCATCGGCCACGAGATCAGCCACCACTTCGACGACCAGGGCCGCAAGTTCGACGAGGACGGCAAGCTCGCCGACTGGTGGACCCCCGAGGACGTCAAGCGCTTCACCGCCCTCACCGACAAGGTCGTCAAGCAGTACGCCGCGTACGAGCCCCTCAAGGGCTCCCACGTGAACGGCGAGCTGACCCTGGGCGAGAACATGGCGGACCTGGCCGGCGTCACCGTGGCCCTGGACGCCTACCACGCCTCCCTGGGCGGCAAGCCCGCCAAGGTCGTGGGCGGCTACACCGGCGATCAGCGCTTCTTCCTGGGCTTCGGCCAGATCTGGCGCTCCCGCTACCGGGATGCGAGCCTGCTCAACCGGCTCACCACCGATCCCCACACCCCCGGCTTCGTGCGGCCCACCGTCGTGCGCAACCTGGATTCCTGGTACCAGGCCTTCGGCGTGAAGCCCGGCGAGAAGCTCTACCTGGCCCCCGCCGACCGCATCAAGGTCTGGTAGGTCCTTTTCCCGCGGCGGCGGCCCTTCCCGGCGACGGGGGGGCCGCCGCGTTGCGTACCCGGGGTCCCCGGTGGGATGCTGGGGGCGAGGTGCATCATGCATGTGATCGTGGATTTCACGGTGGTGCCGGTGGGCGCGGGGGTCTCCCTCTCCCGGCACATCGCCGAGGTGGAGCGGGTCCTGGCGGGTACGGGCCTGACGTACGAACTGCACGCCAACGGCACGAACATCGAGGGGGAGTGGGACGCGGTGATGGGCGCCATCCGCGCCTGCCACGAGCGGCTCCACGCCATGGGCGTGCCCCGCATCCACACGGACATCAAGCTGGGCACCCGCTCCGACCGCCCCCAGGCCATGGCCGACAAGGTGGCCAGCGTGAAGCGGGTCCTGGGGAATTGACCCCGTGACGATCGGGTGACAAAACCCCCAATAAGCTCCCATTAATCAGGAAGTTGTAACTTATTCCCCCGCGCCTTGACGGGGCGGGCAGGGGACCGACCTTTGGGCAAATCCCAGGAGGCCCCCATGAACGTGCGCCGCCCCAGCGCGAAGGCGGATATCAACATCACGCCCCTGATCGATATCGTCCTGGTGCTCCTCATCGTCTTCATCGTCCTGGTGCCCGGGCTCTCCCGGGCCCTGGACGTGGCCGTGCCCCGCGTCGCCGGGCCATCCCCGGACCGGGGCCCCGAGGTGCCCGTGGTGGTGACCCTGGATGGCGAAGGGCGGCTCTTCCTGCAGCGGGAGGAGGTGACCCTGGCGACCCTGCGGGAGCGGCTGGTGCCCGTGGTGATGCTCCAGCCCCTGGGCCTGCGCAGGGTCTTCCTGAAGGTGGACGGGGAACTCGCCCACGAGCGCGCCGTGCAGGTGCTGGACCAGATCCGCGTGGCCTCCGACCAGGCCCGCCGCGAAACCCGGGCGCGGCCGGGGTTCCAGGATGAGGATGGGGGGGCGGTGAAGGTGGCGCTGACGCGGCTTAAGGCAACCTAGTTATACTTGGCATCCAGGAGTTCCACGATGCGAGCCTTCACGCTTTCCCTCCTCCTCTGCGCGAGTCTCGCGCCCCTCGCCGCCAAGGCCCCGGCAAAGGTGGCCCTCAAGGCCGGCCCCTTCGACCCCGCCCGGGACAGCTTCAAGGACCTGGAACTGGCCAAGGCCGAGGCCCGCAAATCCGGCCGGCGCATCATCCTGGACGTGGGCGGCAACTGGTGCTCCTGGTGCCACCTGCTCCACGGCTTCTGGGAGGCCCAGAAGGACGTGAAGGAACTGCGGGACAAGCATTTCGTCTTCGTCCTGGTGAACTTCAGCAAGGAAGCCAAGAACGAGAAGTTCCTGGCCCAGTTCCCCAAGGTCCCCGGCTACCCCCACCTCTTCGTCCTGGACGCCGACGGAAAGCTCCTCCACTCCCAGGACACCGGCGTGCTGGAAGAGGGCGAGGGGTACAGCCGCGAAAAGGTGCTGGCCTTCCTCAACGCCTGGAAAGCCTAGAATCGCCCGTGTCCCGGACGTTCGCTCCGGTTCGTAGGCGCAGGCAAGCTGCGCCTACGGGAAGGGCCCTTCCGTGGACTGGGGAGGGGTGCTGCCGCATTCGTCCTCCGTTGGAGGCGGGGGGGCCACGATCTTGGGGCTCCCCGGGAGGGCCTATGGCTCGGGGGGACGCTTCGAGTGTCGGGGGAGAAGGGCGGTTGGCGCCGACGTTGATCGGTTCAATCGCCTCACAGATCAACGTCGGCGCGATCCGGCTTCCACTTCAAACCACTTGAAGCGTGTCGAAGGGGCATAGGCCCCCCAGGAGAGCCACTCCGTCCACGCTCTTCCAGCACGGCCATCGAAGCCGGAGCGTGGCAACACCCCTCAAAATCCCAAGGTGCGAGCTTTGCGTTGACCCAGCTTGCCTGGGTCAACGAACCGGGGCGAAGGTCCGGGACCCGCACCCCACCAAAGCCGTCCCCCTAGAACGCCCACCCCAGCCCCAGGTTCACCCGGTTCTGGGCGGTGTCGTTCCGGAAGCGGCGGAGGTCGGCCTTGAGGACGACGTGGGGGTTGAGGTTGAAGGTGAGGCCCGCGGTCCAGATGCGCTCCGCCGGGGCGGCCTCGGGCGTCAGGGAGGCGGGGGCCAGGGGCTCGAAGGCCGCGGCGGTGTTCACGGATTCGTAGCGGACGAAGGGGGCCAGGGCGTACGATCCGGAGGACCACAGGTGCCACGCGGCCTGGCCGTACCAGCCCTCGAAGCGGCTGGGGACCAGGGTGGGGCTGCCCACGCGGGTCTGGTTGAAGGCGGCGGTGTCCGCCACGGTGCCCCGGGCGTAGAGGGCGCTCAGGTCGAAGGGGCCGGGGGTCCAGCGGGCGTGGACGTCCCAGAGGGTGGCGGCCATGGGGGGCATGGCGGGCTGGCCCTGGGCGCCCTTGGCGTGGAACCAGGAACCCCCCAGGAGGAGGCCGGGGAGGCCCCGCCAGTTCAGGGCGGCGAAGGCGGCGAGGTCGTGGGATTTGGCCCCGGACAGCTCCTGGTGCACGGCGCCCAGGGGGGATTCGGCGCCCTCGGTGGAGGCCGCGTCCCACTTGGAGAAATCGAAGCCGGTGGAGACGCCGGCCTGGAGCAGGATGCCGTTGTCGAAGGCGCCCACCACCTGGAGGCCCCCCTCCCGCCAGGTGCTGGGGATGATGGCGGTCTCCACGGCGTTGCGCTCCACGCCGTAGTAGGCGGTGGGCTCGTGGTGCTCGTTGAGGAGGCCCGCGGGCACCAGGAAGAGCCCGCCCCGCAGGGACCAGGTGGGGGAGAGGCGGTGCTGGATGTAGGCCTGCTCGATCTCCACCTCGCCCTTGTCGTCGGAGGAGCTGACCGCGTGCTCCACTTCCAGCTCCGTCACCAGTTCGGTGCGGTCGTCGAAGCGGTGGGTGAGGGCCAGCACGAAGCGGCGCAGATCGGCGGTGTCCTTGGCGCCGTCCTTGGTGAAGTGGGAGAACTGGATCTCGCCGTAGCCGCCCAGGACGGTGCCGGAGGCGGGCCTCGCCTCCAGTTCGCCCTTGACGCGTTCGAGCTCGCGGGAGAGGGCGTCCACGCGCTTGGCGAGGTCCTCGGGCGGGGTCTGGGCGCGCAGGGGGGACAGGGCGAGGCATGCGGTGAGCAGGGGAAGGTGGAGGGCTTTCATGGGGGCTCCTTAGCGGGTGTAGCCGTCGGTGAGGGTTTTGAGGAACGCCACGACGTCGTCGACTTCGGCGTCGGTGAGGGCCGGCGCCTGGCCGGGCAGGCGGTTGTAGGGAACTTCCTTGACGTTGACGTTCCCGTGGTACTTCGCCGGCAGATCGTCGAACTTCATCACCGTGCCGTCGGGCGCCGTGGGGTACCACTTCTCCGGGTGGGTGTCCCGCTGCACGTAGAAGGTCACCGCGTCCGTGAGGGAGGTGAAGCGCCCGTTGTGGAAGAGCGCCTTGCGCAGGGCCACGTTGCGCAGGGTGGGCACCTTGAAGGCGCCGTAGAGGTCCGGCCGGGCGATCTCCGGGCGGGCGCCCAGGCCCAGGTCGAAGTACGCGGGATCGGCGTTGGCGGACAGGGCCGGGTTGCGGGGGACCCCCAGGGCGTCGTAGGTGAAGTCCGTGAAGAGGGGGCGGGGGCCCGAGGAGGGATGGCAGCTGGCGCAATTGCCCTTCTGGGGATCGTTGAAGAGGGCCATGCCCCGGGCCTCGGCATCGGTGAGGCGGACGCCGCCCCGCAGGAAGGCGTCGAACTTGCTGCTGAAGGGCTGGAAGTCCCGGTCCTCCCGCTGGTAATGCTGGAGGGCCAGCGTCATGCAGCGGTAGGCCTGCTCCACGTCCGTGAAGATGGCGTCCCCGAACGCGGCCCGGAAGGCCGCGGCGTAGGGGGCCGCCGCCAGCTTGGCCACCACGGCCGCCTTGCTGGGCATGGCCATTTCCAGGGGATTGAGGAAGGGGCCCGCCGCCTGGTCCGCCAGGGTCTCCGCCCGGCCGTCCCAGAAGAACCCGCCCGTGGGGGTGCCCTCGGCGTCGTAGTGGAAGCCCGTGTTGGTGGCCAGGTAGCGGATGGTGGGGGATTGCCGGGTGCCCTGGAGGTTCAGGGCCGCGCCGCCCAGCTGGGCGGGCAGGTCGTTGTCCGAGCCGTGGCCCGCCTCCGCCACGTGGCAGGTGGCGCAGGACTGGAGGCCCGAGGCGGATAGCGACGTGTCCTTGAAGATCTGCTCGCCCAGGCTGGCGGCGGGGGAGAGGCCGCCCCCCGGGCCGGGGCTCCCGGCGCTGCCACAGGCCAGGCCCAGGGCCAGGCCGGCCCCGGCGAGGAGGCGGACGTTTCGAATGCGGGCAGACATGCTACCTCCCGGTCTTCCGTTCGTGGGTTGGGCGTTGAGGCGGTCGAACGCCATGGATTTGAGAACGAGACTTATTCTCAACCATCATCCATGAATTGTCAACCTCCTTTTGGGAGGTCCTTTCCCTACTCCACGTTGAGGGCGGACATCATGGGATCCCAGGGCGGCAGCACTTCCGCCGGGGTGCCGAAGAGGTCCAGCACGGCCTTGGGCACCACGGCCCGGGGCACCACCACCACCTGGACGAAGTGGTCGAACCAGCCGTCCATCATGGTGTAGTAGCCCTTCTTGCCCCCCTTGTCCCCCCAGGAGTTCTCCACCAGCCATTTCACCGGCTTGCCGTCGGCGATGTCCACGCCCGTGAAGACCATGTTGTGGTTGGGCACGCTGCGCCGGCTCTCGAAGCATTCCCGGCGGTCCATGGCGAAGTCCATGCCGTAGAGGGAGGTGAAATCGCGCACGCCGGGCATGAGGAGGCCTTCCTCCCGCTGCATGTCCTGGCTCACGTCGGCGCCGAACCACACCAGGCGGTCGGAGAGGATGCAGGTCTTGGCGGCCTCCTTCAGGACCTCCAGGGGGCAGTTCACGAAAAACATGTTGGGGCCGTCCACGAGGGCGCGGTCCAGGTCGATCTCGTACTTCTTCTGGAAGGGCAGGGTGGGGATGGAGTAGAGGGCCACGAAGCCGTCCAGGTCGGCGCCGATGGCCTCCTTGAAGAAGTCCTTGGGGGTCCAGGCCTTGCGGGGGGTGAGCTGCTTGTCCTTGGCCACGTAGCGCCAGGTGAAATGGGTGGGGGGGACGCCCAGGTGCATGGCGAGGATGCGGTA
Organism: Mesoterricola silvestris; assembly: GCF_030295405.1. Classification (GTDB taxonomy): domain Bacteria; phylum Acidobacteriota; class Holophagae; order Holophagales; family Holophagaceae; genus Mesoterricola; species Mesoterricola silvestris. Next base: position 3,882,719 of record NZ_AP027080.1, on the reverse strand, counting down.
GACGTCCTTCATGGCCTGGAGCTTGAGGGCCTCGATGGCGGCCTCGTCCTTGGCGGCGCGGATGCGCACGCCCGCGACCTTCAGGCGCAGGAAGAGCACCTGGTTCAGGGCCGCGGAATTGGAGGAGCTGAAGGTCTCGGGCATGACGTCCTTGGGCACGACGCCGTACTTCTTCACCAGGTCCACGAAGCCCTGCCAGTTGCCGCCCTCCTGCACGGGGCTGGCCAGGAGGAATTCCACGCGCCGGTCCGTGGCGGCCGTGCCCCGGGTGCGGGCGATGGCGTCCAGGAAGAGATTGGCCTTCTCCAGCTTGTCGTAGAAGAAGAGGTAGTTCTGGCTCAGTTCCACGGTGTCGCAGCCCAGGTGGGCGGCGGCGGTGCGCCGGAACAGGTTCAGGGAGGAGAACATCCAGCACCGGCCGCTGGCCATCTGGTTGGCCACGGGCTCGTCGGCGATGCGCTTGGTGAAGTGGGCGTCCACGGCGGTGATGCGGGACCAGTCCTCGGCCAGCTTGCGGCCGTCGTTCTGGGCCAGGGCGTTGCGCAGGGCGCGGAACCCGGCGTCCTGGGGGCAGGAGGCGGCCAGCTGGTCCAGGCGCTCGGACGTGATGGGCTGCGCGAGCAGAGGGGCGGCGAGAAGGAGAGGGAGGCAGAGCCTGGCGAACATGGACGCTCCTGGGGATGCTCCATTATGCCGGTTCCGGGCCGCGGCCTTCCGTCACAATGGAGGGACCGGGAGGCGGGCATGGCGACGGCGGCACAGTGGGTTTCGGGGGCACGCCCCTTCACCCTCCCGGCCGCCATGGCCCCCGTGGCCGCGGGCACCGGCGCCGCCGCCGCCCTGGACGGCGCCAGCGCCCCCCGGGCCCTCCTGGCCCTGGCCGTGGCCCTCGCCCTGCAGATCGGGGTGAATTTCGCCAACGACTATTCCGACGGGATCCGCGGCACCGACGCCCACCGGGTGGGTCCCTTCCGCCTCACCGGCTCGGGCGCCGCGCGCCCCCGGGCGGTGCTGGCCGCGGCCCTGGGCGCCTTCGGCTGCGCCGCGGCGGCCGGCCTGGCGCTGGTGGCCCTGTGCGGGGCCTGGTGGCTGCTGGCCGTGGGCGCGGCCTGCATCCCCGCCGCCTGGTTCTACACCGGCGGCCGCAGGCCCTACGGCTACCGGGCCCTGGGCGAAGTGTTCGTGTTCGTGTTCTTCGGGCTGGTGGCCGTGCTGGGCACCACCTTCGCCCAGGCCGGCCGCCTTTCCCTGCCCGCGCTGTGCGCCTCGGTGGGGGTGGGCGCCCTGGCCTGCGCCATCCTGGTGGCCAACAACCTCCGGGATCTCCCCACCGACGCCGCCTCCGGGAAGCGCACCCTGGCCGTGAAGCTGGGGGACCGGGCGACCCGTCGCCTCTACGGCGCCCTGGTGGCCGCGGCGGCCCTGGTCCTCCTGCCGGTGGTGCCCGGGCGCCCCTGGGCGGCCCTGACCTTCCTGGTGGCGCCCCTGGCGGTGGCGCCGCTGAAGGCGGTGCTGGGGGGCGCGGAAGGAAGGGACCTGCTGCCGGTGCTGCGGCGGACCGGGGGGCTGGAACTGGCCTACGGGGTGGTGCTGGGGCTGGCGCTGAGCCTGTAGGCGGGGGGCGGCCCATGGATTGGGCTTGCGGGAAGGACCCGGCGGATCGATACTTCCGCAGGGAATCAATTACTAATTGTTAATATCAAGGTGACGGGCCCGATTCCTCCCGTCCCGGGGCGGCGCGTCCTGGAGGGGGCTCCTTCCGGGGCGATGCTTTCGTTGTTCATCCTTCGGTGCGGAAAACCCATGAGCATGGATCTCGTTCACCTGAGGCGGCTGGAAATCGCCCATTACGCCGCGGCCGGTTCCACCTGGGGCCTGTCCTCGCTGTTCCTGATCCACGTGTACCTCGGGTGGTCCTCCCTGCACGGCGCGGGGCCCTTCCTCGGGACGGACAACCCGCCCCCGCCCGCGGGGTACGGGTTCGGGCTCATGGCGGTGGGCCTGTTGGCCGTCGGCGCGGGATGGCTGTTCGGGGCCGCCATCGCCTATTCCGGCTATTCCATGGGCCGGCGCAGGAACCACAAGGTCTGCCTCGTCATCGCGGGGCTGATGTGCGTGATGTGCAATCCCGTGAGTACCACCCTTGGGCTTTTCACCTTCCTGATCCTGCTCCGGCCTTCCGTGGGGGAGCTATTTCAGCCACCCGCCGGCCGGCCTACTGGAAGCTGACGATGGGATCCCCGTCCCCGCTGGTGTCCCGGATCCAGAGGGCCTCGCCCTTGTAGAACATGGAGGCCTTGTCCAGGGGGAGGCTCTTGTCGTCGGGCTTCAGGACGAGGACCTTCTTGTTGACCATGGCGCTGAAGGTGAAGGGTTTGGTGAGCTTCCCGCCGGAGGTGAACTCCATGGGGACCTTGTAATCGGGGTTCATGATGCTGGACGGGAAGCTGAAGGTGATCCGGAAGGTGCTCCGGTCATTGCTCCTCGGGGCCCCGAGGAGGCCGAAGGTGTAGGAATCGCCGGCCTTGGCCAGCGTCTTCAGGACCTTGGAATCCCTTTCCGGGGTGCCGATCTGGATCTCGCCCTTGAAATCGCCCTTCAGCGTGATCACCACGGGCTTGGAGCCGTTCACCAGGGAGATGGTCCTGTAGGTGGTGAAGGGGGTATCCCCGGCCTGGGCGAGGGTGGAGGCCGCCGCCAGTGTGATTGCCGATACCAGGTGCCGCAGACGGCGGCCGGAGGTTTTCATGGGAGAACTCCTTGATATGAGGGGGCCACCCGGATCCCTGGCCATCGCAGGATGGGCCAGGATGAAGGAAGGATCCGGGGGGGGCGTGCCCAGGGTGGGCGGCCGCCGAAAGGTTCGGAAAAAAGATAAAACTTTTATAATTTCTGTCAAGCGAAGGAATGGGCCTCAGGCCGAGGCCGCGTGCAGGGCCCAGGTGAGGGCCATGCAGTCCGCCACGCCGCCCATGGTGAGGTTCATGCGGCGGTAGTCCTCGTTGAGGGCCGCCAGGAAGGGCTCGGGGTCCCGGCCCAGGTCCAGGAGCTCCTGGAGGGCCTGGGCGTCCTGGCGCAGGCGCTGGAGGCCTTCGGGGCCGCAGCGGCGCACGGCGGTGGTGTCCTCCACGGTGGCCATGAGGGCGGCCATGAGGTGGAACCCGGCGATGCGGGGCTCCAGGCCGGATTCCAGGGCCCTGCGGTAGGCGGGCCACCCGTGCTCGAAGACCGCGGGGAGGCCCTGCAGGGCCTCGGCCCGGATGCCGCCCAGACCCTGGCGGGCCCGCAGATCGGCGCCATGGGTGCCCTGGGGGGGGCAGGCCACGAAGAACTTCGCGGCCAGGTCCATGATGGCAGGGCGGAGCTGGGCGAGGCGGCCCCTGCACTGGCACGCGGCCAGGAGGGTCAGGCCGGAAAGGAAGATGTAGCCCTTGTGGGCGTTGGTGCCGATCTCGCGCAGCATGCGGTCCTCGGCGTCGCGGCCGGCCTGGTTCAGTTCGTTGAGGGAGCGGCGTTCGCCGAAGCGCGCCAGGAGATCCTCGAAGTACCGGGGGAGGAGGTCCGCGGAGGCGCGCATGGCCTCGTACGTCAGGTCGGGGTGGGAGCCGGCGTCGTGGCGGTCCACGAGGCCGGGCTTGGGGGTCAGGTCCAGTTCGCGGATCGCGCCGAGGTGGAGGGTCGCGGCCAGGGTCCCGGGCAGGAGCCGCTGGGGGGCGCCGTGCTCGTGGAGCAGGGCGTCCACCTTGGCCAGGAGTTCGGCCTGGCCGTGGCGCCCGGCGCGGATGCACTCCCTCGCGGGTTCCTCGCAGAGGAGGCAGGGGCGCTGGGGGAGGCCCAGGGAGGCCCGGTCCACCTGGGTGCCGTCGGGGCGGTACACATCGATGTCCAGGAGCCGGCCGGAGGGGGTGAGGCCCTCCAGGGCCACGGCGGCGGCCTTCACCTGGACCGGGTCCCCGGCGGAAAAGGCGATGTGGAAGGGCCCCAGGGCGTCGAAGCCCGAATGGACGGCCTGGACCTCCAGGCCGTCCAGGGCCCCCTGGGCCAGGCGCGAAAGGCCCGGGCGGGCCTTGGCGGGGCCCGGCACGTTGCATCCCACGAAGAGGATGGAGGCCGCGTCCCCGCACTGGGCCAGGGCCCGGTGGAGCTCCCGGTCCCGTTCGTCCCGGGCGTCCAGGAAACGGCTACTCATGGACCTTCCGGATGACGTCGATGATGGACCCGTCCCGGTACTCCACGAGCGCCACGATCTCGTCCTCGAACTCCACGGGCCGGGGCTTGCCGGTGACCTTGGTGATCTCCTCGTGGAACTGGCGGATGTCCTTCACGGGAAGGTTGCGCCGGCGCAGTTCGGCCACCAGGTCGGGATGCTTGTCCGAGACGCAGATGCCGCGCTCGGTGACGATGACGTCCACGGTCTCCCCCGGGGTGGTGACGGTGGTGACCGCGTCCCGCACCACCGGGAGCCGCCCGCGCATGGAGGGGGCCACGACGATGGCGAGCTTGGCGCCCGCGGCCACGTCGCAGTGGCCGCCGGTGTTGTGCAGCAGGTACCCGCTGGACTCGGTGTTGACGTTGACGTTGAAGTCCACGTCCACCTCGGTGGCGCCCAGGATGACGCAGTCCAGCATGTTCGCCACGCACCCGCGGTTGAAGGGGCTGGCGTAGAGGTCGGCCGAGATCTCCCGGTGGCAGGGGTTGCGGCGCATGGAGTCCACGGCCTTGTTGTCGAAGCACTGCACGTCGAAGAGGGTCTCGAAATAGCCTTCCTCGAGCATGTCGACGAAGTAGCCGGTGATGCCGCCGCAGCCGAAGCTGCCCTTGACGCCGTTCTCGGCCATGAGCCTGCGCACGTTGTCGGCCACGGCCAGGGAGGTGCCGCCGGCGCCGGTCTGGAACGAGAAGCCGTCCTTGAGCAGGCCGGAGGCGTGGATGACCTCGGCGGCGTACTTGGCGATGAGGAGCCCGGCGGGGTCGCGGGTGACGCGGGTGGTGGTGGAGACGATCTTCTTGGGATCGCCCAGGGACTCGATCTGGACGACGTAGTCCACGTCGGACTGGGAGATGCTGATGGGCGCGGCGGGGTAGCGCACGAGGTTGTCGGTGACGGCCACCACCTTCTTGGCGTAGCGGGCGTCGGTGTAGGCGTAGCCCAGGGAGCCGCAGGCGGAGGGGCCGTGCACGCCGTTCATGTTGCCGGTGACGTCGCAGCAGGGGGCGGCGATGAAGGCGGCGTCCACCTCCACTTCGCCGGTCACCAGGGACCGGGCCCGGCCGCCGTGGCTGCGCACGATGATGTCGCACTTGAGTTCGCCCTTGCTGACCATCTGGGCGATGAGGCCGTTGACGCCGGTCTCGATGCGGGTGATGACCCCCTTGCGGATGTAGGGGATGATCTCGGCGTGCACGTCGTGCACGGAGCTGGAGGCGATGCCCATGTCCATGAGGCCCATGGCGTCCATCTCCTTCACCAGCAGGTTCAGCAGCAGGTCGCCGTTGCGCAGGTGGTGGTGGGTGGAGATGTTCATGCCGTTGCGGAGCTCGCACTTCTCCAGGGCGGCGCGCAGGCTGGGCAGGAGCTTGGAATCGGAGGGATGGCGGCGCACCAGGGGCCGCGTGGCCCGGAGCACCTCGGGCTTGCGGCTCCAGGGATCGATGTAGGGGTCGAGGGCGCGGCCCCTCCACAGGGCCGGGATCTCCCGCCCGAGGCTATTTTTCGCCATGGATCACCTCGTCGGTCAGTTCAAAGTCGATCATCCCGAAGGCGATGGCCGTCTTCAGGACGCGGGCGGCGCGGGTGACGACGGGGGCGTCGACCATCCTGCCCTTGAGGGAGATCACGCCGGTGCCCATCTCCCGGGCGCGCTTGATGGCGTCCATCACTTCCAGGGCGTGCTCGATCTCCTTGGCGGAGGGGCGGAACACCTCGTGGATGATCTCGATCTGCCGGGGGTTCACCAGGGACTTGCCCGTGAAGCCCAGGCGCTTGATGAGGGCCGTCTCCGTGCGGAGGGCCTCCATGTCGTTCACGTCGGGGAAGATGGTGTCGATGACCTGGAGGCCGGCGGCCTTGGCGGCCCAGACGATCTGGGTGCGGGCGGAGAAGAGCTCCTCGCCGGTCTTGGTGCGGTCGATCTCCATGGAGGCGGTGAAGTCCTCGGCCCCGAAGGCCAGGGCCACCAGGCGCGGGGAGCTGACCGCGGTGGCCACGGAATTGAGCACGCCCTGGGCGCTCTCGATGGAGGGGATGATCTTGAAGTGGCCGATCTCGAGGCCCAGCTGCTCCTCCTGCTCGGTGAGGAGGGTGTCGAGCTTCTCCACCACTTCGGGGTTGTCGGCCTTGGGGAGGCGGATGCCGTCGGGCAGGGCCGGCAGGATCTCGCGCAGGTCGTCCAGGGCGTAGGGGGTGTCCAGCCCGTTGATGCGGACGAACATCTCCTTGTTGCGGTCCGTGTAGGAGCGCAGGAAGTTCCGGGCCAGGAGGCGCGCGGCGTCCTTCTCCTGGAGGGGCACGGCGTCCTCCAGGTCGATCATGACCACGTCGGCCTCGAAGACCGGGATGTTCTGCAGCATCCCGGGCATGTTGCCGGGGACGTACAGCAGGGAGCGGCGGAGTCGCATGGGGTCCTCCTACCTTTCTTCGAAGAAGAGGGTGTCCACGCCGCTGGAAGCCGAGTGGTAGCGTTCGATGCCCGTCACGAGGTACTCGGCCAGGACGATCTCGCAGGTGGCGAACACCTCGGCGTCCACCAGCGCGCCGCCCACCACCTCGCCGCCGGCCTTGGAGGCCAGGATGTAGAACTGGGTTCCCAGCTTCTTGTCGGCGCCGGGGGCGATGTTGCCGGAAAGGCCCAGCATCTCCAGGGGGCCCTCCACCCGGTGTTTGCGGGTGCGGGGCTCGGTGAGGGGCAGGTGGGCCCCGGTCTGGATGTCCTTGAACTCCACGTCACGCACCGACCCGATGCCGGAGACCATGGACGCGAAGGTGATGTTCTGGGCGCTGCAGAAATCCAGGAGGGTGGGGACGATGCGCGCCCCCGGCTGGATCTTGAGGATGAAGCGCCGGCCTGTGACGCATTCGCGGGACCATACCTTTTCCATGACTACTCCTGGGAAGCTCGGTGAACGGCGGTTTCCACCCGGGCCGCGATGGCGTAGTCCAGGGCGCCCCGGTCCGAGACGCGCACGTGGCCGGAGGTCACGCCCAGGTCCTGGAGGGTGGCCTCGATGCGGGACCGGATCAGGTGCTCGAACTGCTTCTTCACGGTGGATTCGATTTCGATCTGGAGGGTGGGGGCGGGCTCCACCACGACCATGAGATCGCTGGACTGCATGGTGCCCGCGGTGGATTTGCGTAGGATCGGCATGGATTAGGCTCCCTTCAAGGGGCTGCGGAGGCGCCCGGCGATGGGCCGGGCTTCGTCGGATCGGAGGAACTGGAGGGTGGAGGGCGGCACCAGGGCCGCGAGGCGCTGGAAGTCGCCGGCCGCGAAGGCCTCGCGCACCCGGGTGGCGCTCACCGGGGCGCCGCCGGCCTCGAAGCGGGGCAGGATGGACACGGCGACACCGTCGCCGGGCAGGACCTCGGCCATGGCCTCGTTGTAGGCCCGGGTCGCCGGGCACAGGGGCTCGTCCCCCGCGAAGCGCCGGAGGATGGAGAAGGCCGGGGCGATGCGCCCGGCGAAGAGATCCAGGTCCAGCCGCATCTGGGCCAGGGCGGCCTCGTCCCGGCGCTTGAGGAAGTAGGCGGGGAAGGTGCCCGCGGACACGGCGTACCGGGAGGTCTCCAGGACGGTGACGTTGGGGAGGTGGGCCGTGGCGGCCCGGGCCATGGCCAGGCGCGCCGCGAAGGGGAAGACGGAGCAGTCCTCGCTCACCACGAAGAGGTAGAGGCGGTCCACCTGCCGCGCCGCGTGTTCCGCCAGGTGGAGGTGGCCCAGGGTGAAGGGGTTGCCATTGAGGACGATGGCGCCGTTGCGGCCGGGGGCCGCGGGGTGGGCGGCCAGGTAGGCCTCGAAGCCGGGGCCGTGCTCCAGGAGCGCGGCGGTGCCGTGGGTGGCCAGGATCCGGAAGTTCAGGGCCTCGAAGGTGGAGGCGGTCTGGGGGCGGGTGAACAGGAAGAGGGTCTCGTGGCCCGCGGCCAGGCCCGACAGGATGAGGCGGGTCACCAGGGCGCCCAGGGTGTCCGTGCCCTGGAACTCCGGGGCGATGGCCAGCATCTTGAGGACATAGCCCTTGCGGGCGCCGCAGGCCGCGAGGCGCCCGTTGTCGTAGAAGCCCGCCCAGTCGTCCACCCCCGGCTCGAAACGCAGGCCCAGGGACTCGATGAGCTCCTGGGCCTCGCGTTCCGTAGGCTGGTCGAACAAGACGTGCTCCGTGAATGGTCCGCCCGCATTATGGCGCCGGCGGCCTTTCAACTACCTTACAGTCTTCTATTTGTGGCATCCGTCACGGAGCGGTCAGTCGACCTGGCTAGTGCAGAACTTGCAACGTTTAGCCGCCAGAGGAATGGTTTCCAGGCACTGGGGGCAGGGCTTGGTGGTGGGGGCCGCGGGCTCCTCCTTCTTCTTCATGAGGGTGCCCACCAGCTTCACGAGGAAGAGGAAGACCACCCCGGCGATGATGAGGAAATTCAGGGTCGCCCCCAGCACGACGCCGATGCGCAGCTTGCCGATGGCCCACTGCTCCCAGACCATGTTGGCCGGCAGCACGTAGCTCACCAGGGGCATCACGATGCCGCTCACGAAGGCCTTGACGATCTCCCCGAAGGCGCCGCCGACCACCACGGCCACGGCCAGGTCCACCACGTTGCCCTTGGCCACGAAGGCCTTGAATTCCTGGATGAGGGACATGCTCTGCTCCTTGGATGGGACCGGGCGGCGGGCGCCCGGCGCGGGGGGGAACCCCTTCGGGAAGGCCGCCGGGGGTTCCGGCGGGAACCGCGTGGGGGAGTAGGCGTGCTTAAGGTGGAAGCAGTTTACCTGCTGTGAAGACAAAGCACCAACCGGGCGGGTCAGAGCCCCCGGAGCAGCCGCTCGCGCACTTCGATCTCCAATCGATCCAGCATGTTGGCGCTCACCGGGGCCGCGAAGATCGTGTCGTCCCCGGCCAGGGTGCCGGCCAGGGCGGGCAGGCCGGCCTGGTCCAGGGCCAGGGCCATGGCCTGGGCGTAGCCGGGGGTCGTCTTGAGGATGAGGAGGGTGGGGGGGATCTTCTGGAGGGTGTAGGGGTGGGAGGGGGCCAGGGCGGGGGCGGCGCGGCGGTAGCGGCCCTCCTCCTTGCGGACGCCCAGCTTCTTCATGTGCCGGGAGAGGGTGGAGAGGGTCAGGTCGAAGCCGTCCCTGCGGAGCAGCTCCAGAAGGTCGCCCTGTTCGGTGATGTCCAGGCGGGAAAGGTGGCGGAGGATGGCCTCGTCCAGGTTCATGGGGACAATTTGCATTAATTTGCACAAATTTGCAAGAGGCCTTGCCGAATTCGTTGCGCGAAATTCACAGGAAAGGCGCAGGTTTTTTCGCTTGACCCCCCTCGGGGACGAGTGCACAATTTGCATTACGTGACCGGTATTCCCGTGTTTTTGCAGCCCATGACCGCAAATTTGCAGCCCCCCGCCCTCCTCCCCACCTACACCCCGTTCCCCTTCCCCCTGCTGCGCGGCGAGCGCGACCGGGTCTTCGATCCCCTGGGAAGGAGCTACTGGGACTTCTACGGCGGCCACTGCGTGGCCAGCACGGGGCATGCGCACCCCCTGGTGGCGGAGGCCATCGCGGTGCAGGCCCGGGAGCTGATCTTCTACAGCACCGCCGCGGAACTGCCGGTGCGGTCCCGGGCCGCCAAGGCCCTGCTGGACTTCGCCGAATCCGGCCGGGACGCGGGCATGGCCTCCATCTTCTTCTGCAACAGCGGCGCCGAGGCCAACGAGAACGCCCTGAAGATGGCCTGCCGGCTCACGGGGAGGCACACCTTCGCGGCCTTCCAGGGCGGATGGCACGGGCGCTCCACCCTGGCCCTGTCCGTCACGGACGATCCCGCCATCACCCGGCCCTACGAGCCCCTCCTGGCGCCCTGCCTGCGGCTCCCCTGGAACGACGTGGAGGCCCTGGAGGCCGCCGATTTCTCCGGCGTGGCCGGCGTGATCATGGAGCCCATCCAGAGCATGTCGGGCATCCGCCCCGCTTCGGCCCCCTTCATGGTCAAGGTGCGGGAGAAGACGAAGGCCGCGGGCGCCATGCTCATCTACGACGAGGTGCAGACCGGCATGGGCCGCCTGGGGCACCCCTTCGCCGCGGGCCTCCACGGGGTGCGGCCCGACATGATCACCTCCGCCAAGGGGCTGGCCTCGGGCGTTCCCATGGGGGCGCTGCTCCTCTCGGCCGAGGCCGCGGCTTCGGTGAAGCCCGGGGACCTGGGCAGCACCTTCGGGGGCGGGCCCCTGGCCTGCGCCGCGCTCCTGGCCACCCTCACGGTGATCCGCCAGGAGGGGCTCCTGCAGAACGTCTTCGAGCGGGAGCGGGAAATCCGGGAGGCCGTGGCGGGCACCTGCGTCACGGAGGTGCGGGGCTCGGGGCTGCTCCTGGGGCTGGTGGTGCCCGGCCGGGCCAAGCAGCTCAAGGCCCACCTCCAGGATAAGCACATCCTCGTGGGCGGCAGCGGCGATCCCGACGCGCTGCGCCTCATGCCCCCCCTCAACCTGACCCGGGCCGCCGTGGACGCCCTGGCCGAAGCCATCCGCACCTTCCCCGCTGGAGATTCCAAATGAGACACGCCACCGGCATCAGCGATTTCGGCATCGAAGGACTCGAGGAGATCCTCGCCCGGGCCATCCAGTGGAAGGCGGGGGCCCATCCCAAGCACCTGGTGGACAGGATCCTGGGCATGGTCTTCTTCAACCCCAGCCTGCGCACCCGCGCCTCCTTCGAGGCCGTCATGGCCCGGGGCGGCGGTTCGGCCATCGTGCTGGAGGTGGGCAACGGCGTGTGGAAGCTGGAGGACCGGATCGGGGCCATCATGGACGGGGACCGGGCCGAGCACATCAAGGAGGCCGCGCCCGTCCTGGCCCGCTACGTGGACCTGCTCGCCGTGCGCACCTTCGCCGCGGGGGCCAGCGACGAGGAGGACCACGCGGATCCCGTCATGAACGGCTTCCGGAACTATTCCACCGTGCCCACCCTCAGCATGGAGAGCGCCCGGGAGCACCCCTGCCAGGGGCTGGCCGACCTCATGACGGCCCGGGAGACCTTCGGTTCCACCCAGGGCCTGCCCGTGACCCTCACCTGGGCCCCCCACATCAAGCCCCTGCCCAAGGCCGTGCCCAACAGCTTCCTGCTCACCGCCGCCGCCGCGGGCTGCGAGGTGCGCGTGGCCCACCCCGAGGGCTTCGAGCTCCAGGGCGAGGTGCTGGCCCAGGCCCAGGCCCTGGCCAAGGCTTCGGGCGGCAGCGTGTCGTTGACGAAGGACCAGGGGGAGGCCGCCGCCGGCAGCCGCGTGGTGTACGCCAAGGCCTGGGGGCCCAGCACCGCGGGCGGCCTCAAGGCCGAGGCCGTCAAGGACCACCCCGACTGGATCTGCTCCCCGGAACTCATGGGCAAGGCCGCGAAGGACGCGATCTTCATGCACTGCCTTCCCGTGCGCCGCAACGTGGAAGTGGCCGACGGCGTCCTGGACGGCCCCTGGAGCCGGGTCGTGGACGAGGCGGAGAACCGCTTCCACGTGCAGCGGTCCCTGGTGCAGTGGCTTCTGGAGGCCTAGACAATGGTACGTTCCGCGAATCCCTTCGACGCCCTGCACAACGCCGCCAAGTACGTGCGGAAATTCCGCGGCCGGCCCTTCGTGGTCAAGCTCGGCGGCGAGATCCTGGAGGATCCCGCCCTGCGCAAGGCCGTGTGCACCCAGCTGGCCCTGCTCTGGAGCTTCTCCATCCCGATCGTCATCGTCCACGGCGGCGGCGCGGGGCTGGACGCGCTCTGCGGCGAGCTGGGCCTGGAGACCACCAAGGTCGCGGGCCGGCGGGTCACCTCGGCCCCGGTGCTGGACGCCGCGAAGATGGCCTTCAAGGGCCGCATCCAGATGGACCTGCTGGCCTCCCTCGAGGTCGCCGGGCTTCCGGCGGTGGGCCTTTCGGGCCAGGACGCCGGCCTCGTCAGGTCCCACAAGCGCCCCGTGGCCGAGGTGGACTACGGGCTCGTGGGCGACGTGGAGGCCGTGGACCCGGCGGTGCTCCGGCACCTCCTGGACGGCGGCTACGTCCCCGTGGTGGCGCCCTTCTCCGCCACCGCCGAAGGCCAGGTGCTCAACACCAACGCCGACACCATCGCCGCGGAGATCGCCTCCGCCCTGGGGGTGGAGAAGCTGTTCTTCATCCTGAAGGTGCCGGGGCTCCTGCGGGACGTGGCGGAGCCCACCAGCCTGGTGCCCCTGGCCGACCTGGAGACCCTCAAGGAGCTGGAGGGGGCCATCAAGGACGGCATGAAGCCCAAGATCACCGCGGCCCGCCGGGCCCTGCAGGGCGGGGTCAAGAGCGTGCACCTGGTGTCGGGAAGCCGCCCCGACGCCATCCTGGCCGAGGTGTTCACCAACGAGGGCAGCGGCACCATGCTGGTCGCCGACCGGAACGAGGTGGCCCCATGATGACCCCCGCGGCCCTGCTGGAATCCCTGGTGGCCATCCCCAGCGTGTCCCACGCCGAGCAGGCCCTGGCCGACCACGTGGCGGCCCTGCTGGGCGCCGAGGGCCTCGAGGTGCGCCGCACGGGCAACAGCCTCTGGTTCGAGGTGGGCACCGGAGGACCCCGGATCCTCTTCGCCAGCCACCTGGACACCGTGCCCCCCTGCGACGGCTGGAGCAGCGATCCCTTCACCCCCTCCTGGAACGGCGACCGCCTCACGGGCCTGGGCGCCAACGACGCCAAGGGCTGCGTCACGGCCATGATCCTGGCGGCCCTGGAGCTCCGGGACCTCAAGGGCGCCCGGGCCGTGTTCGCCTTCACCGAGGGCGAGGAGGTGGGGGGCAAGGGCATCCGGGAGGTGCTGCCGGACCTGGGCCCCCTGGACGCGGCCGTGGTGGGGGAGCCCACCGGGCTGGAGATCTGCGCCGCCCAGCGGGGCATGCTCATCCTGCGCTGCACCTCCCGGGGGGAGGCCGCCCACGTGGCCCACAGCCCCCTGGGCGAGAACGCCATCCACAAGGCCGCCCGGGACATCCAGCGGCTCGCGGCCATGACCTTCGAACCCCACGCGCTCCTGGGCGAGACCCGGGCCCAGGTGACCCAGGTGCAGGGGGGCAGGGCCCGCAACCAGGTGCCCGACGCCTGCGAATTCTTCGTGGACCTGCGCACCACGCCCAACCTGGACCACCAGGCCACCGCCGACCGCATCGCCCTGGAACTGGAGAGCGAGGTGGCCGTGCATTCCATGCGCTACGGGGCCGTGGCCACCGACCCCTCCGAACCCGTCGTGAAGGCCGCCCTGGCCGCCTCGGGCCGCAAGGCCCCCCGGGGATCGGCCACGGCCTCGGACTGGGCCTTCCTGGCCCACCTCCCCGCCGTGAAGGCCGGGCCCGGCGACACCCACCGCAGCCACCGCCCCGACGAATGGATCTCCCTGGCCGAACTGGAGGCGGGCATCCGCTTCTACGCCGCCCTGGCGCGGGAGTACGCGCGGGAGGCCTGCCATGTCTAGACCCCTTTGGGCCAAGGACCTGCCCCTGGACGAGGAACTGCACCGGTTCACCGTCGGGGCGGACCCCGAAACGGACCTCCACCTGCTGGCCAGCGACGCCGCCGGCAGCGCCGCCCATGCCCGCATGCTGGGGGAAACCGGGTTCCTGGCCGAAGCCGAGGCCCGGGCCCTGGTGGGCGCCCTGGCCGGACTGCGCCAGGAGGCCCTGCGGGGCGAGCTGGTGATCCTCCCGGAGGAGGAGGACGGCCACACCGCCCTGGAGCACGCCCTGGAGCGGCGCCTGGGGGAGACCGGCCGGCGCATCCACCTGGCCCGCTCCCGCAACGACCAGGTGGCCACGGCCCTGCGCCTGCACATGCGGGATCGGGCCCTGGACCTGGGCGCGGCCATGCACGCCGCGGCCCGGGCCTTCCTGGACCTGGCCGAGCGGGAGGAGGCGACGCCCCTGCCGGGCTTCACCCACCTGCGCAAGGCCATGCCCGCCACCTGGGGCATGTGGGCCGCGGCCTTCGCCGAAGGCCTGCTGGAGGAGCTGGAGGCCCTGCCGGCCCTGTGGGGGCGGCTGGACCGGTGCCCCCTGGGCGCCGCCGCGGGCTTCGGGGCCCCGGTGGCCGTGGACCGGGGCCTGAGCGCGTCCCTCCTGGGCTTCAGCCGGGTGCAGAACAGCCCCATGGACGTCATGAACAGCCGGGGCCGGTACGAACAGGCCCTGGCGGCCTGGGTCGTGTCCGCCGCCGGCACCCTGGAGAAGGCCCTCTGGGACCTGAACCTCTACAGCACCGAGGCCTTCGGCTTCGTCGCGCTGCCCGACGCCTTCACCACGGGCAGCAGCCTCATGCCCCAGAAGCGCAATCCCGACGCCCTGGAGCTGGCCCGGGCCCGCTGCCGGGAGCTGCGGGGCCTGGCGGGCCTCCTGGGCCACCTGGCGGGGGGGCTCCCCTCCAGCTACCACCGGGACCACCAGCTCCTGAAGGCCCCCTTCGTGGAACTGCTGGACAAGGGGGAGGAGCTCTTCCGCATCACCTCCCGGCTCCTGCCCGGCCTCAAGGTGGACCGGGAGGCCTGCGCCGGCGCCATCACCCAGGAGCTCCACGCCGCGGCCCGGGCCTGCCGCCTCGCCGCGGAGGGCCAGCCCTTCCGGGACGCCTACGGCCAGGTGGCCCGGGAGATCCAGGACGGCACCTTCCGGCCCGAATCCGCCGTCCCCGTGCGGCTGGGGCTGGAGCGCACCGCCGAATCCCTGGCCTCCTCCGCCTCCTGGATCAAGGAGCGCCGCGCCTTCCTTAAAACAACCTACGAACAACTTTTCGCCTGGGGTGCCCAATGAGCCACCGCGTCCTTCTCGCCTTCTCCGGGGGTCTCGACACCTCGTACTGCGTCCTGTACCTCAAGTCCCTGGGGCACGAGGTGCACACCGTCACCGTGGACACCGGCGGGTTCTCCCCGGCCGAGCTGGAGCGCATCGAGGGCATGGCCGCCAAGCTGGGATCGGCCTCCCACGCCACCCTCGACGCCCGGGAGGAGCTCTTCCAGGACTACCTGCGCCACCTGGTGGCGGGCAACGTCCTGCGTGGCGGGCTCTACCCCCTGTCCGTGAGCGCCGAGCGGGTCTGCCAGGCCCGGCGGGTGGTGGCCCACGCCCGGGACATCCAGGCCACGGCCCTGGCCCACGGCTCCACCGGCGCCGGCAACGACCAGGTGCGCTTCGACGTTGCCTTCCGGGCCCTGGCGCCGGACCTGGCCCTCCTGGCCCCCATCCGGGAGCTGGCCCCCAGCCGCGCCGAGGAGAGGTCGTACCTGGCCGAGCGGGGCTTCCCCTTCCCCGAGAAGGTGGAGTCCTACAGCGTCAACGAGGGCATGTGGGGCACCAGCATCGGCGGCAAGGAGACCCTGGACCCCTGGCAGAACCTGCCCGAGCACGCCTACCCGGGCGGCGAGGTGGATCCCCTGACCCCGGCCCGCACCCTGGTGCTGGGGTTCAGCCGGGGCGTCCCCGCGTCCCTGGACGGCGCGGAGCTGGGGCCCGTGGGGGTGATCCAGGCCCTCAACGCCCTGGGCAGCACCTACGGCATCGGCCGGGGCATCCACCTGGGCGACACCATCCTGGGCATCAAGGGCCGGGTGGCCTTCGAGGCCCCCGGGGCCCACCTGGTCATCACCGCCCACCGGGAGCTGGAGAAGCTCGTCCTCACCGGCAAGCAGCTCTTCTGGAAGGAGTCCCTGGGCAACCTCTACGGCAGCCTCCTGCACGAGGGGCACTTCTTCGATCCGGTCTGCCGGGACCTGGAGGCCTTCCTGGCCTCCACCCAGGAGGCGGTGACCGGCGACGTGCGCCTGGAGCTGCGCCCCCGGGCCTTCGCGGTGCAGGGGGTGAAGTCCCCGCGGAGCCTCGTGCGCCCGGACATGGCCAGCTACGGCGAGAGCACGCGGCTCTGGACCGGCGCCGAGGCCGCGGGCTTCGCGCACATCTTCGGCGTGCCCCAGATGATCGCCCTCAAGGCCAAGGGATGAAGGGAGCTTCCATGCGGATCCATTTGGACAAGATCGCGTCGGTGACCCGGAACCTGGGCCTGGGGCGCTGGGTGACCCTGGGCGACACGGTCGAGGCCCGGGAGGGCTCGGTCATCGCCGGGCGCATCCACGGCGAGAAGAGCGTCTACAACGAACTGGAGGACGTGCACGGGCGCATGAGCGTGCTCCACGACGGGGACATCATCGTCGGGGCCCTGGGCCACCGCAACGCGCTCCAGGGCTACGAGGGGGTGCTGCCAACGAAGGTGGCCCCCGGGGACCGGCTCCACCTGCTGAATCTGGGCGGGGTGCTGGGCCACTGCGTCTCCAGCAACCCGGGGGTGGGCGCCCCCTTCGAGGTGGAGGTGCTCGGGCAGGTGCTCTCCTTCCCGCAGTTCGGCAGCCGCCTGGGCCAGCCCGCCTTCATCCAGGAGAAGGCCGTGCAGGGCAAGCCCCAGGCCACGCCCGTGCCCGTGGTGTACGTGGCCGGCACCTGCATGAACGCCGGCAAGACCCTCGCCGCCTGCGTCCTGGTGCGCGCCTTCACCCAGGCCGGGTACAAGGTGGGGGGCGCCAAGCTCACGGGCGTGAGCCTCCAGCGGGATATCCTGGCCATGCAGGACTACGGCGCCGAGGCCATCCTGGACTTCACGGACGCCGGCGTCACCTGCACCGGCCCCGCCACGGCCCCGGGCGCGGCCCGGGCCATCTTCACGGAACTGGCGGACCGGGGCATGGATCTCATCATCGCCGAGACCGGCGACGGCATCATGGGGGAGTACGGCGTCCAGGCCATCCTGGAGGACAAGGCGCTGCGGGACTGGGGAGCCGCCTACGTGCTCTGCGCCAACGACCCCGTGGGCGTGGAGGGCGGGGTGCGCAACCTCAAGGAGGCCTATGGCATCCAGGTGGACGTGGTGGCCGGTCCCGCCACGGACAACCGCGTGGGAGGCCGCTTCGTGGCCACCCTCGGGCTTCCGGCCCACAACGCCCGGTCCCAGGCCCGGGAACTGGGGGCGCTGGTGCTGGACAAGGTGCGGGCCGCCCTGGAGGTGAAGCCGTGAGGATCGACGCCGCCATCCTGGGCGCTTCCGGATACGGGGGCGGGGAGCTCCTGCGCTGGCTTTCGGGCCACCCCGCCGTCGCGAGCCTGCGGGGCACCTCCCGCCACGCGGGGCGGGCCTTCGGCGACGTGCATCCCAACCTCAGCGGCCTGGTCCCCGGGGTCCTGGAGGAGGCCATCGACTGGTCCTCGTTCGCGTCCAGCGAACAGCCCGTGGTGTTCTCGGCCCTGCCCCACGGGGAGCTCGCGGGCCTGCTGCCCGGCCTGGAGCGCGCCTGGGACAGGGCGAGCATCGCGGACAGGGTCCTGCTGCTGGACCTGAGCACCGATTTCCGCGGCGTGGAGCACCGCCCCCGCTTCGTCTACGGCCAGCCCGAATGGAACCGGGAGGCCCTGGCCGGGGCCCGGCGCGTGGCGTGCGCGGGCTGCTTCGCCACGGCCCTGGAGCTGGCCCTCCTGCCCCTGCGGGGCCTGGACGTGGGCTTCCTGGCGGCCACCGGCGCCACCGGCTCCAGCGGCAGCGGGGCGACTCCGGTGGAAGGCACCCACCACCCCCTGCGCGCCCAGGATTTCCGGGCCTACAAGCCCCTGGCCCACCAGCACCTGGCGGAAGTCAGGGCGGCCATGGCCGAACTGGGCATCCAGGGCGACCTAGCCTTCGTGCCCCAGAGCGCGCCCATGGTGCGGGGGATCTTCATGTCGCTGCAGTTCCGGCTCCCCCCGGGCCTCACGGGCGAGGGCCTCGCGGCGAGGACCGCCGATGCCTTCCGGGACGCCCCCTTCGTGCGCATCGTCACGGGCTCGCCCCGGGTGGGCGCCGTGGCCGGCAGCGCCTTCTGCGACGTGGCCACCGCCTCGGACGGCAGGAACGGCGCGGTCCTCACCGCCATCGACAATCTGGGCAAGGGCATGGCCTCCCAGGCCGTGCAGTGCATGAACCTGGCCCTGGGGCTTCCCGAAGGGGCGGGGCTGCGGGTTCCGGGGTGCTACCCGGGCTGATCGACCTCGTTGACGCGAATCTTCCATAGCATCTAGGCTAGGTTCCGGGAGGTCCGATGGCCCGCGGGACATTGCTTTACCTGGGTTCCAGCTACCATCCGGGCCTGGGCGGTGCGGAAGTCACCGATAAACTGCTGCTCGAATCCTGGGTCGCGTCCGGGGGCCGGGCCGTGGCGGTCTTCTGGGGCAAGGATGCCCCCGGCACCCTGCGCGGGGTCGAGATGATCCCCGTGTCCGGTCCGGAGCGCATGCGGAGCGAAGCCCTGGCCGCCAAGCCCGACGCGATCTATGCCCAGTTCGGGGCCCACCCCATGGGCCTCGAGATCGCCGGCGCCCTGGGCGTGCCGGTCATGACCTGCCTCCACGACGGCCGCACCCTGTGTCCCGATCTCATCGCCCAGGCCACCTGCGACCACTTCTGCGCCCTGTGCCCCGTGGCGGGCACGGCGCCCGTGTACGTCACCAAGGCCATCCTCCGGCAATTCGACCGGATCCTGGCGCCGTCCCGGTACATGGCGGACCTGGCCAATGAGCTGCTGGGACGGGACGACGCCTCCGTGCTCTATCCCGCCGTCCAGCCCGTGCAACTGCCCCCGGGGCCGGAGGGCCGGTGCATCAGCATGGCCGCCGCGGAGTTCAGCAAGGGCGCCGACCTCTTCCTGCGGATCGCGGAACGGATGCCGGACCAGGCCTTCCTCCTCTCGGGCCGGGGCAATGCCGCCAACTGCGGCTACGATCCCAGACGCCATCCCAACGTGCGGGTCTCCGGGTTCCTGGCCCAGGAGGCGTTCTACGGGGAGAGCTGGCTGGTCCTGATGCCCTCCCGGTGGGCGGAGCCCTTCGGCCGCATGGGCCCGGAAGCCCAGTCCGCGGGCCTGCTGTTCATGGGAAGCCGGGTGGGGGGCCTCCCCGAGGCCGCGGGGGAGGCCGGCATCATCATCGACGACTACCTGGACCCGGACGCCTGGGTGAGCGCGATCCGCGCCCTCCAGGCCGATCCCGCGCGCCAGGAGCGCCTGCGCGCCATGGGCCGGGACACCTGGAAGCGCTTCGAGGCCGGCGCCCTCACCGCGCAGTTCTGCCGCTGGACCGAGGAACTGATGGCCCGGGGCCGGACCGCGAAGCCCGCGGCCCCGGCGGACCTGTTCCCGGCCTGGAGCGTCCCCGCCCCCCTGAAGGCGGCCTACTACGGCACCCTCGCCGCCTCCCTCCTGGGAACCCTCGCCTCCGCCCTGGGCGCCCCCGCCCCCTACGCGGCCCTCCCCCTCGCGGCTTTCTTCCTGTGCCTGATCCTCCTGTGGGGCCTCCACGCCGGCCCCCTCCTGCAGGTGCGGGGCACCTCCGGCCGGCGCTCGGGAATCCGCCTGATGGTCCTGGGCGCCCTGGCGGTGCCCGCGGCCCTGGCCCCGCGGGTCTGGCCCGGGTCCCTGTGGATCCTCCTCCTGGTGCTGTCCGCCATCGCCCTCACCTCCTGGCTCCACCGCGCCCGGGTCCTGAAGGACCGATTCCGAACCCTGGGTCGCTAAGGTGTGTCGGCAAACCCCAGGTGTCTTGAAACCCAGATGAAGGGGCTGTTCCAGGTTGAGCAGATCCCAGTTCATCCCCTCTATCGGCGTTCATCCCGGTTTCCGCAGGGCTGATGCAGAGGTGGGCCGGAGTGCACGTTACTCGCCGTCCATGACCCAAAGGTCGCGACAACTCCCGTCGGAGTTCAAACGGGGATAAACAGGATCCAGGGGAAGAAGCAGGATAAAGAACGTCAGGTCAACGCTGGAGCCATTTCCCCGAGAACAACCTATCGATTCATGACCTTGGGTTTGCCGGCACGGCCCAGGTGCCTTGGATTGGGAATTCGATTAGGTCCATTCGCGAAACCACAACTCCTCCGGGGCGGGGGGAGGAGGGGATAGAATTCGGGGCATGGAGCCTCCCCATGCGATCGGACACCGTCAAGAAGGGCATTGAACGCGCGGGGCACCGCAGCCTCCTCCGGGCCGCGGGGCTCAGGGACGAGGACTTCGGCAAGCCGTTCATCGGGATTTCCAACTCCTACACGGACATCGTCCCGGGGCACACCCACCTCCATGATTTCGCGAAGGTGGTGAAGGACGCGGTGCGGGAGGCGGGGGGCGTGCCCTTCGAGTTCAACACCATCGCCGTGGACGACGGCATCGCCATGGGGCACCTGGGCATGCGGTACTCCCTGCCCAGCCGGGAGCTCATCGCGGACGCGGTGGAGACCATGGCCATGGCCCACTGCTTCGACGCCCTCATCTGCATCTCCAACTGCGACAAGATCACCCCCGGCATGGTGCTGGGCGCGCTGCGGGTGAACGTTCCCACCATCTTCGTGACGGGGGGGCCGATGCTGGCGGGGCAGAAGCCCGACGGAAGCCGGTCCGACCTGATCACCGTGTTCGAGGGCGTGGGCAAGGTGCAGAGCGGCGAGATGACGGAGCGGGAACTGGACGCCATCGAGGCGAGCGCGTGCCCCACCTGCGGCTCCTGCTCGGGGATGTTCACGGCCAATTCCATGAACTGCCTCCTGGAGGCCATCGGCCTGGCCCTTCCGGGCAACGGCACCATCCCCGCCGTGGACGCGCGGCGCCCCTTCCTGGCCAAGGCGGCGGCCCTGCAGATCTTCGACCTGCTGGACCGGGACCTGAAGCCCCGGGACCTGGTGACGGCGGCCTCGCTGCGCAACGCCTTCGCCCTGGACATGGCCATGGGGGGATCCACGAACACGGTGCTCCACGGGCTGGCCATCGCCCACGAGGCGGGGGTGGATTTCCCCCTCGCCACGCTCAACGCCATCTCGGCGGTGACGCCCTGCATCTGCAAGGTCTCCCCTTCGGTGTCCCACGTGCACATCCAGGACGTGGACCGCGCGGGGGGCATCAGCGCCATCCTCAAGGAGCTCTCCCGCCGCCCGGGCCTCCTGGACCTGGAGGCGCCCACGGTGACGGGGAGGACCCTGGAGGAGACCATCGCCTCCGCCTCCACCAAGGACCCGGCGGTGATCCGCACGCTGGAGGATCCCTACTCCGCCGACGGGGGCCTGGCGGTGCTCTTCGGCAACATCGCGCCCCAGGGGAGCATCGTGAAGAGCGCCGGCGTGGACCCGGCGTGCCTGGTGTTCGAGGGGGAGGCCCTGGTCTTCGAGAGCCAGGACGCGTGCCTCGCCGCGCTGATGCTGCGCCAGGTGAAGCCGGGCCACGTGGTGATCATCCGGTACGAGGGCCCGCGGGGGGGGCCCGGCATGCCGGAGATGCTCTCCCCCACGGCCATGATCAAGGGGCAGGGGCTGGGGACTTCCGTGGCGCTCATCACCGACGGGCGCTTTTCCGGGGGCACCGCGGGCCTGTGCGTCGGGCACGCCAGCCCCGAGGCCATGGAGGGCGGGCCCATCGGCCTGGTGCGCGACGGCGACCGGGTGCGCATCGACATCCCCGCCCGGACCCTGGACGTGCTGGTGGACGACGGGGAACTGGCCCGCAGGCGCGCCGCCTGGGTCCGCCCCGCCCCCAAGATCACCCGGGGGTGGCTGGGGCGGTACGCGCACCTGGTGACCAGCGCCAGCCGCGGCGCGGTGCTGGAGCTGCCCCCGGACTGATCCGCAAGGATGCCTACGGAAGAATGCTGGACGGGCCGGGGCGGAAGGCTATCCTGGAATCCGTCCTCCGAGCCCGCGCAACCCAGATTTTCGGCCCCCGCCAGGCCCCGTCCGACCCTTCGGAATCGACATTCGGCGGTGGGCGTCCCGGGACGCGTGGGTCCGTGCAGAATGGGATTCCACCGGGAGGCGTTGAATGCGGGTCGTGATTCTCCACAGAGGGTTCCAGGCGCGGGGCGGGGCGGAGACCCTCGCCCTGGTGCAGGCCCGGGACCTGGTGCGGGCCGGCGTGGACGTCCAGGTCCTCACCTTCGCCTACGACCCCGCCAACTGGCAGGGCGCCATGGAGGACATCCCGGTGCACGAGGTGCCCAAGCGCCACTGGACGGACCTGCCCTTCGCCTTCGACCGGGGCGCCCAGATGCGCCACCGGGCCAGGCGGGTGGAGGCGGTGCTCCGCAAGCTGGGCCCCGACGTGGTGCTGGCCCACAACCACCCCGCCCCGGCCATCCTGGGCGCCTGCCGGATCGGGGCCCGGAAGCTCTGGTACTGCCATGAACCGCCCCGCACCCTCTACCCCCGCCAGACCAGCCGGTTCCTCGCGGAGGCGTGCCACACGGGCCTCCTGAGCTCCCAGCCGGAACTGGCCGGGACCCTCAACCGGCAGATCGCCCGGGAGACGGCCAACAACCGGGCCTGGCGCCAGGGCGTCACCTTCGACCGGGCCGGGGTCTCGGCGCTGGACGGCCTCGCCGCCAACAGCTCGTACACGCGCACCAGCGTGGCCCTGGCGTACGGGGGGCTCCGGTCGGAGGTGCACTACCCGGTGGTGCCCCTGGAGCCCCAGCCGCACCGTCCGGGCATCAACCGCGACGGGCTCCAGGTCCTGGTCCAGACCCGGCTTGAATTCATGAAGAACGTGGACACGGTGATCCGCGGCTTCCGCCTGGCGAGGCCCCACCTGGGTTCCGCCCCCCGGCTCCACGTGGTGGGCAAGGGCGAGGCCCTGGCCTCCCTGACGGCCCTGGTGAAGGAACTGGAACTGGAGGGCGCGGTGACCTTCCACGGCTTCGTGCCGGACGGGGAACTGGCGGCCCTGCGCCGGTCCTGCGACGTCTTCGCGCTGGTGCCCTGGGACGAACCCTTCGGCATGGTCTTCCCGGAAGCCGCGGCGGCGGGGCTCCTGCTCATCGGCCCCGACCAGGGGGGACCCGAGGAGATCCTGGGAGGGGGCCGCTACGGCTGGTGCCTTCCCCCCCACGCGCCGGTCGCCATGGCGGAGGCGCTGTGCACGGCCTGGCGCACCACGGACGCCGAGGCCGACCAGATGCGGCTGCGGGCCTTCGAGGCGTGCCGGTTGCGTTTCGCGCCGGAGGTCGTGCTGCCGCGGTTCCGGGAGTGGGTCACCGGCTGATCAGTGGCCGAAGTCCTGGTGCTCGGTGCGGTGGATGATCTCGTCCTGCAGTTCCCGGGACAGGTCGCAGAAGTAGTCCGAGTACCCGGCGACCCGCACGATGAGGTCCCGGTGCCGCCCGGGATCGGCCTGGGCCTCCTTCAGGGCGGACGCGGTCACCACGTTGAACTGGACGTGGTGGCCGTCCATGCGGAAGTAGGCCCGCACCAGGTGGTGGAGCCGGTCGATGCCCTCCTCCCCGGCGAGGATTCCCGGGGTGAACTTCATGTTGAGGAGGGTGCCGCCGGTCTTCACGTGGTCCATCCTGCCCGCGGAGCGCAGCACGGCGGTGGGGCCGGAGCGGTCCGCCCCCTGCACGGGGGAGATGCCTTCGGAAACGGGCTCGCCGGCCTTCCTGCCGTCGGCGGAGGCCCGGCACACCTGGCCGAAGTACACGTGGCAGGTGGTGGGCAGCATCTCCAGGCGGTAGGCGCCGCCCTTGCCGTTGGGGCGGCCGTCCACGGCCTGGAATAGGAACCGGAAGACCCGCACCATCACGTCGTCGGCGGCGGGGTCGTCGTTGCCGTACTTGGGGGCCTTGTGCAGAAGGCGCTGGCGCAGGGGCTCCTGGCCTTCGAAGTCGGCGTCCAGGGCCGCCACGAGGCCCGGCAGGGCCGCGTCGCCCAGGGACCGGATGGCGGCGAGGCTGTCGGTGACGGTGCCGATGCCCACGGCCTGGATGAAGGTGTTGTTGTACCGGGCGCCGCCGGCGTTGTAGTCCCGGCCCCGCTGGATGCAGTCGTCCGTGAGCACCGACAGGAAGGGCGCGGGCATGCGCGTGGCGTAGATGCGCTCGATGAGCTGGTTGCCGCGGATCTTGATGTCCAGGAAATGCCGGGTCTGGGCCTCGAAGGCGGCCATGGCCTCCTCGAAGGTGGCGGGCCTTCCCGTGCGCGGGCCCAGGACCCTGCCGGTGCGGGGGTCCACGCCGTCGTGGAGGGCCAGCTCGAGCATCTTGGGCAGGTTGAAGTAGCCGGTGAGGATGTAGGCCTCCTTGCCGAAGGCGCCCACCTCCACGCAGCCCGAGCAGCCTCCCTCCCGGGCGTCCTCAAGGGTCTTGCCCATGCGCAGCTGCTCCTCCACCACCGCGTCGGCGTTGAAGAGCGAAGGGAACCCGTAGCCGTTGCGGATGACCCGCAGGGCCTGCTTGAGCACGGCGTCGGGGGTCCTGCGCGATACCTGCATGTTGCTGCTGGGCTGCAGGAGGTGCATCTCCTCGATGATCTCCAGCAGGAGCCCGGTGAGCTCGTTGCTGCCGTCGCTGCCGTCGGGGAGGAGCCCGGCCAGGTTCAGGTTGGCGAAGTCGGTGTAGGTTCCGCTTTCCGCCGCGGTGACGCCCACCTTGGGGGGGGCGGTGTGGTTGTTGAACTTCACGAAGAAGCACTCCAGCAGTTCCCGCGCGGAGTCCCGCGTGAGGGTCCCGTCCTTCAGGCCGGCCCGGTAGAAGGGCAGGAGGTGCTGGTCCAGGTGCCCGGGGCTGTAGGCGTCCCAGCCGTTGAGCTCGGTGATGACGCCCTGGTGGCAGAACCAGTAGTACTGCAGCGCCTCCTGGAAGTCCCGGGGCGCGTGGGCCGGCACCCGCCGGCACACCTCGGCGATGCGCAGGAGCTCCTGCCGGCGCTGGGGGCCGCATTCCCGGGCCTGGCGCTCGGCCTCCTCCGCGTGGCGCTCGGCCAGGAGGATCAGGGCGTCGCAGGAGATGCGCATGGCCTCCAGCTGGGCGCGCTTGTCGGAGGCCTCGGGATCCCGCTCGAAATCCAGGGCCGCGTCGCTGCGGGCGATGTCCGCCTGGAAGTCCCGGAGGCCCTTGCCGTAGATCTTGCCGTCCAGCACGGTGTGGCCGGGGGCCCGCTGCTCCATGAACTCCGTGAAGACCCCCGCCTCGTAGGCCTCGTGCCATTCCCCGGGCAGCAGGGCGAAGATCTGGTCCCGCAGGCTCCGGTCCCGCCAGTAGGGGATGACCTCCCGCTCGTAGGCCTCGATCATCGCCCCGTCCACGCGGTACCGGGTCATGGGCCGGGTGTCGAGGATGCGCAGGTCCTCGGCGGAATGGCAGGTGAGCTCGGGATAGGTGGGCACGGCCTTGGGGCGCGGCCCGCGCTCGCCCACGATCAGCTCGAGGGGGCCGATCCAGACCGTCTTGTGGCGGCATATGTGCTGGAAGGCCAGGGCCCGCATGACGGGGACGGCGTGGCGGCCCAGGTGCTCCCGGTGGAAGGCGGTGACCAGCAGGGCCCGCTCGGGGCTCAGGGAGGGGACGGCGTCCAGGCTTTCCTGGCGGAGACGGGCGGTGCGTTCGTTCATGGGAGTCCTCCAACCTGGATGCCGTGGTTCCGGAACCGTTGCGCCAGCTGCTCCATGCGCTCCGGGGTCGGGGGCAGCACCTCCCCCAGGGCGTAGTCCCGGCCCAGGCGGGCGAATTTCGCCGAGCCGGTGGCGTGGTAGGGCAGGAGGTCCAGCCTGGCGCCGGGGAGCCCCGCCACGAAGCGGGCCGTGGCGTCCAGGTTCGCCTCGTCGTCGTTGAGGCCCGGGATCACCGGCATGCGCACCCGCACCTGGGGGTGGACGCGGCCCAGGGCCGAGAGGGCCTCCAGGATCTCCGCGTTGTCCACGCCGGTGAGCCGGCGATGGGCGGGCCCGTCCATGTGCTTGAGGTCGAAGAGGACCAGATCGGCCTGGGCGGCGGTTTCCGGCAGGTGGAGCGCCGGCAGCCCGCAGGTGTCCAGGGCCGTGTGCACGCCCCGGGCCCGCAGGGCCGCCAGGGCCCGGGCCACGAACCCGGCCTGGAGCAGGGGCTCGCCCCCGGAGAAGGTCACGCCCCCGCCGGATTCGTCGAAGAAGATGCGGTCGCGCAGCACCTCCTCCACCAGCTCGTCCACCTCCACGTCCCGGCCCAGCATCCGGCGCGCCCCGGTGGGGCAGGCCTCGGCCTTGGCCTCCTCCGGGAAGGGATGGCAGGTGCCGCACCGGATGCACAGCCCCTCCTGGAACACCGGTTCCGGGCTGGGCGACTGGCTTTCGGGGTTGTGGCACCAGGCGCAGTCCAGGGGGCAGCCCTTCATGAACACGGTGGTGCGCAGCCCCGGGCCGTCGTGGAGGGAGAAGCGCTGGATGTTGAAGATCCGCCCCTTCACGCGCGCTCCTGGAAATAGACCTCGTTGACGAAGGGCTCCTGCACCTTGAAGCCCCAGTGCACGTCCCGCAGGTAGGTGGCGGCGTCCTCGATGCGGCCCTGTTCCAGGAGGTCCACCATCTCGCCGTGCTCGAGCAGGCCGCTGTGCTCCCAGGTGGCGTGGATGCGCTCGAACTTGCGGTTCCAGTCGTAGAGCTGCTGCTTCTTCCGGTGCACCAAGGCCGTGATGCGGCGGTTGCCCTGGCGCTCCAGGAAGAGATCGTGGAAGGCGTAGTTGTGCTCGTAGTAGGCGTGCCAGTCCCCGGCCTCCACGGCGAGGGTGGCCAGGCGGTTCAGCTCCCGCAGGCGGGGGATGTCGCCGGGCCGCAGGGGCGCCGAGGCCAGCACGGCGCTGGCCTCCAGGGCGCCCACCAGCTGGTAGATCTCCTTGATGTCCGTGGCGTCCAGGGTTCGCACCGCCACGCCCCGCCGGGGGGAGATGGTGACGAACTCCTCGGCCTCCAGCTGGATGAGGGCGTCCCGCAGGGGGGTGCGGCTCACCCCCAGCTCCGCGGCCAGGGCCTTGAGGTCCAGGAAGGCGCCGGTGTCCAGGGCGCCGGACTTGAGCTCGGCCTTGAGGTGGTCGTAGACCTGCTCCCGGAGGGACTTCACCTGGATCGCCATGGTCAGGACCTCGCGGCTTCGATTTCGGCGGCGGTGCGGGGCTTGGGCGGCCCCAGGCGCCGGGCCCCGGAAGCCGTCACCAGGAAGTCCTCCTCGATGCGCAGGCCGCCGAAGCCCGCGAAGGCCTCCAGGGCGCCGTAGTCGATGAAGTCCTTGAAGCGGCCTTCGGAGCGCCAGCGTTCGGTCAGTTCGGGCATGAAGTAGATGCCGGGCTCCACCGTCAGGACGAAGCCCTCCTGGAGCTCCCGGGCCAGGCGCAGGGACTTCAGGCCGAACTGGGAGCTGCGGGGGCGGCCTTCGTGGCCCACCCAGCCTTCGCCCAGGTTCTCCATGTCGTGGACGTCCAGGCCCATGAGGTGGCCCAGGCCGCAGGGGAAGAAGAGGGCGTGGGCCCCCTGGTCCACCGCCTCGGCCACGTCGCCCTTCATGAGGCCCAGGTCCTTGAGGCCCGCCGCGAGGGTCCGGCAGGCCAGGAGGTGGACTTCCTTGAAGTCCACGCCCGGGCGCAGGGCCCCCTCCGCCGCCAGGAAGGCCTTCAGGACCACGTCGTGGACGTCGCGCTGGCGGGGCGTGAACCGCGGGTCCACGGGGAAGGTGCTGGAGAGGTCCCCGGCATAGTGGCCCGCCGTCTCGGCGCCCGCGTCCAGCAGGAAGAGCTGCCCGCCCTCGAGGACGTTCCCGTAGTGCTGGTTGTGGAGCACGCCGCCGCGCACGGTGGCGATGACGGGGAAGGACAGTCCACCGCCCGAGGCCAGGGCGATGTCCGTCACCCGGGCCATGATCTCCGCCTCCCGCAGTCCGGGGCGGGCCATGGCCATGGCCGCCAGGTGCATGCGCACCGACACCTCCACGGCGCGCTCGATCTCCTCCACCTCGGCCGGGGACTTGCGGATGCGCAGCTCCGCGACGGCGCGGATGAAGGGTACCGAGGGCTGCGGCGCCCCGGGGCCCAGGGCCTCGAGGATGGCCATGCGGTGCTCGGGCCGGTAGGGCGGAAGGAGGTGCACGGGCCGTCCCGAGGCCTGGGCCCGGCACAGGTGCTCCTTCAGGGCCGCGGCCGGGGCGGTGCGGGCGATGCCCGCGGCGTCGGCGAGGTCCCGCGCGCCCGGCTGGGGACCCATCCACACGATGTCGTCCAGGGAGCGGTCGTCCCCGAAGAGGGTGGCGTGGTCCTCGTCCAGGTCCAGGATGAGGGCGAAGCCGGGACGGTCCACCCCGGTGAAGTAGAGGAAGGTGCTGTCCTGGCGGAAGGGGAAGGGATTGTCCGCGTAGTTCATGGGGCTCTCCTCGTTGCCGAGGAGGAGCAGGAGGCCGCCGGGAAGCTGCGCCTTGAGGCGGTTGCGGCGCTCGGCGTAGGGCGTGGTGCCTGGCATGGGGACTCCGGGTGAATTTCTGATATCTAATATATCAGAGTTCCAAACCCCCCGGCGCGAAACCCTTGACACGACCTTTCCGGTGTGTCAGTAGTGGAGTCCATGACGGCCCCGTCCCGCACCTTCGCCCCCGTCTCCGGCCTCGCCGGGGGGATCGGCGACCGCGCCCTGGGAACCGTCCTCGCCCTTAGCAACCTGTCGGTGGTCGTAATTATTGACCACGGGGCGGGGGCCATCTAGACATACGATCAGTTCACCCCTTCCGCCCCGCACCCCAAAGGTCGCGGGGCTTTTTCGTCGTGGAGCCTTCCATGCACCTGGCCGATCTCGAAATCCTGGTTTGCCTCGCCGAGGAGGGGAGCTTCTCCCGCGTGGCCGAGAAGCTCAACCGCTCCCAGCCCGCCGTGAGCCAGGCCCTGCGCCGGCTGGAGGAGGCCTTCGAGGTGCAGCTCCTGGACCGCACCTCCCGGCGCGCGGTGCTCACCGGGGCCGGGGCGGCGCTGGTGTCGTACGCCGGGCGCATGCTCCACCTGTGGGACGGGGCCGTGCGCACCATGGCCGAGCGCCGCAACGGCAAACGCGGGGTGCTGCGCCTGGCGGCCAACGGGCTCCTGTGCGACTACCTCCTGCCCTCCCTCATCGAGGTCTTCCGCCTGGACCACCCCCAGGCCAAGATCGAGCTGGTGCAGTGCCCGGCCTCGGGGATCCCCGCGGCGCTCCTGGACCAGGACCTGGATTTCGGCTTCCTCTCCTACGCCCCCAGTCACCGGGACCTGGAAACCCAGGCGCTGTTCCGGGACGACCTGGTGCTGGCGGTGGCGCCCCAGCACCCCTTCGCGCGGTTCGCCCAGGTGAGCTTCCAGCAGCTGTCCGGCGAGGCCTTCCTGGCCCATTCGGCCCCGTCGCCCAGCCGCAAGCGCCTGGACTTCCAGTTCGGCCAGGAGGGCGTGGCCCCCCGGGTGGCCATGGAACTGCCCAGCCTGGAATCCATCAAGCGCTTCGTGGCCGCGGGGGCCGGCATCGCCATCCTTCCCCGGCTCTGCCTGGAGCGGGAACTGAAGGAGGGCAGCCTCGTG
Source organism: Mesoterricola silvestris (assembly GCF_030295405.1). Classification (GTDB taxonomy): domain Bacteria; phylum Acidobacteriota; class Holophagae; order Holophagales; family Holophagaceae; genus Mesoterricola; species Mesoterricola silvestris. The sequence goes on along the minus strand of NZ_AP027080.1, from coordinate 3,853,165 downwards.
GCGCCCCGCATGAAGTCCCAGCCCATCGGCAGGGATATCCGGGTGGCCTGGAGGCGCACCCGGGGCACCTCGCCCCTGGCGGGGGATTTCCTGGAGCAGGCCAGCCGGAGGTTCAAATGCAGGGCGGCCTAGATCCGGAGGGCCTCGCGGTCTTCAACGGCATGCTCACGGCCCCGGTGTACGACGTGGCCGTGGAATCCCCGCTGGAGGCCGCCCCCCTCCTGTCCGCGGCCCTGTGCCACCGGGTCTGGTTCAAGCGCGAGGACCTGCAGCCCGTGTTCTCCTTCAAGCTGCGGGGGGCCTACGCCCGCATGGCGAAGCTGGGCCCGGACGAAAGGGCCAGGGGCGTGGTGGCGGCCTCGGCGGGGAACCACGCCCAGGGCGTGGCCCTGGCCGCGCGGAAGCTGGGGTGCAGGGCGGTGATCGTCATGCCCGTCACCACGCCTTCCATCAAGGTGGACGCGGTGCGCCGCCTGGGCGGGGAGGTGCGGCTCCACGGCGACACCTTCGACGAGGCCGCGGCCGAGGCGCTGCGCCTGGCGGGGGAAGGGCTCACCCCCATCCACCCCTACGACGATCCGGACGTCATCGCCGGGCAGGGCACCGTGGGCCTGGAACTGCTCCGCCAGCGGCCCCGGGGGCTGGACGCGGTCTTCGTGCCGGTGGGCGGGGGCGGACTCATCGCGGGGGTGGCCACCTGCATCAAGCGGCTCATGCCCTCCATCCGCGTCATCGGCGTGGAGCCGGAGGACTCGGACTGCCTGGCCCGGGCCCTGGCCGCGGGGCGGCCCGTGAAGCTGGACCACACGGGGATCTTCGCGGACGGCGTGGCGGTGCGCCAGGTGGGGGAGCTTCCCTTCCGCCTGTGCCGGGACGCCGTGGACGAGGTGGTGCGGGTGGGCACCGACGAGATCTGCGCGGCCATCAAGGACGTCTTCTCGGAGAACCGCACCGTGCTGGAGCCCAGCGGGGCCCTGTCCGTGGCGGGCCTGCGCAGGTGGGCCGAGGGCCGCAAGGGCCTGGACCTGGCGGCCATCCTCAGCGGGGCCAACCTGAACTTCGACCGGCTGCGCTTCGTGGCGGAGCGGGCGGGGTCCGGGGAGCGGCGGGAGGCCCTGTTCGCCGTGGTCATCCCGGAGCGCCCCGGCAGCTTCCGGGCCTTCTGCGAGCTCATCGGGAACCGGTCCATCACGGAGTTCAACTACCGCTACTCGGACGCGACCAGCGCGCGGATCTTCGTGGGCATCCAGGTGTCGGGCCGGGAGGAGGTGGATGCGCTCATGGCCCTCTTCCACGCCCACGGCCTCCTGGCGGTGGACCTCACGGGCAACGAGCTGGCCAAGCTGCACCTCCGGCACCTGGCCTGGGGCTTCACCCCCAACCCCGAACTGGAGCGGGTGTACCGGTTCGAGTTCCCCGAGCGCCCCGGCGCGCTGCTGCGCTTCCTGACGCGCATGAGCCGGGGCTGGAACATCACCCTCTTCCACTACCGCAACCACGGCGCCGACGTGGGCCGGGTGCTGGCGGGCATGGAGGTGCCCCGGGAGGACGAAGGGGCCTTCCTGGCCTTCCTGGGGGAGCTGGGCTACGAATGGGCGGATGAGAGGGACAATCCCGCCTACCGCTTCTTCCTTGCTTGACCTGGGGGGGACCGTGACCAATACTTCCACCATGCCTTCCGCGTCCGTGAACTTCGCCAACAATAATCCGCCCCCGGGGTGGAGTTGGTGATCCTGACGGATCAACCTCGCTTCCGCCCCACGCTCGCGTGGGGCTTTTTTTATCTCCATGAAAGGAACCACCATGTGCGGCATCCTGGCCATCCTCGACATTGATCCCGCCCGGTCCAATTCCGGGGAGCTGCGCAGGCAGGCCCTCTCCATGGCCCGCAAGCTCAGGCACCGGGGGCCCGACTGGAGCGGGATCTTCAGCGACGAGCACGCCATCCTCGCCCACGAGCGGCTTTCCATCGTGGACGTGGAGCACGGGGCCCAGCCGCTGGTGGACACCCTCACGGGCAACCTCCTGACGGTCAACGGCGAGATCTACAACCACGCCGAGCTGCGCAAGGGGCTGCGGGAGCCCCACGACTTCCAGACCCGGTCCGACTGCGAGGTGATCCTCTACCTCTACGACGAGGCGTCGCCCAAGGCCTTCCTCAACGCCATGAACGGGATCTTCGCGTTCGTGCTCTACGACCCGCGCAACGGCACCTACCTCATCGCCCGGGACCCCATCGGCGTGGTGCCCCTCTACCTGGGCTGGGACCGGCAGGAGCACCTGTACGTGGCCTCCGAGCTCAAGGCCCTGGCCGGGCACTGCGAGCGGATCCAGGAGTTCCCGGCGGGGTGCTACTACCAGGGGCACCAGAAGGAGAAGGGGTTCCAGCGCTACTACGAGCCGAAGTGGGCCGAGCCCGGCTTCGTGCCGTCGAGGCCCTACGACGCCGAGGCGCTGCGCAAGGCCCTCACGGAGGCCGTGCACCGGCAGCTCATGTGCGACGTGCCGTACGGGCTCCTCATCTCGGGCGGGGTGGATTCCTCCATCATCGCGGCCATCGCCGCGCGCTACCGGGAGAACCGGGTGGAGGAGGACGACCGCGGCCCGGCCTGGTGGCCCCGCATCCACTCCTTCGCCGTGGGCCTCAAGGACGCCCCGGACCTCGCCCCGGCGCGCCGGGTCGCCGAGCACATCGGCGCCATCCACCACGAGATCCACTTCACCGTCCAGGAGGGCCTGGACGCGCTGTCGGACGTGATCTACCACCTGGAGACCTTCGACATCACCACCATCCGGGCCTCCACGCCCATGTTCCTCATGATGCGCAAGATCCGCGCCATGGGCATCAAGATGGTCCTGAGCGGGGAGGGCGCCGACGAGATCTTCGGGGGCTACCTCTACTTCCACAAGGCCCCGTCGGGGCCGGCCCTGCACCAGGAGACGGTGACCAAGCTCTCGAAGCTGCACCTCTACGACTGCCTCCGGGCCAACAAGTCCGCCGCCGCCTGGAGCGTGGAGGCCCGGGTGCCCTTCCTGGACCGGGAGTTCCTGGACGTGGCCATGAACATCGACCCCTCCCTCAAGATGCCCCGCAACACCCCCCGCAACATCGAGAAGCATCTGCTGCGCCAGGCCTTCGACGGCTGGATCCCCGACGAGGTGCTGTGGCGCCAGAAGGAGCAGTTCTCCGACGGCGTCGGCTACGGCTGGATCAACGCCCTCAAGGCCCACGCCGAGGCGGAGGTCAGCGACGGCATGATGCGGGGGGCCGGGGTGCGCTTCCCGGTGAAGACCCCGCTCACCAAGGAGGCCTACCTCTACCGGCAGCTCTTCGAATCCCACTACCCCATGGCCACCGCCGTGAACTGCGTGCCCTTCGAGGCCAGCGTGGCCTGCTCCACCCCGGCCGCCCTGGCCTGGGACCCCTCGTTCAAGGACCGGGCCGATCCCTCGGGGCGGGCCGTGGCGGGGGTGCACGACCAGGCCTACTGAACATACGGCGGGGAGGGGGCGCGATCCGGCGGCGGATCCAGGCGGTTGGGCGGCGGCACTGAACGGCCGCGGGCCCCGCGCGTCTATTCTCAGGAAGCCGGACCCGCACCCCCCGCTCCTTGGAATCCGCCATGAGACCTGCCGTCCTTCTGGGAATCCCCGTCGCCCTCGCCCTGGCGGGCTGCGCCGCCTGGGTGGCCATCCGGCCCAAGGCGCCCGCATCCTGGCGCTTCGCCCGGGTGGAGCGGGGCGACGTGAGCCGGCGGGTGACGGCCACGGGCACCGTGAACGCCCTGACCCAGGTGTCCGTGGGCACCCAGGTGTCGGGGGTGGTGACCAGCCTCCTCGCGGACTTCAACAGCATCGTCAGGAAGGGCCAGGTGGTGGCCCGCATCGACGCCACCGTGAACGAGACGGTGGTGGCGGACGCCCTGGCCTCCCTGCGCAAGGCCAAGGCCGCCTGCGTCCTGGCCAAGGACGACCTGGACCGCAACCGCCGCCTGGCCGCGGAGAAGCTCCTTTCCGCCGCCGACCTGGACGCCAAGGTCAACGCGTACGAGACCGCCCTGGGCAACCTGGAATCGGCCCAGGCCGCCCTGCGGAAGGCGCGGATCAACCTGGGCTACTGCACCATCACGGCGCCCGTGGACGGGGTGGTGGTGTCGCGGGTGGTGGACGTGGGCCAGACCGTGGCGGCCAGCTTCAGCACCCCCAGCCTCTTCTCCATCGCCAACGATCTCTCCCGCATGAAGGTGACGGCGGCCATCGACGAGGCCGATATCGGATCCATCCAGGCCGGGCAGGAGGTGACCTTCACGGTGGACAGCTACCCGGGCATGTCCTTCCGGGGCTCGGTGAGCGAGGTGCAGCTCAATCCCACCGTATCCAGCAACGTGGTGACCTACTCGGTGGTGATGGAGGTGGCCAACGTGCCCCGGCCCGCCGCCGCGGGCCAGCCCGCCAAGGCCCCGGCCACGGGGCGCTACGCCCCCGCCGGAAGCCGCGTCTACCGCGGCGAGATGGCGCTCTTCCCGGGCATGACGGCCAACGTGGCCATCCTCACGTCGGCCCGCAACAACGTGCTGCGGGTGCCCAACGCCGCCCTGCGCTTCAACCCCGGGGGGCATGCCGCCCCCGGGGGCGACCGGGTCTGGGTCCTGGAGAACGGCGCCCCCCGGGCGATCCCGGTCAAGGTGGGCACCGCCGGAAGCCAGTTCTCCGAGATCGCCGGGGAGGGCATCCGGGAGGGCATGACGATCCTCGCCGGCTCGGGGGACGCCGCCGCCGCGGCGGCTCCCGCCAAGGCCTCGCCCCTGGGAGGTCCCGCCGGGCCTCCCCCCCGCTGAGGCCGCCATGGACCTCCGCGAGCTGTTCCGCCTGGCCCTGGCATCCCTCGCCCGCAATCTCTCCCGGGCCATCCTCACGATGCTGGGCATCATCATCGGCGTGGGATCGGTCATCGTGATGATCGGCATCGGCACGGGCTCCAAGCAGGCCACCCTGGCCGTGATCCAGAACATGGGCTCCAACACCCTCATCATCTTCAACGGCGGCAGCTCCGCCAACAGCCGCATGGGACCCATGGCCGCGGGGGGCGTGGAGGTGCTGCGGGAGGAGGACGCCGCCCTCATCGAGCAGGAGCTGGCCTCCACCAGCGTGGTGGCCGCGACCCCCCAGGTGCGCACCTCCCAGGCGGCGGTGTTCCAGAGCTTCAACTACCTCACCAGCGTCCAGGGCGCGGGCGAGGGCTTCGCGCGCATCCAGGGATGGACCCTCAAGGACGGGCGGGTCTTCACGAAGGGCGAGGTGAAGGGCCAGGCCAAGGTGTGCGTGGTGGGCACCACGGTCGTGAAGAACCTCTTCCCGGGCGGGGAGGACCCCATCGGGCAGGTCATCCGCATCGGCAAGCTGCCCTTCGAGATCGTGGGGCTCCTGGCCTCCAAGGGCGCCGGCATGATGGGCGACCAGGACGACGTCATCGTCGCCCCCTACACCACGGTCATGCACAAGCTCATGGGCCGGGACCGCATCTCCAACCTGCTGGTGAGCGCCCAGGAGGGCCGGGCCCAGCTGGCCGAAGGCGAGATCACCGCCCTGCTGAGGCAGCGCCTGCGCGTGGCCGACAGGGACGAGTCCCCCTTCACCATCCGCAAGCAGGACGACCTGGTGAAGATGATGGGCCAGCAGGCCGATGTGCTGACCCTCTTCCTGGCCCTGGCGGCGGCCATCTCCCTGGTGGTGGGGGGCATCGGCATCTCCAACATCATGCTGGTGTCGGTCACGGAGCGCACCCGGGAGATCGGCGTGCGCAGGGCCATCGGGGCCCTGCGCCGCACGATCCTGCTGCAGTTCCTCACCGAGGCCGTGGTGATGTCCGTGCTGGGCGGGGCCATCGGCATCGCCCTGGCCGGGGGGACTCTGTGGATCCTGCGCAGCGCCACCTCCACCCCGGCGGTGATGGAGACCTGGGCGGTGGCCCTGGGCCTGGGCTTCAGCGGGACGGTGGGGGTGCTGGCCGGGTTCCTGCCGGCCCTCAAGGCCTCCCGGCTGGACGTGATCGACGCGCTGAGGTACGAATAGCCCGCGGCGTTCCCCTCAGCCTTCCCGGGGCGCGAACCCCGCGAGGGCGCCGGCCGCCCTGAGATTGGCCAGGAAGGCCAGGGCGGGCGCGGGGTCCGGGATGCCCAGGTCCCCCAGCACCGCCCCGATGGGCCGGGAGGCGCCTTCGGTGAGCAGGTGGGCCGTGGCGGGGGTGAGTTCCAGGACTTCGAAGAGGCCCTCCGGGTCCCGGTGGGCCAGGAGGTGGACGGGGCCGGGCTCCGGGCGGGGCGCGGCCTCCGTGGCCCGGTGCACGGCGTGGGCGTAGGAGACCAGGCGCGTCGCCGGATCCAGCACCACCCGGGATTCCAGGCCGGGCCGGGGCTCCAGGCCCCCGGGCGCCGGCGCGTCCTCGAAGCGGTACACCAGGGTTTCCAGCAGCTCCCAGTGGACCAGCTCCAGCAGGAAGGGCCACCGGTCCCGGCCCCAGCCGGTGCGCGCCAGCCAGCCCAGGAAGGCCGGGGCGATGTCCCGGTGATGGCCGCTGGGCACGCAGCGGGCTTCCAGGAAGGCGTCGACGCAGGGGGTCCAGGCCCCCTCCTCCCCCAGCAGGGCCAGGGTGACGGGGAACATGGACTCCAGGGGATCCACGAGGCTGGGCCGGGCCAGGTCCCGGTAGGCCAGGAGCGCCTCCCGGAAGCCGTCGAAGGTCTCGGAAACCGGAGGTTCGGCGTCCAGCACCAGGGCCGCCAGGGAGCGCTGGAGGCGCAGGGTCCGGGACTCAGGCATGGACCGGCCCCAGGGCCGCGTCGTAGACGGCCTGGAGCGCCCCGCGCTCCGCCAGGAGTTCCGCCAGCTCCGGGATGTGGCTGTCCCGCTCCAGGAGGACGGGGACCCGCCTGCCGATGCGCTGGAGGGTCCAGGCCATGAGCTCGGCCACGGGCCCGATGACCGGGGCGCCGTGGGTGTCCACCGTGAGGGTCCCGATCCTCCGGTGGCCGGCGATGTGCATCTGGACCACCCGGTGCAGGGGCATGGAGGCCAGCCATTCCCGGGGGTCGAACCCGAAGTTCAGGGCGTTCACGTAGACGTTGTTGATGTCCAGGAGCCACCCCGCGTCGGCGCCTTCCAGCACTTCCGCGATGAACTGGGCCTCCTCCATCTCCCCCCGGCCCAGGGGGGCGTAGTAGGTGATGTTCTCCAGGATCAGGGGCACCGGGAGGCGCGCCTGCAGGTCCCGCACCCGGGCGATGGCGTGCCGCGCCGCCTCCCGGGTGAAGGGCAGGGGGAACAGGTCGTGGAGGCAATGGCCGTCCACCCGGGTGAAGCACAGGTGCTCGGAGTGCCAGGGGGTGCCGGTGGCCGTGAGGAAGGTCCCCAGTTCGCGCAGGTAGTCCCCGTCCCAGGCATCGAACCCCCCCACGGAAAGGGCGAGGCCGTGGGTGAGGACCGGGTCCCGCTCCAGCACGGCCATGGCCCACCGGTGGTGGCGGCCCCCCTCCCCGATGAGGTTCTCCGGGCAGGCCTCCCAGAAGGGAACCCCCCGGGCCTCGCCCCGGGCCGCGGCTTCCATGTGGGGCCGCCGCAGGCCCAGGCCGATGCCGGTGAAGGGGGCCGGATCCATCAGGGCTTGGCCGGGGCCGGATCCTTCTTGTCCTTCTTGTCCTTGCCGCAGGACCCGTCCTTGCCGCAGGATCCGTCCTTGCCGCAGGAGCCGTCCTTCTTGGCCTTCTTGTCCTTGCCGCAGGAGCCCTCCTTCTTGGCCTTGGCGCCGGCGGCCTTCTTGTCCTTGGCGGCGTCGTCCTTCTTGGCGTCGGAGCCGCAGGACCCGGCCATGGAGACCGCTGCGCCCGAGCCCTGGGGGTCGACCCGGGTGGCGGCGATGGCGGGGTTCCCCGTGAGGAGGACGGCGCCGGCGCCGAAGAGGGTGGCTGCCTCGATGAGTCTGGTGATCATGATGCCTCCTTGCGGGGGGATCCGCCGGCCCGGCATGGGGCGTTGAGACCCGGATTCATCCGCTGGGAAATAGGGTGCGCCCAGGCCCCCTCCCGTGACAAGGAAGATCGTCGCCTCAGGGCCGCCCCCCCAGGGAGGCCAGCCGGGAAAGGGCGTCGGCCAGCGCGGCCCGGTCCGTGGCGGCCCCCAGGGAGATGCGCACGCCGTCGGGGTTCTGGCGCCCCGACGCGAAGACCCCCGCGGGCACCACCACGACCCCGGCGGCGGCGGCGGCCTGGGTGAAGGCGGCGGAGCCCCCCGGGGGGAGCGTGAGCCACAGGTGGGGGCAGTGGGGCTCCCCCCGCCAGGCCAGGTCCCCCAGGTGTTCCCGGGCGATGCGGTGGCGCGCGGCGAGTTCCTTGCGCTGGGCCAGGAGGCGCCGCCAGGCGGTGCCGTCCTCCATCCAGCGGGTGGCCAGGGCCATGGCCAGGGGCGAGACGTACCAGCTGGTGTGGTGTTCGGCGTCGCGCATGCGGGCCCGCTGCCCCGGAGGGAAGGCCAGGTAGCCCAGGCGCAGCCCGGGGGCCACGGTCTTGGAAAGGCCCGTGAGGTAGACCACCCGTTCGGGGGCCAGGGCCGCCAGGGCGGGGGGGGCGTCCTCCCGGAGCAGGCCGTACACGTCCTCCTCGATGACCAGGACGTCCCACTTCCGGGCGATGGCCATGAGGGTCCGGCGCCGGTCCAGGCCCATGGTGACGGTGGTGGGATTGTGGAGGGTGGGGGAGAACACCGCGAGCCGGATCCCGGCCCGGCACGCGCCCTCGAAGGCGCTGGGGAGGATGCCGTCCCCGTCCATGGCGAGGGCGTGAAGGCGGCGCTTCCAGTGGCGGGCCGCGGCCTTGAGCCCGGGGTAGACCAGGCTCTCGCAGGCGATCTCCTCCGCGTCCGGGAAAAGGGAGATGGCGGTGTCCATGGCGTGCTGGGCGCCGGCGCACACCAGCAGGTCCTCGGGTCCGGCCTCCACCGAGCGCCGCTTCACCCAGCGGGAGACGGCGTCCAGGTGCACCAGGGTGTCCCCGGCCCCCGGGTAGTGCAGGAGCCGGGCCACGGCCCCGGAGTCCAGGCGCCGCAGGGCCGTCTCCAGGTCGGGGTCGCTGGCGGCCACCGGGGGGATGTTGGCGGAAAGGTCGATGACCCCGCCCAGGGGCTTCTGGTGCAGGGCGAACAGCGCGGCCTCCGAGGCCACGCCCAGCACGTAGGTGCCCCGGCCCACCTCGCCCCCCAGGTAGCGCCTGCGGGCGGCTTCGCGGTACGCGCGGCTCACGGTGCTCACGTTCACGCCCAGGAGGTCGGCCAGGAGCCGGTGGGTGGGGAGCTGGTCCCCGGGGCGGAGGTGACCCAGGCGGATGGCGTCCCCGATGGCGTCGGCGATGGCGAGGTAGGCGGGCTGGTCCGAGGCGGGGAGTTGAGGTACCCACATTGTCATGCACACAATCATGCGACACGTGCACACAAAATGGAACCCGGAGGACAGGCCATGGCCAGTGTGACGTGCAAGGGATCGGAAGTGGAGCTGAACGAGGAGGGCTTCCTGGTGGACCCCGGGGTCTGGGACGAGGATCTCGCCCTGGCCCTGGCCCGGCAGGAGGAGGGCCTCGAGGCGCTGGGCGACCAGCACTGGGCGGTGATCCGGTTCATCCGGGCCCACTTCCTGGAGAACGAGGCGGCGCCCATGGTGCGCCAGGTGTGCAAGGGTTCCGGGGTGCCCCTCAAGCAGATCTACGAGCTCTTCCCCAGCGGCCCGGCCCGGGGCGCCTGCAAACTCGCGGGCCTGCCCAAGCCCGACGGCTGCGTGTAGCATGAACGCCGTCCTCGTCGCCGGGGCCTGGTGCGCCCTCCTTCTGGCCGCGCAGGTGCTGCGGGCCCGGGCCTACGGCCGCAAGCCGCTGTTCGCCCCGGCCGCGGGGAGCCCCGCCGCCGGCGCGCGCTACGCCTTCACCGGGGCCATGCTGCCCTGGGCGAAGGAGAGCGTGCGCATGAACCCCGCCTCCTACGCCGCCGGCATCGCCTACCACCTGGGCATCGCGGCGGCCTTCGCGCGGGTCCTCGTGCCGTCCCGGCTCCTGTCGGCCCTGGCCCTCCTGGGCGCGGCGGCGGGCTGCGCCCTCCTCGTCAAGCGCATCGCCAAGCCCCACCTGCGGGGGCTGTCCAACGCGGACGACTTCGCGTCCAACCTGCTGGCGACCGCCTTCGCGGCCACCGCGGCGGTCCCGGCCGCGGAGCGCATCCTGCCCTGGGCCTGCGCGGCCCTGCTGGTCTACATCCCCCTGGGCAAGATCCGCCACTGCGTCTTCTTCTTCCTCAGCCGGTACCATCTCGGGGCCTTCTTCGGGCGCCGGGGCACCTTCCCCCCCGCGGCCTAGGAGCGCGTCCATGCCCGAAACCATCGATATCCGGAAGGGCCTCGAGGTGTTCCGCGCCCGGCTCGGCGAGGCGGACGCCGCCCACCTGAGCGCCTGCGTGCACTGCGGCCTCTGCGCCGAGAGTTGCCACTACTACCGCATGGATCCGCACCTGGAGAACGTCCCGGCCCGCAAGCTCGATCTGGTGGCCCAGGTGTTCCGGCGCCACTTCACGGCCATGGGCAAGCTGGGGCTCCAGGGCCATGCCCTGGACGAGGGCATGGCCAAGGCGTGGCTGGACGCGGTCTACGGCCGCTGTTCCCTCTGCGGGCGGTGCTCCCTGAACTGCACCGTGGGCATCAACCTGCCCCGGGCCTTCAAGGCGGCCCGGGCGGCCCTCACGGCCATGGGCATGGTGCCCGCGGACCTGCAGGCCACTGTGGACAATTCCCTGCGCCACGGCAACAACATGGCCATCACGCGGGAGGACTGGCTGGAGACCGTGGACTGGCTGCAGGACGAGCTCCGCGCCGAGACCGGCGATCCCCTGGCAGAAATGCCCATGGACCGCCAGGGCGCGAAGATCCTCTTCACCGTGAATCCAAGGGAGCCCAAGTTCTTCCCCCTCTCCCTGCAGGCCAGCGCGAAGGTGTTCTGGGCCGCCAAGGAGGACTGGACCCTGGCCTCGGACGGGTGGGACCTCACCAACTACGGCCTGTTCAACTGCAACGACAAGGAGGCCGGGGCGATCACCCGGAACCTGGTGGACGCCATGGCCCGCCTGGGCTGCGAGACGCTGGTCATCGGCGAATGCGGCCACGGCTTCGCCAGCGCCCGGTGGGAGGGGCCCGAGTGGCTCCAGGGGACCTTCCCCTTCCAGGTGCGCAGCTTCCTGGAGGTGATGGACGAGTACCTGGAGGAGGGGCGCATCCAGGTGGATCCCTGCCGGCACACCCTGCCCGTGACCCTTCACGACCCCTGCAATCTGGTGCGCCACGGCGGCCTCGCCGAGCCCCAGCGGCGCATCCTGGACAGGACCACGTCCTTCTTCCAGGAGATGACCCCGAACCGCGCGGAGAACTTCTGCTGCGGCGGCGGCGGGGGCCAGCTGGCCATGGGCGCCTACAAGGAGCGCCGCATGCGCTCCGGCGGCATGAAAGCCAAGCAGATCAAGGATTCCGGCGCGAAGGTCGTGGTGGCGCCCTGCCACAACTGCATCGACCAGCTTTCGGAAATCAACAAGGAATACAAGCTCAACGTCCAGATCAAGACGGTCGCCGAGATGGTGGCCGATGCCCTCGTGACCGAACCCCCCACAGGTGAACCATGACCCAGACCGGAACCCTCTCCCCCTTCCAGGCCCACACCCCCGCCGGGGGCCTGATGTACCTCGACAACGGGGCCACGTCCTTCCCCAAGCCGCCGGAAGTGTACGAGTTCATGGACACCTTCTACCGCACCTACGGCGTGAACCCGGGCCGGAGCGGCTTCGACCTCTGCATCGAGGCGGGCACCCTGCTGGATTCCACCCGCAAGCTGCTCACGGCCTTCTTCGGCGGCACCGACCCCAACCGGCTCGTCTTCGGCTACAACTCCACCGACGCCCTCAACCTGGCGATCTTCGGCACCATCAGCGAAGGGGACCACGTCATCACCACCCACCTGGAGCACAACGCCACCCTGCGCCCCCTCTGGCACCTGCAGGAGGCCGGCACCCAGGTGGACTGGGTGGACTTCGAGGACGACGGCTACGTGGATCCGGACAAGATCATCGCCCGGATGATGAAGGGCACCCGCGCGGTGGTGATGAACCACGGCAGCAACGTGATCGGCACCGTCCAGGACGCCGCGGCGGTGGGGCGCGCCTGCAAGGAGCGGGGCATCCTGTTCATCCTGGACGTGAGCCAGACCGCGGGCATGGTGCCCGTGAAGCTGGACGAGCTGGGCGCCGACATCATCTGCTTCACCGGCCACAAGAGCCTGATGGGCCCCATGGGCATCGGCGGGATGTACGTGCGCGAAGGCGTGGACATCAAGCACACCCGCGCCGGCGGCACCGGGGTGCGCAGCGCCCAGCGCAACCACCTGGACGAGTACCCCTGGCGCATGGAATACGGCACGCCCAACCTTCCTGGCATCGCGGGCCTCAACGCCGGCGTCAACTGGGTGAACCGCCACGGGCTGGGGGCCATCCACCGCCACGAGATGGAGCTCTGGCGCCAGCTGCGGGACGGCATGAAGGCCATCGAGGGCGTGACCCTCTACTGCCAGGAGGACACCGGCAAGGAGCGCATCAGCGTCCTCAGCTTCAACGTGGACGGTATGGAGGCCGCCGACACCGGCACCATGCTGGACGTGGACTACAACATCGCCTGCCGCACCGGCCTGCACTGCACCCCCATGGTCCACGAGCACCTGGGCACCGACAAGCTCCACGGGGCGGCCCGCTTCGGCATCGGGCCCTTCAACACCCCCGAGCACATCGCGGCCGCCGTGGCCGCCGTGGGCGAGATCGCGGAGATGCAGCGGAAGCGCAAGCGCTAAGTCAAGGTTCGGATCCACTCCAAAACCGGGGTCGGGCAGAGTTCGATCGCTGATCCCCTTCATCCCTTTCATCCGTTATTCATCCCCGTTCCCGCAGGGCCAGAGCTGGGATGGGTCGGCGCATGCAGATCAACGACGCGCTGCCCCATCTCATCGCTGGCCCTGCGGGAACGGGGATGAATAGCGGATGAAAGGGATGAAGGGGATGAAGGGGATGAGGGAGGGGATCACCCTCAGGCCATCCTGCGGCGTTTGCCTATCGGAAATCCGCGGGAGCGGTGAGTCGGAACGTCGGGGCAGGCGCCTAGGCCAGGGCCCCCGGCGCGGGGTTCAGGCCGTCCATCACCCTTCGCAGGGCCTCGCGGATCGTGAAGTCGTCGCGGTCGGCGGGGTCGGCGGGGTCCCAGAGGGCGGTGCCCACGGCGACGGGGCCGAACTTGGCGCGCACCCTCTGGACCAGGAATTCGGCGCCGTCCAGGGAGGTGCGGGGCAGCAGGAGGAGGAAGGTATCCCGGCCCATGTCCACCAGCAGGTCCTCGCCCCGGGCCTGGTCGGAGATTTCCCGCAGGGCCTTGCGGGTGTCCCGGTTGAGCGGGGTCCGCCAGGCCACGAGGGCCATGGGCTCGGAGCGCCTGCGGGCCATGAAGAGGTAGGCCTTGAGCCAGATGTCCAGGTAGCGGCGGCTGGGGAGGCGCGTCGCCTGGGCCTCCAGGGCGCTGTCCTCCACCACGGACATGGTGAGGTCCAGGGCCTCCCGGGTCATGTGGAGCTCCTGCTTGAGCAGCTCGATCTCCATGGCGCTGCCCAGGAGGTTGGCCACCATGCTCACGAAGATGATGTCGGCGCGGGTGTACTTCTGGGGGGTGGAGCTCTGGACGCTCAGCACGCCGATGACCTTGTCGCCCTTGCGCAGGGGCACCCCGATGTAGGAGCGCACGGCCATGTCCTGGTAGGCGGGGTGCCCCTTGAGTTCGGTGTCCTCCTTGGCGTCGTGGATCACCAGCGTGCGGGGCGCGTGCTCCAGGACCTGGGGGCAGAAGTTCTTGTTGGGGTCGAAGGTGGAGAGATCCAGGTCGGAGCCGTCGAGGGTGGCCCACCAGAGGGTCTCGTAGCCCAGGTCGGTGATGCGCACGATGACGGCGCGGTCCACCATGAGCTGGGAAACCAGCAGCTTGAGGCCCTTCTCGAAGAGTTCGGTGGCATCGGGGATCCCGGGCTCCACGAGCTCCCGGAGGGCATCCAGGTGCATGGGGCGCCGGGACTTGGCGCCTGCTTTGGCGGCGGAGGCGTTCTTCCTCGACTTGTTCATGCTTCGATTATATCCGCCCGGGGTAGGGTCGGCCTTCCCCCGCGGCTAGAATTCTGGCGGCGTGAGCGTCCGGAGGTAGTCCGTGAGGAGGCGGTGCCGGGCCAGGGCCGCGCGGCGCTTCTTCTGGTAGATGAAGAACCGGTCCTCCCGAGGCCGGATGCCGGGCAGGACCGCCTGGAGGGCGCCCCGCTCCAGTTCACCCAGGACGCTGTACGTGGGGGCGAGCAGCACGCCCATCCCCTCCACCGCGGCGTTGATCATGGCGCGGATGTGGTTCACCTCGATGATCCGGTGGAACTCGGGCCGCCCCTCCTCGGGCAGGGCCAGGAGGAACCGGTGCCACCAGGCGCCGGGCTTGTCCAGGGAGAGCACCGGGCGGGCGGAGAGGTCCCGGGGGGAGGCGATCCCCCCGGCGGCCAGGAAGGCCGGGGAGGCGGCCACCACGTAGGTCTCGATGAACCAGGGCACCTTCTGGAGATCGGGCAGGAGGTGCTCCCGGCAATCGATGGCGATGTCCAGGTCGTCCCGCAGGAGGGGCGTGAGGAGGTCGTGGGCGAGGGTGAAGTCCAGGTCCAGGTCCGGGTGCCCGGCCAGGAAGGGGCCCATGTGGCGCATGAGGATGCTGCTGCCGAATTCCACCGTGGCGCCCAGGCGGAGCCGCCCCCCCGCCGTCGCCAGGCCCAGGCCCTCCGCGGCGGCTTCCAGGGTGGCGAAAACCTCCTCGCAGGCCCGGAAGAGGTGGCGCCCCTCCTCGGTCAGGCGCGGCTCCCGGTTCCGGCGGTCCACCAGGAGCGCGCCGGCGCCGGCCTCCAGCTTGGCCACGGCGTGGCTGATGGCGGACTGGGTGAGGTTCAGCTTCCGGGCGGCCCGGGTGAAATTGCCCGTGGTGCCCAGGGCGTGGAAGGCCCTCAATTGATACAGGTCAAGGTTGTTTGCCATATCCATGAATTGTACTCATAGTTGACGTGAATAGTATGATTTTGAGTGTCAGTATCAGGGGGCGTCATAATCGGGGCCAGAGGTGAAGAGAATGCAGAACGCCATGGAAAAGGTCCTGGGAAAACTCGGCATCGCGGAGCACAACCCGGGCGGGTTCAACGGGGAATGGCTGGGCAGCGGCCGGAAGCAGGCGGTGGTCTCCCCCGTGGACGGCGCCACCCTGGCGGAGGTCACCAACATCACCCAGGCGGAATTCGACGCGGTGCTGGCCCGCACCCACGAGGCCTGGAAGTCCTGGCGCCTGGTGCCCGCCCCCAAGCGCGGCGAGGTGGTGAAGGAACTGGGCGACGAGCTGCGCCGCCACAAGGAGGACCTGGCCGAGCTGGTGACCCTGGAAATGGGCAAGACCCTGCGGGAGGGCCTGGGCGAGGTGCAGGAGATGATCGATATCTGCGACCTGGCGGTGGGCCTGTCCCGGCAGCTCTACGGCCTGACCATGCCCAGCGAGCGCCGCATGCACCGCCTGCAGGAGCAGTGGCATCCCCTGGGCGTGGTGGGCGTCATCACCGCCTTCAACTTCCCCGTGGCGGTGTGGAGCTGGAACACGGCCATCGCCCTGGTGTGCGGGGACACGGTGCTGTGGAAGCCTTCCAGCAAGACGCCCCTCACCGCCATCGCCTGCACCCGCATCGCCGAGCGCGTCCTGCTCAAGTTCGGATACGACCCCGCCATTTGCAGCCTCGCCATCGGCAAGGGCAGCGACATCGGCGACCTGATCAACACGGACCCCCGGGTGGCCCTGGTGTCCTACACGGGCTCGGTCCCCGGCGGACGCCACGTGGGCAAGCTGGTGCAGGAACGCTTCGGCCGGCACATCCTGGAGCTGGGCGGCAACGGCGCGGTGATCGTCAGCGAGAAGGGCGACATGGAAACGGCCCTCACCTCGGTGTACTTCGGCGCCATCGGCACCTCGGGCCAGCGCTGCACCTCCACCCGGCGCGTCATCGTCCACGCCTCCATCTACGACGCCTTCGTGGGCCGCCTCAAGGAGATGTACGCCCGGACCCGCATCGGCGACCCCCGGGACGGCGCGAACCTCATGGGCCCCCTGGTGGACGCCGGGGCCATCGGCACCATGCTGGAGGCCATCGAGACCATCAAGGCCCAGGGCGGCACCATCCTCGCCGGCGGGGAGCCCCTTCCCCTTCCCGGAGGGTGCTACATCACCCCCTGCCTGGCCGAAGTGCCCGCGGGCCTGCCCATGACCCGGGAGGAGACCTTCGCCCCGGTGCTGTACCTCACCCGGTACGAGACCATCGAGGAGGCCATCGCCATCCAGAACGACGTCCCCCAGGGCCTTTCCAGCGCCATCATCACCAACGACATGCGCGAATCCGAACTCTTCCTTTCCGCCGCCGGCAGCGACTGCGGCATCGCCAACGTGAACACCGGCACCAGCGGCGCCGAGATCGGCGGCGCCTTCGGGGGGGAGAAGGAGACCGGGGGCGGCCGCGAAAGCGGGTCCGACGCGTGGAAGGCCTACATGCGCAGGCAGACGACCGCCATCAATTTCAGCGGGAAGGTGGAACTGGCCCAGGGCATCACCCTGGAAATCTGACCCTCTGGCGGGCGGCGGGGGTTCCTGCGTATCCTTGGGGAATTCAACTCTCCCCCGAGCCCCATGCGAATCCTGATCGTCGACGATGAGCCCATCCTGCTCCTGGCCCTCCAGCGCTCCTTCAGGCTGGAGCAGCCGGAGTGGGAGGTCATGCTTTCCCGCTCGGGCCTGGAGGCCCTGGAGCAGTTGCGGCTCCAGCCCTTCGACGTGCTGGTGACGGATATCCGCATGCCGGGAATGGACGGCATGGCCCTCCTGGCCGAGGTGCGGGCCGATCCTCTCCTCACGGACACCACGGTGATCTTCATGACCGGCCTGGATGACCGGGAGAGCATGAGGGCGGGAATGATCGCCGGGGCCGACGACTACCTCACCAAGCCCTTCACCCCCTCGGAGCTCCTCGCCGCCATCGGCGGCCGGCTCCGGCGAAAGGAGATGGTCCCGCTTCTGTCCCACGAGGCCAGGCTCTCCCGGGAGCAGCTGGCGGGGCTCCTCACGGAACGCGAGACCGAGGTGCTCATCCACATCGGCCGCGGCCTGGTCACCAAGGAGATCGCCGGCGCCCTGGGGATCAGCCCCCGCACCGTGGACGTGCACCGCACCAACCTCATGCGCAAGCTGGACCTGCACAACGCCACGGCCCTGGCGCGCCTGGCCATCAAGGCCCACCTCGTGTAGGTAATCCACTCTATGGTCCGGGCCTGGCCGCGGGCGTAGGTTTTGTGCAGGGAGGGCCCTCGCCGGGCCCGGAACCTGGAGGCACATGGCCGAGCCCGAAAGACCGAATCCGCCGGATCACCCCGAGGCAAGCCTCCGGCTGATGGGGGACTTCCTCCAGGAGGTGCAGACGCCGCTCCAGTACCTGGGCCTCAACCTGAGCTTCCTGCAGCATGGGTGCCACCGCCTGGCCCGGGTCCTGGAGGCCCACCACGGCGCCATGGGGGCCTACCCTCCGGAGGTCGCGGAGCGGCTGCGGCGGGTGGAGGAGGAGCTGGACCTGCCCTTCCTCCAGGACGAGCTGCCCAAGGTCCTGGCCGAATCCATGGAAGGCCTGGCCACGGTCACGCGGATCGTGGCGGCCATGCACGCCGTGAATCCCGGAAAGGGGGAATGACATGCCGGCCAGGGTCCTGTTCGTGGACGACAACCCCCTCCACCTGAGAGCCATGGAACGGACGTTCCGGGGCCTGTACGAGGTGACCGTGGCGTCCTCGGGCCACGAGGCGCTGGACCTCGTCCTGGATTCGCCTCCCTTCGCGGTCGTCGTCTGCGACATGCGCATGCCCGGAATGGACGGCGTGGAGCTGCTCCAGGAGATCCAGACCCTGTCCCCGGATTCCATCCGGATCATGCTCACGGGCCAGGAGGACCAGCTCACCGCGGTGGAGGCCCTGAACGGAGGGAACGTCTTCCGCTTCCTCACCAAGCCCTGCGACACGATGGCGGTGGCGGCGGTGCTGGAGGCGGGGGTGCGCCAGCACGACCTGCTCTGCTCCAGTCGGGTCCTCCTGGAGGAGACCCTCGCCGGCAGCGTGCAGGTGCTGGTGGACCTGCTTTCGGTGTTCGATCCCAAGGCCTTCGGCCTGGCCCAGGAGACGCGCGCCTACGCCCTGCGGATCGCCGGGAAGCTGGGCATCCCGTCCCCCTGGGACCTGGGCCTGGCGGCCCTGCTGGCCCCGGTGGGGCGCATGGCGCTGCCCCTGCCCATCCAGTCCAAGCTGAACTGGTCCGAGCCCCTCACCCCGTCGGAGCAGGCCATCCACGGCCGGGTCCCCGAAAGCGCCGCCCGCATCGTGGGGAACATCCCCCGCCTCCAGCCCGTGGCCCGGATCATCCGGTACGCCGCCAAGAACTTCGACGGCGCCGGGTATCCCGAGGACGGGGTCCGCGGGGAGGAGATCCCCCTGGAATCGCGGATCCTGAGGGTTCTGACGGATTTCCTGGAGGGGCTGCGGCTGCGCGGATCGAAGCGGGTGGTGCTGGAGAAGCTCAAGCTGGAAAGGGGCCTCTACGATCCCCGGGTGCTGGGGGCGCTGGAGGAGCTCCTGGAAGCCCCCGCCGCGGCGGAGGGCCTCCAGCGTGGCCGGAGGGCCGTGACCGTGCGGGCCCTGGAACCCGGCATGTGCCTGCTGGAGGACCTGTGCACGCCGGAGGGCGCCCTGGTCCTGGCCGCGGGGACCCGGCTGGCGCAGATCCACCTGGAGAGGCTGCGCAGCGTGGCGTCCCTGGGGAGGCGGGTGGAGCCGGTGATGGTGGAAGGCTAGGGCGTGTCGGTAAACCCCAGGTGCCTTGAAACCGTGATCAAGGGGCTTTTCCAGGTTGAGCGGATCCCGGTTCATCCCATTGATCGGTGTTCATCCCGGTTTCCGCAGGGCTGAGGCAGAGGTGGGTCGGAGTGCAAATTACTCGACGTCCTTGACCCAAAGGTCCCGACAACTCCCTGCGAAGTTCAAACGGGGATAAACGGGATCCAGGGGAAAGATCAGGATAATTAACGTCAGGTCGCAGCTGGAGCCAGTTCACCGAGAACAACCTGGCGATTCATGACCTAGGGCTTGCCGACCCACCCTAGAGCAGCCTCGTCCGGACGGCCACCGCCAGGGCATTGAAGGATGCGTGCATCAGGATGGCGGGCACCAGGCTTCTGGATCTGAGCGTCAGCTGGGACAGGATGACGCCCAGGACGAAGATATCGAGAACCGCCACGGCCTCGAGCCCGCCGGTCAGATGCATCAGGGCGAAGAGGCCGCTTCCCAGCGCGACCGAGGCGGCGCGGCTCCTCCCGGCCCGCAGGAAGGCCTGGTACAGCATTCCCCGGAAGAGGCTCTCCTCCAGGATCGGGTAGAAAAGGCACGGGGGAAGGATCAGCAGGCTCGTCCCCATGGGGTCATGGGCCTGGATGGATGCGTGCAGGAGGGCGTAATTCCCGGTGAGCGCAGGATTCTCCCAAGCGCCCAGGGCCTTGAGGTCCAGGAAGGAGAGCAGAAGCCCGCCAACCAAGGACAGGAGGGCATAGGACAGCCATGCCCGGGGCGGATTGAACCGCACGGCCGGCGCTCCCGCCAGGCGGATGGCGGCCCAGAGCCCCAGAAGCAGGCCCATCGCGTTGAAGGAATCGAAGGCCGTGGAGTGAACCAGCCGGGGCACCAGCAGCGTGAGGCCGGCGATGAACGATATCTGGCCCATCGTACATAGAAGAAAATAGGCCAAGGGCCGCAAGGACGGCCTCACCGCTGTCGGGGACACGCTTTGATTCCCAGAGGCAATCTCTCCAATATGCACGTTGTTATCCATGGATTATTCAAAAGGTGCCACTTGCCTGAATGAGTTTCAAATTTTTATATAAAGTTGATACGATAATTATAAAAAATCATCACAACTTAGTGCAAGCAATATTTGAATGATGTTTAAAACGGTGGTTTGTGTCAATAGGGTCACGGTTCGTTTTTGGGGTTCTCAGCGGGTTTCCGGGAAAGGCCGCGCGGAGCTGGACATCATGTATTGGCCCGGCAACCAACCCGCAGTCAAAGCATCAGACACTTCGGAGGCACCACCCTCAGCCTAGGAAGTGGCAACAAAACCTCCTGTCTTCGCCGGGGATCCGTAGGCCCCATCTCCTTCATCCCAGACATCACTGTTCATCCCTGTTACGCAGGGCCGGCGACGGCTTGGGTCGGCGCGCGCATTACCCGCATTCGCCGACCCATCCAGGCCCTGGCCCTGCGGAACAGGGATGAACAGTGATG
The DNA here is from genome assembly GCF_030295405.1 of Mesoterricola silvestris. Taxonomy (GTDB): domain Bacteria; phylum Acidobacteriota; class Holophagae; order Holophagales; family Holophagaceae; genus Mesoterricola; species Mesoterricola silvestris. The sequence continues at coordinate 3,832,642 of NZ_AP027080.1, read as the reverse complement.
TCTGGGATGAAGAGGGATGGATGTCGCGCGTCCCCGGACCGCCCCGCTACCTCCCTTCGGGCCTCGCCTCGGGCAGGGCCGCGGCGAGGAGTTCCAGGGGGGGGCGGCCGCTGGCCTTGGCGATGGCGCGGAGGGAGGCGGCGCCGTCCGGGGCGGTGAAGCCGGCCCTCGCGAGGCCCTCCTTCACCTCCCGTTCCGGGCGCTTCGTGAGGGCGGCGACGCCCTGGATATCGGTGTCCAGGAGCGCGTCCATGGACTGGCGGAGGACGTGGTGGGGGTTGGCGCCGCCGCGGGAGGGGAGGACGGCGGCCACGGCGACCACGGTGCACACGCAGGCCAGGGTGGCGCCCACGGGGCGGCGGAGGTGGGCGAGGGTGGCCCTTCCGTTGGCCACGACGTGCAGGATGCCGCCGGCCACGAACAGGATGCTCACCCATTCATGGACGGGCACGACCAGGCCGGCCTTGACGCCGAAGAACATGAGGAGGCCCGTGGCGGCCGAGGTGATGAAGGAGGCGATGGTCAGGGGGGTGGCGAAGGACTTGAGGGACATCTGGAACTCCAGGAAGCGGGGTGCCCCGCGTCCCCAGTGTCGCTCCGGACGCGGTCCCGGCCCCGGGGCGGGGGCCGGGTCGCAGGTGCGGGACTCCGAACGGCACGAAACCGACATCGAACGGTTTCCGCCCGGGGCGCCTCCGGGTGCGCCGGGGGGCGCATCCGGAGGCGGGCCTGGACGCGGGGCCCGGGCTCAGGAGGTGGCCGGGCCCTGCAGGGTCTCGGGGCCTTCGGCCACTTCGCGGCGCTTCCACAGGTAGTAGACCGCGGGGTACACCAGCAGCTCCAGGATGAAGCTTGTGGCCAGGCCCCCCACCATGGGCGCGGCGATGCGCTTCATGACGTCGGCGCCCGTGCCCGTGGACCACATGATGGGCAGCAGGCCGATGAAGGCGGCGAAGACGGTCATGGCCTTGGGGCGCACGCGCTTGACGGCGCCGTGGATGATGGCCTCCACCAGGTCGCCGGTGGTGTTCAGGCGCCCGGCCTTGCGGGCCTCCTCGTGGGAGAGGTCCAGGAAGAGCAGCATGAAGACGCCCGTCTCGGCATCCAGTCCCAGGAGGGCGATGAGGCCCACCCACACGGCGATGGAGGTGTTGTAGCCCAGGATCCACATGAGCCAGAAGGCGCCGATGGCCGAGAAGGGCACGGCCATCATCACCAGGGAGGCCTTGAAGGCGCTCTTGGTGTTGGCGTAGAGCAGGCCGAAGATGAGGACCAGGGTGATGGGGACGATGAGCTTCAGGCGCTCCTTCACCCGGATCATGTTCTCGAACTGGCCGCTCCAGTCCAGGCTGTAGCCGGCGGGAAGCTTGAGCTCCTTCTCGATGGCGGCCTTGGCGTTCTTCACGTAGGTGCCCACGTCGGTCTTGGAGGTGTCGAAGTCCACCAGCACGTAGCCGTTGAGGAGGGCGTTCTCGTCCCGGATCATGCCGGGGCCCAGCACCAGCTTGATGTCGGCGATGGCCTCCATGGGAACCGCGGAGCCGTTGGGCAGGGGCACCAGGACCCGGCCCAGGGCGGCGGGGTTCTCGCGGTAGTCCCGGGCGTAGCGCACGTTCACGGGGTACCGGGCCCGGCCGTCGAAGATGGTGGTCTGGTTGTCGCCGCCGATGGCGGTCATGACCATCATGTTGGCCTCCTCGACGCTCAGGCCGTAGCGGGCCAGCTGGTCCCGCTTGAGCTCGAAGTCCAGGAAGTAGCCCTCCGCGGTGCGCTCGGCCAGGGCGCTGCGGGTGCCCGGCACGTTGCGGAGGATGCCCTCGGCCTCCACGGCGATCCGCTGGATGACCTTCAGGTCCGCCCCGTTGACCTTGAGGCCCACGGGGGTGCGGATGCCCGTGGAGAGCATGTCGATGCGGGCCTTGATGGGCATGGTCCAGGCGTTGGGGATGGCCGGGAGGCGCACGGCGCGGTCCAGGTCGGCCACGATGTCCTCCTCGGTGATGCGGTCGCGCCAGAAGGCGCGGAGCACGGACTTGGCCCAGTTGGGGGCCCAGGAGGAGTACCAGCGCTTCGTTTCGCGCCACTGCTCCTCGGGCTTGAGCTGGATCACCGTCTCCATCATGGAGAAGGGGGCGGGGTCCGTGGCGGTGTCGGCGCGGCCCGCCTTGCCGAAGACCCGTTCAACCTCGGGGACGGTGCGGATGAGGCGGTCCTGCACCTGGAGGATGCGCTGGGCCTCGGTCTGGCTGAGTCCGGGCAGGGTGGAGGGCATGTAGAGGAGGGTGCCCTCCCCCAGGCGGGGCATGAATTCCGAGCCCAGGCGCAGGAACACGGGGATGGTGGCCACGATCATGAACACGGCGACGGCGATGGTGGCCTTGGCGTGGCGCAGGACGAAGCGGCAGGGCGGCTCGTAGATGCGGTGGAGGAAGCGGCTCACGGGGTGCCTCTCCTCGGGGTAGTAGGTGCCCACGAGGGTCTGGGTGGCGGCCCAGGACAGCCACTTGGGCCTGAAGGTGAAGGGATCCATCCGCGCGAAGAGCATGCGCAGGGCCGGGTCCACCGTGAGGGCCAGGATGGCCGCGATGGCCATGGCCAGGTTCTTGGAGTAGGCCAGGGGCCGGAAGAGGCGCCCCTCCTGGTCCACCAGGGTGAACACGGGCATGAAGGCGATGGCGATCACCAGCAGCGAGAAGAAGACGCTGGGACCCACCTCCAGGAGCGCCTCCAGGCGCACCTTGTGGAAGTCGCCGATGCGGCCCCCGCTCACCCAGTGCTCGAGCTTCTTGTAGGCGTTCTCCACCTCCACGATGGCCCCGTCCACCAGGACGCCGATGGAGATGGCGATGCCGGCCAGGGACATGAGGTTGGCGTTCTGGCCCATGATCAGCATGGGGATGAAGGCCAGGGCCACGCTCAGGGGGATGGTGACGATGGGCACGATGGCCGAGGGGATGTGCCAGAGGAAGATGAGGATGATGATCGAAACGACGATCATCTCCTCCACCAGCTTGTCCTTGACTGTGGCGATGGCCTTCTCGATGAGGGTGGCGCGGTCGTAGACGGAAACCACCTCCACGCCGGCGGGGAGGGAGGGCTTGAGCTCGTCGAGCTTGGTCTTCACCCGCCGGATGACGTCCAGGGCGTTCTCGCCCTGGCGCATGACGACGATGCCCCCCACCACGTCGCCGTGGCCGTCCAGGTCCGCGAGGCCCCGGCGCATCTCGGGGCCCAGGCTAACGGTGGCCACGTCGGAAAGGCGCACGGGGGTTCCCCCCTCGGCCTTGAGCACGGCGCCTTCCAGGTCCTGGGCGGTCCGGGCGTAGCCGCGGCCGCGCACCATGTACTCGCGCCCGCTGAACTCCACCAGGCGCCCGCCGCCCTCGTTGTTGGCGGCCTTCACCGCGGCGATGACCTTGTCGATGGTGATGCGGTAGGTGGCCATCTTGTTGGGATTGAGGGCCACCTGGAACTGGCGGGCCTGGCCGCCCACGGTGGCCACCTCGGCCACGCCGGGCACGGCCTGCAGGGCGTAGCGCATGAACCAGTCCTGGGTGGACCGCAGCTCGTCGGTGCTGTGCTTGCCGCTCTTGTCCACCAGGGCGTACTGGTAGACCCAGCCCACGGCCGTGGCGTCCGGCCCCAGCTCGGTCTTGACGCCCTGGGGCAGGCTGGCGGTGATCTTGCTGAGGTATTCCAGGACCCGGGAGCGGGCCCAGTAGATGTCGGTGCCGTCCTCGAAGATGACGTACACGTAGCTGAAGCCGAAGTCCGACAGCCCCCGCACGGCCTTGACCTTGGGGGCCCCCAGGAGGCTGGTGACGATGGGGTAGGTGACCTGGTCCTCCACCTGGTCCGGGCTCCGGTCCCACTTGGAGTAGACGATGACCTGGGTGTCGCTGAGGTCCGGCAGGGCGTCCAGGGGAATGGTGCGCATGGCCCAGAAGGAGAGCACCAGGGCGATGATGCCCGCCGCCAGCACCAGGAACTTGTTCTCCGCGGAGAACCGGATGATTCGCTGGATCATGGCCGCCTCAGTTCTTTCCGGCGCCGGGCGCCATGTGGGCCAGGGCGGCCTTCAGCCTGGATTCCGAATCCACCAGGAAGTTCGCGCGGTTGACCACGTTCTCCCCGGCCTTGAGGCCCGAAAGGACCTCCACCGTCTCGCCCAGGCTGGAGCCGGTCCGCACCTCCCGGGGCTCGAAGCGGCCGTCGCCCAGGGCCACGAAGACGATCTTGCGGGTGCCGGCGTCCAGCACCGCGTCCACGGGCACCACAAGACCCTTGCGGGCCTGGCTGCGGATCACCATCTCGCCGAACATCTCGGGCTTGAGGATGCCGCCCGGGTTGGCGATCTCCACCCGCGCCTTGGTGGTGCGGGTCTTGGGATCCACCAGGGGATCGATGAAGGCCACGCGGCCGTTGAAGGTCTTCCCCGGGAAGGCCTCCAGGGTCAGGGCCGCCCCCATGCCCACCTTGAGGCGGGGCAGTTCGGGCTCGTAGATGTCGGCGATGGCCCAGAGGTGGCCCAGGTCGGTGATCTCGAAGGGGGTGTCGGCGGGGGTGAGGCGGTTGCCCTCCACGGCCGTCTTGGCGGTGACCACCCCGGCGATGGGGGAGCGCAGGGTGAGGGACTTCTTCACCTCGCCGGTGCGCTCCAGCTCGTCCAGGTCCCCGGGGGCCACGTCCCAGAGGGCCATGCGCCGGCGGGCGGAATCCAGGAGCTCCTGGCCGCTGCCCTCCCGTTCACCGCCCTTGAGGGCCTTGCGGGTGCGCAGGGCCAGGAGGTACTCCTGCTGGGCCGAGACGAAATCGGGGCTGTAGAACGTGAAGAGCGCCTGCCCCTTGGCCACCGGCATGCCCACGAAGTCCACGAAGAGCTTCTCCACGTAGCCGTCCACCTTCACGTGCATGTGGCGGATGCGGGTCTCGTCCGGGGCGATGCGCGCGGTGGTGCGGATCTCGCCTCCCACGGAGCCCTCCACGGCCGCGGTGGTGGTCAGGCCGATGAGCTGCTGGCGCTCCAGGTCGATGGCCACCGTGGCGTGGCCGTCGGGGCCGTTGGCGTCCGAGGCGTTGGATCCGTCCATCGCCACCAGGGCCATGCCGCAGATCGGGCAGTCCCCCGGGTGGTCCTGGATGATCTGGGGGTGCATGGGGCACTGGTACATGGTCTTGGCGGGCGCCTGGTGGACGTGCTCCTTGGGGCGGGGCCGGAGGAGGAGGGTTCCGCCCACGCCGGCGGCGAGGGCCAGGAGCATGAGGGCGGCGGTGCGGGGAAGGGAGGATGCCTGGTTCATGGGGGTATCTCTACATGGATTTCATGGATGAGGATTCGCTTTCGGATCCGGCGGCGGCGCCCTTGCGGGCGCCGGCGGAGGCCGGGGCCCCCCCTCCGCCGCCCAGGGCCGTGCCGCCCAGGGAGGTGGAGCCGATGGGCGGGACGGAGCCCAGGTTCAGCTCCCGCTGGGCGATGGCGATGGCCTGGGCCCGGGCCTGGGCCTGGAGGAGCCCGCTCTGGTCGGCGATCCAGCCGTTGAGGGCCTCCAGCACGGAAAGGAACGGAACCTTGCCCACCCCGTACTGGGCGAGGGTGGCGCGGAAGCTCGTTTCGCTCTGCACCAGGAGGCCGCTGCGGTAGACGCGGAGCACGCCCAGGGCGGCGTCCATCTGGGCGGCGCGTTCCTGCACGCGCTGGCCGATGAGGGCCTCCAGGCTCTCCACCTCCGAACCCGATGCCCGCCTCCGGTGCTCCTGCTCCACCACGGCCTGGGCCTGCTTGCGCTTCTGCCACACGGGGAGGGTGATGGAGACGCTGGCGGTCCACATGGGATCGAAGCCGCCCCGGGGCATGTAGCCGGCGGTGACCGCGAAGTCGGGGCGCCGGTCCAGGCGGGCCAGTTCCAGGGACTTGCCGGCCTGGTCCACGGCGATGCGGGCCGCCTTCAGTTCGGGGCTGAGGTTCCGGGCGCCGTCGGCCTCCGTCGCACGGATGGGGGCGGGGTCGGGCTGCTGCTCCAGGGTGCGCTCCGTGGCCAGGGGCGCGTCGGGGGGCAGGGCCCGCAGGCGGTTGAGGGCGGCCAGGGTGGCGCGCTCCTCGGACTGGAGGTCCAGGCGGGACTGCTCCAGCCGGGTGCGCTCCAGCTGGGCCCGCAGGAGGTCCACCTGGGCCCCCTGGCCCACCTCGTAGCGCACCCGGGCCGTGGTTTCGGCCTGCTGGAGGAAGAGGGCCTGCTGGTCCAGGAGCCGCAGCTGGCTCCGCACCAGCAGGAGGGCCACGTAGCCCCGGCGGATATCCGCCTCCAGGGTGAGGCGCACCCGGCTGAGGGATTCCATGGCGGCCTGGGAGCCCATGCGGGCGATGTCGCCCCGCAGGCCCCGCTTTCCGGGCCAGAGGAGGGGCTGGGTGACCATGATCGAGTAGTAGCTGGTCTCCATCTGGCCGATCTGGAGCTTCTTGAATCCATCATTCTGGAGCCCCAGGGACAGGACCGGGTCCGGAAGCGCCCCCGCCTGGGGGATGCGCTCCTTTTCCGCCCGGGCCATGGCGCTGGAGCGGGCCGCGTCGGGGTTGCGGGCCAGGGCCTCCTGGATCAGGGAGGCGAGTTGGGGATCTTCGGGCGCCTGGGCCAGGCACGCCGCTGGGATGAGGCCTAGGGCCAGATGGGGCGCTATGCGCATGGGAACTCCGGATGCTGGGACTGCGAACTCGCGGGATAGCTTACGACCGGCGAATGCGTCTCAGATACGGAATTGACTCAACGTTGCCTGGGAATCCCGGCGGAGGGGAAGGGGGGGGGCGTGGGCCGGGGCCGAGGCCAGGAAGGGGGCGGGTCCCTGGGCGCGCAGCAGGGTGGCGGGCCAGGGGGCGGGTTCCTTGCGGGGGGCGGCGGCGCGCACCTGGGCGGCCCGGACGCGGGCCACCAGCGCGACGGGCGCTTGCACGGTCCGGGAGGTCCCGGGGCCGGGGCATTGGGGGGCGCAGGGGGTCCGGGGCGAGCCGCAGGGGGCTTTGGGCATGCCGCAGGGGCTCGGTTCGCCGGCCTCACCCCCGCAACAGCAGCAGGCGGCGGGTTGGGCCCCGGCCATCAGCAGCCCCTGGGCCGGCCCCGCGAGAACGAGGGCGATCAGGGCGACGAGATGGAGGAGGCGGCGGACCATGGGTACCCGAAATCCAGGATAGGGCCATCAACGGGGTACGCAAACCGGGGATTTCCCTGGGGGGGCAGGATGAATGGTGAATAGGCATGAATGCGTCATTTAAATATCGAAAAAAACCCTGCCCTGGCGATTTTCAATTGCACTATCATTCAGCGCAACCCATTGAAAATACTTGGTTCCATCCACCCATGAGCGCCCTCCCGCCACCCTCTGCGCCTCGCCGCCTGTTTGCCGCATTCCTGCCGGTGGCCACCGGCCTCCTCCAGGGGCTGTGCTGGCCGGTGATCGTGCCCTTCGTGTGGTTCCTGTTCTACCCGACGGTCTTCTTCAGCTCCTGGCTGGGGGGCTTCGCGTCGGGGCTGTGGGCCACCTTCCTGTCCACGGCCCTGGTGTGGTGGTTCTTCATGGAGCCGGTGCACACCCTCCTCAAGCCGCGGCCCGGATCGTACATCAATGCCCTGGCTTTCATCGGCATGGGATTTCTCTTCTCCTTCTTCCACGAGCGCCTGCGCAAGGCCAAGCTGGAGGCCGCGGAATCCCGGCTCCGGGAGCGGGACGGCCTCCTGGAACGCACGAGCCGCACGGCCCACGTGGGCGGGTGGGAGTTCGACGTGGCCACCCGGACGGGTTCCTGGACCGAGGAGGTGGCCCGCATCCACGACCTGGACCCCTCCACCCATCCGGATGTGGAGCTGGGGCTCAGCCATTTCGTGGAGCGGGACCGCCCGGCCATGGTCGAGGCCGTGCGCCGCGCCGTGGAGGAGGGGCGTCCCTATGACCTGGAGGTGGAGCTGGTGAGCGCCGCGGGGGTGCGGAAGTGGGTGCGCACCACGGGCCAGGCGGTCCTCGAAGGCGGCAGGGTGGTGAAGGTGCAGGGCGCCATGCAGGACATCTCCGACCGCAAGGCCATGGAACTGGCCCTGCGCGACAGCGAGGCCCGGTTCCGGGCCCTGTTCGAGCAGGCCGGGGTGGGCGTGGTGGAAGTGGAGGCCGCCACGGGGCGCTTCCAGCGGGTCAACGGGCGGTTCTGCGAGATCCTGGGCTACGGCGAGGCCGAGCTGCTGGCGATGCGCTTCCAGGACCTCACCCACCCCGGCGACCTGGGCCGGGACCTGCGCGAGACGGGGCGCCTCGCCCGGGGCGAGATCGCCAGCTATGCCACCGAGAAGCGCTATTTCCGCAAGGACGGCTCCATCGTGTGGGTGGGGCTCACCGTCCGGCCCCTCTGCTGGCCGGGCCAGGAGGCCACCCACTTCGTGAGCATCGTCGAGGACATTTCCGCCCGCAAGCAGGCCGAGGCGGAGGTGAAGGTGCTGAACGCCACCCTGGAGCGGCGCGTGGCCGAACGCACCCAGGAACTCACCGCCGCCAACCAGGAGCTGGAGAGCTTCGCCTACGCCGTCTCCCACGATCTCCGGGCCCCGCTGCGGGCCATGGACGGGTTCAGCCAGGCCCTCCTGGAGGACTGCGGCCCCGCCCTGGACGGGGAGGGGCGCGGGTACCTGGACCAGATCATCCGGGCCAGCCACACCATGAGCGGGCTCATCGACGGGATCCTCCTGCTCTCCAGGGCCACCCGCGGGGACATGGAGCGCGCGCCGGTGGACATCTCGGCCCTTTCGGAAAGCCTCCTGGAGGGGTTCGGCAGGGCCGATGGGCGGCGCCCCGTGCGCTGGAGGGTGGAGCCGGGGCTCCAGGCCGAAGGGGATCCCCGGATGCTGCGGGCCGCCTTCACCAACCTCCTGGGCAACGCCTGGAAGTACACTGGCAAGTCCCCCGAGCCCCTCATCGAGGTGGACCGCGTCCAGGAGGACGGCGTGCCCTGGATCCGGGTGCGGGACAACGGCTGCGGCTTCGACATGGCCTTCGAGGAGAAGCTCTGGAAGCCGTTCCAGCGCCTCCACCGCCAGGACGAGTTCCCCGGCCTGGGCATCGGCCTCGCCACCACCCAGCGCATCGTGAACCGCCACGGCGGGCGCCTGCGCGCGGAATCCGCCCCCGGCCGCGGGGCCTCCTTCCTCATCGCCCTTCCCCCTTTCGCGCCCGTGGAGGCCCCGTGAACGAAGCGCCCGTGATCCTCATGGTGGAGGACAACCCCCAGGACGAGCTCCTCACGCTGCGTTCCATGCGCAAGGTGAACCTGGGCAACCTGGTGGAGGTGGTCCGGGACGGCCAGCAGGCCCTGGACTACCTCTTCCGGGAGGGGGAGTTCGCCGGGAGGACCGGGCCGGACCTGCCGGCGCTGGTGCTCCTGGACCTGGGCCTGCCCCGGCTGGGGGGCCTGGAGGTCCTGTCCAGGATCCGCAAGGACGAGCGCACCCGGGCCCTGCCGGTGGTGATCTTCACCTCCTCCAGCGAGGAGGAGGATCGCCTCGCGAGCCTGGTGGGAGGCGCCAACAGCTTCGTGCGCAAGCCCGTGGACTTCGCCGAATTCGCCGAGAAGGTGGGGCGGCTCGGGGTGTACTGGGTGGCCGTGAACGAGGCTCCGCGCTCCTGGAGCCGGGGTTGAAGCCGCGGCTGAAGATCCTGGTGGTGGAGGACTCCGAGGCGGACTTCTCGCTCCACCTGCGCAACCTCAGCAAGCACGGCACGGAGGCGGACTGCGTCCGGGTGGACACCCTGGGCGCCCTGGAAACGGCCCTGCAGGACCGGTCCTGGGACGCGATCATCTCCGACTACAGCCTGCCGGAGCTGGAGTTCGACCAGGTCCTGGCCCTGGCCCGCAGGAAGCTGCCCGGGGTCCCCTTCATCCTGGTCTCGGGGAGCATCGGGGAGGAGGTCGCGGTGGATCTGCTCCGGCAGGGGGTCTGGGACTTCGTGTGGAAGGACCGCCCCGCCCGGCTCAGCCAGTGCCTGGCCAACTGCCTCGGGGAGGCCCGTTCCCGCAACGCCCGCCACGAGGCCGAGCTCGCCCTGAGGGCCAGCGAAAGCCGGTACCGGTCCCTGTTCGAGAACATGCTCGACGGCTACGCCCACGCCCGGATCCTCCGGGAGGAGGACGGGACCGTGGACTGGCTGTACCTGGACGTGAACCCCGCCTTCGAGCGCCTCACGGGCCTCCGGGACGTGGTGGGCCGCAGGCTGAGCGAGGTCCTCCCCGGGATCCGGGAATCCGAGCCCCAGTTCGTGGAGGCCTTCTCCCGGGTCGCCGCCACCGGCGTGCCGGAGCGGCTGGAGCTGTTCGCCGGGACCCAGGGCATCTGGTACTCCAATTCCATCTACAGCCCCGCCCGGGACGAATTCGTGGTGGTCTTCGACAACATCACCCAGCGCAAGAACGAGGAAATGGCGCGGCGCAACCTGGAGGACCAGATCCGGCACACCGAGAAGCTGGAGAGCCTCGGGAGCCTCGCCAGCGGGGTGGCCCACGACATGAACAACGTCCTGGCCGCCATCCTCGCCGTGGGGCAGGTGCTCCAGCTCAAGTCCGAGGAGGACCCGGGCATGGCCTCGGCCCTGGACACCATCATCAAGGCGGCCAACCGCGGCCGGGACCTGGTGCGGGGCCTCACGAACTTCGCCCGCAAGGACCTGCGGGCCGCGGAGCCCCTGGACCTCAACCGCATCGTCAAGGAGGAGGCCGCGCTCCTGGAGCGCACCCTCCGCCAGAAGATCCGCCTGGAGGTGGACCTGGCCGAGCCCCTGCCGCCCTTCATGGGCGAGGCGGGCAATTTCGGGAGCGCGCTGATGAACCTGTGCGTGAACGCCGTGGACGCCATGCCCGAGGGCGGCGTGCTGGCGCTGCGCACCCGGCAGGCCGAGGCGGGCTGGATGGAGCTTATCGTGGAGGATTCCGGCACCGGCATGCCCCCCGAGGTGATCAACCGGGCCCTGGAGCCCTTCTTCACCACCAAGGAGCCCGGTAAGGGCACCGGCCTGGGCCTGGCCATGGTGCACGGCACCGTGAAGGCCCACGGTGGCAGCCTGGAGATCCGGAGCCGGGTGGGCAAGGGCACCCAGATCCACATCCGCCTCCCCGCCGTGGCCGGGGCCGCCCTGGAGGAGCACGCGCAGCGCGAGGCCGGAATCCGGCGCCGGGTCCTGCGGATCCTGGTGGTGGACGACGACGAGCTGATCCAGGCCACCGTCCCGCTCCTGCTCCACCACCTGGGCCACACCCCCGTGGCCGCCATGAGCGGGGAGGAGGCCCTGGACCAGCTGGAAAAGGGCCTGAAGGTCGACGCCGTGATCCTGGACCTCAACATGCCCGGCATGGGCGGCGAAGCCGCCTACCTGCGCATGCGCATGCTCCGCCCCTCCCTGCCGGTGCTGGTGGCCACCGGCTTCATGGACCCCTCCACCGACCTCCTCCTCCAGGGCGACACCCGCGCCGCGAGCCTGTCCAAGCCCTTCTCCCTGGAAGAACTCCACCGGAAGCTGGAGGCTCTTGTATAGGGGGTGCCGGCATCCCCAAGCTCCCTTGGAGCCTCGAGGAAGGATGCCTTGGAACAATTCCAGCACCTATCAACATTCTGCTTTTCCCAGCGCCCCAGCGAGATCTCAGCGCCCCAGCGTTTGATCCTTTCCAGGTGTCCCTCGGCGCGACTGGAACAATCGCCACACCGGATTTGGGAAAAGGACCAAACGCAGAGGCGCAGAGGACTCGCTGGGGCGCTGGGAAAAAGGTCGGGACCACTAATGCGTAGCGATGCATCGGATGCCCCGTGCGAGAGCAATGCGTTGCTGCGGGACACGGGCGATTCCTAGTGGATGTGGACGCCGCCCTCCCCAGGGCCGGGGTCCTTCAGGAGGATGACGAAGGGCAGGCACACCACGTAGACCAGCACCAGGAAGGCGAAGACGTCCACGAAGGCCATGACGTAGGACTGGCGGACCACCTCCAGGCCCAGGACGCCCTGGGTGAGGGTGCCGGCGCTGCTGGGATCCAGGCCCGAGGCGCTGCCCAGGGCCAGGTGGAGGCGCTGGGCGCCCTCCTGGAGGGGGGCGCTGAAGGGGGTCAGGTGCTCGCCGAGGCGGGCGTGGTGGAACTGGCTGCGGGTCTGGAGGAGGGTGGCGGCCACGGCGATGCCCACGCTGCCGCCCTCGTTGCGCATGAGGTTGAAGAAGCCCGCGGCCACGCCCATGGCCTCCCGGGGGATGCGCCGCATGGCCACGGTGGCGATGGGCACGAAGACGAAGCCCAGGCCCAGGCCCCGGAAGCACCAGGCGTAGATGAGGTAGCCCATGCCGGAATGCAGGTTGATGGAGGTGAGCAGCCAGCTGGAGTAGATCTGGGCCAGGAAGCCCGCGGCCACGGTGTAGCGCACGTCGACGCGGCCCATGATCAGGCCGGCCACCATCATGGCCACGACGCTGGCCACCCCGCCGGGGCTCAGCATGATGCCCGCCCAGGTGGGGGTCCACCCCAGGAAGGTCTGCACGAATAGGGGCAGCATCACGAAGGCCGCGTACATCCCGAAGCTGGCCCCGAAGATCAGGAACATCCCCGAGGCGTACTCAGGCAGCTTGAACATGCGCAGGTCCACCAGGGGCCGTTCCGCGGTGAAGGAGCGCCAGAGGAACAGGATGAGGCCCAGGGCCGAGCAGGCCGCGTAGAGCGTCACCGTCCGGCTTTCGAACCAGTCCAGGCGCTCCCCGCGGTTCAGGAAGAGCTCCAGGCACCCCAGGCCCACGGCGATGAAGATGAGGCTCCAGTAGTCCATGGCCCCTTCGGGCCTGCGGTCGGGGGCCTCGTCCACGAAGGCCGACGCCAGGGCGTAGGAGAGGATGCCCACGGGGATGTTGATCCAGAAGATCCAGGGCCAGCTCCAGTTGTCCGTGACCCAGCCGCCCACCAGGGGCCCCACGATGGGGCCGCAGATGACGCCGATGCCGAAGACCGCCGTGGCGATGCCCTGCTCGGAGCGGGGGAAGGCCTCCATGGTGATGGCCTGGGACATGGGCACCATGGCCCCGCCCGTGAGGCCCTGGATCACCCGGGCCGTGATGAGCATGGCCAGGGAGGGCGCGGCCCCCGCCGCCAGGGAGGCCAGGGTGAAGCCCGTGAGGCAGAAGAGGTAGAGGCGCTTGCGCCCGAACCGGTTGCCCAGCCACCCCGTGATGGGCAGCACAATGGCGTTGGCCACCAGGTAGCTGGTGAGCACCCAGGTGATCTCGTCGGTGCCGGCGGCGTAGGTGCCCTTCATGTGGGGCAGGGCCACGTTGGCCACGGAGGTGTCCAGCACCTCCATGAACGTGCCCAGCATCAGCGCCAGGGCGATGATCCACTTGAAGGGCGCGCCCCGGTCCTGGGCCGCGCCGCTCATTCGCGGGTGTCGATGACGGCCGAGACGCTCAGTCCCAGGCGCAGCTTGTGGTCAGGGTCCCCGCCGGGCACCAGGCGGATGCGCACGGGAACCCGCTGCACCACCTTCACCCAGTTGCCCGTGGCGTTCTCGGCGGGCAGGAGGCTGAAGGCGGATCCGGTGCCCGCCGCCAGGCTCTCCACGACCCCCTGGAAGTCCCGGTCGTCGATGTCGGCGCGCAGGGTGACCTTCTGGCCGGGGCGCACGCGCCGGAGCTGGGTCTCCTTGAAGTTGGCCTCCACCCAGAGATCGGTGCGGCCCAGGGGCACCACCGCCAGGAGCGGCTGGCCCGCGGCCACCACCATGCCGGGCTCGGCCAGCTTGCGGGTGACGAAGCCGTCGCAGGGGGCGGTGAGGGTGCAGTAGCCCTTCTGGAGGCGGATCTGCTCGATGGCGGCCAGGGCCTGGGCCTCCTTGCTGCCGCTCACGTGCAGCCCGCCCTCCACGGCGGCCACCTGCTTGCGGGCCGCCTCCAGCTGGGCGGTGGCGACCTGGTGGGCCGTGCGGGCCTGGTCCAGCTTCTGGCGGGGAATGGACTGCCGCTCCACGAGGATCTCCAGGCGCTGGCGTTCCAGGGCGGCCAGGCCCTCCTGGCTTTCGGCGGCGCGCACCTGGGCCTGGGCCTGGGCGATCTGGGAGCGGTTGAGGGCCATGGAGGCCCGGGCTTCGGCCAGGGAGCCCTGGGCCTTGGCCTCGGCGGCCTCGAAGTCCTTGGGGTCCAGGGTGGCGATCACCTGGCCGGCCTTGACGGGGTCGTTCTCCTTCACGTCCAGGGTGAGGATGGCGCCGGGGACCCGCGAGGCCACGGACACCACGGAGCCCTTGACGTAGGCGTCGTCGGTGGCCACGAAGAGCTCGTTGTGGCGCCAGCTGAAGTAGCCCCAGGCGCCGGCGGCGGCCGCCAGCGCCAGGATCACGGCCAGGGAGACCCACATTCGGGTGCGCTTTTCCATGTTCAATGCTCCAGCGAACGGGTCGCGTAGAAGGTTTCCAGATCCTCGCCCAGGAGGGCCAGGAGCCCGGCCTGGACGGCGTAGGCGCGGCAGAGCCGGTCCGAAAGGCTGAAACGGCTCTCCGCCAGCACCGTCTCGGCGTCGAGCACGTCGGCGCTCTTGGCGTAGGCCTGCTGGTACTGCTCGCTCACGATGCGCAGGTTCTCCACCGCGGCGTCGACGTTGGCCCGGGCCGTGCCCATTTCCGCCAGGGCCTCGTCATGGGCCCGCAGGGCGGCGGCGGCGGCGTTCTCCGCCTGGCGGCGGGCCTCCAGGAGTTCCCGGCGCGCCGAGCCCTCCTCGGCCCGGGAGCGGCTGATGCGCGCGGAGCGCGCCCCGCCGTCGAAGAGCTTCCAGCTCAGGCCCAGGTAGAGGGTGGTCTGCTGGGGGTGGGCCAGGAACCGGTTCTCCTCGTAGGAATGGCCCAACTGGGCCACGACGTTGGGGGCGAAGTCCCGGCGGCGGAAGTCCACCTGGCCTTCCGCGGCCTTGACCTTGGCTTCCAGGGCCTTCACGCCGGCGTTGGCCTGGGGCGCCAGGGCCCGCACCGCCGCCTCGTTCCAGGGCAGGGCGGGGGGCGGCGGCAGCGACTCCGGCAGGACCTGGGCGGTGCCGGGGGCGAGGCCCATGGCGATATTGAGGCTCTCCCGGGCCGATACCAGGGCGTTGTCCAGGGACCGGCCCGCGTCGTCCACGGCGCGAAGGGCCACCTCCGTGCGGAGCAGGTCGTTGCGGGCCACCACGCCCTGCTCGAACAGGGAGCGCGCGTCGCGCAGGTGGTCCTGGAGGGCCTGCCGGCGCTGGTCCACGACCTTGCGCCGGGCCCGGAGGTTGAGCAGGGTCACGTAGCGGGAGGCCACGTCGGCCTTGGCGCGGCCGACGGCGTCCCGGCCGCCCAGGTCCACGGCCAGCTCCTTGGCCCGCAAAGCCTCCAGAGCGCTGGAGCGCCGACCGAAGTCGTAGAGGAGGTAGCTGGCGGTGAGGTGGTAGCGCCAGGAGGACTTCTGGGCCACGGGCTGCTCCAGGGAGGGCACCGTGAGGCTGCCCAGGCCCGGGATGGGCCCCACCGTGAAGGACTCGGTGCGCAGGGCCGCGTCCCGGTCCAGGTTCAGGTGGCCCCCCTTGAGCTCGATCTCGGGGAACCACGAGGCCTTCACCTCGTCCCTCTCCCCCTGGGCGCCCCGCAGGGCC
This sequence comes from Mesoterricola silvestris, assembly GCF_030295405.1. GTDB lineage: Bacteria > Acidobacteriota > Holophagae > Holophagales > Holophagaceae > Mesoterricola > Mesoterricola silvestris. Next base: position 3,816,993 of record NZ_AP027080.1, on the reverse strand, counting down.
AGGGTGGCCAGTTCGGCCTGGGCGGAGGAGGCCCCGGCCTGGCGCAGGGCCCCGGCCAGGGTGAGGGGGGCCTGGGCCGCGAGGGCGCCGGAGACCAGGAGCAGGGCGAGGGCGGAGCGGATCACGACCGCACCTCCCGGGCCACGCCCCGCAGGAGGCATTCCATGGCCCGGGCCACCGTGGCCCCCGCGTCCTCCCTGGGCACCCGGTTGTGGGCGAAGTGCAGGGAGGCCTGGATCACCTCCATGGCCAGCTGGGTGAGGAACTCCGGATCCAGGGGCCGCAGGAGCCCCTGGTCCAGGGCCTCCTGCACCAGGTCCTTGAGGCGGGCCCGCTCCTCCCGGTAGATCTCGCCCAGGCTGGGGATGAACCTGGAGTCGAAGCCCCAGTCGAACTGCACCCGGTCCCGCACGAAGGTGGGCAGGGAGAAGGGCCGGTCCTGGAAGGACTCCGCGTACACCTGGGCCAGGGCCTCGATGCGGTCCAGGGGCGACCCCCCCCGCGCGGCCAGGGCCGCGCCGGCCCGCAGGTGGAAGCTCTCCGCCCGGGCCTGCACCACCTGCTCGTACAGTTCCTGCTTGGAGGCGAAGTGCTCGTAGAGGCCCTGCATGCCGATCTCCGCCTCGGCGGCGACCTCCTGCATGGTGGCCTCATCGAAGGGTTTGCGCCCGAAGACCCTGCCGGCGGCTTCGAGGAGCAGTTCCCGGCGCTGGTGACGTTCCTTCTCGCGGCGTACATTCATGGTGGAACCTCGAATCTAAATTTAGAATATAGATTCTGAATTCTCAAGCCTGAATTTTCCGGGCGGGGGACGGGTTAGGAGGGTGGCCAAGGAAGCGCACGTGTTCCAGATAGGCGCCCCGATCGTTTTCGTTGAATCAGTCTGCCCCTGCGCTCCTTCGTCGCTCCGGGTCAGGCTGATTCAACGAAAACGGAACCGCCTAACGACCAGGGGGAGCCGAAAAGGGCCTGGAAGGCGTATTTGAGGTAAAGCCTGGCCCGTTGGCGAAGGTCCAGGCCGAATGGAACAGGGTCTGCACCGCCCGCAATCTTTTGAAGTTAGCTCGAGCCCAGACCTGCTGAAGGGCTGGTTCGGGACGAGGTCGCGTTTCCTGATTAGCGTTGGCGCGGTCCAAGGCCCTCCTCGCAGCACTCGAAGAGAGGCCCTGAGGTGGGTCGGGGCCACTAGGTGAAAACACAGGCCCAACCATGGGGTGAGAGCCTTCCGTTGCTGCGGGCTTGGCCCGCAGCAACGAACCGGGGCGAACGTCCGGGACACGTGCGAATACTTACCCGGGCTTCTAGGCCCAACCGGCGATTTTGGCACCGTCCCAAACGTAGCGAAGGGGGCGAACCTGATGGCATTCCTTGACGGCCCTGGGGCGGAAGATGCCCACGCATTCCCCCCCGGCGTTCCGGACGCTGGAGAAGGCGATCCCGGTCTCCCCGGCACCGCGCAGGCTGGCGCCAAACGCCTGGGCAGGCCCGTAGGCCAGCGGGTCCGGCGCGTACAAGGTCGGCTGGGAGGCCTGTTGGCCCCGGATGTCCACCAGTTCCCCCGAAATGCGGGCGATTAGGATCTGTTCCTCCAGGGCCGAAGCCGGTTCGTGGGTCCTGGACATGAAGATGCCCCGGTGGAAGGCGACCTCCCGGATGGCGGTCTCCTCGTCCATGGCCGCGTAGTAAACCCCGAAGGTGCCGTCGGTGAACCGGGATGAGGTCAGGTAGGCGAAGGGCGCCATGATGTACCCGCTCCCGGGTCCGAAGACCCATTTGGAACGGGGTAGATACTGGAGCAGGGTAATTTCGTCGTAGTGGGGGCTGAAGGCGGCTTCGAGTTCGTACAGCGCCTCGAAGTCCTCGCGGGACGCCACCAGCTCGAACAGCGTAATGGGGGGATGCCGGGCCGCGATGACCCGCCAGGAGGGTTGCCCGTCCAGGGCCGCCCGCCTCACGCCCACCCTCCCCGCTGCGCGTCCAGGTAGGAGCGCACCGCGAACAGCCCCCGGATGCCCTCCCGCATCCGGCCCAGGGCCGGCTGCCCCTCGAACAGCGGGGCGGCATTGGGCTTCTTCACCCATGCGTTGGCCTGTTCCACCGAGGGGAACAGGATCCTCAAGGCCTTGTAGATCCCCAGCACGTGGGAGACCCGCTCAAGCTGGTCCCGGTCCAGTCGAGCATTCTGCGCCCGCTTCCAGTTGAAGAAGGTGGACCGGCTCTCCATCCCCAGGAGGTCCAGTTGCTCCTCCACGGAGAGCTTCCATTCCTCGCTGATCCGGAAGAAGGCGCGGATCGCGGGTCCTGAATGGCGCTGCGCATCCACACCCCGGCCTGCCCCCTGGGGGCCCGTGGCGAGGTCTTCGACATTATTGCGGTTCATTTTTGCACCCAATTATCAATTTAGTCCATTTATGGACTATTGCAAGGTGCATCGTGCGCCCGACAACGGGAGCCTAGGCGAAGAGGTCCTCGTAGCGGTCCCTGCGCTTCATCACGGTCACGTCGCCGTCGCCGTGCACCAGGAGCCGCGGGGGGCGGGGGTAGGCGTTGGCGTTGCTGGCCATGAAATGGGCGGTGTAGGCGCCGGTGTCGCGGATCAGGAGGGTGTCGCCCCGCCGGGGGCGGCGCCTCAGGCGGGTCTGGAACCTCGCAAGGAGGTCGCCGGAGAAGCAGAGGTTGCCGGCCACGAAGGTCTCGAAGGGCTCGGGGTCGTCGGGGCCTTCGAGGATGTCCCAGCGGTTGGGAAGGCCCTCCAGCATGGCGTCGGCGTGGCTCAGGACGCCCATTTCCACGGTGACCAGGTTGTGGGCGCCCCCGGCCCTGCGCACGTGGGCGACGCGGCAGAGGGTGAGGCCGGCGTCCTCGGCGATGGCGCGGCCGGGTTCCACCAGCAGTTCGGGGGTGTCCAGGGATTCCAGGGCCCGGAGGACGGGAAGGGCCTCGCCGTCCACGGTCACCGTGCCCCGGAGGATGGCTTCCACCATTTGCTCCTTGGGCCAGGGGCTGTGGTAGGCCTCGCCCTGCCAGACGCCGTCAGCGTCCAGGCCGGCCAGGCCCAGGTTCCAGCTGAACCCGTCCCGGGCGGCGGTGCGCCGGCGCAGTTCGTCCCAGGCGGGCTCCTCCAGGTAGTTCACGGGGAAGCCCCCGCCCAGGTTCAGGACGGGGCAGGCCCCGGTGCGGTCCCGGAGCACCCGGCCCAGTTCCACCATGCGGCCCAGGACGGCCAGGTAGGGCTCGACCCGGGTGATCTGGGAGCCGATGTGGGTGTGGAAGCCCAGGAAGCGCACCGAGGGGTAGGCCCCCAGGTTCTCCAGGAGGGGCGGGATCTCCGCCAGGGGGATGCCGAACTTGGACCAGGGGCCCGCCGTGAAGATGGCCTCCCCGGTCACGCCGCCCAGGTGGAAGCCGGAGAGCCTGAGCAGGACCCGGGCCCGGCGGCCCATGGCCCGCGCCGTGGCCTCCACCAGGGCGAGCTCCTCGGCGGAATCGGCCACGATGAGCATGCGCGAGGCCAGGGCCTCGCGGATGAGCTCGTCCTCCTTGCAGTTGCCGTTGAGGTCCAGGGTGCGCGGGTCCAGGCCGGCCTGGAGGGCCATGCGGGCCTCGAAGGGGGAGGCCACGTCGGCGCCGGCGCCCTCGGCCCGGATGGCGGCGAGGAGGACGGGGTGGGCGCAGGCCTTCACGGCGTACCGCACGGCGCCCCGGGGGTAGAGGTCCCGGAAGACCCGGGTGAAGGCCCGGACGTTCTCGCGGATCCTGGGCAGGGAAGTGAGGTGGAGGGGCAGGCCCTGCTCGGCGATCCAGTCCGCGGCGGGCCTGCCCAGGAGTTCCGTCACTCGAACGTCCCCTTGACGAGGACCTTGCCGGCCTTCATGAGCACGCGGCCCTTGGCGATCATGGTGTGGATGGAGAGGTCCCGGGGGTCCAGGAGGACGATGTCGGCGTCCATGCCCGGGGCCAGCTGGCCCTTGGCATGGAGCTTGAAGATGCGCGCGGGGTTGGAGGTGATGACCCGCAGGGCGGTGGCCAGGGGGACCCCCTCCTTCTGCACGGCGTCCCGCACCTCGGGGAAGAGGCTGGTGACGCGGCCCACGCCCACGCCCTGGATGCGGCCGTTGACGTCGAAATCCGGGAGGCTGCCCTGGCCGTCGGAGGTGAAGGTGATGTGGCCCGGGTCCACTCCGGCGTCCAGCATGCGGCGGAGGCCTTCGGAGGGCTTGATCTCCCCGGCCTCCACGAAGGCCGGGACGGTGGAGGTGGTGAAGTCCACGAAGCCCCCCGCCAGGGCGTAGGCGGTGCCCTCCTCGAAGAGGGTGGGGTTGCGGTTGATGTGGGTGGGCAGGAACTGGCGGGCCGGCACCTCGGTCTCCAGCAGCAGCCGCCGGAGGTATTCCAGGCCCCGGCGCCCGTCGCCCAGGTGGATGTTCACCACGCCGGCCTTGCCGGAGAGGATCCCGCCCCGGCGGGTCTCCCCGGCGAGCCGGGCGAAGTCCTCGAAGGTGGGCTGGGAGGACCGGTGGTCGGACATGGCCACCTCGCCGACTCCCAGGATCTTCTCGATGCAGAGGAGGTCCCCCTCGATGCTGCCCGTGAGGGTGTGCACGGGCACCGCGTAGTGGCCGGTGAGGGCGAAGGTGGTGATGCCCTCGGCCTCCAGCCCCTGGGCCTTGGCCAGGAGCCCGGCCATGGTGCGCGTGACCCCGTCCGTGCCCAGGCAGCCCACGATGGTGGTCACGCCGCCCAGGACGGCGTCGGAGAAGGCCAGCTCGGGGGTGCGGGTGGCGGGGCCCCCCTCGCCCCCGCCGCCCATGATGTGGACGTGGCCGTCGATGAAGCCCGGCACGGCGATGAGGTTCCGGGCGTCGATGACTTCGAGGTAGCGCCGGGGGATCCGGATGTCCGGATGCATGCGCAGGATCTTCCCGCCGCCGGCGAGCAGGTCGCACCGGCCTTCGGGGGAAGGGGAATGGATATCGGCGTTCTTGATGAGGAGCATCGTGCGACTCCAAGGTCCGGCTAGCGTGCGCGCCAGACCGGAAGGGTACCATCGGGCAGGGCCAGGGTGCTGAAATCCCGGTAGCTGTATAGCCCGTACAGGAGGCAGGGTTCTAGGATGCCGATGGCGCAGCGCGCCAGGGGCTGATCGAGGGGAACCACCAGGGAGCCCTCGGGGAAGGCGTGGGGGGCGGCGGGGTCCCGCTCCACGATCTGGCGGTTCTCGTAGCGGCCGTAGATATCGTCGTAGCCGGCCTCCACCCGCAGGAGGCGGCACCGTTCGGCCTGGATGGGGGCGGGTCCGGCCTGGGAATAGAGGATCCCGTGGCGGTCCAGGAGGGCCTTGAAGGTGCCCGCGGCCGCGGCGTCGACGACGTAGGCCCGGGGCGTGGGCACGCTGCGCTTGACGACCAGGTCCGTCATGAGCCCCGGGGAGGGGACCTCCAGCACCTTGCCCGTGGCCCGTTCCGTCACCTTGACGGTGCCGGTGCGGCCCTCCAGGGCGGCCCAGAAGAAGTTCGTGGGAAGGTAGGGGGGCAGGGGCTCCCTGCGGGCGGCTTCGCACAGGGCCAGGACCCTGCGCCTCGAGGCGGCGGTGCCCAGGAGGTGGCGGTACAGCCGGGTGTAGGCGTCGGCGCGGGCCGGGAGGTCCTGGGGGGCGCCGGGTTCCCGGCGGACGCCGGCCTCGATGATGAAGGAGAGGGTGCCCATGCAGCCCAGGCTGTTGCGGCCGTCGTCCACCTCGGTGGTGGAGGGCCGCATCTCGTCCAGGGGCGGAAGGCCCCCCACGGTGTAGCGCGCGTAGGGGTACCCGGCCCGGGCCATGACGGGCCGGGCGGATTCCACCCGGGCCAGGGCCTCCCGGCGCAGGGCCGCGGGAATCCAGGGGGCGTTGAGGCCGTCCAGGGTGATCAGGGGCCAGCAGTCCCAGCCCCGGGCGTCCCAGTCCTTGCCGTCCCGGGTGAATTCGTGGCTGTCCACGGCCAGGTGGGGGAGGATGCGCCGGGCCACGGCGTGGAGGGCGCGGGTCTCGGGCTGGAGGAGCCGGATGTGGTCCCGGTTCAGGTCGGCCTGGGCGCCGTTGGTGCGCCGCCCGGCCTCGGCCCCGTCGGGGTTCACCATGGGCATGAGGTAGAGGTCCACGTCCTCCGGCAGGAGGGCGGGCTTGTCCGCGATGGCCCGGATGAGGCAGAGCTGGGCGTCCTTGCCGGAGATCTCGTTGCCGTGCTGCTGGGCGTAGAAGAGGACCTTGAAGCGGGCCTTGGCGCCGCCGCGGTTCAGGCGCACCAGGCGGATGGCGCGGCCCTCGTGGCTGCGGCCCTCCTCCGTGACGGTGATGAAGCCCGGCCGGGCCACCTCCGCCAGGAAGGCCTCCATCTCCCCGTACGAGACCGTCGCCTTCAGGCGCAGGGGATCGGAGGGGATCCGCCGCTCCCCGGGCGCCGCCAGCAGGCTCGAAGCGATGAGGAAGGGCAGGAGGAGCCGCATGTCAGGGCTTGACCGCGCGGGTGGCGAGATCGATGGTGCCGCCCTTGCGCAGGAAGTGGAGCTTGAGGTCCGTGAAGGAGCCCCCCTTGAGCTTCATGCCCCGGGTGTCGAAGACCATGACCCCGCTGGCGCCGTACACCGTCCCCACCCCCTTGCGCACCACCAGGGCGGTGGTCTCGTCCACCCCGATGGCCAGGACGCCGGGGTAGGTCATGGCGATGCTCAGGAGCCGGTTCTGGCGGCCCCGCTTGACGAAGTGCTGGTCGATGACCACGTCGGGGGGCAGGAAGCCCATGCCTTCCCGGGTGATGTAGGCGTTGGGCCCCATCTCCCTCAGGTCCAGCTTGCCGAAGACATCCTCGCCCACCAGCATGATCTTGGACATGATGGCCGCGCCCGCGCTGGTGCCGCCCACCACGGCCCCGGCTTTGTACTTGTCCAGGATGAGCTTCTGGAGGGGGGTCCCCACGATCTTGTCGCCCACCCGGGCCTGGTCCCCGCCGGAGAACCAGAACCCGGTGCAGCGCGCGGCGGCCTCGAGCATGGCGGGGGCGGAGGAATCCTCGCGCTTGCGCACGTCCAGGGGCACCAGGGTGATGCCGTTGGGGGGCAGGGTCTCGTTCCAGTCCTTGATCTCCCCTTCGGGGTCCTCGGTGGCCGTGGGGATGATGCCGATGACGCCGCCCCGGCCCCCGGCGCCCTTGAGGAAGGCGTCCATGATGTCGGGCGTGGTGCCGTGGCCGCCCACGATGACCAGGGTGCCCTTGGGCGGCGCCGCGCCCAGGAGGCACGTCAGGAGAAGGAGAAGGCAACTGCGGAGCATGGCTTCCTTTCGGCGAGGCCGCGGGCGGGGGGTCCGGAGACCCACCGCGCCGCTCACGTTCAATGGACCAAACTAGAAATTGTAGCGGGCGCCCAACTGGAGGCGGCGTCCGGCGTCCAACTCCGAGGGGTACTTATAGTCCTTGTACACGCTGGAGTTGTCGTTCGTGTTGGTGTTCGCGCGGGTGATGTAGGTGGTCACGCCCTGACGGTTCAGGGCGTTGAGGACTTCGACGAAGACCTCCATGCGGGCCTTCTTGGTGAAATTGAACATCTGCGTCACCCGCAGGTCCAGGAGGGAGCGGCAGGGGTAGGTCTGGCTGCCCAGGGGCTCCAGGTTCACGGCGTAGCGGGTGCTGTTGTAGGAGTCGGTGCGATAGGTGGGGGTCCAGTGGGTGCCGCTCAGGTAGGTGTAGGTGGCGGAAAGGCGCATGTTCCAGGGGAGCTCGTACAACCCCCGGGCCTTGAATTCGTGGTCGTTGACGCCCGGGAGGTTCCCGTAGGAGTTGGCCTGCAGGTTGGGGTTGTAGTAGACCTTGTCGTAGCTGTCCGCGCGCTGGATGTTGCCCTTGAGGGAGGCGTGGGTGTAGCTGAGGTTCATGCTCCAGGAATTGGACAGGAGGCGGTCCAGGGTCACGGTCGCGGCTTCGTACTTGCGCTTGGCGCTGTCCTCGTTCTTCGTCACGTAGGCGTGGTTCTCGACGCTGAAGTCGAGGATGGGATCATAGTACGTGCCGGGCTTCCAGATATTGAAGTTCTGCCCGTTCAGGGGGTTCACGAAGGTGTTGTAGGTCCCCTTGGGATCCACGCCCTGGTCGGTGCGCACCAGGCTGTCCTTGAAGTCCCGGGAGACGTAGGATGCGGTGGCGCTCCAGAGCGTGCCGAACTTGTGGTCGATGGAGACGGTGGTCTCGATGGTGTAGGGCTGCCGGGCGTTGGGATCCACGAGGGTGAGGTCGTTCACGCGCCGGTACTCGTAGTTGTCGGCGGTGCCCGGGGTGTGGTCGGGCCAGGTGGAGGGATCCAGGACATTGCCGATGACCGGGTAGTTGCCCCAGCTGTAGTAGCGCTTCATGGGAATGGCGGACTGGATGGCCCGGTCGATGAAGTAGGTGGAGTAGCCGGCGTAGTACTTGCCCCAGTGGGCCTTGAGCATGGTGGTCTGGTCCGCCGTGAGGGCGTAGGCCACGCCCAGGCGCGGGGCGTAGGTGCTCTTGTTCCAGAGGGTGTCGCCGCCGTAGAAGCGGGCCTTGAACTGCTCGAAGCGCAGGCCGGGGCTGATGGTGAGGCGGTCGTTGACGCGCCAGGTGTCCTGGGCGAAGGCGGCGAGGCGGTCCACGCGCTGGCGCACGTTCCAGCCCCCGCCCTGGATGAGGTAGTCGCCGTCCAGTTCCAGGGTGCCGTCATCGTACTGGTAGATCGTGGCGTTCAGGTTCAGGTTTCCGGGGAAGCGCTCCAGCTCCTCGTCCGAGGCCTGTTCGCGCTCGATGCCGAACCGGAAGGCGTGGCTGTCGCCGGAGGTGATGAGGCCGGTCTTGAACCAGTCGAAGGTGGCCTGCACCGTGGCCCGGGCCCGGTAGTTGAAGTCCTCGTAGGTGGAGTTGTTGTAGAACTCCCGGGCGGGCTTCTTGGGGTCGTACTGCCAGAGGTCGATGGTGTCCAGGCTCAGGGCGTTGCCCCCGTAGCCGGGCATGTCGTAGCGTCCGGAGTAGCCGAAGGCCTTGACCGTGAGCACCTTGTCCGAATCCATGGTCTGGGTCCAGGTGAGGCTGTAGGAATGGTTGGGGGCCGATTCCTTCTGGGTGGCCTCGGGCATGGTGTACTTGTCGATGTAGCGCCGGTCGCGGCCCACGTAGTCGTGCTCGGCCAGGAACTCCAGGGTGGTGTTGGTGGTGGGGGCCCAGGTGAGCTTGGCCAGGGCCATGACCTTCTGGTCCCGCTGGGGCAGTTCGGCGCCGGTGGGGGAGGTCTGCTGCTCCGAGCGTTCCGCGGAGACGAAGAACCAGAGCTTGTCCTTGATGATGGGGCCGCCGACGCCGGCTGCCACGTCCCAGTTCTTGGTGGGGAGGATGTCCTTGTCAGCCTCCTGCAGGTCGGGGTGGCTGACGTTGATGCGCGACTGCCACTTGGAATCCGCGTAGTAGGCGCTGACGTTGCCCTCGAAGGTGTTGCCGCCGCGCTTGACCAGGCCGTTGACGAAGCCGCCCATGTAGCCGCCGAACTCCGCGTTGGCGCCCAGGCCGGCCACCTGGACCTCGGAGAACCAGTCCACGTTGGGGTAGATCCACACCGTTCCGCCGGAGGGATCGCTGATGTTCACGCCGTCCATCATGTAGGCGTTCTCGCCGGAGTAGCCGCCCCAGGCCCGGTTCCCGTTGACGCCGGGGGTGAGGTCCATGATGGCGGTGATGGTGCGGTCCACGGGGAGGGTGGCCAGGGCGGTGGTGTCGAAGTTCTGGGTCTGGCCCACCGCGGCGTCGTCCACGCGGGCGGTGGAGGCCACCACTTCCACCGTGGCGCCGGCGTTGGCGCTGGGCAGTTTCCAGTTGACCGTGGCGGTGCGGCCCAGTTCCAGGAGGGCGTTCTGGGTCTGGGTCACAAGGCCTTTGGCCGACACCGAAATCCTGAAGGACCCGGGGGGCAGGGCCGAGAACCGGTAGGCGCCGTTCTCCGCGCTCACCGTCGTTTTCTCGCCGCCGATCATGGTGGCGGAATTGATGCGCACCAGGGCGCCGGCCACGGGCTTGCCGGAACCGTCCCGGATCACGCCGCCCAGGGCGGAGGTGGAACTGGTCTGGGCCACCAGGACGGTGGGGACAGCCACGAGTGCGAATGCAAAAAGGGTGAGGGACCCACGGGATCTCGGCACAAAGCCTCCTTTGGCTGTTGATTGGTGACTGAAAGAATAATTTCCATTCATGTGAAATCAAGAAAAAAAGTTACATGATTTCAAAAGACTTGGTCCTTTTTATAACCTAAATTATTTCAATCAGTAATGAAGAGACTGAGACTCTGTATAATACAGCTCCCTGCCCGCCGTTTCCAGTCCGTGACAGAGGCGTAAAAAAAACTCCAGAAATCCTCGGTCCTCAGCCGTGGGCGCCGGTTCCCGTCACTTCGGGGGCCTCGGCGCGGTAGGCCGCGAACCACTCGGAAAGGGCCTGCACCTGGGCGAGGATGGTTTCCGGGCGGGTGCCGTCGCGCCACGGGAGGAGCTGGCCGTCCAGCTTGAGCACCGCGCCGTGGGCCACCACCGCGTCCACCTCGGACCCGTCGGCGGCCCAGAGGAGGTTCTCGGTGACGTTGTCCAGGCGGGTGGGGACCAGGTTGGGCCGGGCCAGGTCCAGGAGGATCCAGTCCGCCTGCCGTCCCGGGGCCAGTTCCCCCTGGTTGAGGCGGAGGATGCGGTTGGGGGCGACGGTGATCATCTCCAGGAGCTGCTGGGACGGGAGGAGCGTGGCGTCCTGGTGCAGGGCCTTCTGGTACTGGGAGGCCAGGCGCGCCGCGGCCAGGATGTTCTGGTTGTCCGCGGAGCCCGAGCCGTCGGTGGAGATGGCCACGGGCACGCCGGCCTTGAGCATGTCGATGAGGGGGGGCATGCCCGAGCCGAGGATGGTGTTGGCCAGCGGATTGTGCACCACGGCGGCGCCGGAGCGGGCGATGAGCTCGATGTCCCGGGGCCCGCAGTTCACCTGGTGGGCCAGGACGGTGCCCCCGTCCAGGATGCCGATCTCCTGGAAGTACTCCACGGGCGTGAGCCCGGGTTCGATGGATTCCGTGAACCACTTCGTGGTGCGGGGCTCCTCCGAGCTGTGGATGTGGAAGAGGGTCCCGTGCTCCCGGGCCCAGGTTTTTTGGGGCATCAGCACCGCGCGGCTGTTGGAGAAGCACTGGTCGGGGCCGGGCACGAAGCGGGTGCGCTCGCATCCGGCCTGGATCGCCAGGGCCTTCTCCAGCCTCGCCAGGGCGTCGCCCGGCGCGTCCAGGAGTTCCTTGGCGTAGAAGCGGTCCTGGCCGCCCACCGCCACGATCATGGTGGTGCCCGCGGCCTCGTTGGCCTGGGCGATGTCCTCCAGGTGGAACTTGTTCCAGTTGCAGTGGTGGACCATGGAGGCCGTGATGCCGTAGTGGATGTCGCACAGGCGCGCCATGCGGTACGTCACGGCCTGGGGGGTGCGGCCCAGGCGCTCGCGCAATTCGTCCTTCCGGGCGTTGAGGAAGCCCGTGAAGGAGTTCACGGCGTGGTCGAGCCACGCGGTGAGGGGCTCGTCCCGGGCGATGCCGATGAGGGGCTGCTCGTGGTCGTGGCCGTGGGCCTTCACGAAGGCCGGCAGCAGCACCATGTCCTGCATGGGCACGGGGTCGTCGGAGGGGATCTCCCGGCGGGTGTGCAGGACGCGCAGGCGGCGGCCCCAGGTTTCCGCCAGGCGCCTGCCCACCGCCGGGTCGTAGGGCCCCGCTTCGAGGATCTCCCCGCCCTGGGCGAGCACATAGCCGTCCTGGATGCGCCGGGAGCGGTCGGGGGCGGCCAGGGGGAGCATGAAACGGCAGCGGCAGACGAGGAGGTTGGGCTCGGTCATGGGGGGCTCCGGAGGTGTGACGGCTGTCATTTCTTGGGGCGAACGACCAATTTTACTACTGGAAATGATAAACTTAGTGTGCAAACGACGGGGCAAGCGGGACCTGGGGGCGGCGGGAGTGAAAATATTTTGACACGATGGTCTCTTTTTTGTTTATCCTCACTTGCATACCGCATCCAGTGACTCTTTCTCTTCCTGCCCTGCCTTGAGATGACCTCTCGGTCATAATTTAGGCGCCGCCCGTGGGCAGTTGGAATAATTGATTTATATGGCGCTTCCCCGCTGTGGGGGATCCGCCTGGAAACCGCCGGATCGAAGGTCAGCCTGAGTGGGATCACCAATGCCGAACGCCCAATCCGAGACACCGCGGCTAGTCATCAAAGGGGTCAGCAAGATCTACCCCTCGGTCATCGCCAACGACAACGTGGACCTGACCATCATGCCCGGGGAGATCCGGGCGGTCCTGGGCGAGAACGGCGCGGGCAAGTCCACGCTGATGAAGATCATCTACGGCGTCACCCGCCCCGACAAGGGCGAGCTCCACTGGGAAGGGCGGCCCGTCTCGGTGCAGAACCCCGCCCACGCGCGGGAGCTGGGCATCGGAATGGTGTTCCAGCACTTCTCCCTCTTCGAGACGCTGACGGTGGCCCAGAACGTGGCCCTGGCCGTCCCGGGCCGCCTGGACCTGGCCGGCCTCTCCCGGCGCATCGAGGAGATCTCGGAGAAGTACGGCCTGCCGGTGGACCCCCGCAGGCTCGTGCACGCCCTGAGCGTCGGCGAGCGCCAGCGGGTGGAGATCATCCGGTGCCTGCTGCAGAACCCCCGGCTCCTCATCCTGGACGAGCCCACTTCGGTGCTCACGCCCCAGGCGGTGCGCAAGCTCTTCGAGACGCTGCGCCAGCTGGCCTCGGAAGGGGTGAGCATCCTCTACATCAGCCACAAGCTGGACGAGATCCAGGAGCTCTGCCACACCGCCACGGTGCTGCGCAACGGCCGGGTCACGGGCCACTGCACCCCCTCCCAGGAGACGCCCAAGACCATGGCCCGCCTCATGATCGGCGAGGACCTGCCCACCTTCAGCCACGGCGAGCCCGAGGAGGGCAGGGAGGTGCGCCTGCGGATCGAGGGCCTTTCGGTGAAATCCGAGGATCCCTTCGGCGTGGACCTCAAGGACATCAACCTGGAGGTGCGCAGCGGCGAGATCGTGGGCATCGCCGGCGTCTCGGGCAACGGGCAGCAGGAGCTGCTCCGGGCCATCTCCGGCGAGGAGCCGGTCCCGGACAAGCGGTGGATCCACGTGTGCGGAGAGCCCGCGGGGCGCATGAACGCCTCCCGGCGCCGGGCCCTGGGCATGTGCTTCGTGCCCGAGGAGCGCCTGGGGCGCGGCGCGGTTCCGCGGCTGTCCCTCACCGAGAACGTGCTCCTCACGGCCTTCCGCAGGCGCATGGTGCGCTTCGGCATGATCCGCCGCAAGGCGGCCCGGAGCTTCGCCGACGACTGCATCCGGCTCTTCGATGTGAAGTGCGGCGGGGCCGGGAGCGAGGCCAAGTCCCTTTCCGGGGGCAACCTCCAGAAGTTCATCGTGGGCCGGGAGATCCTCCAGGATCCCAAGGTCCTGGTGCTGGCCCAGCCCACCTGGGGCGTGGACGTGGGCGCGGCCTCCTTCATCCGGCAGCAGCTGCTGGGGCTCCGGGAGAAGGGCACGGCCGTCCTGGTGATCTCCGAGGAGCTGGACGAACTGTTCGAGATCTGCGACCGCCTCGTGGTGATCGCCAAGGGCCGCCTTTCGCCGTCGAAGGCCACCTCGGAGACGGGGGTCGAGGAAGTGGGCGTCTGGATGAGCGGAATGTGGCCGGACGCGGATCTGGCCAAGGAAGAGGCGCCCCATGTGGCTTAAGTTCGAACAGCGTCCCGAACCTTCCCGGCTCATGCGCTACCTGTCCCCGCTGCTGGCGGTGGGGCTGATGGTGGCCTCGGGCATGCTGCTCTTCCACCTCCTGGGCAAGAGCCCGGTGGAGGGCTTCAAGGTCTTCTTCCTCAACCCCATCCAGGACAAGTACGGGGTCGCCGAGCTGTTCCTGAAGGCCACGCCCCTCATCCTCTGCGCGGTGGGCCTGTCCGTGGGCTTCCGGGGCAACATCTGGAACATCGGGGCCGAGGGCCAGCTGCTCATCGGCGCCCTGGCCGGGGGCGGCCTGGCCCTGCACTTCCACGACTCCTCGAGCCTGCTCCTGCTCCCGGCCATGATCATCGCCGGGGCCCTGGGCGGCATGTTCTGGGCGGCCATCCCGGCCTGGCTGAGGACGCGCTTCAACGCCAACGAGATCCTCACGAGCCTCATGCTGGTGTACATCGCCGAGCTGATCGTGTCCTGGCTGGTGCACGGCCCCTGGATGGACCCCGACGGGTTCAACTTCCCCCAGACCCGGCTGTTCCAGGCCAAGGCCACCATGCCCATCCTGGTGGCGGGCACGCGGCTCAACGCCGGGCTCCTCATCGCCGTCGGCGCCCTCATCGCGGGCTGGATCTTCATGAACCGCAGCTTCATGGGCTACCAGATGAAGGTCGCGGGCCAGGCGGAGAACGCCGGGCGCTACGCGGGCTTCTCGGCCCGGCGCACCGTGTGGATCGGCATGCTGGTGGGCGGGGCCATGGCGGGCATCGCGGGCGTGGCCGAGATCGCCGGGCCCGTGGGGCAGATCACCGAGCACATCTCGCCCGGCTACGGCTTCGCGGCCATGATCGTGGCCTTCGTGGGACGCCTGGATCCCGTGGGCATCTTCTTCTCCGGGCTCCTCATGGCCCTCCTCTACCTGGGCGGGGAACAGGCCCAGCAGTACCTGGCCCTCCCCTACTCCATCTCCAAGGTGTTCCAGGGCCTGCTGCTGTTCTTCCTGCTCTGTTCCGACGTTTTCATCACCCACCGCATCCGCTGGAAGAAATAGGAGATAGTGATGCAGCCGAGTCTCCTTTCCTCCATCCTCTTCGCCACCATCGTGGCGGGGACGCCGCTCATCATCGCCGCCGTGGGCGAACTGGTCACGGAGAAGTCCGGGGTCCTGAACCTGGGCACCGAGGGCATCATGTCCATGGGCGCCGTGGCCGCCTTCGCCGTCACCGTGCACACCGGCAATCCCCTCCTGGGCATCCTGGCCGGCATGGCCGCGGGCATGGTCATGGGCCTCATCTTCGCCGTCGCCGCACTGACGTTCATGGCCAACCAGGTGGCCTCGGGGCTGGCCCTGTCCATCTTCGGGGTGGGCCTTTCCGCCTTCATCGGCAAGCCCTACGAATCCGTCGCCCTGCCCAGCGTGGCGGCGTGGAACGTCCCTGGGCTGCACCGGATCCCGGTGCTGGGCCATGCGTTCTTCGAGCACCAGGGGCTGGTGTACTTCTCCTGGGCCCTGCTGGGCGGGGTGGCCTGGTTCCTGTACCGCAGCCGCCTGGGCCTGGTGCTGAGGGCGGTGGGCGAAGCCCCCGTGGCCGCCCATTCGGTCGGCTACAACGTGGTGCGCATCCGATACATGGCGGTGCTGTTCGGGGGCGGCATGGCCGGCATCGGCGGCGCCTTCCTGTCCGTCTTCTACACCCCCCTGTGGGTGGAGGGCATGGTGGCGGGCCGTGGCTGGATCTCCTTGGCCCTGGTCGTGTTCGCCACCTGGCGGCCCGCCCGGGTGATGGTGGGCGCCTACCTGTTCGGCGGCTGCATGATCACCCAGATGTTCGTGCAGGGCTCCGGCATGCACCTGAACGTCCCGTCCCAGTTCCTTTCGGCCCTGCCCTACGCGGCCACGATCATCGTCCTGGTCCTCATCTCCCACAACAAGAACACCATCCGCCTCAATTCCCCGGCCTCGCTGGGCCAGCCCTTCAGCCCCGAGGCCTGATAGCTTCCCACCCACCCCACTCCTTCTGGAGGAATCCATGAATTCCCGGAAAACAGTCGTGACCACCCTGGGCGGCATGATCGCCGCCTCCGTCCTGGCCGCAGCCCCCGCCGCGCCCACCCAGGTCGGGTTCGTCTACGTCAGCCCCGTCGGGGACGCGGGCTGGACCTACCAGCACGACATCGGCCGCAAGGAGATGGAGAAGGCCATGGGCGGCCAGGTCACCACCAAGTTCGTGGAGAACGTCCCCGAGGGCGCCGACGCCGAGCGCGTGGTGCGCGGCCTCGTCACCGGCGGCGCGAAGATCGTCTTCACCACCTCCTTCGGCTACATGAACCCCACCGAGAAGGTCGCCCGGGCCTTCCCCGACCGGTTCTTCTTCCACGCCACCGGCTACAAGACCGGTCCCAACATGGGCATCTACAACGCCCGCTTCTACGAGGGCCGCTTCCTCAACGGCGTCATCGCCGGCAAGATGACCAAGTCGAACATCGCTGGGTACGTCGCGGCCTTCCCCATCCCCGAGGTGATGCAGGGCATCAACGCCTTCACCCAGGGCATGCGCAGCGTCAATCCCAAGGCCGAAGTGCGGGTCATCTGGGTCAATTCCTGGTTCGATCCCGGCAAGGAGCGCGAGGCCGCCCTCACCCTGATCTCCCAGGGCGCCGACATGATCACCCACCACACCGACTCCACCGCCATCGTCCAGGCCGCGGAGGAGAAGCACAAGGAGAACAAGAACGTCTACGCCTTCTCCTACCACTCCGACATGAGCAAGTACGGCCCCACCGCCCAGCTCACCGGCACCACCCACCACTGGGGCGCCTTCTACACCCGCACCGTCAAGGAAGTCCTGGCCGGCACCTGGAAGGGCACCAACGTGTGGGGCGGCTTCAAGGAGGGCATGATCCAGCTGGCCCCCCTCAACAAGGCCATTCCGGCCGACGTGAAGGCCCTCGTCCAGAAGGAGGAGAAGGCCATGGCCGCCGGCAAGTTCCACCCCTTCGCCGGCCCCGTGGTCGCCCAGGACGGGAAGATCAAGGTTCCCAAGGGCAAGACCATGACCGACGCGGAACTGGGCGCCATGGACTACTACGTGCAGGGCGTGGCCTCCACCCTTCCCAAGAAGTAGCCGACGCATCGCCCGCAGCGGGCTCCGGGAGGATTGGCCTCCCGGGGCCCGCTGCGTCATACTTGGCCGTGAAGTTGAGTTTCAGGCTCAGGGGGAGGTGGACGTGATCGGGGCTTCAACCATTCGCAAGGAAGGCCGGGGCAAGGTCATGGGCTCGGCCCGGTACACGGATGACGTGGAGCTGCCCGGTTGCCTGGTTGGGGTGACGGTCCGTTCCCGGTGCGCCCGGGGCATCCTCCGGGGCATCACGTTCGGGGAGGGGGTCCCCTGGGACGCCATCACGGTGGTGACGGCCGCGGACATCCCCGGGAAGAATTTCGTGGCGGGCCACGTGGACGACCAGCCCTTCCTGGTGCCCCTGGGCGGAACCATCGCCCACGCCGAGCAGCCCGTGCTCCTCCTGGCCCATGCGGACCGGGCGGTGGCGGAGAAGGCCCGGCGCCTCGTGCGGCTCGAGGTGGAGGAACTGCCTCCCCTGCTGGACATCGAGGAGGCCCTGGCCTGCGTCCGGGTGATCCACGGCGAGCGCAACATCCTCAAGGAGATCCGCATCGCCAAGGGGGACCCGGACCCGGTGTGGGCGGGGGCCGCCCACGTGGTGGAGGGGGAGTACCGCACCGGCGCCCAGGAGCAGCTCTACCTGGAGCCCAACGCCATGATCGGCACGGTGGAGCGCGGGGCCGAAGGCCTCGAGGTCACCGTCTCCGGATCCCTGCAGTGCCCCTACTACGTGCACGAGGCCCTGAGGCACCTCTTCGGGATCCCCGGCGAACGGGTGCGGGTGGTGGCCCTGGAGATGGGGGGCGCCTTCGGCGGCAAGGAGGACTACCCGTCGGTGATCGCGGGCCACGCGGCGCTGCTGGCCCTCAAGAGCGGCCGGCCCGTGCGGATCGCCTACGACCGCGAGGAGGACATGGCCGCCACCACCAAGCGCCATCCCTCCCGCACCCGCATCCGCTCCGCCTTCGACGGGGAGGGCCGGCTCCTGGCCCTGGACATCGATTTCGCCCTGGACGGCGGCGCCTTCACGACCCTCTCCCCCGTGGTGCTGAGCCGGGGGGCCCTGCACGCCGCGGGCGTCTACGCCTGCCCCGCGGTGCGGATCCTGGCCCGGGCCGTGGCCACCAACACGCCCCCCTGCGGGGCCTTCCGGGGCTTCGGCGCCCCCCAGAGCCTCTTCGCCATCGAGCGCCACATGGACGTGGCCGCGCGCCGCATGGGCATGGACCCCGTGGACCTGCGCCGGATCAACTTCCTGCGCGAGGGCGACACCATGGCCACGGGCCAGGTCATGCGGGAGGACCCGGGGCTGGAGGGCCTCATGGACCGCGCCATGGGCGAGATCCACTACCGGGACCTGCAGAAGGCCTACGCCGTGCGCAACGCCTGGGACGACCCCGTGAAGCGGGGCGTGGGCCTGTCGGTGTTCATGCACGGCTGCGGATTCACCGGGAGCGGCGAGGCCACCATGGCCTCCGTGGCCGGGGTGGAGGGGCTCGAGGACGGCTCGGTGGCGGTGCTGGCGGCCTCCACCGAAATGGGCCAGGGCAAGAACACCGTCTTCTGCCAGATCGTGGCCGAGACCCTGGGGCTGCCGGTGGACATGGTGGACATGGCGGAGGTGGACACGAAGTTCGTGCCCAACAGCGGTCCCACCGTGGCCTCCCGCAGCACCATGGTGGTGGGCCGCATCCTGGAGGACGCCGCCCGGGGGTTGCGCCTGGCCCTGGTGCAGGGCGGGTTCCTGGCGGAGCCCTACGGGCCCGGGGAGTTCCGGGAGGCGGTGCGGAAGGCCCGGCGGAGCCTGGGCTCCCTGAAGGCCTACGGCCAGTACCAGGCCAACCCCGGCTTCGCCTGGGACGACAAGAACTACCGGGGCGACGCATACCCCAACTTCTCCTGGGCCTGCTACGCGGCCGCGGTGGCCGTGGACCTGGCCACCTTCGAGGTGAAGGTGGAGGACTTCGCCACGGTTCAGGAGGTGGGCCGGGTGGTGAACCCGACGCTGGCCACGGGCCAGATCCAGGGCGGCGTGGCCCAGGGCATCGGCTGGGGGCTCTGGGAGGAGGTCACCTTCCGGGAGGGCCGCATGGCCAACAACCAGCTCACCAACTACATCATCCCCACCTCCGCCGACCTGCCCCACATCCGGGTGGCCTTCCTGGAAGGGGGCAGCCCCTTCGGGCCCGGCGGGGCCAAGGGCATCGGGGAGCTGCCCATGGACGGGCCGGCCCCGGCCCTCCTCAACGCCCTGCGGGACGCCCTGGGCGACCTGCGCCTGGACGAGGTCCCCATGACCCCCGAACGGATCCTGAACCGCCTGGAGGAGGCCCGCCATGCCTGACACCATCCTGCTCACCCTCCAGGTCAACGGCGCGCGCCGCACGGTGGAGACCCATCCCATGGCCCGGCTCCTGGACGTCCTGCGCGAGGGCCTGCGGCTCACGGGCACCAAGGAGGGCTGCGGGGAAGGGGAGTGCGGCGCCTGCACCGTCCTGCTCAACGGCAGGGTGGTCAACAGCTGCCTCATCCCGGCCCTGCAGGCCCAGGACGCCGTGGTGGTGACCGTGGAGGGGCTGGCCGGGGGGGAGGCCCTCTCGCCCATCCAGGACGCCTTCCTCACCCACAACGCCGCCCAGTGCGGCTTCTGCACCCCCGGCATGCTCATGGCCGCCGACGACCTGCTGCGCCGCTGCCCCAACCCCGACCGGGAGCAGGTGCGGGAGGGCCTCGCCGGCAACCTGTGCCGCTGCACCGGCTATTCCAAGATCCTGGACGCGGTGCAGGCCGTGGCCCGGCAGGGGGAGGGCAAATGAGGTCCTTCCTCCCCGACTACGCCATCCAGGCCCCCGGCACCCTGGCCGAGGCCCTGGGCATCCTGGCCGCGGAGCCCGGCGCCTGGACGCCCATCGCCGGCGGCACCGACCTGATGGTGCTGTTCAACGCGGGGCGCCTCCCGGGCCGCAGGCTGCTGGACATCTCCCGCATCTACGAGCTGCGGGGCATCGAGGACGATCCCTCGCGGCTCAGCCTGGGTTCCCTGATCACCTATTCCGAGCTGCTGGAGCAGCGCGCGGTGCACCAGTTCTTCCCCAACCTGGTGAAGAGCGCCCGGGCCACGGGGGCCCTGGCCATCCAGAACCGCGGCACCCTGGGCGGCAACATCGTCAACGCCAGCCCCGCCGCCGACACCCCGCCCAGCCTCCTGGCCTACGGCGCCGAGGTGCAGCTGGTTTCCGTGCGGGGCTCCCGGTGGGTGCCCTACGACGCCTTCCACCTGGACTACAAGAAGATGGACCTGGCCCCCGACGAGCTGGTGGCGCGGATCCGCCTGCCCAAGCCCCAGGGCCTGGGCTTCCACTTCTACCGCAAGGTGGGCACCCGGCAGGCCCAGGCCATATCCAAGGTGTGCCTGGCCGCCTATGCCCGCATCGAGGACCGGGTGGTCACGGAATTGAGGGTGGGCCTGGGCTCGGTGGCCCCCGTGCCCCTGCGGGCGCGGCGCGCCGAGGCCGCCGTGGCGGGCCACCCCCTGGAGGCCCTTCCCATCGAGGAGGCCCGCCGCGCGGTGCTGGAGGACATCAGCCCCATCGACGACATCCGCGCCTCCGCCCACTACCGGCGGGTGGTGACGGGGAACGTGCTGGCGCAGATGCTCACCGAGCTGGGCCAGTCCAGGTTCACCCCCGGACATCCTTGAGGGCCGGCGCCACCCGGGGGCTTCCCGCCTTCCGCGCGGCCAAACTCGCCTCCGCGGGCGCCAATGCCGGCCTGGAGCGCAGCGGAGGCTGATAGGCTGGAGGGGTTCCGGACTTCCCCCATGACGCATGACCTCCAGGCCGCCCTCCTGACCTTCGCGCTCGCCCTGGGCGTGCCCGGGGCCGCCCAACCCAGGGAGGCGGGCACCCCCTTCCTGCGCTCCTTCTCCCCCACCGAGGCCGGCGGCTCCCACCCCCAGAACTGGGCCTTCGCCCAGGGCCCCGGGGGGCTCCTGTACGTGGGGAACGGCCTGGGGGTCCTGGAATACGACGGGGTGAAGTGGCGGCTCCTGGAGGCCGGCGGCCCCGTGCGCGCCCTGGCCTGGGGCCCGGACGGCAAGCTCTACGTGGGCGGGGACGGCGGCGAGACCGGGTGCCTGGAACCCGACGGGACCGGGGGCCGGTACGCCTCCTTCGGGAGGCCCCAGGGGCCGTTCACGGCCGTGCGCGGCATCCACGTCCTGCCCCAGGGCACCTTCTTCGCCACCCGGGAAGGCCTCCTGCTCCGGGAGGGAGGCCGGACCACGGCGCTGCTGGTGCCGGGAGGCCTCTGGAAGTCCTTCGCCCCGGGCGGAAAGCTCTACGTGCAGGACCAGGCCGGGGACCTGCTCGCGTGGAGCGGAAGCGGGCTCCGGCCCGTGCCCGGCACCGGAGCCCTCAAGGCCTGCCGCATCGCCTTCATGGTGCCCCTGGAAGGTCCGGAGATGCTCATCGGCACCCGGGACGACGGGCTCTTCCGGTTCGACGGCAGGACCCTGAGGCCCTTCGCCACCGGCGTGGACGCGCAGCTGCGCGCCGGGCAGGTATACGCCGGCACGCGGCTGGTGGACGGCGGCATCGCCGTGGCCAGCGTGAAGGCGGGGGCCTTCCTCCTCGAGGCTTCGGGGGGCCTGCGCTTCCACCTGGACCACGCCTCGGGCCTGCGGGACGACACGGTCTACCAGGTGTTCCAGGATTCCCAGTGGGGGGTCTGGCTGGGCCTGAACAACGGCCTGGCCCGCATGGAATGGCCGGCCGTGACGAGCTTCGGCGAACGCGACGGGCTGCGGAGCTTCCCCTGGGCCATGGCCCGCCACAAGGGGGTGCTGTACGCCGCCACGGGCCAGGGGATCGCCTACCTGGACCCCGCGGGCCCCGCGCCGCGGTTCCGGGACGTGCCGGGCATCCAGGGCCAGTGCCTCGCCCTGGCGGAAGCGGGGGACGACCTGCTGGCGGTGTGCAGCCAGCGGGGGATCCTGGAGGTGCGCGGGGGAAGGGCGAGGGTGATCGCCCCGGGGATCCGGTTCCCGGCCTGCATCCTGACCTCCCGCGTCGATCCCGCGCGGGTCTTCATCGGCTCCCCGGAAGGCATCGGCTCCCTGCGGAGGCGGGCCGGGGGCTGGGTGGAGGAGGGTCTGGTGCCCGGGACCCGGGAGGACATCTTCGCCATGGCGGAACCCCGGCCCGGCGTGGTGTGGGCCTCCAGCCGCTCCCGGGGCCTGATGCGCGCGGCGTTCCCGGCCGGCGGCGGCGCCCCGGCCCTCTCCCGTTTCGGCACCGCCCAGGGGCTGCCGGAGGAGGCCTACCTCCGGGTCTCGGACGTGGAGGGCAGGCTCCTGGTGGGAACCTCCCGGGGCGTCTACGTGCTGGACGCGGACGGGGAGCGGTTCGTGCCGGACCGGGCCCTGGGCGCCCTCTTCCCCGAGGGGCCCAGGGCCGTGGAATTCCTCCGTCCCGGCCCCGGCGGCCGCATCTGGATGCAGACCACGGACCGGGAGCGCAACATCCGGGAGGCCGGCGCCGCCGTTCCCGACGGCCGCGGCGGCTTCCGATGGGAGGCGGGCCCCTTCCGGACCTTCGCCGGCGCCGATCTGGCCGAGATCCACCCCGACGCCGACGGGGTGGTGTGGTTCTCGGGGCCGGACGGCCTCTTCCGCCACGATCCCGGGGTCGTCACCTCCCCCCGGGAGGGACTGCGGGTGTGCCTTCGCCAGGTGCAGGGGGGCGACGGCGGCATCCTGGCCGGGACCGCGCCCCGGGTCCCGTACCGGAACCATTCCCTGCGCTTCACCTTCGCCTTGCCCAGCTTCGACCGGGAATCCGCCAACCGCTACCAGGTCCGCCTGGAGGGCCTCGAGGAGGACTGGTCCCCCTGGACCGCGGTGCCGTTCAAGGAATACACGAACCTCTCCGAAGGCAGCTACCGGTTCCGGGTGCGGGCCCGGGACGTCTATGGGCGGATGGTGCCCGAGGCGACCTTCGACTTCCGGGTGCTGCCCCCGTGGTTCCGCACCTGGTGGGCCTACGCCGGGTTCCTGGGGGCGGCCGCCCTGGCGCTGCACCTGGCCCTGCGGGCCCGCACCCGGTACCTTCGCCGCCAGAACCAGGCCCTGTCCCGGACCGTGGAGGCCCACACCGCCGAACTGGTGCTGCGCAACCAGGAACTCCACGGCCTCAACGCCCTGCTGAGCGACCTGAACGAGCAGAAGAACCAGCTGTTCGCCATCGCCTCCCACGACCTGCGCAATCCCCTCAATTCCATCGTCCTCTCCTCGGAACTCCTGGAGGAGGAACCGGACCCCGCCCAGGTGCGGGAGATCTCCCGGCGGATCCGCGCCGAGGGCATGCGCATGAGCGATCTGCTGGGGCGGTTCCTGGACTACGCGGCCATCGAGGGCGGCACCGTGAAGGCGGAGCCCGAGCCCTTCCCCCTGGCGGTGCTCACGGCCTTCGCCGCCGCGCGCTTCGGCCCCATCGCCGGGCACAAGGGGATCGTGCTGCGGGTGGAGCCGCCCGCGGACCACGAGGCCTTCGCCGACCTGCGGTTCACCAAGGGGATCCTGGAGAACCTCCTGTCCAACGCCATCAAGTTCTCCCGGCCCGGCACCACCGTGACCCTGCGGGCCGAGGCCGACGGCCCGGGCGCCCTCCTCACCGTGCAGGACCAGGGCCCCGGTTTCACCCCGGAGGACCTGGAAAAGGTCTTCCGGCGCTTCACGCCCCTCAGCGCCCGCCCCACCGGCGGCGAGCATTCCTCGGGCCTGGGCCTCTCCATCGTCAAGCACATGGCCGACGCCATGGGGGCCCGGCTGGAGCTGGAAAGCCGCCCCGGCCAGGGGACGTCCTTCCGGGTCTTCCTGCCCGGCCCCGGCGGGGCCTGAGTCCCGAACCCCCGGGCCCCTGGCGCCACTCAGGGGCAGGGGGCGCGCATGAACCCGCGGATCGTGGCATTGCTCATGGCCTTCCTGGTGATGGGCTTCGGGGACCTGCGGGGGAGCTTCCTGGGCATCTCCCGGGAGGTGTTCGGCATCTCGGCGGCCCAGGGGGCGCTGATCCCCATGGCCGGCGCCTCGGCCTTCGCCCTGTGCGCCCTGCCCGTGGGGCTGCTGGCCACCCGCCGGGGCAAACGGTTCGTCCTCCAGGCCGGGCTCCTGCTGACGGCCGCCGCCCATGCCCTGCCGTGGTTCGTCCTTTCGCGGTACGAGCACCTCCTGGCCGCCATCTTCCTCATCGGCGCGGGGATGACCTTCCTGCTGGTGTCGGGCAACCCGCTGCTGCGGGATGTGACCGAACCCGCCCGCTATTCCCGGAACCTCACCTTCGCCCAGTTCTTCAAGAGCCTGGGCTCCATCGCGGGCCCCTCCCTGGTGCCCCTGGTGGTGGTCCTGGGGCTCACCTGGAAGGGCGTCTTCCCGGTGTTCGCCCTGGCGTCCCTGGCGGTGTGGGCGGTGGTCACCTGGGTCCCCTTCCCGGAAACGCCCGCGGAGCGCCCCGCCTCCCTCAAGGGGATGCTGGCCCTGCTGGGGACGCCCCCCCTGCGCGGGAAGATCCTGGGCATCTTCCTCTTTTCGGGCTCGGAAATGGGCATGAACAACTTCCTGGCCAGCCACCTGTGGCTCACCTTCGGCATGGATATCCAGAAGGAGGCCATCACCTGGGGGCAGGGGCTCTTCTGGGTGAGCCAGGGGGCGGGCCGGCTCCTGGGGACCCTGGCCCTGGGCTACCTGTCCACCCGGTCCTTCCTGCGGGTGTGCTCGGTGGGCTCCCTCCTGGGCCTGGGGGGCCTGATCCTGGGCTCCCGGGAGGTGGCCATCGCCTCCGTGGTGCTGTGCGGCCTGGCCTTCTCCAACGTGTGGCCCTGCCTGTTCGCCCTGACCCTGGAGGCCCGCCCGGACCGGTCCTCGGAGATCGGGGGCCTGGCGGTCATGGCCAATGTGGGCGGGGCCTTCCTGCCGCTGCTCATGGGGGCCGTCACGGACCACAGCGCGGTGCGCTGGGCCTTCCTGGTGCCCCTGGGGGCCCTGGCCTACGTGGCGGGTCTGGCCCGGCTCAGGTGCGGAACGTCCTGATGCGCTCCAGGAGCCTGTCCGCGGATTCGGACTGGTGGCGGGCGGTCTCGGCCACCAGGCCCACGGTGCCGTTGAGGGCCTCGGCCGCCCGGGTGTCCTCCCCCAGGCGCTGGATGACCCGGTGGGTGCGGTCGGCCACCTGGCGGCCGGTCTCGGCCTGGGCCTTGAGGGCCGCGTCCAGGTCCCGGATGTGCCCGGCCATGGCCTCCGTCTGGCCCCCGATGCGGCCCAGGGCGGCGACGATGCCGGCCACGGTGGATTCGCCCTCGGTGACGGTGGTGTCGCTCTCCTCGATGAGGCCCGCGATCTCCTTGGCGGCCGCGCTGGAGCGCTCCGCCAGCTTGCGCACCTCCTCGGCCACCACCGCGAAGCCCTTGCCCTGGGCCCCGGCCTTGGCGGCCTCGATGGCGGCGTTGAGGCTCAGGAGGTTGGTCTGGCGGGCGATGTCCTGGATGATGCGCACGGCCGAAGCCATCTTCCCGAAGGCGCTCCGGATGCCCGCCATGGCCTCGGAGGTCTCCCGCCCGTGCAAGGAGCCCTGGCCCGCGGCCTCCAGGGTGGCCAGGGCCTGCCCCCGGGCCTCCGCCAGGCCCTCGGCCATCCCCTCCAGGGCGCGGGAAAGGCCGCCGATGGCCTGGGAAACCTCCTCGGCGTCCTGGCGTCCGGCCCTCATGCCCTGGGAGAGTTCCAGGGTCTCCCGGGCCATGGAGCCCGCGCTGGCCTGGAGGGTCGAAGCCTCCTCGTCCAGCCGGGCGGCCACCGCCCCCAGGTCCTTCACGAGCCCGCCGAAGGCCCCCACGGCCTGGTTGAAGGCCGCGGCCACCCGGCTCAGGTCGCCGGTGGAGGTGGCGGCGGCGCTCACCCGGAGATCCCCCCGGGACAGGCCTTCCATCTGCTCCGTGAGGTTGCCGGCCAGGGTCCGCACGGGGCTGAGCACCCGCTTGGCGAAGATCACCCCGTTGGCCAGGGCCACCAGGGTGGCGATGCCCGTGAACAGGGCGATGCGGTTCCGGATGGAGGCGTACTCCCGCTGCACGTCATCGATGTAGACCCCGTTCCCCACCATCCAGCCCCAGGGGGCGAAGGCCTTCACGTACGAGATCTTGGGCACGGGCAGCGTCTCCCCCTGCCGGGGCCACAGGTAGGGCACGAACCCGCCCCCCCGGGCCCTGCACACCGCCACCATCTCGTTGAAGAGGAACTTGCCCGAGGGGTCCTTGCTCTGGCTGAGGTCCTTCCCGTCCAGTTCCGGCTTGTAGGGGTGCATGACCATGCGGGGGGTGAGGTCGTTGATCCAGAAGTACTCCTCCTTGTTGTAGCGCAGGGTCCGGATGACGGATACCGCCTGGGCCTTGGCCTGGTCCACCGTGAGTTCCCCCCGCCGGGCCCGGGCGTCGAATTCCTGGAGGATCCCGAAGACGCTTTCCACCGCCACCCGGGTGGCGTTCTCCCGGTCCTCGGTGACCTGCCGCTCAACCGTTGGAAGGACCAGGAAGGCCGTCACCAGGATGAGCGGGAGCAG
This sequence comes from Mesoterricola silvestris, assembly GCF_030295405.1. Lineage (GTDB taxonomy): Bacteria > Acidobacteriota > Holophagae > Holophagales > Holophagaceae > Mesoterricola > Mesoterricola silvestris. The sequence continues at coordinate 3,790,481 of NZ_AP027080.1, read as the reverse complement.
GGACAGCGTCACCACCAGGACGGTCTGGCCGAACAGGTTGAGCCTGGCGCTGGGTCGTGGGGGCATGGGGACTCCGATCCCCTGCCACAACGGCAGATTGGCCAGGAATGTTTAGTACTGTTGGAGATACAGCGCTCGGTTGTTCGCTCGGGGCCCGGTAGATCCAGTCGAAGGCCGCCGGAATGGCCAGGAGCACCCCCCCCAGGTGGGAGATGCCCTCCCCGGGCGCGCCCAGGCTCCGGAACGTGAGCAGGGCCCCGGGTTCCCCCCCGGCGCCGCGGATGGCGGCCCCCAGGGCGCCCATGGCCCGCTTCGTGTTCTCCACCGGCACATCCCGGTCGTCGGGACTCTGGCAGAAGAGGATGGGCCGGGTGGGCGTCCAGCCCACCGCCACATCGTTCTCCTCCAGGATCCCCTTCAGGGGACCCGAGGCGAAGGCCGGGTCGTCCAGCTCCCGCGCCACCCAGTCCGGGTTGAGCAGATCCCGGAGGACCACGCCCCCGGGGGCGCGGCCCATGCGGGCGGCGATGCGGCAGTCCGCCTCCATGCCGTCCGTGAATCCGTTGGACCACTGCAGGATATTGCCGTCCTCCCGGGAGTCGAGCAGGCGTTTGCACAGGGTTTCCAGGGGATCCAGGATGCGCCCGTAGATCGCGTGGTAGCCCAGGAGCACGTAGGGAATGAAGAAGGGGTGGTTGAAGGGCCGGTTCCGGGCCAGGATCTGGCGGCGGGTGGTGCCGGAGATGTCGAAGGGCCCCGCCATGCAGGCCGACCCCGCGAGCTGGAACCCGGCGTCGCCCCCGTAGGCCTCCCGGTGGGTCTCCATCTCCCGGGCTGCGGCCAGGGAGGCGTAGCCCCCCTCGGAATAGCCCAGGAGGAAGACGCGCCCGTCCCACTGGTAGGCGCTGGCGGCCACGTAGGGATCCTCCGCGAAGCGGTCCCGGATGGCCGGAATGGCGTCCACGATGGCATAGGCCAGGGACCTGCCGTGGCAGTAGGGATGGAAGGAGGTCCCGTCCCCGCCCATGCCCGGCTGGTCCGGCATGGCCACCGCGAACCCGTAGTAAGCGGCCGCGGCCGCCCCGAAGACCCACTCGTGGCCCCCGAATTGCGACGGCACGCCGTCCTTGAGAAGGGAGGTGCCGTGGCTGTAGATGACGATGGGCATGCGCCGGCCGCCCCGCATGCGCCAGGCGGGGGGGAAGAACACGCGGCCGCTCTGGTGGGTGGGCTGGCAGCGCTGGCGCCCGCCGTCGTCCAGGAGGGGCCGGCCCAGGTCATCGTAGAGGGGCTTCCGGGACCCGTAGCTGAGCGGGGAGGAATGCACCACCCAGTCCGGCATCCGGGGACCGGTCCATTGTTCGATGAATTCGGCGCAGGCCACGAAGGTGGACCAGCAGGCCGGATCGCCGGGCCGGGTGGGGAGCAGGGTTTCGGGGGGCTTGGCGGCCGGGGCGGGCCCCAGGATGGCCAGGGCGAGGCCCAGGGCCTTGAAAAGGCGTTTCATGTGCGGAAGGCTCCGTTCGATAGGGGTTTGAAAAGGGTGGGGCAGGGACCGGGCCCATGGGGGCCCGGCCACGATTGTTACCACCCGGCCCCGCCCGTGTCGATCCCCAACCCGCAAGGAATCGCCCTTGACCGCGGGAATTGGGAGTAGGCTTCCTCAACCTTCCGGAGGCGCCCATGCGCAGATCCCCCCTGTTCCTTGCCCTGGCCGCCCTGCCCGTGCTGGCGGGCCAGCCTCTCCTCTACCAGGACGGCGCCACCCGTCTGTCGGGTTACCTGGCGAAGCCCACTTCCCTGAAGGGCAAGGCGCCCGGCATCATCGTCATCCACCAATGGATGGGCCTCACGGACCACGAGCGCCGCACCGCCGACGACCTGGCCAAGCTGGGCTACGTGGCCCTGGCGGCGGATATCTTCGGGGAGGGGGCCGCGCCCAGGGATACCCGGGAGGCGGGGGTCCTGGCCGGGAAGTACAAGGGGGACCGCGCGCTCTACCGGCGCCGGATCCAGGCCGCCCTGGACACCCTGAAGGCCCAGGCGTCCGTGGACCCCGGGCGGCTTGCGGTCATCGGCTTCTGCTTCGGGGGCACCGGCGCCCTGGAGGCCGCCCGCGCCGGGATGCCCGTGAGGGGCGTCGTGTCCTTCCACGGGGGCCTGGACATCCCCGCCGACCGCCCCGTGGAGCCCATCGCGGCCAAGGTCCTGGTGTGCCACGGCGCCGACGACCCCTTCGTGCCGGCCAAGGACGTGGCGGCCTTCCACGAGGAGATGCGCAAGGCCAAGGCGGACTACACCTTCATCGCCTACGGCGGGGCCGTCCACGCCTTCACCCAGAAGGAGGCCGGAAACGACCCGTCCAAGGGAGCGGCCTACCAGGAGCTGGCGGCCCGGCGAAGCTGGCAGCATATGAAGGTCTTTTTTAGTGAGTTGTTCGACCGTCCTTGAAAAAATGAAGCTGCTAACTGGATGATGACATCCTTAATTAATCGTCCAATCATCGTCCATGCCTTGCTTTTCATGAAAAAAATGAATTTCATTTATTGAAACCTGCGCCTTGTGCGGGCCTCCGTTCTGAGTAGACTGGCTTCACCCGATCCCCCCCCACCCCAAGGGAATTGCGATGATCCAGTTCTACCCAGCGGCAATGATAGTGGCGATCGCCTTCGCCCTGGCCTATTTCCGGGCGGGCCTGGCGCCCTGGACGGTCCTGGCGGGCGGGGTGCTGGCGGCGTGGCAGGTCCGCACGGGGGTGCCCCCGGCGGTGTGGGCGGCCTTCGCCGCGGCCGCCCTGGCCCTGAACCTGCCCCCCCTGCGCAAGGCCCTGGTCATGGGGCCCCTCCTGGCCGTCTTCAAGGGCAAGCTCCCGCCCCTGTCCCGCACGGAGCGGGAGGCCCTGGAGGCCGGCACGGTGGGCTGGGACGGGGAGCTCTTCAGCGGGCGGCCGGCTTGGGGGAAGCTCCTGGCCCAGCCCGCCCCCCGCCTCACCGCCGAGGAGCAGGCCTTCCTGGACGGGCCCGTGGAGGAACTGTGCGGGATGCTGGACGACTGGCGGATCGTGGAGGAGCTCAAGGACCTGCCCCCCGGGGTGTGGGCCTTCCTCAAGGAGAAGGGCTTCTTCGGCATGATCATCCCGCGGAAGTACGGAGGGCTGGGCTTCTCGGCCCTGGCCCACTCCCAGGTGATCCTCAAGCTTGCCGGCCGCAGCGCCGCGGCGGTGGTGACGGTCATGGTGCCCAATTCCCTGGGGCCCGCGGAGCTCCTGAACCACTACGGCACCGAGGCCCAGAAGGACCACTTCCTGCCCCGCCTGGCCCGGGGGGCCGAGCTTCCCTGCTTCGCCCTCACCTCCCCCGAGGCCGGCAGCGACGCCGCCTCCATCCCCGACACCGGCGTGGTGTGCCGGGGGGTCTTCGAGGGCCGGGACATCGTGGGCCTCCGACTGAACTGGGACAAGCGCTACATCACCCTGGGCCCCGTGGCCACGCTCCTGGGCCTCGCCTTCCGGCTCACGGACCCCGACGGGCTCCTGCCCGAGGGCGGCGAGGGCATCACCCTGGCCCTCATCCCCACCTCCACCCCCGGGGTGACCATCGGCACCCGCCACGATCCCATGGGGATCCCCTTCCAGGTGGGGCCCAACCAGGGGCGGGACGTCTTCATCCCCCTCGACTGGATCATCGGGGGCGCGGCCCAGGCGGGCCGGGGATGGAAGATGCTCATGGAATGCCTGGCCGCGGGCCGCTCCCTGTCCCTGCCGGCCCTCTCCACCGGGTGCGGCAAGTTCGCGGCCCTGGTGGCGGGCGCCTACGCCCGGGTGCGCAAGCAGTTCCGCCTGCCCATCGGCAGGTTCGAGGGCATCGAGGAGCCCCTGGCCCGCATCGCCGCCGGCGCCTACGTCATGGACGCCGCCCGCACCATGACCTGCGGCGCCCTGGACCAGGGCGAGCGGCCCTCGGTCATCTCGGCCATCGTGAAGTACCAGTGCACGGAGCGCAGCCGCCGCATCACCTGCGACGCCATGGACGTGCTGGGGGGCAGCGGCATCTGCCTGGGGCCCCGCAACCTCCTGGGGCGGGCCCACCAGGCCATCCCCATCGGCATCACCGTGGAGGGGGCGAACATCCTCACCCGGACCCTCATCATCTTCGGCCAGGGGGTCATCCGCTGCCATCCCCACGTGCTGGCCGAGATGCGCTCCCTGGGCCAGGCGGACGCCCTGGGCGAGTTCGACCGGCACATGGGGGCCCACGTGGCCTTCACCCTTTCCGTGGCGGCCCGGGCCCTGTTCCACGGCCTCACGGGCGGCCTGCTGGTCCCCGTCCCCGGGGGACCCGCCCGGCGCTTCTACCAGCGGGCCACCCGGTATTCCGCGGCCTTCGCCCTCACCTCGGACCTGGCCCTCCTCACCCTGGGCGGGGGCCTCAAGCGCCGGGAGAAACTGGCGGGCCGCTGCGCCGATATCCTCAGCAACCTGTACCTGATCTCGGCCTGTCTCAAGCAGTTCGAGGACCGGGGGCGGCCGGAGGGGGAATGGCCCCTCCTGCGCTGGGCCTGCGAGGACGGCTTCCAGAAGATCGAGGAGGCCTTCGACGGCGTGTTCCGGAACCTGCCCAACCGGCCAGCGGCCTGGATGCTCCGCGCCTTCACCTTCCCCACCGGCCGCCACTGCAAGGGGCCCAGCGATCACCTGGGCCACCGCCTGGCGGAAATCCTGCTGGAGCCCTCGGCCGTGCGGGACCGCCTCACCTCCGGCGCCTTCGTGCCCATGGATCCCCGGGAGCCGGTGGGCCGTCTGGAGGACGCCCTGCGCAAGGTCATCGCCGCCGAACCGGTGGAGAAGAAGCTCTGGGCCGCGGTGGCCCGGGGCGCCCTGGCCGCGGGGCCCGAGGACCGCATGGTGGCGGATGGCGTCCAGGCCGGCATCCTCACGGGCCCCGAGGGGCAGACCCTCCGCCGGGCCCTGGACGCACGACGGGAAGCCATCCGGGTGGACGACTTCACCCGGATCGGCCAGCCCAAGGCGTGACCATGGGCGCCTACCCCCCGGGGAGACCCGTGCACATCGTGGACGGGGCCCGCACCCCCTTCCTGAAGGCCCGGGGGATCCCCGGCCCCTTCGGGGCCTCGGATCTGGCGGTGGCGGCGGGCAAGGCCCTCCTGGCCCGCCAGACCTTCGGGCCCGGGGACCTGGACGAGGTCATCCTGGGGTGCATCCTGCCCGGCGCCCACGAGGCCAACATCGCCCGCCTGGTGGCCCTGCGCCTGGGGTGCGGGAAGGCGGTGCCGGCCTGGACCGTGCAACGGAACTGCGGTTCGGGCATGCAGGCCATCGATGCCGCCGCCCTGGACATCGCCTGCGGCCGGGCGGACCTGGTCCTGGCGGGGGGCACGGAAGCCATGAGCCGGTCCCCGGTGCTGGTGGGGGACGGGATGGTGCGGATCCTGGCGGACCTGGCCCGGGCCCGCGGCCCCTGGGCCAAGGCGAAGGTGGCGGCCCGGCTGCGGCCGGCCCACTTCAGGCCCGTTTCCGGCCTGGCCCTGCTCCTCACGGATCCCCTCAGCGGTCTGAGCATGGGGCAGACGGCGGAACTCCTGGCCACCCGCTTCGGCCTCACCCGGGAGCGCATGGACGCCTTCGCCCTGGAAAGCCACCGCCGCCTGGCCCGGGCCCAGGACGGGGGCCGCCTGGAGGAACTGGCCCCCCTGGCCGGCGACGACGGGATCCTCCGGGACCGGGACGAGGGCCTGCGGCGGGATGCGGACCCGGCGGGTCTCGCCCGTCTCAAGCCCGCCTTCCAGGCCCCCCACGGCCGGGTCACCGCCGGCAACAGCGCCCAGATCTCCGATGGCGCCGCCTGCCTCCTGCTGGCCAGCGAACCGGCCATGCGCCGCCACGGCCTCACCAGCCTGGGGCGCATCGTGGACGGCCACTGGGCCGCTCTGGAACCCAGCCAGATGGGCCTGGGTCCCGTGCACGCCATGGCCCCCCTCCTCCGGCGCCGGGGCCTGGGCACCGGGGATGTGGATTTCTGGGAGATCAACGAGGCCTTCGCCGCCCAGGTGCTGGCCTGCCAGGAAGCCTGGGCGGACGAACCCTACTGCCGCGAAGAACTGGGCACCCCCCCCTTCGCCCCCATCGACCCGGAGCGCCTGAACGTGGACGGCGGCGGCATCGCCCTGGGCCATCCCGTGGGCTGCAGCGGCGCCCGCATCGTCCTCCACCTCCTCCACGTCCTCCGCCGCACCGGCGCCCGCAGGGGCATGGCCAGCCTCTGCATCGGAGGCGGCCAGGGAGGGGCCCTGCTCCTGGAGCGGGACTGATCCGCCCGCGTCCCGGCCCTGTTCGGGACTGATTCGCCCGTGTCCCGGCCCTGTTCGGGACTGATTCGCCCGTGTCCCAGACCCGCGTCAGGGATTCGCTGACGCAGGCAAGCTGCGTCAGCGCAAAGCTCACGCCACGGGGTTGAGCGGGAGTGTTGCCACACTCCGGCTTCGACGGACAACCCGTCCAAGCTGCGGCGCCCGGGCCCCCCGGATGGGCCTATGCCCCGGCGACCCGCTCCAAGTGTTCCGGGTTGGCCCTGGTTCCGCGCCGACGCTGGTTTCCAAGCGGCTTCACATGAAGTGATCAACGTCGGCGCGACCCGTTCCCCACTCCCTGAAACTTGAAGCGGGCCCCCCGGACCTAGGCCCCTCCGGGGAGCCCCCTGCTCCAGATGCCCGCAACTCCGATCGAAGCCGGAGCGTGCCAACACTCCCGCTCAACCCCGTGGCCTGAGCTTTGCGCTGACGCAGCTTGCCTGCGTCAGCGAATCCCTGACGATGGGCCGGGACATGTACGATGAACGCGACCTAGATCCGGTTCGCCGAAGTCAGGTGCCAGGTGCCGTCGAGGCCCTGGAAGGCGACGAACTCCCAGTCCATGGTCCCTTCCTCGTCCAGGACCTTGGCCTGGAGCTTGACGTTGAGGCCGGCCACCACCTGGGTGTAGGCGCGGGTCACGTCCAGGAGGGTCATGCCGGGGAGCTTCTGCTGGAGGAAATCCTTGGCCTCCCGCACCTGGGGCTGGTCCACGGGGGTGGGCCGGTAGTCGCCCACGAGGATGGGGTCCGAGCCCGGCTGGGGGGCGGGCCGGGCGGGGGATTGGGCCGCCAGGGTGAGGCTGGGGCAGAGAAGGATGGCCAGAACAAACCTGTTCACGGGGGACTCCGATGGAATTGGGATTAATTATTCTTTGTCGTGATTGAAGTTGTGACTCAATCCACAGATCAAGTTTGGAGACTTTATTGATGTTGTCAATAGGTCGATAAATCAGTTTGTTGGTAACACCAAAGGAGCGAACGGGGGTAAATGGAGGGATCCGTGGCTGGAACTGCCGATTTCTTTCAGTGAATTGGGATGGATAATGATGTTTCCACTTCCAATTGCGATGGCGTCCAGGACGTATTGTTTGATCGCACCATCATCCGCTTGGTCCATGGGGGGGCCCACGTGCTGGTCCACAAGCTGGACCGAGATGCCCGGGCTGGATAGGAATTCCACGCAGGCCACATATTCGCCGTAGAAGCCGAAGCTGTCCCGGAGCAGGAAATCCTGGTAGAGGTAGCCCCCAACCCGGTTGAAAACCAGGAGGAAACGGCCCTGGGGGGGCAGCACCACCTGCTCCCCGGTCTTCGCGAGCTGGGCCCGGACCCGTCCCGTGAACTTGTCCACGAGGGTCAGGGATCCCCGGCCGGGCTTGGCCCCCTCGGCCAGGGCGAGCGTCCAGGGCCGGCCCGAGCGGTTCAGGAGCTCCAGGCGGTCCTGGGCGTGGAGCCCGGGGGCCAGGGCCATAAGGAGCGGGAAAAGGCGGATGGAGGGCCGCATGCTCAACGGGCGGACGAGGCCACGGGGACTCCCTGGCGGGGCGAGGGGGATTCGGGCGGAGCGTTGCCCGGGGGCGCCCCGCCGGGGGCATGCCCTGAATTATGTATTAACTATTTATTTGGACAAGGGGGCCGGGGGCGTTTGCCGGGTGAGCAGCCCGAAGAAGGCCAGGGGTGCGTCCGAATCGTTCACCAGGCCGTGGGAGTGCCCCGCCTTCAGGATGAAGAGGTCCCCCGGGCCCACGGGGAACCGCTCCCCGTCCAGGATCCCGGTGCCCCGGCCCTCCAGGATCAGGTAGAGCTCGTCGGTGTTGGGGTGGGGGTGCTCGCCGATGCTGGAGCCGGGCTCCAGCACCGTGCGGCCCGCGCTCAGGACGCCGTCCATGGCGCCCATGCCGAAATAGTCGCCGCTCAGGGCCGGCCCCGACCCGCCGCGGATGGCGAGCCGGGGCTCCATGGAAAGGTCCGAACATCTGCGGATCATGCGTTCTCCCGTGGCCTGGAGTATAGCGTCCTCAGGGCCTGGAGAACCTCGCCCGGAAGGCGGCGTCCCGCAGGAGCTCGGGGAAGAAGGGGCGCAGGGGCGCGGCGCCGGTGTTGTCCACGGAGGCGGCGGTGGCGGCGAAGACCTTCACGTTCCGGTCCCGGGGCAGGGTCAGGGTCGTGACGCCCTCGGGGATCTCCACCGCGGTGGCGAACATGTAGCTGTACTCGTACACCCGGTCCTCCCCCTTGGCGTGGAGGTGCGAGGCCCACCAGGCGGGCCGGCCCGGGGCCAGGAAGGCGGGGTCCACCCGCAGCAGGGGGTTGTCCACGCTGTAGGTCTTTTCGGAAACCTCGCCGTCGAAGACCCGGTTGTCCCAGGAGCCCAGGTAGCCCGTCCAGGCCGGCACCTGGACGGTGGTGGCGGCGGGGCCCGCGGTGAACACGGCGCGGGCCCCGGTCCCGGAGGCGGCCACCAGGAGGTGCACCCGGCGCGTGCCCGCGGGCAGGGCGAGCACCTGGCCGTCGCTGGCCACGGCGTTGAGGCTGCGGGGGGCGCGGGGACCCATGCGGAAGGTGACGCCCGCGGCCTGGACGGTGTCCTCGATCATCTCGGCGGGGTAGCCCGTGAAGGCGCCGTCCATGGCGCCGTCGTCGCGGTGGCCGTCGTCGGTGAAGGCCTGCAGGTTGAAGGGCAGGTCCAGGGGCGTGGAGGCGGGGGCGGCCAGGGCCGCCGGGGCCTCCAGGCGCAGACCCAGGGTGCGCAGCTGGTAGGGGCCGAAGGCCAGCTGGAGGCCGCCATCCTTCACGGCGACCGCCCCCAGGGGGCGCTCCAGGCCGTCCAGCTCCCGGGCCCCGCGCACGGGGCCGGCGGCCTTCAGGGCCACCTTCGCGGCGGCGCCGTCCAGCTCCTGGAGGCGCACGACGATGCCCTCCCCGTCTTCGGCGCGCTTCACGGCCTGGATGGCCACCTGGGCCCCGGAAACCTGGAGGAGGCTGAAGGTCCGGCCCAGGGGCCCGGCGTGGGCCTCGGCCTGGAAGGCCTCCAGGGGCCGGTCCTGGCGCTGGGCCAGCCAGGGGCTGCCGGCCTTGCGCCAGTCCCCCCTGTGGCCGGCGATGCCGTAGGTGAAGACGTGGCGGCCCCAGTCCTGCCACCGCTGCTCCCGGTAGTCCTTGCCGACTCCCGGAGTGTACAGCAGGGTGAGGCGCAGGGTGTGGTCATCGGGCTTGTCGCTGCCGTACTTGGCGCCGGTGAGTACGGTGACGCCGTAGTCGCCCTTGGTGTCCGTGAGATCCATCCATCCGTGGGTGGGCACCTCGAACTTCCGGGGCTCGTTGTTGCCCCGGGAGACGGTGCCCAGGTCCCAGTTGTACGTGGCCTGGGGATTGGAGACCGCCAGGGGCAGGTCCGCCTTGAGGGAGCTCTCCGAGGACTTCCAGTCCACGAGGTTGGCCACCTCCACCCGGTCCCCGCCCTGGGTGAGGCTGTAGGTCTGCTGGAAGCGCGAGCCCTCGGATTCCCGCTCCACCCGGAGGGACACCCTCACCGGGCCGTCCTCGACGATCTCGATGCGCGCGGGGCCCGACACGAAGGCCCGGGCCGGCTTCTGGCGGTCGGTCCAGTCCATGTTCCAGGCCGGCCACCGCGAGGGCTTCTCGTGCTGGAAGGCCAGGCGCCCGGGACCCGAAAGAAGTTCGCGCCGCGCGGCCTTGTCGTAGATGCCACCCAGGTCCCCCGAGTCCAGCAGGGTCACGCGGTACCGGGCGTTCTCAAGGACCCGGGCCGAAACGGAGAGTTCCCTGCCCGCGGGGGCCGGCCCGGCCTGGAGGCCGAAGACCGCGAAGCCCACGGAGGGCACCTGGGCCCGGAAGATCACGTGGGCCCTGCCGTCGGGTCCCACCGTGAGCTGGGTGGGCAGCCTGCGCCCGGCGCCGTCCGTGGCCACCAGGCTTCCGGCCTTGGCCAGGGCCTCGGGCACCAGGGCGTCCACCACGTCCTCCCGGGCGATGCCCAGGGGATTGAAGACCACCACCGGGGTTCCCGCCACCCGCGTGTCCAGGCCGCGGGTGACGGCGGCGACGCCGTCCTCCAGGCTCCCCTGGAAGGCCTTGGCCGCCAGGAGCTCGTCGTTCCAGGCGTACTCGTAGCTCCGGGGCAGGCAGGTGCCGGGCAGGATGTCGTGGAATTCGTTGCGCAGCATGAGGCCCCAGGCCTTTTCCAGGGTGGCGGCGGGGTACGGCGCCGCGCCCAGGAGGTGGGCCGCGGTGGAGGCCTTTTCCGCGGCGTCCGCGAGCAGCTCGTTGCGCCGGTTCAGGTGCTTCATGAAGGCCTGGGAGGTGAGGGAGCCCGCGGAGTGCTCGATTAGGAGGAGGTCCCCGCGGTAGCCGGGGAGCTTGGCCTTCTGGGCCGGGGTGATGGCGTCGAACATCAGGTCCGCGCGGCCCGCCAGGACCTTCACGGGGCCCTTGGCCCTGAGGCCCGCCCAGAGGGTGGCCAGGGAATCCGGGAAGGGGGACCCGCCCTCGTCCCCGTTGCCGTTGTAGAGGTAGTCCACCTTCAGGCCCGAGGCGGCGCCGTTGGCGTCCAGACGCTTCACCCAGGCCTCCCCGTCCAGGGGCGCGGTGAGGTGCGCGTCATAGGTGCCGGCGTTCAGCGCGGCCACCACGGAATTCCCGTCGGGCCCCTCCCACCGGCCCACGTTGAAGGGGATGCCGTTGGCGGAATGCCAGGTGAGCTTCTGGGTCGAGAAGCCCTTGAGGCCGCAGTGGGCCAGGATGGAGGGCAGGGAGGCCGGGAACCCGAAGCAGTCCGGAAGCATGAAGTCCGAGCTTTCGGTGCCGAATTCGCGCTTGAAGAAGGAATGGCCCACCAGGAGCTGGCGGATGACGGATTCGGAGGCGGGGACGTTCACGTCCGATTCCTCCCAGGCATTGGAGGAGGGCCACCACTGGCCCTTGGCCACGTAGGCCTTGAGGCGCGCGTACTCGGCCGGGTAGTACTCCTTGATGAGCTGGTAGCGTCCGGCGCCGGACCAGTTGAAGACGTATTCCGGATGCTCTTCCATGATGCGGAAGTTGTCGTAGAGGGTGTTGCGGAGCATCTCCTTGACCACCAGGGGATAGGCCCACCGCCACTGGGTGTCCAGGTGGGAGTAGTTGGCCACGAAGAGGGTCCGGTCCTTCTCGAGGTCGGGCGCCGCGGCGAGGAGGGAGGCCAGGGAGGTGGTGAGGGAGGCGGCGAGGAGGGTTCTGCGCATGGGGGGTCCTGTCAGATGGGGGTGATGACCTGGTGGCCGAGGAGCGTGAGGATTTCCTGGGAGGATGGGGCGGCGCGCAGGGCGTCGCGGAAGGCGGGGTCCATGAGCTTGCGGGCGAGGCGCGCGAAGATGCGCAGGTGCTCCTGGCCGCCGTCCCCGGCGGGGGTGGCCAGGAACAGGAGGCAGTCCACGGGAAGCCCGTCCAGGGAGCCCCACGGGACGGGCTCGGCCAGGCGCAGCACCGCCAGGGAGGGGATCTCCACCGCGGTGGATTTGCAATGGGGCACGGCGAAACCGAAGCCCACGCCCGTGGCGTAGGTGAGTTCCCGCTCCCAGGCGGCCTCCTCCAGGGCCAGGGGGTCCCGGGCCCGGCCGAGGGCCGCCACGCGCTCGGCCAGGAGCTTGATGGCCTCCTCCTTGCTGGCGCAGGAGGCCCGGGGCTCGATGAGGTCCAGGGTGACCAGCTCGGCGGTCCGGCCCTGCCCGGCGCCTTCCCTCAGCAGGGCCTCCACGGCGTCGGCGTCCTCCGAGGCCAGGGCCCGCTCCGCCAGGTCCCGGCACCGGGCCGAGTCCAGGCGCGCCAGGGCCCGGCGCGCCTCCGGCAGGAGGGCCGGTGCCAGGCTCAGGGTCCGGAAGCCCAGGCCCACCAGGAGGGGCAGCAGCCCGGGCCGGCCCGCCATCTCCCCGCAGAGGCTCAGGGGGCGCCCGGAGGCCTGGGCGACGATGCGCGCCAGCACCCGGAGGGTCGCCGGGTGCCAGTCGTGGGAAGCCCTGGCGACCCGGGCGTCCCCGCGGTCCGCGGCGAACAGGTACTGCACCAGGTCGTTGGTTCCCACGCAAAGGAAGTCCGCCTCCCGCGCCAGGGCCTCCAGGTTCAGGGCTGCGGCGGGCACCTCCACCATGATGCCCAGGGGCAGGGGGGCCTCCGCCGCCTCGGCCATCAGGGCGCGCACCGCGCGGATCTCCGCGGCCTCGGCCACCATGGGGATCATGAGGCGCAGGTCCCCGTGGGCCGAGGCCCGGGCCGCGGCGCGCAGCTGGGTCCGCACCAGGTCGGGGTGCAGCGCGTACCACCGCACCCCGCGGCGCCCCAGGTACGGGTTCGCCTCCGGGGGCAGGGGCAGGTAGGGCAGGGGCTTGTCGCCGCCCACATCCAGGAGCCGGAGCACCACGGGCCTTCCCGCGGCGGCTTCCAGGACCTGGCGGTAGGCCTGGTACTGCTCCTCCTCCCCGGGGGCGGAATCCCGGTCCAGGAAAAGCATCTCGGAACGGAAGAGGCCGATGCCCTCCGCTCCGCAGGCGAAGGCGGGCCCGGCTTCTCCGGCGCCCAGGATGTTGGCCTGGAGCCCGATGGGCACCCCGTCGGAGGTGAGGCCGGCGCCCGGGGCCGGAAGCCGGGAGCGTTCCCGCGCCTGGATCCCGTAGTAGGCCTCCAGGGCCGCGGGGGGATCCGGCACCACCAGGCCCCGGTCGCCGTCCACGGTGACCCGCTGCCCCGGGGCCAGGGCGGGGCCCCCGGCGCCGGCCACGCAGGGGATGCCGAAATTGCGCGCCAGGATGGCGGTGTGGGAGGTGGCCGCGCCCTCGGCAAGCACCAGGCCCCGCACCAGGCGGCGGTCCAGGGCCAGGAGCCGGGAGGGGGTGAGGTCGTGGGCCACCACCACGCAGGGGCCCGGCAGTTCCAGGACGCCGGGCGCGGCGGCGCCGAGTTCGGCCAGGAGCCGGTCCCCCAGGTCCTGCACGTCCAGGGCCCGCTCCCGCAGGTAGGGGCTGCCGGAGGCCAGGAGCCGGGCCCGGGCCCACCGCGCGCCCCGGTACACGGCAGCGGGGGCGCCCTGGGCCAGGCCCTCCTCCATGACGGCGATCCATTCCGCGTCCTGGAGCATGGCGGCCTGGGCCTCCAGCACCGCGGCGCGGGCGGGGTCGCCGGGCAGGGCCGCGCCGGCGCGCAGGGCCTCCAGCACCCGGGCCAGGGCCCCGTGCAGGTCCCGGGAGGCCGCCGCCGGATCCGCGCAGGGCGCCCCCTGGATGGCCGTCCTGGGGGGCCGGTCCAGCACCGCCGGGCCCGTGCCCACGCCGGGGGCCACGGGGAGGCCCTGGTGGAAGGCGCAGCCGGCCCCGTCGAGGATGCGGCGGAGGGCGATGCCGGCCCGGGGCGATTCCCGGGGCGGCTCCCCGGGGGCGTCGCAGGCCAGGAAGGCCCCCTGGAGGAAGTCCGCCAGGTCCGCCCGGGCCAACTCCGCGCCGGGGCCCTCGGCCAGGATCCGGCAGGGGTCCCGGTGGCGGGTGTCGGTGGCCAGCAGGCCCAGCAGATTGCCCAGGGGGGCCCGGGCTCCGGTGCGGTCGTTGATGAACACGCAACGGGCGTCGAAGGCCAGGGCCCGGTCCCGGAGCGCGGCCGCGGGCCGCGCGTGGAGCCCTCCGGGGAGGGGGAAGGCGAAGACTGTTTCCCGGGTCATGGGAGCCGGCCGAAGATCTCGGCCGGATTCCGGATGGCCTGCTGCACCGGCACCTCCAGGATCCGGGGGACGCCGTCGAAGCGTTCGCGCCCGGTCACGGGGATGTCCGCGGCGAGGATGAGGGCGTCGGCGCCCGCGATATCGTCTTCCGTGAGGCGGTTCTCCACGCCCATGGCGCCCTGGGTCTCCACCTTGACCTGGTGCCCCAGCTGGGCACCCGCCCGTTCCAGGCATTCGGCGGCCATGTACGTGTGGGCGATGCCCGTGGGGCAGGCGGTGATGGCGATGATCTTCATTTGGCCTCCTTGGGCCCGCCGGCCCGGACGATATTCATGGCGACGGCCACGGCGAGGGTGCCCGCGAGGATCGCGGCCAGGTACCACAGGCGGTGGTCCACCACGGGCATGACGATGAGCCCCCCGTGGGGGGCGTGGTCCCCCACGCCGCCCAGCATGGCCAGGACCGCCCCCAGGGCGGAGCCGCCCATGATGACGGGGATGACCCGCAGGGGGTCGGCGGCCGCGAAGGGGATGGCGCCCTCGGTGATGCCGATGGCGCCCATGGCCAGGGCGGCCAGGCCCGATTCCCGCTCCTGGGCGCTCCAGCGGGAGGGGGCCAGCAGCGTGGCCAGGCCCAGGCCCAGGGGGGGGATGCAGATGGCCGCGGCGCAGGCGCCCATGACGGCCACGTTGCCCTCCTTGATCATGGCCACCCCGAAGAAGAACGCCGTCTTGTTCACGGGTCCGCCCATGTCGAAGGCGATCATGGCCCCCAGCACCAGCCCCAGGAACACCTGGTTCCCGCTTCCCAGGCCCCGCAGGGCCTGGCCCATGGCGCCCATGAGGTCCCGGATGGGCGCGCCCAGGAGGCCGTACATCAGCAGGCCCACCGCCACCGAGGAAAGCACCGGGATCACCAGGATGGGCATGATGGGCCGCAGGAGGCGGTTCACGGGGATGCGCTTGAGGAGCATCACGGCGCCCCCGGCCAGCAGCCCCGAAATGATGCCCCCCAGGAACCCGGCGCCCACGGTGTTGGCCACGAAGCCGCCCACGAATCCGGGGACCAGGCCCGGGCGGTCCGTCATGCCGAAGGCGATGTAGCCCGAGAGCACGGGCACCACCAGGGTGAACGCCGCCGAGCCGATGTCCAGGAGCACCTTGAGCGCCGGGGCGTGGCTGAAGTCCGGCCCGAGGCCGGGCCGCATGGGGGCAAGCGCGATGGAGAAGGCGATGAGGATGCCGCCGCAGGCCACGAAGGGAATGACGTGCGATACCCCGCAAAGCAGGTACTGCTTGAGGTGCTTCAGGACATCGCGCATGGCCGCTCCGGGGGGACAAGGTGAGCATAGGGATCCGGCAACACCCCGCATAGCCGCACTTCTGGCAGACTGTTTGCACTTTCTGACACAGGACCCGGCCCATGCCCGAACTGACCACCTTCACCCCCACCCCCCTCGAACAGGCCTGGGGCCTCTACGCCACGGCCGTGGGTTCCGTGGAGGGCGGCATGGGGGCGCCGCCCTCGGGGTGGCGGCTGCTCTACCTGGTGCGCGGAGAGGCGCTGCTGGGGCGGCACCGGCTGCGGGTGGAGGCGGGGGAGGTGGTGCTCCTGGACAGCCGGGAGGGCTGCGACCTGGTCCCCGACGCCCGGAGGGGCTGCACCCTCCACCACGTGGATTTCGGCGGCGCCTGGATGGAGCGCTGGGCGGGGCTTGACCTTTTCGGAACCCCGCCCCGGGTGGTGCGGGCGGGGTTCGACGAGGGCCTCCTGGGGGGCATCGTCAAGCTGCGGGAACTGGCCCGCAACCCCCCGGCGGGGGCGGGGCTGCTCATGGCCGGAGCGCTGGGGGACCTCCTGGCCAGGCTGGAGATCGCCGGGCGCCAGGGCGTGGGCGAGGGCCGCCAGGGCCGGCTCGTGAACGACGCCCGCCGCATCCTGGCCGATCCCGCCGGGGACCGCCTCAACCTGGAGGCGGCGGCCTCGGAACTGGGGGTGAGCTACTCGTGGTTCCGGCGCAGCTTCCGGGCCCAGACGGGCCTGGCGCCCCAGCGGTACCGGCTCCTCCTGCGCCTCGACCGGGCCTGCCGGATGCTCGAGGACTCCCGCCTGACCATCGGCGCCGTGGCCCGGGCCCTGGGGTTCAGCTCCCAGGCCTACTTCGCGCGGATGTTCCGCCGGGAGACGGGGCTTTCGCCTTCGGTCTGGCGCTCGAAACGCGTGAACCTTCGGGGGGATTCCGGCACCTGAACACTGAGGTGATGCCAATGGATTTGAAGGTCTTGAGGATTGCGGCGGCCACGGCTTTCCTGGCGGCCCACGCCTTCGGCGCCGAACCGTCGGTGGTCCTCGTCCAGGGCAGGGCCGTGCGCCATTCCCCGCGGATGATGTCCTGGTCCCTGTGCGAGAACGGCGTGTTCTCCGGCCCCCGGGAAGGCGAGACGTACCGCGTCCCGCCGGGAAGGACCCTGGTGATCACCGAGGCCTCCTTCACCCTGCACGGCGGCGGGGCCCGATCCGCCCGTTCCGCCCTCCTGAGCCTCATCCTGAAGCAGGGCCCCGCCTCCTTCAACCTCGGGGGGGTCACCGGGCACCTGGAATCCCACCTCGCCACCAAGGTCCTGAGCAAGCGTTTCTCCCCGGGTCTCGTGGTGCCCGGGGGCGCCGAGGTCCGGGGAGAGCTGACGGAGCTGGAGTCCGGGGGCGGGTCCGTCGCGATGGACCTGAACCTCTACGGGTACCTACGGTAGCTGGCGTCCGTCGGTTGAGGCCGCCGGGGGCTCCCCGGCCCCCGCCGGCGCGGGTGGCGCCCCATGGGCATCCGAGGCGGTGAAGATCATGTCGGTCTTCGGCGCCGGCTCCTCCACCAATTCCGGCGTGAGGATGATCATCAGTTCCGACTTGACGGATTCCTTCGTGCTGCTGGAGAAGAGCCGGCCCAGCAGCGGGATGCGGGAGAGGAACGGAAGGCCGTTGCGGTCGCTGCCCGTTCTCTCGCGGGTCAGGCCCCCCAGCACCAGGACCTCGCCACTGGTGGCCCTCACGGTGGTCTGTTCCTCCGAGGTGAAGACATTGGGCACGTTGGCGCCGTTGATGGTGGTATACCCGGCGATGGTGGTGACCTGCGGATAGAGGGTCAGGATCATGTCGTTGTCCGTGCCCACCTGGACGCTGACCTGGAGGTACACGCCGATCTTCATCTCGGCCGCGCCGAAGATGGCCTGGCCGTTCTGGTCGCGGCTCTTGAATTCGGGGTAGTAGTACTTCTCGCCGTCGAGGATGAAGCTGCGTTCCCCGTCGAGGATCATGAGGGTGGGGTTGGAGAGGGTCTTGGCGAGGCCCTTCTGCTCCAGCACGTGGAGGGTGGCGCTGATGGTCAGCGGGGCGTGGGCGAACTTGCCCATGCGAATGCCGTCCACCAGGGCGCCGGTCGCGTTCCCGCCTTCCTTGAGGGGAAAGCCCAGGGCATCCACGTTGGGCCGCTCCGTGGCGGCCAGGCTGACGACATCCATCCAGTTCACGCCCAGGTTCTTCTTGGCGCTCTCGTTGATGGTGATGATCTTCACCTTGAGCCGCACCATCCTGCGGGACCGGTCGAACTTCTGGGCCAGGGTCAGGGCCCTGCGGACCAGGTCCGCGGGGCCGGAGATGACCACGTCGTGGGTGCGGTACGAGGTGTCCGTGGCGCCGAAGGTCTTGACCTGTCCCCCCTGGGTGTCCGCGCCGGACGAATCCTTGAGTTCCGGCGACAGGAACAGGGGGCCGGGGAAGGCCCTGATCCCGGGCAGGAGGTTGGTGAGGGTGGAAGCCAGGGTGGCGGCGCCCACCCGCCGGCACCGGTAGGTGGCGTCCAGTTCCCCGTCCGTGGCCTGGGGGTATTGCAGCCGGAGATCCACGGACTGGCCGACCACGCAGACGCCATCCACCATGCGGAAATCCAGGCCCCCCGCGGCGAGGACATGGGCCAGAGCCTTGTCGAACGGCAGGTTCTCGAAGCTCACGGTGACGAGCTGGAGCGGTAGGTTGAGTATGCTGATGGGCTTGCCGCTCTTTTTCGCAAGGGCCTTGATCAGGGCCCTCACGTCCTGGTGGGCGGCGTCCAGGGTATAGCGCGGGCCCGGCGCCACCGTCACGGTGCCATCGGGGGGCGGGCCGTTGGGGTTCACCACCGCGAAGGGGGGATTCTGGGCCGGGTTGAAGCTGAATGGGCCCGGCCCTTGCGCGGGCGTCTCCGCCGCGGCGGCGACGGCGGCGGCCAGGACCTGGAGGATGAGGCGCGTGGACGTTCTGCGGGGCATGGGGGGTCCAGGAATGGGGGGATTCCCGGGCGGGAACCGATTCCCGCCGAAGCGGCGCGAAACCTCACTGCGCCCGGAAATCCTTGGTCGGATCGGGGTTCGGGGACCTGGGGAGGGTCTTGCAGAAGAAACCGATGATCTGGACGCCGCTGGCCTTGAGGGTGAGCTTGCCGCTGGATACCGAGGCGCTCTCCACGGAGAAGGGGCCCAGGGCCTTGACGCGGCCGGGGCTGCCTCCGGACCAGGCTCCGGTGAGGACCAGATTGCGGGAAAGCAGGATCCCGGTGACGATCAGCGGCATGATGCCGGGATCCCGGTCCGCGGGGTTGCCGGTGGAGACCATGGAGAAGCCGCTGCTCTTCCAGAGGCGCCACCCGGACCCGTTGAAGATGCCGGTTTCCAGCCAGGGCCGGTGGAAGTTCACCCGCTTGGTGTCCATGGCCACGCTGATCGAGCCGAGGAAGTCCGGAGGCAGGGCCGACGCCGCCCCCGCCGTCCTTTCCAGGGGCAGGGCGGCCCTGCCCTGGGCCAGGTTCTTCTCCGACTGGGTCAGGGTGAAGGGATTCCAGCCGTCCGCCAGGAGCCACTCCTCGGCGGGCGGGGAGCACTTGATGCTGAACCATTCCTGGCCGTGGCTGGAGTTGGACCACGAGGCCATGTCGGTGACGAGGCTGCCGAACAGGGCCTTGACGTTGGCGTTGTAGTAGGTGGCCAGATCCTTTTCGGCGTCCTCGATGAGCTTGCGGTTGCCCTTCTCGTCGAAGTCCCGGGCGGCCTTGTCCACCGCCGCCTGGAGGGCGGGGTTCACGGCCTTGCCGGTGGTCTTCTTTTCGGTCAAGGCCAGCCGCAGGGCGTCCCTGGCCGAGGCCAGGGCGGCCTCGCGTTCCAGGTACGCCGCATAGGCCGGCGTGGGCTTGCCCGGGTGGGTCTTGTCGTAGATGTGGCGGCGGGCGTTCAGGGCCTTCTGCCTCAGGGTCTGGTCCAGGTAGTTGGACAGCTCCGCCGAGGAGAGGATGGTGTGATAGGTGCTGGAAAGCATGCGTCCGCTGGTGACGTAGTACCGGGCCGGCAGGGGGACCTGGTCGGCCAGGGTCGCCACGTTGAAGGGATCCTTCAGGAAATCGTCGGTGATGGTGAGGCCGGGGTGGGCCAGGAGGAGGTAATCCCCCGTCTGGCCCAGGGCCTCTCCGGCGGAGAAGGATTCCGCCAGTTTGGCGTAGACCTTCTCCACCAGGGCCGTTCCGGGGTCCGCAAGGAGGACCCGCGTGGCGGCGAAAAGGACGAGGGCAAGGCGTTCCATGACCGGCCGGGAGGCTACTTGACCGTGGAGGCGGGAGACCGGTCGGGAGCCGTGCCCACCAGGCCCAGGATCTGGATATCGGGGGCGCTCACGCCCGTGGCCGTGAAGGCCGAGTGGGATTTGCCGCCGGACTCGTGCTTGCTGTAGCTGCCCGAAAGGGTGAAGGGCCCGAGGCCGATCTTGGCCTTGATGTCCATCTTGTGCTGGTATTCGCTCATTTCCGCCTGGCTCAAGGCGGTTTCGAGCTTGAGGTCCTTCACGAGAAGGAGGGCGGAGGTGTAGAGGGGCATGGCGCAGGGCTTGAGGGCATTCGAGAGCAGGTTGCCGTAGGAGATGGCCTTGAAGGACACCGTGGCCGGGAGCATCCAGGCGTCGTTCTTCAGGACGAGGTCGTCGAACCAGGTCCGGTAGATGTTCACGCGCTTGACCTTGAACGAGATCTTCAGGTCCTTGTGGTCCATGAGCGAGCTGGCGCTGAAGTCCGTCTTGCTGAAGGCCGCGTCGATGCTGAACCAGGAATGCTTGCCCTTGACGCTGGCCTTGATGGCTTCCCGGCTCATCTGGTTTTCGTCCACCTTCGTGTTGTTGTCGAAGCGGACCTCCGTCCAGCCGTCGGTGCTCTTCCAGTCCTTGGGCTGGGGATAGAAAAAGGTGCCGTAGTTGGTTTCCGTGGCCGCGGCGTCCAGGCGCTGGTTCAGGGCCGTCCAGTAGGCCTCGCCGCTCTTGGAGCCCAGCGTGCGGATGGTGCCCACGCGCCTTTCATAATCCACCCGGCCTCCCTGGGTGTCCCAATCCTGCTTGGCCGCGGCCATGACAGCCCGCAGGCTGGAGGGGGCATCCTTGCCATTCTGGGAGGCGGCCTCGACCTTCGCGACGGCTTCCCAGTACTTGTTCCGCCCTGCCTCGTACAATTTGCTATGGCCCACGTCTTTCACATAATCCTGGGCGGCCTTCAATTCGGCCTCCTCCGCCGGGGTGAGGGTGATCTTCACCGTCGGCTGGGCGTTCTGGGCGATGGCCTTGAAGATCTGCGAATAACGCATGTTGCCGTTGGCCACGTAGTTGGGGTTGACCATGGGCACCACGTCCACGATCTCGTTGAGCATCACCCGCTGCTCCTGGGACATTTCCCCGAAATCGTCGGGCAGCGGGGTCCCGGGCCGCTGCAGCACGAGCATGCTCTTCAGGTTGGCGGGGCCGAACAGGAGGTTGGAAACCTGCATGTACAGCTTGCTCATCTGATCCTCGGCATTCTGCGTGGCCGGTTTGAGCTGGGCGTTGGCTTGGACGCCGGCCATTAGCAGGCATGCGGCAAGCGGAGTGAGGGCCTTGGGGATCATGGGGTACTCCGGGGATGGGGTGAAGGGCGGCCTGGAACCCCATGGAGGGCCCGGGACGGGGTATGGAAGCAACTGCCCAGGTGAGGTCGGCAAGTTGATCTTCAATCTAGGAATCCGGCCGGGTCTGTCAATGAATTATTGTTAATATTCCGGCCCCGGGCGGACGCATAAAGATAAGTATGAATTAATTTGTGGAATCGCGTCTTGTGCGATGATGAAATGACAATAAATTATATATTTCCTCGTCCCCTGCCGGGCCTTGATCCAGGTGTGACCATGCCAAAACCCTTCCCATGGCTCACGGGCCTAGCTTTCCTCGTCCTGGTGGGCTGCGGCGGAAAGCCCGCCCCACCCGCCACCTTCAGCCAGGTCACCCTCGAGGGTCCCGCGAACGCCATGCCCAAACCGGGGGCGGCGGTGCTGCTGGAGGTCAAGGTGGTGGATACCGGCGAGGAAACCTTCGACCGCACCTTCCAGTGGTTCAAGGACGGGGAGGAGATCCCGGGCGCCGCGGGCCGGACGCTCCTCCTGGACCCGGTGACGCCGCTGGACGGGGGATCCTACCAGGTGCGGGTGTCCGGGGGACCCTTTGTCGTGACCACGAAACCCTACGAACTGTTGCCGGTGGACAATGCCTGGGTCGTCACCAGCGTGGAGGACGACGGGCCCGGCACCCTCCGGGAAATGCTGCGCGCCGCCGAGGCCTTCAAGGGAGACGTGGGCATCCGGTTCCGACTGCCGGAGGACCGTCCGTGGATCATCCATCTCAAGGACGACCTCCCCCCCATCCGGACGAAGGTCACCCTCCTGGGCCCCGCGGGCGGGGCCCTCACGGTGGACGGGGGCGGCGCCCACCGCCCCTTCGCGGTGGACGGCGGGGACGTGGTGCTGGACGGGTTCACGGTGGCCAACGGCCTGGCCAAGGGCGGGGACGCCCTGGGCGGAGGCGGCGGGGCCGCGGGCATGGGGGGCGGCCTGTTCATCAACGACGGCAAGGTCGCCCTGCGCCACATGGTCTTCAGGGCCAACAGCGCCATCGGCGGGAACAGCGCGCCCGGCGGCGACGGCGAGAACGGAGGGGGCGGCGGCGTCGGCGGCGACAGCCCAAGCCAGGGCGGCGCGGGCGCCGACGGCGGGTGGCTCAAGGGGAAGGGCGGCTACGGCGACCTGAACGGCGTGGGCACCTCGGACATGGGGGGCGGCCCGGCCGTGGACGGGGACGGGGCCGGGGGCGGCGCCGCCCGGGGCGGCCTCCCGAAGGATCCGGTCTCCCTGTGGGCGGATGACCTGGAAGGAGGTTCCGCCACCTACGGCGGGGGCGGCGGATTCAGCGTGGGCCCCCTGGGCGGTGGCGGCGAAGGCGCCTTCGGCGGAGGCGGCGGCAGCAGCGGCGGCAGCGCCAGCGGCCTGTTCCTGCCCGGCGCCGCCGGGGGCGCCGGGGGCGTGTTCGGCGGGGACGGCGTCCCCGGCGACGGGGTCACCGGGGGCATGGGGGGCGCGGGAGGCGGCATGGGGGGGGCGGTCTTCCTCCGGGGGGGGGACCTGAGCTTCCTGGGGTGCACCTTCACCGGCAACCGCGCCCTGGGCGGCACGGGGGGGGAGCCCGGCATGGGCAAGGGCGGGGCGGTCTTCATCTACCGGTACGACGACAAGGATCCGCAGTCCGACGCCTTCGCCAAGGCCCTTTCCACCCAGGTGTTCCAGGACAACCTGGCCTCGGACGTGGTGGAGGAGCCCGCCTTCGACAACAACGACTACTACATCGCCCAGTCCATCCTGGCCAACCGCAGGTTGGGATCGGCGCAGGACCTGCTGTACCGCATCTACAAGCTCGACCTGGCCATGGGCCTGCGGCGGAGGGCCTTCTGACGGAGGCCTCCGGCTACTCGGGTTCGGCCGCCGCGGCGGTGCCGGGGGCGCACATCTCCCCGACCCACACCACCAGGCCCAGCAGGATGGCCACCACCGTGGCCAGGGCCATGCCCTGCAGGGCCACGTGGCCCAGGGTGATCTTCGCGCCGCTGATGCCCACCACGAAGGTGACGGCGGTGAGGATCAGGTTGGAGGGGCGGGTGTAGTCCACCTTCTTCTCGATGATCATGCGGATGCCGGCGGCGGCGATGACGCCGAAGAGCAGGAGGCACACGCCGCCCATGACCGGGGCGGGGATGCTGCGGATCACCGCGCCGATCTTGCCGATGAAGGAGATGACCACGGCGATGCAGGCCGCGCCTCCGATGACCCACACGCTGAACACGCGCGTGATGGCCATGACGCCGATGTTCTCGCCATAGGTGGTGTTGGGGGTGGCGCCGGTGAGGCCGGAAAGCACGTTGGAGAGGCCGTCCCCCAGGAGGGAGCGGTGGAGGCCGGGATCCTTCATGAGTTCGCGGTCCACGATGTTGCCGGTGACGACCAGGTGGCCGATGTGCTCGGCGAGCACCACGAAGCAGGCCGGGAAGATCATCATGATCGCCTGGAGGTTGAACACGGGCCGGTAGAGGTGGGGCACGGCGAACCAGGGCGCGCTGCGGATGGCGGCGATATCCACAAGGCCCAGGTAGAGGGAGAGGCCGTACCCGGCCACGACGCCCACCAGCACGGGGATGATGCTGAAGAAGCCCCGGGCGAAGAGCGAGACCAGGATGACCACCGCCAGGGTGGAGAGGGAGACCACCATGCTGAGCCCGTGGGGCAGGGGGGAGGTGGCGGGGCCCTGGACGAGGCCGGCCATCTGCGCGGCGGTGGGAGCCAGTTCGAGGCCGATGATGGCCACCACGGCGCCCATGGCGGCGGGCGGGAACACCACCTCCAGCCAGCGGGTGCCGGCCTGCTGGACGATGAAGGAGATCAGGATGAAGAAGAGGCCGAAGACGATGAAGCCCCCCTGGGCCGCGGCGTAGCCGCCCAGGGCCGGCACGGCCAGCACCGCCAGCACCGGCGCGATGAAGGCGAAGCTCGATCCCAGGTAGGCCGGGATCTTCCCCCGCGTCACCGTCAGGTACACCAGGGTGCCCACGCCGTTCATGAGCAGGGAGGTGGCGGGGTCCACGTGGAGCAGGAAGGGCACCAGCACCGTCGCCCCGAACATGGCGAAGAGGTGCTGGAGGCTCAAGGGGATCGTTTCGAGGAAGGGGAGCTTCTCCTCCACCTGGATGATGCGCGGTCCCGTGCCTGTGGCCATGAGTTCTCCCTGTCGGATGGATTCACTCCCATCTTGGCATCGGAACCCCGGCCGGGTCCCTCAGAAAAGGCGGCCCGTGAGGGCGGCCACCGCCGTCTCCACCCGGAGGATGCGCTCCCCGAGGTTCACGGGCCGGCATCCGCTCCGGGAGAGCAGCTCCACTTCGGCGGGGATGAAGCCCCCCTCGGGGCCGATGACCAGGACCACGGGGCCGCCGGCGTCCCGGGGGCAGGGCCCGGGCACGCCCGGATGCGCCAGGAGCGCGGTGGTCCCCTGGACGATTCCGGCAAGCTCCTCCTCCGCGAAGGGCCGAAGGAGGCGGCGCAGGTGCAGCGCGGGCAGGACGGTGTCCCGGGCCTGCTCCAGTCCCAGGATCCGCTGCTCCAGGAGGTTCTCTTCGGAAAGGCGGGGGCTCTTCCAGTAGCTTTTTTCCACCTTCCAGGCGTTCACCAGGTAGATGCTGGCCACCCCGAGGCTCGTGGCGGCCGCCAGGGTGCGGTTGAGGACCTTGGGCCGGGGAAGGGCCAGCACCAGGGTCAGGGGGAGCTTGGGGGGCGGGGGCTGGTCCAGGACCACCTCCAGGTGGAGGCCGTCCTCCAGGGAGGTCACCCGGCCGCGGCCCACGGAACCGCCCAGGAGGCCCACCACCAGCTCGTCCCCCACCTCCGCCCGGTGGACCTCCAGGACGTGGCGCTGGCGGCGCCCGGTGAGGCGCGCCCGGCCCGGGGCGGTGAAGTCCTCCTCCCGGAGGAGCACGAGGTTCATGACCGGCCCAGGCCGACCTGATAGACTGGACTGTTTTTGCGAACGGAGTTCATTGTGAAAATTCTCATCCTCGGCGTCAACGGCTTCATCGGATCCCATCTCGTGGGCCGCATCCTGCGGGACACCACCTGGGAAGTCTATGGCATGGATCTCGGGAACCACAAGGTCTCCGAATACCTGGGCAACCCCCGCTTCCACTACCGCGAAGGCGACATCAGCATCAGCAAGGAGTGGATCGAGTACCACGTGAAGAACTGCGACGTGGTCCTGCCCCTGGTGGCCATCGCCACCCCCAAGGTCTACGTCACGGATCCCCTGCGGGTCTTCGAGCTGGACTTCGAGGAGAACCTCCGCGTCGTGCGCCAGTGCGTCAAGTACAAGAAGCGGGTCGTCTTCCCCAGCACCTCGGAGGTCTACGGCATGTGCCCGGACGCCGAGTTCGACGAGGAGACCTCGGCCCTGGTCACGGGCCCCATCCCCATGCAGCGGTGGATCTACTCCACCTCCAAGCAGCTCCTGGACCGCGTGATCTGGGGCTACGGCTTCCGGGACAACCTCCAGTTCACCCTGTTCCGCCCCTTCAACTGGATGGGCCCCAAGCTCGACAGCCTCAACACCGCCAAGGAGGGCTCCAGCCGCCTGGTGACCCAGTTCGCCTGGAACCTCTTCAACGGCGAGCCCCTCAAGCTGGTCGACGGCGGCGCCCAGCGCCGCTGCTTCTGCGACGTGGAGGACGCCATGGACGGCCTCATGAGCATCCTGCGCAACGAGGGCGGCAAGGCCGACGGCAGGATCTTCAACATCGGCAACCCCGCCAATGACCACAGCGTCCAGGACATCGCCGAGCGCATGCTGGAGATCTGGAAGGACCATCCCTTCCGCCTGGAGCGCAACATCCCCCTCTCGCAGATCGTGCAGGAGACCAGCGGCGCCTTCTACGGCAAGGGCTACCAGGACGTCCTGGTGCGCACCCCCAGCATCCGGCGCATGCGCGAGACCTTCGGCTTCGACCCGAAGATCGGCATCAAGGAGGCCCTGCGCAAGGCCATCGACTTCTTCGTGGAGGAGCACAAGGCCATGGAGAAGATCGTGGAGACCGAGGGTTGACGAAAAAGGAACGGGGCACCCTTCTCTGGATCTGGCTCTTCCTGGGGCTGATCCCGCTCTTCATGCGCCCCCTGTGGGAACCTGACGAGGCGCGCTACGCCGAGATCCCCCGGGAGATGCTGGCCAGCGCGGACTGGCTCACGCCCCGGCTCAACCACGTCCTCTACTTCGAGAAGCCGCCCCTCCAGTACTGGCTCTCCGCGGTGTCCATGAAGGCCTTCGGCCTGCATGCCTTCGCGGCGCGCCTGCCCCTGGCCCTGGCCACCCTCATCACCCTGTGGTGCGCCTGGAAGCTGGCCACGCGCCTGGGGGCGCGCCAGGGCACCTGGGCGGCCTTCATGGCCGCCACCGCCATCCTGGCCTACGTGTGCGCCCAGGTGCTCACCCTGGACGCGCTGTTCTCCGCCTTCCAGGTGCTGGCCCTGGTGGCCGGCATCGAGGCGGTGGCGGCGCGGTTCGAGGCGAGGCCCGCCACCGGGTGGACCCTCCTGGCCTTCGGCGCCCTGGCCCTGGCCATGCTCACCAAGGGCCTGGCCGCGCCGGTGCTGGTGGGCACGACCCTCCTGTGCTCCCTGCCTTTCGCCTGGTCCGCGCCCCGCATGCGAAGCGCCCTGGTGCGGACCCTGGTGGACCCCCTGGGCTGGCTCCTCTTCGCGGCCCTCGCCGCCCCCTGGTTCCTCCTGGTGGAGCGGGCCAACCCCGGCCACGCGAACTTCTTCTTCATCCACGAGCACTTCGCCCGGTACACCAGCCACGTGCACGACCGGGCCGGCTCCAAGAACCCCATCCTGGACAAGTTCTACTTCACCGCTTTCCTGGCGGTGGGCGTCCTGCCCTGGCTGAGCGCCTGTGTTGCGGGCCTGCGCCGGGGCCTGGCCTTCCTGCGCCGGGCCTCCGGCCCCGTGTCCGAAGGGGCGCCCCTGCACCGGTGGACCGTGGCCGCCACCATCCTGGGCGCCGCGGTGCCCCTGGCCTTCTACAGCCTTTCGGGCTCCAAGCTGCCCCCCTACATCCACCCCGCCATCGTCCCCCTCCTCGCCCTGGCCTGCGCCCTGGAGAAGGAAGGGGAGGAATGGACCGCCCTGGCCCGGGCCGGCCGGGAGCTCCTGGTGCTGGGCCTCCTGTTCCTGGCCGCGCCGTTCATCATCAAGGACCTCACGGGCCCCGGGTGGGTCCTGGCCCTGGGCCTGGCCTTCCTGGGCATGGGCTTCTGGGGGATGCGCCCCCGGGGCCTCACGGGGCCCCGGTTCATGGCGGGGCTGGGGGCGGCCCTGCTGCTGCTCACCTTCTCCGCCTCCCGGGTGGCCCCCCCCACCAAGGACGCCAGCGCCCTCATCCGCAAGGCCCCCGCCGGCGCCCAATGGATCAGCTGCGGCGACTACTACCAGATCCTGCCCTTCCTCACCGGGGAGCGGGTGGTGGTGGTGGCGGGCACCGGCGAACTGGCCTACGGCAGGGATCACCTGGACCCCGCCACCCGCGGCCGGTGGTTCCAGGAGGACCTGGACCAGCTGCTCCCCATGGCCCGGCGCCTGCGGGCCGAGGACCCCTCCCGCCCCGTGGCGGCCCTCATCGACCGCTGGGCCTGGCGCGACCTGCCCGAGGACCAGAAGGCCGCCTTCGCCGTCACGGCCCGCACCGACAAGAACCTCCTGGCGGTTCTGAGGTAGCATAGGCGGATGCCGGAAGCCGCCGTGTACCTTGACAACAACGCCACCACCCGCCTCGCCCCCGAGGCCCTGGAGGCCATGCTGCCCTACCTGGGGGAGCAGTTCGGCAACGCCGGGAGCGGCCACACCCTGGGCCGGCTCTCGGAGGGGGCGGTGGTGGTGGCCCGGGAGCGGGTTTCCGCCCTCCTGGGCTGCGCCCCGGCCGAACTGGTCTTCAACAGCGGCGGCACGGAGGGCATCAACCACGCCTTCCGCGGCGTCTTCGAGGCCCTTCCGGCCAAGCGCCACTTCGTCACCACCGCCGTGGAGCACAGCGCCGTGCTGGCCTGCGTGGACTGGCTGCGCAGGCAGGGCGCCCAGGTGACGATCCTGGGCGTGGACGCCCAGGGCCGCCTGGACCTGGCCGCCCTGGAGGCGGCCCTCACCCCCGACACCGCGATGGTCTCGGTCATGGCCGCCAACAACGAGACCGGCGTGCGCTTCACCCTGGAGGAGATCGGCGGCCTCGTGAAGGCCCGGGGCATCCTCTTCCACGTGGACGGCACCCAGGCCCTGGGCAAGGTGCCCGTGGACCTGGCCCGGATCCCCGCGGACCTCTTCAACTTCAGCGGCCACAAGTTCCACGGCCCCAAGGGTGTGGGCGGCCTCTTCCTGAGGCGGGGCCTGCGCCTGCGCCCCTTCATGATCGGCGGCGGCCAGGAGCGAGGCCGGCGCGGCGGCACCGAGAACGTGCCCGGCCTCGTGGGCCTGGGCGTGGCCGCGGACCTGGCCCGCACCCATCTGGCCGGGGATTCCCGGGTGGGCCCCCTGCGGGACCGCCTGGAGGCCTTCATCCTGGACCACATCCCCGGATCCACCGTGCACGGCGCCCAGGCGCCCCGCGTGCCCAACACCTCCATGATCAGCTTCGCGGACGTGGAGGGCGAGGCCGTCCTCCTGCGCCTGGACGAGGCCGGCATCTGCGTCTCCACCGGCAGCGCCTGCACCACCGGCCAGAAGGAGGCCAGCCACGTGCTCCGGGCCATGGGGGCTCCCGACGCGCTGGGCGCCGTGCGGTTCTCCCTGAGCCGCTACACCACGGAGGCGGAGGTGGCCCGGGTGGAAGCCGTCCTGCCGGGAATCCTGGAGGGCCTGCGGGGGCAGGGGGGGCTGGCGCGGCGCCAGGCCTGATTCCGGTCAACGCGCGCCGGGGGTGCATGGCCACCGCGCCCTTGGCGAGCGGCTCCGCCGGGATGGACACGAGACGTCGGTTGCGGGGCAGGTCGCGCGAATGCGGCCCCCTGGGCAGAGGTGGACATGTATCATCAAAAGACTACAATTTTGATACAAGGTGTCCAGGAGAGGGCCTCAACCATGCTACCCAAGCTCGTGCCGGTGACCGACATCAAGCGCAAAGCCACGGAGATCATAGAGGCTCTTCAGCAGGCGCAGGAGCCCTTGTTGATAACGGAACACGGCCGGGAGGCCGCCATTCTCATGGATGTGGCCACCTACCGGATGCAGGAGCGAAAGATTGCGCTGCTGGAAGGCATCATCAACGGGCAGAGGGCCCTTGCGGAAGGGCGAACCTTGAGCCACGAGGACGTCATGGCCAGGACCCGGAAATGGGATTGAAGGTGGTCTGGACGGAGCCGGCCGCCGAGCAATTCGCCGAGCGCCTGGATCACATCGGCGCCTTCAATCCCGACGCCGCCCGAGCCCTGCGAAGAAAGGTGGATGCAAGCCTCAGGCGGCTTCTGGAACATCCTGAAAGGGGCCGCTGGGTGCCTGAATTTGGACCCGGATTCTATCGCGAGATCCTCGTTCGGCCGTTGCGGATCCTCTACGAGGACCACGGTACATCCTTGGCAATAACCTATGTCCACCGGCAGGAGGAAGCGATTGGCCCGGGCACGTTCCCATTCGACCCGGAATGCTGACCTGGGTTGCCCTGGATGCTATCGAGCTGGTAAAGCGCTACCCGCAAAGGGCACCGAAACCCATCCCTGTTCATCCCAGGCATCACTGTTCATCCCTGTTACGCAGGGCCCGCGATGGGTCGGGTCGGCGCGCGCATTACCCACATTCGCCGACCCATCCAAGCCTTGGCCCTGCGGAACAGGGATGAACAGTGATGTCTGGGATGAAGGAGATGAGGCCTACGGGTCCCCGGCGAAGATAGGCGGTTTTGTCACCACATCCAAGGGGAGAAAGGCCGGTTGGGGGCCGACCTCGAACGCTCGGTTAGGAGCCAGCGCGTGGGCAGATTTCCTGGTTCTATCAGGGTTTCGCCCTCCGCTTCACCCTGCAGGCATTCCAAACTTCCTGCGGAAAGATGATGGACCCCGTCCCGGGAATGGACGGCACCCCGACCCCGGAGTTCAGGTCGATCCCCAGCGGCAGGTAGGCCTTGTAGGCGAGTTGGCTGCAGTAGAAGGCCTTGTCCGTCCCGGAATCCAGGAAGTTCAGGTTGTAGGGCTTGGCTTGCCGGGCCTGGTCCAGGCAGTAGTTCGCGGCCGCCAGGCGGATCGGGTCCTCGGAGTCCAGGCCGCGACCGGCCACCGGGTCCCCGATGCCGTACAGCAGGTCCCGGACGCCCCGCTGGTCGAACATGGCCGGGGCATCCCAGGTGGGGCCGGATAGTTCGAAGGCGACCACGCTTCCTTTGGCCGCCGCCTCCACGCATCGGCCGCCCGGGCCCACGTAGATGACGATATGGTCCACGTCGCCGGGGATGAGCCGGCCCAGGAGCCACCAGAACTGGCCCTTTTCGCCGGGGCCTTCCCCGTCGGTGGTGCAGATCAGATCGCCCGTCCTGAGGGCCAGGCCCTCCAGGGCGAAGGTGGTCACGTCCTTCACGGAATCGGTGTTCATGGTCCGTTCCTCCCGCTGGGTTCCGGATTCAGAAGGGGCTGATGAGGCCCGCCGCGTCGATGGCCAGGGGCATGAAGTCGGTCCGGTCGCTCTGGGAAACCAGGCTGCCCGTGTTCCAGCACTTCAGGGTCCGGCCACCGTCCAGGGTGAGCACGTCGCCGGAAATGGTTTCATGGGTGTGGCCGAACACCATCTCGTCGAAGCGGACGCCCTGGACGGACGGGTCCCGCTGGGTGCAGTCCAGGTAATCGGCGATCTTGGCACAATTCTCCGGGTCCTTCAGGAAATTCGTGACATTGCGGCCCTTGGGCAGCACGTTGCCCCCACCCGCCCGTTTGATGGCCGACTCCAGGAGCTTCCGGGCCACCAGGAGCTCGAAATCGATGAACCGGTCGCTGCCCCACTCCAGGGGCCCGGCCTTCCACCAGGGCTCGTCCGTGAAGGAGACCGCGTCATCCAGCACCTTCCTCAGGGCGCTCAGGATCTTGGCGATTTCGGGGGGTTCCTTCCCCATGCGCACCTGATCGTAGATGCCCTGGACGACGGAACTGAGCGGGCCCACCTGCCCCAGGGAGTAGTTGATGAAATCCGTCAGCCCCGCATCCAGGAGCTCCAGGCAGTAGAGATCCATGCCGCCGGGAATGTGGGGCCCGAGGGAGGAGCGGAGCAGATCGCTGATGAGGGTCCAGGCCTGCTGGAAGAAATGGCCGTGGGTGACGACGCACGCGCCGCCGCTGGGCCGGAGGAGGTGCAGGTTGGGGTAGGCCACATTCACGGGAATCCGGCCGCCGGTGAGCCCCCCCGCGAACACATTGCCCACGTAGGGCGGCTTCACCCTCCAGAGGGACAGCTCGGGGCCGCCCGGTTTGCGGAAGTCCAGGGTGGCGCACTGGGAATGGGGCAGTTTCCAGACGCCGCTCGTCTGGGTCCCGGTCCCTTGCTGGCGCAGGTTCTCCAGGGGGCGGAGGATGGACGTCTCGATCTGGACCAGGCTCCAGAGGTAGTGGTCGTGGTTCCCCGGCAGGAACAGGATCGAGGAGAAGCGCTTCTCCACCTCCACGGCCCGGAAGAAGTCCAGGGACAGGGCCGCGGCCTCATCCACGTTGCGGATGGCGATATCCCAGAAATCGCCGTTGAGCACGAGGTACGGGATGCGGGCCCCCTCACCCTGGGCGGCGAGCTGCTGGTCCACGCGGTCCATCCAGTCCACCCAGCCCTGGCGGACCGAGACCCCGTTCAGGGTCGCGCATCCCGCCATGGGCGGGTCGGGGACGACCCCCCTGGGGTCCCCGAGATGGATGTCCGAGATGATGATCCCAACCGGAAGGGGCATGGGAACCTCCTCAGCAGGCCTCGGCCTGGAAAGGCCCCGGGCCGGCGGCCTCGATGCGGCCGGCCGGGAGCGGGTTAAGGGCAGGGATGGCGGTTCATGGCATCAGGGTCTGGAAGAAGGTCGCGGCCGCGGGGAATCGGGTGAGCAGGAACCCGAGGCCCAGGACGAGGGCGGGCTGGGCGAGGGAAAGCACCACGCCGCTGTTCCAGTCCATCTTCCCCGGAGTGGTACCCGCGACGAGGCTGAAAAGCGGATTCCGTTCCAGGCGCGCGATCATCACCATGGCCAGGGCCACTTCCACGGCCAGCACCACCACCAGGGCCGGAGCCAGGGAGCGGTCGTGGATGGGCGTGGAGGCGATGAAGACCAGCATCAGGGTGATCACGAACATCCCGAGCAGGGCCTGGCGCACCTGGACGAGGGCCCGGCGGAGGCACATGTAGGCCACCAGGGCCTGGAGGCCCTGAAGGTCCCCGTCCTGCCGGACCATCCCCTTGGCCCAATGGACCAGGTGCCGCAAGGTGATATCCAGCATCAGGGCGAGCTTGACCTCCCCCGACCGCTGGCATGCCATTCCCGGCCTCCCATGGCCCGTCTCCGAGGCGGCGCGCTGGGCCTGGCCGACGAGGACCTTCAGCCGGGTCGTGATGGCCTTGAAGCGGGTGTCCCCGGATTCCCTCCCGATGCGGGCGGCGAGTTCGCGCACCGCCTGGAGGGGCTCGAGGGAATGGCGTTCGCCCAGCCAATGGAGACCCCACGGGGGGAGCCAGCCATAGGCTTTCCCCGCTATGGCAAAACCGTTCATGAAGGGCGCCGTGAGCAGGAGTCTGGAGGCCCCTTCCACCTTCAGGAAGATCCGGACCGCCCGGTAGCCCAGGCCCGCCACCAGGGCGGATCCCACGAGATAGGCGAGCAGCAGGAAGGTCTCCTCGCCCCAGGGCGCCGGGCCTTCGGGCCGCGCCACCCCCACCAGGAGCCCGCCCAGGACGAGCAGCGCGCCCCCGGACGCCGCTGCGAAACGCGGCCACGGCCCCGCTGGGCACACGTTGATGGGCCGCGTGACCTCCCGGTGCAGCGATTCCATCCACCGGGTGGCGCCCTTCCCTTCGAACCACCCCTCCCGGGCCAGGCAGACCAGAGAGAGCCCCCTCGCCCGTATGGAATGGAAGGCCTTGGCCTCCAGCACGAGGCTCGCGAAGGACAAAAGGTAGGAAAGGCCGAGAAGGGATGCCAGGCCGGACCCGGTCAGGGGCATCTGGAGCCGGCGCAGGAGGAAGAAGGCGGATGTGTCCACGGCTCCCCGGGCGCCCAGCCAGCCTCGCCCCGCAAGGATCGCCGCATACACCAGGGCGCCGGACCAGACCGCGACCAGAATCCCGAGGCTGACGGTCCTGCTGCCGCCTGGCCAGAACTCCGGGGTCCGGGCCAGGAACTTCCAGGAAACCCGGAACACCATCCCCGCCACCCCGATCGAGCCCAGGGCCCCGGCGAGGAGGCTCAGGGTGGCCAGGCCATCCAGGCTTCCGCGGTCCTCGAGCAGGGCGAAGAGGCACCCCTGCGCGCCCAGGGGCAGCAGCACCTGGAGCGGAAGGAGGGCCATGAGCCATGCGACCAGCCAGGACCCGCCCTTGGAAAAGCGGCATTCCCGGTGCGGGGCACCCCCCAGGAGAAGCCTGGCGCAGGTGCGCCACCCCAGGGCCATGGCCAGGCTGGCGCCCAGCAGCAGAGCATGGGCGAGGCGCTGGATCGCCCCCTGGGAAAGGGCAGGGTGGAACACCTTGAGGGGCAGGTTCTGGACCTTCCCGAGGTCCGCGGGAGGGGCGCCTCCGGGTACCGGGCCCGAAAGCGGGAAGGCGTGGACCCGGAAGGGGAATTCCCGGAAGTCCTCGCCCCGGGCCTGGGGGGGCACCAGGACGGCCCGCACGGGCTCGCTTCGCCCCTGGTGCAGCTGGGTGATCCACAGTTGGTGCCGCAGGGTCCTCAGGCCGGGGTCCGCCGGGTCGGTTTCCCAGGCGAGGGCCCGGGTGTCCAGCTCGGGCGCCAGGAGCAGCCAGTCCTGGAGGCCCCTGTGCTTCCGGGGCCGGAGTCCGTTGGGAACCACGTTCTCGAGCAGCCAAAGGGCGTCCCGGGTCAGGACGGTCGTTTCTTCCCAGTACCCCGGTTCCCGCAGGGCGCTCCCCCGGGACGGCAGGCCCGTGGTTCCCCGCACCAGGCCCGGGTAGGGCGGCATCGGCCCGATGCAGAAGACCCCATCCAGGTCCGCGGACAGCTTGGGGTGCAGGAACAGCTGGCTGGTCCAATCCATGGCCAGGCTCGCCCCGGTGAGGTGCGACCGGAGCCAGGTGGCCAGGAACAGCGTATTGGAGAAGGAGCTCATGCGGATCCGCACCCCCAGGAGGTGGCGCCGCTTGACGTCCTGGATCAGGTTCGAAAGGGACAGGTCGGCGTCCACCGCGCTGTTCGGGTTCAGGAAATGGAGTCCCCGGTCCAGGCCGGTGGACTCGCCCTTGAGTTCCAGGTTCCCGATGCGGCCCAGGGTCTCCTTCAGGGGCTTGCCGAGTTCCAGCCCGCCGGGTTCCCCCTGGTCCGCCCTCGCCCTCCGGAGGACGGCCAGGTGCGAGGGCACCGGATAGCTCCGGATCTCCCCGGGATCCGGCGTCAGCGACTCCCGCCCGAAAGCGCCTCCGGAGGCCAGGCTCCCGAACAGGGTGTCGCTTTCCACGCACTCGGCCCAGAACCTCCGATCCTGCCCCAGGCAGGATTCGAGGGTCTCCCACAGCGCGGCGTCGTAGGCCCTGTCGTCGGGAATCAGGCCGTGGAAGGCCACGAAGGAAGGGAGGGATGGCTTCCATTCGCTCCTGTCCTCCGCCCCGGGAACGCCGTTCGGCCTGAAGGTCCAGCCCCGCAGGCTCTCATTCGTGCTCCCGGTGCTCAGCATGAGCACCTTCCTCTCCTCCCCCCAGATCTGCCGGATCGCCCATCCGAGATCCCCGGCGCTCCCGGAGTACCTGGGACCCAGGATGGTCAGGAACGGCGCGCGCTCCCGGTCCAGCCGCCCCAGGGTCTCCCAGAGCGCCTCCTGCAGGCGGCGCAGGCCGGGCTCCAGGAGCCGCTTCAGCCTGGGGCCCATCCCGGCGTGGGCCGCCAGGAGGGCCTTGGCTTCCGGAAGCCTGCTCCACTGGAGCACGAGGAGGCCGGGACCTGCGCCCGGGGCGGACCCCGCCAGGAGCGATCCCCGGATGGCGTCCTGGCCGATGTCGGGCCCGGCCCCATCGATGATGGCAAGGCACCGTTCGCGAAGGGCCTGGGCTCCGGTATCGAATTCCCGCAGGGCGGTCCTCTCCGCCGCGTCCGCCCCGTCCAGCCCCTGCACGAAGATGAGGAAGTCACCCAGCAGGGTTTCGGCGACCCTTTTCGCATGGAGCACCTGCAGGGCCTTCCGGTCGAGGCCGGGTTTCGAGAGGGGGCCGAGCTCCCTGCCCTTGACCAGGTTCATGGCATGAAGCAGGGGCGCGCGCCGGAGCCCCAGCCGCGGCGATTCCGGGAGGAGGAGCACCAGGCGCTTGTCGTAGGCCTGGACCCAGGGAAGCGGGATCTCGCCCTCCTCCGGATCGATGGCCGCCATGAACGGCTTCACGAAGAGGAGGCTCCTGGGCATGTCCGGGGCCCTGCCCTTGGAATCCCCGTCCTGTTCGGGGATCCATTGCCCCGCCAGGTACCACTTCATGTCGTGGAAGGCCGCCTCCACCGCCTGGACGCCCTGGTCGAAATCGTACGTGAGGTCCGAGTGGTCCGGATCGGGAATGGTGGCCAGGAGGATGCGCAGGTGGGGGTCCTGGGCCAGGAGGGCCCGGGAATCCGGCCTGGCCTCCCGGGGCCCCTCGTTCCTGGCCCCCAGGGCCTCCCAGAGGCTGCGGCTGTCGCCCCCCTTTTCGCCCCGGACCGCGATGCCCGGCGGACCCTGGGCGCCGCGGAACAGGTAGGTCTCGGCTCCCAGCACCTGGGGACGCCCGACGCTCCCCTGGATGAAGTCCAGATACGGCTTCAGGGTCGTCCTGTCCAGGAGTGGGTTCTGCACCTCGGTCCCCTGCTTTTCCCCCGGAACCGTCCCCGCCTGGGGGGGCGCCTCCGGGGGCGCCTTCTGGGTCGAGACATAGCCGACCCCCAGCAGGCCAACCAGGAGCATGCCGAGAAGGGATTTGGATTGCGGGTCGCTTGCCATGGCCTGGGCCCTCCCCTGGGAGTCCGCCGAGCATGGAATTTTCTGACCTTTAGATCTTTTGAATTCAGCAGCGAGCTGAGGATTAACCTTCCAGAAATATATTCAAAAACCCGGATCGGGCTATGTTTTCCCCCTGAACGGTGCAAAACGGGGGATGAACGGGACGGAAGGGGTCTAGATGCCCAGCCGCTCCTTGAGCGGGGCCAGGTACCTCCGGCTCACGGGCACCGTCCTTCCCGTGCGGGTGCGGATGAAGGCGGCGGCGGGGTCGCGGCGGTCGATCTCGTCGATGCAGGCCAGGTTCACCAGGTACTGCTTGTGGCAGCGCACCAGGTTGGCGCCCTTGGCCTCCAGGACCGTGAGGGTGAGTTCGGTGAGGAACTCGCCCCGGGGGGTCACCACGTGGACGCCGGCCTCGGAGGAGCGCACGCATTCCACCTCGGCGGTGTCCACGAGCTTGATGTTGGGGCCGGCGAGGCAGGGGATGCGGTCGATGGGGGGGCCCGCGTTGGCGGGGCGGCGGCCCTCGCCCAGGAACCGCTTCACCCGCTCCAGGGCCTGGGCGAGGCGCGCGGGCTCCACGGGCTTGAGGAGGTAGTCCACGGCGTTGCGGTCGAAGGCCTTGAGGGCGTACTCGTCGTACGCGGTCACGAAGATCACGCAGGGCATGGCGTCGGGTTCGATCATGCTGAGCATCTGCATGCCGTCCACCCCGGGCATGGAGATGTCCAGGAAGAGCACGTCGGGCCGCGTCTCCCGCAGGGTGCGCAGGCCCTGGACGGCGCCGGGGCAGGTGCCCACCACGGTCACCTCGCCGGTCTCGGCCAGCAGGGCCTCGAGCTCCTCCCTGGCGTGGAGCTCGTCGTCCACCAGCACCGCCCGCAGCATCCCCGGCCTCCCAGAATCATGACAATCCCGGTTGACTATAGCATTTCCCGGGTTTCCCGCCGCCGGTCGGGGCGGGTTTTGGACCGCCTGGGTCCGAATTGAAACCGGTGGGCAAGATTCCCTTCCGGAGCCCCGGGACGAGAGGGGCGGGATTCCCTATGATCGTCCTACCGCATTTCATTCAACCTCCAGCCAGAAGGCAGGGTGAGCCATGGACAACCTGTTCGCTTCATTCAAGGAACGCGCCGAGGCCGTCAGCGCCGAAGTGCACCGCTGCGGCACGGCCGCCGAGGCCCGGGACTTCGTCCACGGGCTGCTGAGGGAGGTAGGCGGTACGGCCCTCTGGGCCCCCTGCGCCTTCCTGGAGGCCCAGGGCCGCCCGGCCTTCCCGGGCCTCTCCTACGACGTCACCCGCGAGGGCGCGGCCCAGGCGAAGGTGGGCATCAGCCAGATGGAATGGGCCCTGGCGGACACGGGAACCCTGGTGGTGGACGCCACCGAAGTGGGGTCCCGCCTGGTGTCGACCCTGCCCCAGATCCACGTGGCCCTCATCGGGGCGGACCGGCTCCTGCCGGACATGGCCTCCGTCCTGGGCCGCATCAAGCCGGAAAAGGCCTGCTACCTCTCCATGATCACCGGGCCCAGCCGCACCGCGGACATCGAGCGGGTCCTCACCATCGGCGTCCACGGGCCGGAGCGGCTCGTCATCGTCTTCGTCGAAGGGGGTGCGGCATGACCGCGACGTTCAAGGAATCCATCCAGGAGGCCCTGGCCAACCCCAATCTCAGGGGCGCCCTGGGGCGCTTTTCCGAAGCCTACAAGATCAGCCGGGAGAAGGCCTACGCGGGCATGGACTTCCAGGCGGTGCGGGACGCGGTGCGGGACGTGAAGGCCCACGGCGCCTCCCATCTCGAGGAACTGGCCGAGGCCTTCAAGGCCAAGGCCGAGGCCGCGGGCGCCAAGGTCTACCGGGCCTCGGACCCCGCCGAGGTGAAGGCCTACATCCTGGCCCTGGCCAAGGAGAACGGCGTGCGCTCCATCGTCAAATCCAAGTCCATGGCCACCGAGGAGATCCACCTCAACAAGCACCTGGAGGCCGCGGGCATCGAGGTGTACGAGACCGACCTGGGCGAATGGATCATCCAGCTCTGCCACCAGACCCCCTCCCACATGGTGATGCCCGCCATCCACATGACCAAGGAGGAGGTGGCCGAGGTCTTCTCCACCAAGGTGGAGGAGGGCCAGCAGCCCGATATCCCCAAGCTGGTGAAGTTCGCCCGGGGCAAGCTGCGGAACCGGTTCCTGGACGCGGACATGGGCATCTCCGGCGCCAACATCGCCGTGGCCGAGACCGGCAGCCTCGTGCTGGTCACCAACGAAGGCAACGCCCGGCTCGTGACGACCCTTCCCCGGATCCACGTGGCGGTGGTGGGCATCGAGAAGCTGGTGGCCAGCTTCCAGGACGTGCAGCCCATCCTCCAGGCCCTTCCGCGCAACGCCACCAGCCAGCTCCTCACCAGCTACGTGTCGATCATCACGGGCCAGGTCCCCAACACCGACGGCAGCCCCAAGCAACTGCACATCATCCTCATGGACAACAAGCGCACCGAGATGGCCGCGGACCCCAAGTTCCGCCAGGCCCTCCAGTGCATCCGCTGCGCGTCGTGCCTCAACGTGTGCCCCGTGTTCCGCCTCGTGGGCGGGCACGTCTTCGGCAAGGTCTACACCGGGGGCATCGGCACCATCCTCACGGCCTGGTTCGACGAGCTCAAGCAGTCCGACGACATCCAGGGCCTTTGCATCCAGTGCGGGGCCTGCAAGGACGTGTGCCCCGGGCGCATCGACATCCCCGACCTCATCCTGGAACTGCGCCGGCGCCTGGCGGTGGAGAAGGGCATGCCGCTGGTGCAGAAGGGCATCTTCGCGGTGGTGAACAACCGGCGGCTCTTCCATTCCCTGCTGCGCGCGGCCTCCGTGGCCCAGAAGCCCTTCGCCAAGGGCGGCTTCATCCGGCACCTGCCGCTCTTCCTTTCCGGCATGACGGACTTCCGGAGCCTGCCGGCCATCGCGCCCCGGCCCTTCCGGGACACCTTCAAGGAGATCGTCCAGCCCGAGTGCAAGGAGAAGGCCGCCATCTACGCGGGCTGCCTCATCGACTTCGCCTACCCCGAGATGGGCGAGGCGGTGGTGCGGGTGCTGAACAAGGCCGGCATCCGGGTGGTCTTCCCCGAGGGCCAGACCTGCTGCGGCGCCCCGGCCCGGTACAACGGCGCCTACGAGACCGCCGCGGGCAACGCCCGGGAGAACATCAAGGCGCTGCTGGAGGAGGACGTCCAGTACGTGGTATCGGCCTGCCCCACCTGCACCGTGGCCCTGAGGGACGACTTCATCTCCACCTTCGAGAGCCTGGGCATGGGGGACGACCTGGAGGGGGCCCGCGTCCTTTCCGCCAAGACCATCGACTTCGCCACCCTGGTGAAGAAGCTCGTGGACGAAGGCCGGCTGGAGTTCAAGGACGGCCAGCAGGCCGAGACGATCACCTACCACGATTCCTGCCACCTGAAGCGGACCCTGAACGCCCAGCAGGCCCCCCGGGACCTCCTGAAGAAGGCCGGCTTCACCGTCACCGAGATGAAGGAGTGCGACACCTGCTGCGGCATGGCGGGCTCCTACTCCCTCAAGCTGCCCGAACTGAGCGCCCCCATCCTCGAGCGCAAGCTCGAGAACATCAAGGACACCGGGGCGACCTCGGTGGCCATGGACTGCCCGGGGTGCGTGATGCAGATCCGGGGCGGACTGGATAAGCTGGGGTCCGGCATCAAGGTCGAGCACACCGCCGTGAGGCTCGCGAAACGTCTGAAGTGAACGGAGCAGGGGGCCCGTGCGATCGCTGGTGACGCTCTTCCAGACCATCTCGGCCTTCCTGGTTCTGTTCTACCTCTACTGCGAATCCCCCGCGTTCCGGCCCCTGTCCTCGGACTGGGCCCGGCCGCGGGGGAGGGTGCGCCTGTTCCTGGTGTTCACGGGCATCACCATCCTGGGCAACTACCTGGGCACCCCGGTGCTCAAGGGCGGGGCCATCATCAACGCCCGGGCCGTGGGGGCGGTGCTGGCGGGGCTCCTGGGGGGACCGGCGCTGGGGGGCCTGGTGGGCGCCACCGCCGGGGTGCACCGCATGAGCCTGGGGGGCATCGCCGCCCTGTCGGGGGCGGTGGCCACCACCCTGGAGGGGCTGCTGGCGGGATTCCTGAACCGCAGGCTGCGGGACCGGCCGGAGGTGCTCATCACCATGCGCACCGCCCTCCTGGCCACCTTCGCCGGGGAGGTGCTGCACATGGGCATCGTGCTGCTGCTGACCCGGCCCTTCCCCGACGCCGTGGAGATCGTCAAGGTCATCGCCCCGCCCATGGTCTTCCTCAACCCCGTGGGCGCGGCCCTGCTCATGGCGGTGCTGATGCACCGGCAGCGGGACCTGGACCGGGTGGCCGCGGCGTCCTCGGCCGCGGCGCTGCGCGTGGCCGAGCGCGCCCTGGGCCTCCTGGGCCGGGGCTTCGGCCCGGCCACGGCGGGGGAGATGGCGGCCATCGTCAAGGAGGAGACCGGGGTCGGGGCCGTGGCGGTGACCGACAACGAGCACGTGCTGGGCTTCGTGGGGCTGGGGGCGGACCACCACCGGCCCGGGGGCCCCATCAGTTCGGCCCTCACCCGGCAGGCCATGCAGGACCGGGCCGTGGTCTTCGCCGACGGCGTGCACCAGGCCTTCACCTGCGGCGTCTCCGGCGACTGCCCCCTGCACTCGGCCCTGGTGGTGCCCCTGGAGGTGGACGGCACGGTGCTGGGCACGGTGCAGCTCTTCGAGCCCAAGAACCGGCGGTTCCTGCACATGAACCGCCGCCTGGGGGAGGGCATCGGGGCCCTGCTCTCCAGCCAGCTGCTCATCGCCAAGTACGAGGAGCAGAAGAACCTCCTGGTCGTGAGCGAACTCAGGCTCCTGCGGGCCCAGGTGAACCCCCACTTCCTCTTCAACTCCCTGAACACCATCATGGCCATCCTCCGCAGCGACGCGGCCCGGGGCCGGGAGCTGGTGGGCCACCTCTCGGGGTACTTCCGCAAGAACCTCCAGCGCCACGGCGAGCTGAGCACCCTGGAGGAGGAGCTGGAGCACATCCGGGCCTACCTGGAGATCGAGAAGGCCCGCTTCGAGGGGCTCCGGGTGGAGATCGACGTGGCCCCGGCCTTCCGGCGGGTGAAGGTGCCCACCTTCACCCTGCAGCCGCTCGTGGAGAACGCCATCCGCCACGGCGTCTCCCGCATGGCCGGGCCGGGCACGGTGCGGATCCTCGCCTTCCCCGAGGGCGGGGCGCTGCGCATCGACGTGGAGGACGACGCGGGGGCCTACGAGGAGGCCCGGCGCTCCCGGGAGGGCCTGGGCCTGCCCATCGTCCGGAAGCGCCTGGCGAGCCTTTTCGGCCCCGGCGCGGGGCCGGAGATCCACTGCGAGCCCGGCGCCCTCACGCGCATGACCCTTCGGGTGCCCCTGGACGGCGGCTTGGTGGAATGATGGAGGCGGAGGTCCGACCATGGCCAACCCCGAGAACGCCATCTTCTACCTGGAATTCCCCGCCACGGACCTGCCGGCGACCAAGGCCTTCTACCACGGGGTCTTCGGCTGGACCTTCACGGACTACGGCCCGGACTACGCGGCCTTCGAGGACGGCCACATGGCCGGAGGCTTCACCCGGGACGAGCCGGGCCCGGGCGGCGCGCCCCTGGCCGTCATCTTCAACAAGGACCTGGAGGCCGCGAGGGAGCGGGTCGTCCGGGGCGGGGGCCGGATCGTGAAGGAGATCTTCGGGTTCCCCGGCGGCCGCCGCTTTCATTTCGCCGATCCCAGCGGGAACGTGCTCGCCGTCTGCACCGATGTGGAATAGGCGGGCCGCGGCCGCGGTCCTCCTGGCCGGGGCCCTCCAGGGCGAGCCCCCCGGGAAGGTCGTGGTCCTGGAGGCCGCCACCACGGGGATCCCGCCCCTTCCGGCCAGCGTGGCCGAGGCCCGCAAGGGCTACGGCCGGGTCCGCAAGGAGCTGGACGCCGCGTACCGGGAGGCCGAGGCCTACCTGGCCGCGGGCTCCCGGGAGCTGGCCGCCCTGGGCCGCACCGGCACCTCGTTCACCCTTCCCGCCTCCCTGGCCCCCGAGGCCCGGACCCTTTCGGGATTCCTGTTCGACGGGGCCTTCCTGGCCCTGGAGGAGCCCCTCCTCCAGCGCTGGAACGAATGGCAGACCACCCTCCTCCGCCAGGGCCTGGCCCGGCCCGCCGAGGCCCAGCGCATGGCCGACGCCATGCGGCTCCTGTCCTCCAGCAAGGCCGAGGTCAGGGACCGGGTCCCCGCCGCGGGCGGCACCCTGGAGGTCCTCTGCGAGGACCCCGCGGGCCAGGACCGCACGGTGCTGCGCCTCCCCCCCAACGTGCGGTGGGTGGAGGTCCTGGCCGTGGACCGGATGCCCTACGGCGCCAACACCGAGTTCGGGAAGCTCGCCACCGCCTACGCCGACGCCCAGGCCACGCTCCTGGCCGAAGCCTGGACCCCCCTCACCGCCCACCTGAAGAAGGAGGCCGCCGCCCTCCTGGACCTGGACCGCACCGCCCCGCCCACGGAAGACCCCGCCCTAAAGGCCCTGAGGCTGATGGCCCGCGTGAACTACATGGAACGCTTCCGCTCGACGCTGTGGTTCTGCCAGGTGGTGTGGGCGCACATGGCGTCCAGGAACGTTTCGTCGATCCGGCAGATGTAGAACCTACGACAGCTTCACCTCGGCCCGCACATGGTTCCCGTCCCCCAGGTATTCCAGCCGGTCGAAGCTGTCCATCTTCGCCATGAAGATGCCCCGGCCATGGTTGTCGAAGAGCCGGGTGGGGTTCGGCTTCACGTAGGTCTGCCAGTCGAAGCCCTTGCCCTGGTCCCGCACCTCGAAGGCGATGCGGTCGGGATGGCGGGTGACTTCCACCTCCACCCACTTGTCCTGGTTCTCGGGGAGGGCCTGGCGGCGGACGATCTCGGCCTTCCAGCCGTTCCTCTCCAGGAGATCGCCCTTCTCCTTGTAGGTGATGCCCAGGTTCCCGTGCTCCAGGGCGTTGACGAGCAGCTCCGAAAGGCCCGTGACGATGCGGGCGGGGTCGGGGCAGGCCTTGGCCAGGAGGTTGGTGAGTTCGTGGCATTCCAGGAGGGTGCGGAAGCGGAAGCGTCCCGTCATCATCATGGAGAGGGGC
Source organism: Mesoterricola silvestris (assembly GCF_030295405.1). GTDB lineage: Bacteria > Acidobacteriota > Holophagae > Holophagales > Holophagaceae > Mesoterricola > Mesoterricola silvestris. The sequence continues at coordinate 3,747,183 of NZ_AP027080.1, read as the reverse complement.
GTGCCCAGGCGCTCCACCTCGGCGTGGAGCACCCGGATGCGGGCGATGTCCTGGGCGGCGGTGCGCACGATGCCCAGCACCACCCGCTGGGTGAAGGGCTTGGTGAGGTAGTAGTAGGCCCCGGCCTCCATGCCCCGCTGGATGTCCTCGGGGGCGCTGGAGGCGGTCTGGAGGATGACAGGGAGGTCCTTGAGCTGGGCGTTGGCCTTCATGCGCTTGAGAACCTGGAAGCCGTTCATGCGGGGCATCACCAGGTCCATGAGGACCACGTCGAAGGATTCCGGGGCCTTGCGCAGGTGGGCCAGCGCCTCGGAGCCGTCCTCGGCGGCCACGGTCTCCATGCCGGCCCTGCTCAGCACCCGCACCAGGAGCGCGAGGTTCGTGGAATCGTCGTCGGCGACCAGGACTCGGATCTTGCTCATGGGCCCACCCGGGTCGATGATAGCCGCTATTTATGGAACAGGGGGGCCGAGCACTGCTTGCAGTTGGTCTGGTGCGGGGGGTTCCGGGTGCCGCAGTGGGAGCAGATCTTGTCCTGGGACCGCTTCCGGCGGTAGAGGCGCAGGTACATGAGCCCCAGCAGCACGCAGAGGATCACGCCCTTCTGGGGCCCCGTGAGCACGAAGCCGGTGAGGCTCTTCACCCCGGTCTTCGGGGCCTGCTGGGTGACTTCCATGGACGGCTGGAACACGGCTCAGCCCTCCACCTTGAGGATGGCCAGGAAGGCATCCTGCGGGATATCGACGCTGCCGATGGACTTCATGCGCTTCTTGCCTTCCTTCTGCTTGGCCAGGAGCTTCTTCTTGCGGGAGATGTCGCCGCCGTAGCACTTGGCGAGCACGTCCTTGCGCCGGGCCTTGACGTTGGTGCGGGCGATGATCTTGGCGCCGATGGCGGCCTGGATGGCCACGTCGAACATCTGCTGGGGAATGACCTCCTTCATGCGCACCGTGAGGCCGTGGCCCATGGCCTGGCTCTTGGAGCGGTGCACCAGGATGGAGAGGGCGTCCACGGGGTCGCCGTTGACGAGGATGTCCATCTTCACCAGGTCGGATTCCCGGTAGCCCTTCATGTGGTAGTCGAAGCTGGCGTAGCCCTTGGAGATGGACTTGAGCTTGTCGTAGAAGTCCAGCACCACCTCGTTCAGGGGCAGCTCGTAGACGAGCATGACCCGGTCCTTGCCCACGTACTCCAGGCGCTGCTGGAGGCCGCGCCGGTCCTCGCAGAGCTTCAGGAGGCCGCCCACGAAGTCGGGGCGGGTGAGGATGGTGGCCTCGATGATGGGCTCCTCGATGCGCGCGATGCGGGGCAGGGGGGGCAGCTTGGCGGGGTTGTCCACGTCCACCTCGGTGTCGTCGGTGAGGAACACGTGGTAGCGCACCGAGGGGGCCGTGGTGATGAGGTCCAGGTCGAATTCCCGCTCCAGGCGCTCCTGGACGATCTCCATGTGCAGGAGCCCCAGGAACCCGCACCGGAAGCCGAAGCCCAGGGCCTGGCTGGTCTCGGGCTCGTACTTGAACGAGCTGTCGTTGAGCCGCAGCTTGTCCATGGCGTCGCGGAGGCCCTCGTAGTCCTCGCTGTTGGTGGGGAAGATCCCCGCGAAGACCACGGGCTGGAGCTCCTTGAAGCCCTTGAGCATCTCCGTGGAGGGGCGGGTGGTGTTGGACAGGGCGTGGGTGAGGGTGTCGCCCACCTTCACGTCGGCCAGGGTCTTGATGCTGCCGGTGACGTAGCCCACCTCGCCCACGGTGAGCTCGTCCACCTTGGTCATCTTGGGGCTGAAGACGCCCACCTCGTCCACCCGGTGGTCGCTGCCGGTGGCCATGAAGTGCATGGTCTCGCCCGCCTTGAGGGTCCCGTTGACGATGCGGACGAGGCAGACGACGCCCCGGTACTGGTCGTAGTGGCAGTCGAAGACCAGGGCCTGCAGCGGGGCCTTGGGGTCTCCCTTGGGGGGCGGGATGCACTGGACGATCTTCTCCAGCACCTCCAGGCAGTTCTCGCCGGTCTTGGCCGAGACGTTCACGGCGTGGGCCGTGTCCACCAGGCCGATGACGGTGTTGATCTCCTCCAGGACCCGCTCGGGCTCGGAACTGGGCAGGTCGGTCTTGTTGAGGACGGGGAAGACCTCCAGGTCGTTCTCCAGGGCCAGGTAGGTGTTGGCCAGGGTCTGGGCCTCCACGCCCTGGGTGGAGTCCACCACCAGGATGGCCCCCTCGCACGCGGCCAGGCTCCGGCTCACCTCGTAGGTGAAGTCCACGTGCCCGGGGGTGTCGATGAGGTTGAGGGTGTACACCTGGCCGTCCTGGGCCGGGTACTTCAGGGTCACCGCGTGGGCCTTGATGGTGATGCCCCGCTCCCGCTCCAGTTCCATGTCATCCAGGATCTGGGCCTGCATATCCCGCCGGGCGATGGTGTTGGTGAGCTCCAGGAGCCGGTCGGCCAGGGTGGACTTCCCGTGGTCGATGTGGGCGATGATGGAAAAATTGCGGATGAGGTTGGATTCGGTCACGCGTGGCCTTTTGAGGTTCAGTGCGGGGGTTTCCTAGAACCGTCCATTGTATCGTTGAATCCATGGTACGTCTGCTCTTGACCCTCCTCCTGTGCCTGCCGGCCCTGGCCGGGCCCGTGACGGGCCGGGTCACCGACGGGGAGCGGGGCCTGGAGGGGGTCCGGGTCTACCCCGACCGCCCCGTGCGGGTGCGGCCCGGGGCCCACCCGCCCGTGGCCTTCACGGGGGCCGGGGGGGACTTCACCCTGGACCTGGATCCCGCCGACACCGACGTGGTGGTGGAGAAGCCCGGGTTCCAGCGGGACCTGGTCCCCCGGGGGGAGCTGGGCTCGCCCGTGGTCCTGGGCCGGGCCCCGGCCCACCGGAAGGAGAAAGTCCTGGTGGTGCGCCTGGACTTCCCGGACCAGGCCCCCCTTCGCACCGACGCGGAGCTGCGGGCCCTCTTCTTCGGCCGGGGGCCGGGGGAGGCCACCGCCGCCAACTACTTCTATGAGATCAGCAAGGGGAGCCTGGAACTGGAGGAGGGCGCCTTCCTCCACCTGGCCGACACCGTCCACCCCGCGCCCCGCACGGACGCCCAGCGGGGGGAGCTCGTCGCCTGGGTCCTGGCCCGGCTCAAGACCCTGGACCTGAAGCCCTTCGATCGGGTCAACAACCGCACCGGCCTCCCGGTTCCGGACGGCAAGCCCGATCACCTCTGGATCGTCCCCCCCGGCCCCCCCGGCACCGTGACCCAGAGCCGGAAGGAGCTCACCGCCATCTGCCTCCTGGAGCCCCTCCCCTGGAACCGCTCCGTGCAGTGGCCCGCGGTCTTCTTCACGGACGAGACGCCCCTGGGCTTCGTCGTGCACGAGGCCCTCCACGCCATGGGGGAGAACCGCGTGGACGACTTCTACCTGGATTCCCGGCACCCCCTCACCGCCGGCGCCTGGGACGTGATGGACGCCGGGATGTTCCGGGGCTGGGACCGTTTCCACCCCGGGGCGGGCCCCTGGCAGGAGGACACGGCCTACAGCCCCTCCCAGCCCATGGGCTGGGTGCGCACGGACCTCTGGTACCACGGCGCCTTCCGGGACACCGTGGCCACCCGGGTGGTGCGCCGGACCTGGGAGGGGTGGATGGACCCCCTGGAGCGGGCCCCCCGGGACCTGCCCCAGCGCCTGGTCATCCCCGACCCCCGCCGCCGGGGCCGGTTCTGGGAGCTGGACGTGCGCCGCCCCCTGGGCTTCGACCGGGGCCGGGTGGGGGGCCGCTGGGGCCCGGGCTTCGAAGGCCTCGTGGTGGCCCGGGTCGACCCCGGGCTCCTCACCCGAGGCGAGCCGAAGGGCCCCGTGCGCATCCTCGACGCCCACCCCGGGACCCCCGAGCCGCCCGCGCCCAGCTACCCCGGGGGCCGGTGGCAGCTGGACGACGCCGCCTACAACCTGGGCCCCGGCGAGGTCCCGGCGGGCCGGGACGGGCCCCTGGCCTGGGACGTTCTGGAGGCCGACGCCTCGGGCCGGCTCCGGATCCGGGTCGTTCTGAAATAGGCCCACAATATTTCCCGCCTTCGCCCGTCTTCAGGGGTAGAAGGAGGAAACCCTGGAAGCCGCCCGGATGTATGAACAGGATCGCCAGATCACCGAAGCCGTCGCCCGGGAGGGCTCCAGGCTCCGGAACTTCATCCGGCGGTGGGTGCCGGACGAGGCCGACGCGGAGGACGTCCTGCAGGAGGTCTTCTTCGAACTGGTGGAGGCCCAGCGGCTCATGACGCCGCTGCGCGAGGCGGGAGCCTGGATGTTCCGGGTGGCCCGCAACCGCATCACCGACCTCTTCCGGCGCCGGGGGCGGGAGGCGCGGGCCCCCTTCGAACGGGACCTGGACGGCGAGGCGCTGGCCCTGGAGGAATGGCTGCCCTCCCGGGACGCGGGCCCCGAAGCGGCCTTCGCCAGGCGGGTGCTGCTGGAGGAGCTGGACGCGGCTCTGGAGGAACTGCCCGAGGACCAGCGCCGGGTCTTCGTGGCCCACGAACTGGAAGGACGGACCTTCAAGGAACTGGCGGCGGCCACGGGCGTGCCCGTGAACACGCTGCTTTCGAGGAAACGATACGCGGTCCTGCACCTGCGCAAGCGGCTGCGGGCCATCTACGAGGAGTACGTCGATGTTCAGGCATAGGGGAATGAACGTCCGCAAGGGGATCGGCATCGCCGTCCTGGGCGTGGCGGCGGTGGCGGTGCTGGGCTGGGTGGTCATGGCCCTCTGGAACGGGATCATGCCGATGACTTTCGGGCTGAAGGCCATCGGGTTCTGGCAGGGGCTGGGCCTCCTGGTGCTGTCCAGGATCCTCTTCGGAGGGTTCCACCGGAGCCACGGCGGGGCCTGGCACCGGCGGCACCACCTCATGCGCCGCTGGGAGGCCATGACCCCCGAGGAGCGCGAGGCCTTCCGGCAGGGGATGCACCGGCATGGCTGCGGGTGGGGCGGGCGTCAACCCGAGGGAAAATCCGAATAGATGGAGGGGATTTGCGTCCGGACCTTGGCAGGGGCCGTGGTGCTGGGGGTCAAGGGTTCCCATCCTGTTCATCCTTTTCATCGTTTTCATCCCTGTTCCGCAGGGCCGGCGATGGGTTGGGTCGGCGCGCGCATTACCCGCATGGGCCTACCCAACCAAGCCTTGGCCCTGGGTAACGGGGATGAACGCCGATGGAGGGGATGAAGGGGATGGAGCCTTCTTTCGGGAATCAAATTGGAAGGGCATCGCCCCGGAGGGGGAGTGCAGCGTATAGTGAGGCATGTCCGGAGGCCCCATGCGCGGTTCCCTGTCCTTGCTTCTCTTCCTGGGGTTCGGCGCCGCCGCCCTGGCGGGGCCGGCCCCGGAGGGGCCCATGGCGAAGGTCCGCGCCCAGGCTTCGGCCCTGGCGGCCCGGGCCCTGGCCTCGGACCAGGCCTACCGCAACCTGGGATCCCTTTGCGACGACGTGGGGCACCGGCTCAGCGGATCGGCCAGCTACGGCAGAGCGGTGCAGTGGGGGCTCCAGGCCATGCGGGACGCGGGGCTCCGGAACGTCCACACCGAGAAGGTGATGGTCCCCCACTGGGTGCGCAACGGGGAATCGGCCCGCATGGAGGCGCCAACGCCACAGGAGCTCAGCATCCTGGGCCTGGGCATGAGCGTGCCCACCCCCAAGGGCGGCATCACGGCCGACGTGGTCGTGGTGTCCTCCCTGGAGGAGCTGGCCACCCTCAAGGACGACCAGGTCAAGGGGCGCATCGTCCTCTTCGAGTCCCCCTTCAAGGGCTACGGCCCGGGGGCGCGCATGCGCTTCTCGGGGGCCTCGGCGGCGGCGCGCAAGGGGGCGGTGGCCATGCTCCTGCGCTCCGTGGCCTCCCTGAGCTTCGACACGCCCCACACCGGCAGCCTCCACTACGACGCCGACGCCCCGGCCATCCCCGCGGCGGCCGTGAGCGTGGAGAACGCCATGATGATGCGCCGCCAGTGGGACCGGGGCCAGCGCATCCGGGTGCACCTGGAGATGAACTGCGAGACCCTCCCCGACGTGGAGGCCGCCAACGTCGTGGGCGAGCTCCCGGGCTCGTCCAGGCCGGGGGAGATCGTCCTCGTGGGCGGGCACCTGGATTCCTGGGACGTGGGGCAGGGGGCCCAGGACGACGGGGTGGGATGTGTCCTGTCCCTGGCCGCCGCGAACCTCATCCATGAGCAGGGCCTGAGGCCGGCCCGCACCGTGCGGGTGGTGTTCTTCGCCAACGAGGAGAACGGGAACCGGGGCGGGGAGGCCTACCTCGCCCGGCACCGGTCCGAAATGAAGGACCACGTGGCGGCCATCGAGACGGATTCGGGCAACGGCCTGGCCCGGGGCTTCTCCCTGGAGCTGCACGCCCCCGAGGGCGGGAAGGCCCCGGATGCCCAGAAGGCCCTGGCGGTGCTCTCGGGCCTGGCCCCCATGCTGGAGCCCCTGGAGGCCGGACACCTGGTGCTGGGCCACGGCGGCGTGGACATCGAACCGTCGGTGATGGTGGGGGTCCCCGGCCTGGGCATGAGCCACGACACCGCCAAGTACTGGGAGGTCCACCACTCCAAGGCCGACACCTTCGACAAGATCAACAAGGAGGACCTGGCGAAGAATTCCGCCATCCTCGCCGTGGCGGTGTACGCCCTGGCGGACATCCCCGGCCGGCTCCTGGAACCCTAGGATCCTGTGATTGGCATCAATTTCCTTTTCTTTCGCCTTTTCCCGTCCCGCCCTTCGGTCGATGGGAAAACAAAGGAAAGGAAGGGATTTTCCCTGCCCGACCCCCCCGGGCCGCCGTCCGAAAATGAACTTTCCGGTTCGGTTGATTCAATAATTTAAGATACTCTGATCCCTTAGACAGACTAAATGGCGGCCCATGGATCCTGTGCTCTATTCCTACTACATACCGAGGCATGACCCTGAGGTTGTGGCCAGGAACGTGGTGCGGGCGCATCTGGCTGATCACCTGCTCATGTGGCGGCGCATCTCCGACGCCTGCGAGCTGGTCTACCTCGCCACCTGCCAGCGGGTCATCTTCATGTTCTGGGGCGGGGACGGCACCACCCTGGGCTTCGACCCGGACATCGAATGCTTCCAGGGGGAGGCCGCCTGGCGGCACCTGCTGGAAGTGGCCACCGGCCTCAACAGCGCCAATCTGGGCGACCGGGAGATCGTGGGCCAGATGAAGCAGGCCCTGCAGACGGCCAAGGAGACCCGCACCGCGGGCCACGAGGCCCAGGCGGCCTTCGAGGACATCCTGCGGGAGGCCCAGCGCCTGCGCACCCGCATCGGCCTGGACGACGGCAGCGCCAGCGTGGCCACGGCCGCCCTGCGCCACCTGGAGACGACCCTGGCCCCCAACGCCAAGGTGGCCATCGTGGGCGTGGGCCCCATGAGCCGGTACCTGGCCCAGCGCCTGCCCGAGCGCGGCTTCCAGATCACCATGTCCAACCGCACCCTGGCCAAGGCCGAAGCCTTCGGCCTGCCCCTGGTGCCCCTGGCCCAGCTCCAGATGGACCCGGAGGGCTTCGACGCCGTGGTCACCGCCACCGCCAGCTCCGCCCCCCTCTTCACCAAGGGGAACTGGGAACGCCTGGACCGGCCGCCCGTGAAGCTGGTGGACCTGGCCCTCCCCTACGACACCGAACCGGAAATGGACGATATCCCCTGGGTCACCCGGGTGGATCTGTCCACCTTCCTGGCGGAGACGGAAGGCGGGCGCATGAAGAGGCGGGAAGCCGCCGTCCATGCGGAACCCTTCATCGTCGGCGCCGTGGAGCGCCTGCGCCGCCGCGCGGACGCCCGGATCCAGAAGCACGCCAACCGCACCGCCGCGGACCGCCTCACGGACGCGTGGGAGGCCATGGAGGCGGAAGCCGTGGCGCCCGGAAGCGTGCTCGCCGGTCTCGACCCCGCCCAGATGGAAGCCCTGGAGGCCCTCCTGAAGCGCGGCCGGACCCTGGCCTTCCGGGCCCTCAACCTTCAACGTGAGCCAGCCCTGGAAGGACGATGAAAATCACACTGGGCACCCGGGGATCCCTCCTCGCCGTGCAGCAATCGGAAGACCTGGTGGCCCATCTGCGGGCGGCCGGACATGAAATCCTCTGGAAGCGCTTCACCACCCACGGCGATCAGTGGCTCGCCGGCCCCCTGGGCAAGGAGGAGGGCGCGGGCTTCTTCACCAAGGAACTGGAGGACGCCCTCCTGTCCAAGGACGTGGACCTGCTCATCCATTCCTTCAAGGACGTGGCCCTGGACCGCCCCGCGGGCATCGTCACGGCCTGCGTGCCCCGGCGGGAGGATTCCGCCGACTGGCTCGTCATGCGGCCCGACGCGCCGGAGAACCCGGTCATCGGCACCAGTTCCGAACGGCGCCTGAGGTTCCTCTCCCAGGCCCTGCCCAAGGCCACCTTCACCTGGATCCGCGGCAACGTGCCCACCCGGCTCCAGCGGGTGAAGGACGGCGTGCTGCGGGACGCGCCCCTGCACGGCACCGTGCTGGCCGCCGCCGGCCTGCGCCGCCTGGGCCTGGATCTCACGGGCCTCACGGTGCGGCCCTTCGGGCCCCGGGAGCTGCTCCCGGCCCCGGCCCAGGGCGCCCTCCTGGCGGAATGCCGGGCGGAGGACACGGCCATCCTCGAGGCCCTCAAGGATTTCCACCACCCCCTCACCCGCACCTGCGTGACCCTCGAACGGGGCGTCCTGCGGGGCATCGGCGGCGGCTGCCAGCAGCCCCTGGGCGCCCTCTGCACCCAGGAGCCCGGCGGCTTCCATCTCCAGGCGGCCTTCGCGGGCCCCGACGGCATCCGCTGGGCCGAATCCCGCGGCACGGATGAGGATGCCCTCGTCGCCGAGGTCCTCCGGGGGCTGGGGCTGTGAAACGCGTGGGCCTCGCCCGCGCCCAGGAAGACGCGATGAGCCGGGCCGTTGCGGCCGCAGGCTGGGAACCCGTCCCCTACCATGTCACCGCCATGGAGGCCACGGGCGCCCCCGCTCCGCATCCGCGCCCCGACGGCGTCATCGTCCTCAGCCCCACCGCGGCCCGCCTCGCCCGGATCCCCCCGGGGGTGCCCTGCCTGGCCCAGGGGGCCGCCACCGCCCGGGCCCTGGAGGGCCGCGAGGTGCTCACCAGCGCCCTCCCCCAGGCCGAAGGCCTCGTGCAGCTGCTCAAGGACCGCTTCCCCGGGGGCGGGACCTTCCTCCTGGCCCGGGCCGAACGGAGCCGGGAGCACCTGGAGGACGCCCTCCGGGGCACGGTGTGGTCGGTGCTGCCCTGGATCACCCACCGGGAAGTGCCCCTGGACCCCCCGCCGGCCCCGCCCGCCCTGGACGCCGTCCTGGCCCTGAGCCCCCTGCAGGCCGAAGTGCTGGGCCCCCTCTCCGGGGACCGCCTGCGCCTGGCCTGGGGTGAACGAACGGACCGGGCTTTCGCCCAAGTGGGATATCCTTCCCATGGCTGGTGCGTGCCCCAGCTTCCCGCCCTGCAGCAACTCCTGTCTTCACGAGGTTGACCATGCTGATCCGATCCCGCCGCCTGCGCACCACCACCGCCATGAGGGACCTGGTGGCCGAGACCACCGTCCAGGCCCGGAACCTCATCCAGGGCCACTTCGTGCAGCCCGGCAAGGATTCCACCGAGATCTCCAGTCTCCCCGGCATCTCCCGCAACAGCGTGGAGGCCACGGTGCGCCAGGTGGAGTCCGACCTGAAGCTGGGCCTGCGCAGCCACCTCTTCTTCGGCGTGCCCGACCCCTCCGACAAGGCCCCCGACGCCCACGCCGCCCACGACCACGAGGGCATCGTGCCCGTGACCGTGCGCCGCCTGAAGAAGGAGTTCGGCTCCGACGTCATCGTCATGACCGACGTGTGCCTCTGCGCCTACACGGACACCGGCCACTGCGGCGTCAACGAGGGCCCGGTGATCGTCAACGACCGGAGCGTGGAGATCCTGGCCCGCATGGCCGTGGCCCACGCCGAGGCCGGCGCCGACATGGTGGCCCCCTCCGACATGATGGACGGCCGCATCCGGGCCATGCGCGAGGCCATGGACGCCCAGGGCTTCACCCAGACCGGCATCCTCAGCTACGCCATCAAGCACGCCGGCGCCTACTACGGGCCCTTCCGCGAGGCCGCGGACTCCTCCCCCAAGTTCGGCGACCGCCGCAGCTACCAGATGGATCCCCGCAACGCCCGGGAGGGGCTGCGGGACGCCCTGTTGGACCTGGAGGAGGGCGCCGACGCCCTCATGGTCAAGCCCGCCATGCCCAACCTGGACCTGATCTGGCGCCTGAGGGAGAAGACCCTCTGCCCCATCGCCGCCTACCACGTCTCGTCCGAATTCAGCAGCGTCAAGGCCGGGGCCCGCATGGGCTGGCTGGACGAGGCCAACCTCTTCAGGGAGCACCTGCTGGCCATCCGCCGCGCCGGCGCCGACTGGATCGTCACCTACGTGGCCCGCGAGGCCCTTGAGAAGAAGTGGATCTGACCATGAGCAACGACACCCTGTTCCAGGAAGCCCTCACCCACTTTCCTGGCGGCGTCTCCAGCCCCGTGCGTGCATTCCGCGCCGTGGGCGGGACCCCGAAGTTCTTCCGCAAGGCCTGGGGCAGCCGCTTCGAGGACGAGGAGGGCCGCCGCTACGTGGACCTCTGCATGTCCTGGGGCCCGCTGATCCTCGGCCACGCCGTCCCCGAGATCATCTCCGCGGCCGTGGAGGCCATGCAGGAGGGCCTCACCTTCGGCGCCCCCAGCCGGCGCGAGCTGGCCCTGGCCCGGCGCATCAAGTCGATGGTGCCCTTCCTGGACAAGATGCGGTTCGTTTCCTCGGGCACCGAGGCCGTGATGTCCGCCCTGCGCGCGGCCCGCGGCTACACGAAGCGCGAGCGCATCCTGAAGTTCGACGGGTGCTACCACGGCCACAGCGACGCGATGCTCGTGAAGGCCGGCTCGGGCCTGGTGACCTTCGGCGAGCCCAGCAGCGCCGGCGTGCCCCGGGGCTTCGCGGACCTGACCACCGTCATCAGCCTGGACGACCTGGAGGCCCTGGAGGCCACCTTCGACAAGCTGGGCCACGAGCTCGCCGCGGCCATCATCGAGCCCATCCCCGCCAACAACGGCCTCCTGGTGCAGGACACGACCTTCCTCAGGCGCCTGCGGGAGCTGTGCAACGCCTACGGCGTGGTGCTGATCTTCGACGAGGTCATCAGCGGCTTCCGGGTGGCCCCCGGCGGCGCCGCGGAGCTCCTGGGCATCACCCCGGACCTGGTCACCTACGGCAAGATCATCGGCGGCGGCATGCCGGTGGGCCTCTACGGCGGCCGCAAGGACATCATGGCCGTCATCTCCCCGGACGGCCCCGTGTACCAGGCCGGCACCCTCAGCGGCAATCCCGTGGCCATGGCCGCGGGCCTGGCCACCCTCGAGCGCCTCACGCCCAACGTCTACCGAAGCCTGGACCAGAAGGGGGCCCAGTGGGCCGCCGCCTTCGAGAAGATGCCCGGCCTCCACGTTCCCCGGGTGGGCAGCCTCCTGTGGCCTCTCTTCCAGCCCGGCGTCAAGCGCGCCGACCGCGTGGAATCCGGCGCCATCGCGCGGTTCAACAAGATGCACGGCCTGCTGCTGAAGGAGGGCGTCTACCTGCCCCCCTCCGGCTACGAAGTGGCCTTCCTCTCCGCCGCCCACGGCGACGAGGAACTGGCCCACGTGGAACGCGCCATCGGCGTGGTCGCCGCCGCCCTCAAGAACGAAGACTAGAACGGAACCGCCATGACTCCTCAGCTCGTACGCGCCCTCCGGGGTGAAGTTCTGCCCACGCCCCCCATCTGGTTCATGCGCCAGGCCGGGAGGTTCCTGCCCGAGTACCGCAGGATCCGCGAGAAGGCCTCCTTCGAGGACCTGCTCTACGATTCGGACCTGGCCGCCGAGGTGACCCTCCAGCCCGTGCGCCGCTTCCCCAAGCTGGACGGCGCCATCATCTTCTCGGACATCCTGGTGATCCTGGAGGCCCTGGGCTGCGGCGTGGTCATCCCCGAAGGGGGCCCCCGCCTCACCCGGACCCTGGACCAGGTGGACCCCGACGTGCTCCTGGACGAGAAGGTGTTCGAATCCGTCCAGGCCGCCCTGCGCAAGGTGCGGGCCGCCCTGCCCGAGGACAAGGCCCTGCTGGGCTTCGCCGGCGCCCCCTGGACCCTCCTGGCCTACGGCCTGGAAGGCAAGGGCAGCAAGAACTGGGTGCGGGCCAAGTCCTTCCTGCACCAGGAGCCCGCCAAGGCCCGCCTGTGGCTGGACCGCCTCGCGGACGCCTCGGCGCGCCTCCTGAACCTCCACATCGGCGCCGGCGCCCAGGGCGTGCAGCTCTTCGACACCTGGGCCGGGGAACTGGACCGGGAGGACTACGAGACGTTCGCCCTTCCGGCCGCCCACCGGGCCCTGGCCCAGGTGGAGGGGGCCCCCCGGCTCTACTTCCCCCGGGGCATCCTGCCCTCCAGCCTCGGGACCCTGCCCTGCGAAGGGTTCGCCGTGTCCTGGCAGGTGCCCATGGCCCAGGCCCGGGCCCAGTTCCCCGGCAAGGTGCTCCAGGGCAACCTGGACCCCACGGCGCTGCTTGCGGGCGAGGAAACGGCCGTGCGCAAGGCCAAGGCCATCGTGCAGGTCATGAAGGGCGCCCCCCACGTGTTCAACCTCGGCCACGGGCTCCTTCCGGAGACGGACCCGGCGGTGGTGGGGGCCGTGATCGACGCGGTGAAGGGATAGTTGACCTGAAGCATCCCCTTTCTCTGCGAAAATGGCATCTGGAGGTTCCGAAGATGGCCCTGTCCCTCTCCGACCTGATCAAGCACTACGACCGCCCCGGACCCCGCTACACCGGCTACCCCATGCCGCCGGTGTGGACCGAGGGCTTCCCCCAGGAGGAGGTGGCCGAGGCCCTGGCCCGCGCCGACGCGGACCCGGAGCCCCTCTCCCTCTACGCGCATCTCCCCTTCTGCAAGCGCCGCTGCTCCTACTGCGGCTGCAACGTGGTGGTGAGCCCCCACTATTCGCCCGTGGACGGCTTCCTGAAGTCCCTGGAGACCGAGGTGGAGATGTGGGCCTCCCACCTCCCCAACCGGCGCAAGGCCATCCAGCTCCACTGGGGGGGCGGCACGCCCACCTACCTGAACGTGGCCGACCTGAGGCGCACCTTCAAGCTCATCACGGACCGCTTCCCGCTGCTGCCCGGGGCCGAGGTGTCCATCGAGGTGGACCCCACCTTCCTGGAACCCGACCAGCTTCCCGCCCTGCGGGAGATGGGCTTCAACCGCGTGTCCTTCGGCGTGCAGGACCTGGACGAGCGCGTGCAGGAACTCATCACCCGGGGCCAGACCTGGGACCAGACCCTCACCACCGTGCGCCAGGCCCGCGACCTGGGCTTTCCCGGCGTGAACCTGGACCTGGTGTACGGCCTGCCCGGGCAGACCCTGGCCACCTTCCGGCGCACCCTGGAGAGCACGCTGGAGCTGAACCCGGACCGCATGGCCATCTACGGCTTCGCCTACCTGCCCAAGGTCATGCCCTACCAGCGCAGCATCCCCGCCGAGACCCTGCCCAGCCCTGAGCTGCGCCTGGACCTGCTGCTCCTGGCCGTGGACATCCTGGAGAAGCACGGCTACGTCGCCATCGGCATGGACCACTTCGCCCGCCCCGGCGACGAGATGGCCCGGGCCGTGAAGGAAGGCCGGCTCATCCGCAACTTCATGGGCTACGCCGTGGCCGCGGGCTCCGACCTCCTGGGCTTCGGGCCCAGCGCCATCTCCAACGTGGCCGGCGTCTACTCCCAGAACGAGAAGATCCTCACCAAGTGGGAGCGGGACATCGCCGAGGGCCGGTTCTCCGTGCACAAGGGCCACCGCCTGGACGGCGAGGACCTCATGCGCCGCTGGCTCATCCACGAGCTCATGGGCACCTTCGAGCTGCGCTGGGCGGACCTGGCCAAACGCTACGGCATCGACGGGCCGGCGCACTTCGCCGGCGCCATCGAGGAACTGAAGGAGGAGGTCCCCTTCGGCACCGTGGAGGTGCGCGACGAGGGCATCTTCATCACGCCCCTGGGCCGGCGCTTCGTGCGCAACATCGTCCAGCCCTTCGACGCCTACCTCAAGAAGCTGGCCGCGAGCACGCCGTTCTCGAGAACCGTGTGAGGCCGGACACCGCCGTCGTCCTCCTGAACCTGGGAGGGCCCCTGCGTTCCCGGGACGTGGAGGGCTTCCTCTACCGCCTCTTCTCCGACCGGGACATCATCAAGTTCCCGGGCCCCGCGTTCCTGCAGCCGCTGTTCGCGACCCTGCTGTCCAAGGGGCGGCGGAAGGAAGTGATGGGGCGCTACGACGAGATCGGCGGCGGCAGCCCCATCCTGCGGGAGACCGCGCGCCAGGCCGCGGCCCTGCGCGCGGCACTGCGCGAGGCCGGGCGCGCCGAGCCCGTGAAGATCGCCTTCCGCTACACGTCCCCCCGGGCCGCGGGGGTGCTGCGCTCCCTGAAGGGCCAGGGCATCCGCCGCGTCGTGCCGGTCACCCTCTATCCCCACGACTGCCGCGCCACCACGGGCTCCAGCCTGGTGGAGCTGGAGCGGGAGGCCCGGGCCCTGGGCCTGGAGGTCCTGCCCGGCGTCCTGCACTACGCCACCGACCCCGACTACCTGGAGAGCCTCGCGGTTCCCCTGGAGGCCGCCCTGCGCGAGGTCCCCGGCGCCACCGTGGTCTTCTCCGCCCACAGCCTTCCCGTGAGGCAGATCGAGCAGGGCGACGCCTACCAGCGGGAGATCGAGGCCACGGTGGAGGCCCTCAAGGCCCGCGTGGGGCCGGTCCCCGGCGGCTTCCGACTGGCGTACCAGAGCAAGGTGGGCCCCATCAAGTGGCTGGAGCCGGAGCTGGGCTCGGTGCTGCGGACCCTGGGGGGCCGGGACATCATCGTCCTCCCTGTGAGCTTCGTCACCGAGCACATCGAGACCCTCCACGAACTGGATATCCTCTTCAGGGACGTGGCCCGCGAGGCCGGCGTGCGCAGCTACCGGCGCCTGCCGGCCCCCGCCGCCGATCCCGCCTACATACGCTGTCTGGCGCGGCGCACCCTGTCGGTACTGTGAAAGCGAGGCATCCATGACCACCTTGATCCTGGGCGGAGGCATCACCGGACTGCTGGCGGCGTACTACCTGCAGGAGCGGGGCGAGGCCGCGGAGGTTTGGGAGGCCGAGGAGGCCGTGGGCGGCTGGGTGAAGACCCTCCCCTGGACCGCCGAGGACGGCCGCCCCGGGCGCATCGAGCGGGGCCCCCAGGGGGTCCTGGTGACCCCGGGAAGCCGCACCGACGCCCTCTTCAAGGCCCTGGACCTGCCCCTCAAGAGCCCCGGCAAGGGCGCGCGGTGGGTGGGCACCGGGGGCCGGCTGGTGCCCGTGCCCGCGCATCCCGTGGGCCTTTTCGGCACCCCCCTCATGTCCTGGTCCACCAAGTTCCGCATGTGCTTCGAGCCCTTCATGCCCGTGGGCCCCGAGGAGCCCGAGGAGGGCCTTTCGGAATTCATGGCCCGCCGCGCCGGCCCCGGCATCGCCACCGAACTGCTGCCGCCCATGGTGGCCGGCATCCTGGCTTCCCCCGCCGAGCTCCTGAGCGTGGACGCCATCCCCAAGCTGCGCCAGTGGGAGTCCTACGGCAGCCTCCTGCAGGGCATCATGAAGAGCGGCGTCAGCCACCTGCAGGTGCCCGAGGGCGGCATGGGCAGCCTGCCCCTGCGCGTCGCCTCGCGCCTGGCGGCGGTGAAGACGGGCCTGCGGGCCGAGTCCCTGGAACGCGCCGCCGACGGCACGTGGCGGGTGAAGGGCCAGGGCCTGGAGCGCGTGGCCGACCGGGTCATCCTGGCGCTGCCCGCCTTCGAGGCCGCGCGGCTCCTGGCGCCCCACGCGGAGACCTCCGCCCGGGCCCTCTCGGAGATCCCCTACACCTCCGTGAAGCTCTGGCACAGCCGCCACGCGAACCTGGCCCCCTTCAAGGACGGCTTCGGCTTCCTCATCCACCCCAAGGAGGGCCGCCCCTACCTGGGCTCCCTGGTGCCCAGCTGGATCGACGCCGGCTGCGCCCCCGGGGACCGCATGCAGCTGCGCAGCTTCATCGGCGATTCGCAGCTGTGGGGCGACCCCGACCCCGCCACCCCCAAGGACTGGGCCTGGACCCTGGGCCGGCTCCGCCACTGGGTGCCCGAGCTTTCCGAGGCCTTCCAGACCCGGGAGGAGATCAGCCCCAACGCCATCCCCCGGGCCGAGAAGGGCCACCGCGGCCGCGTGCGCCGGGCCCTGGAGGGCCTGCCCCAGGGCCTGCACTGGCTGAGCAACGCCCGGTTCGGACCGGGCGTGCGGGACGTCATCGAGGGCCTGGAGCCCTGGCTGGAAACGCTCTGAACTACTTGCCCTTTTCCAGGGTCCCCGAGTAGGAGCCCAGGTTCGTCTTGGGGGCCTTGAAGCCGAAGGCGTCGTGGTTCACGCTCACGAACACCGTGAGCAGGAACAGCACGAAGGCCAGCAGGGGCGCGCCGCGCTTGCGGGTGGCCAGGGCCTTGGGGCTCATCTCGGAGAACATCATCACCAGGAGCACCAGGACCAGCTTCCAGTGGAGGTAGAGGGCCTGGAAGGGCTCGGCCCCGGCCTTGAACTTCATCCCCAGGAGCGCGAGGCCCAGGAGCAGGGCGATGCGGAAGCCCCAGGCGGCCGTGCGCTTCCACAGGACGGAGGTGAGGCCCTGGAGGTCCTCGCGGCTTTCCTCGAAGCCCACCAGGAGCAGGATCACGGCAGCCGAGCCTCCGGCCAGGGCGAAGGCGATGACGTGGAGGCTCCGGAGCAGATTGAACGTATCGAAATGGGGCATTTCCTACCTCGCGCTGGGATGGGCCTGAAAACCCGATTGTCCTACATTAACCCCCGGGGCGGAAGGACCCGACCCATGTATGATGAATTCGATCCTCCTATGGGAAAACCATGGCCAAGACCATCGGCAAGTATGAAATAATCCGCTCCCTCGGTTCGGGGGCCATGGGCGAAGTGTTCCTCGCCCGGCAGGCGGCCATCGGCCGGGAGGTGGCCATCAAGACCATCCTCGCCAACGTGGCCAAGGGGGAGGAGGCCGAGGGCCGGTTCCGCCGCGAAGCGGAGGCCGCCGGCAAGCTGAGCCACCCCAACCTGGTGACCATCTTCGATTTCGACAAGGACGGCGACACGTTCTACCTGGTGATGGAGTTCGTGAAGGGCGACGACCTGGACGACGTCATCAAGCACCAGGCCCTGTCCCACTCCCAGTTCCTGGAGGTGCTGGCCCAGGTGTGCGACGGCCTCAGCCACGCCCACCGCAACGGCATCATCCACCGGGACATCAAGCCCGCCAACGTGCGGGTCATCCGGGACGGCAAGCACCTCCAGGCCAAGGTCATGGACTTCGGCATCGCGCGGGTGGAGGACAGCAACATGACCGCCACCGGCATCGTCATGGGCACCGTCAGCTACATGGCGCCCGAGTACATCCGCAGCGGCCACGCCACGACCCAGTCCGATCTCTTCGCCGTGGGCGTGATGCTCTACGAGTGCCTCACGGGGCGCAAGCCCTTCGCCGGGGACAACACCACCACCATCCTCTTCAAGATCGTCTCCGAGACCGCCCCCCCCATCGACCTGAGCGCCATCCACGGCATCAGCCCCAGCATCCGGAACGTCCTGGACAAGGCCCTTTCCAAGGAGCCCGGGGACCGCTTCCAGACCGCGGACGACTTCGCCAAGGCCCTGCGGGCCTGCAAGGACCCTAGCTGGACCGGCACCCTGGACGAGGCCACCGCCATGATCACGAAGCACCAGGAGGCCCTGGCCCAGGCCCCGCCGCCGCCCTCCGACGACACCCGGCTCGTGCCGCGCCAGGCCCCGCCCACGGTCGTGGAGCGGGTGGCGCCGGCCGAAGGCACCGCGGTCCTCGCGCCGGTCCCGGCGGGGAAGGGCGGGGGCCGCACCGGCCTCTTCGCCGCCGCGGGGGCCGCGGCCCTGGCGGTCCTGGCCGGCGGGGGCTACCTGGCCCTGCGCCCCAAGGCCGCGCCCGCGCCCGAAGCGCCGCCCCCCGTCCAGGCCCCGCCCCGGGCCGAGGCCGCCCCCCCGGCCCCCGCTCCCGCCCCCCAGGCCGAGGCGCCCCGGCCCGTGCCCGCGGCCCAGGTCGAATCGCGGCCCGTTCCCGTCAAGGCTGAGGCCGTTAAGGCGGAGCCCCCCAGGCCCGAGCCCGTGAAGCCCGCCCCGGCCAAACCCGAACCCCCGAAACCCGAGGCCACCGGCGCCAAGGCCGTCGCGGCCCTGCTGAACGCGGATCCCCGCCAGGCCGCGGCGCAGGCCCGGACCCTGGCCGCCAACGAGCCCGGCAATGCCGAGGTGCAGGGCCTGTACCTCGCGGCCCTCTACCGGAGCGGGAACGCCTGGGACTTCGAGCGCGCCCTCTCCCGGGCCGCGGCTTCGGGCGTCACCGTCAAGAAAATGCTCGCCGCGGCCCCCGCGTTCCGGGAGGCCCTGGCCCAGGAGAGCCGGCTCCGCAAGGCCAAGCCCCCCGCCGGGATCCTGCCGGATGATGTGATGGCCAAGATCCTCGCGGGGCTGTAGCTACTTCACGAGGTTCTCCAGCCACTTGGTGAAGGTGCGCTCGACCTTCTCCCGGAAGTCCTGCTTCAGGCGGTTCTCGGCCTGGAAATCGGAGACGCCCAGGCCCTTGGCCTCGATCTCCACGGATTCGTACTCCGTGCCGGCGCGGTCCCGGAGGGTGATGGAGAGGACGCCCCGGGCCACGATGATGCCGGTGTCCTTGGTGGTGGTGTGGCTGACCCAGCCGCCCCGCCACCATCCGTTCCACTGGGCGTGGGACACGTCCACCTTGGCGGTCCTGGCGTCGGAGCGGTAGTCCAGCACCAGCTGGAATTCGCCGTTGCGCTCGGCCCAGCCCAGGCCGGTCCTGAGGGCGGCGTTGCGCAGGATGGCCGCGATCTGGCTGGCCCCGGCGCCCCCTTCCAGGCTCAGGGTGAGCGAACCCCGCAGCTGGTCCATCTGGCGATCCACGGCCAGCTTTCCGGCGCGGATATCGCCCCGGAGGCGGGGATCCCCCCCGCCGGCGGCCAGGAGCGCCGCCATGTCGTCCAGCTTGGCCAGCTCCACCTGGGCGTTCTTGAGGCGATTGAGCTGGCGCAGGCGCTCCCGGGGGGCGCCCGGGGTCTCGGATTCCTGGAAGAGATCGTTCTTCTGGGCCGTGAACCGGGCCCTGAGCTCGCGCTCGGCCACGGGCACGTCCAGGTACGCCAGGGCGTAGGCCGTGGCCCCCTTCACGTCCACCCAGGTCTCCTCCACGGAAAGCCCGGGCAGTTCCGTGGCCGAGGCCTGGATGCTGGTGTTCTGGCCGACCTGCTGTTCCGAGGTGCCCGTGAGGGGGCCCCCGGTCTGCCGCGTCATGGTGGCCTTGGTGGAGACGTTGGTCTCGGACTTGACGCTGGCCCGGAGCCGGCTCAGCACCTCGCCCCGGGCGTTCTGGGAGGCCTGGGTGAGGGCCTGGGCCTCGCTGGGCGCCACGGGGGCCAGGCCCATGGCGTAGACCCGCCCGGCCTGGTCGGGGAGGGCCGTGATCCACATGGGTTTCACGAGCCCCTGCCGGATCGTGGGGGCCTGCGCCCACCCGGCGCCGGAACAAAGGCCAGCGAGAAGAAGGATTCCGATCTTCATGTTGATTTCTCCTAGGGCGGGGCATTCGGCGTTCGCGAAAAGATGCTAGGATTGATGCCGCAAATATGCCAGCTTATGGTTTGCAGCACAATGCCGTCGGCGTACGAATCTTCCTGGCGCGCGGGTCGTTCCGGCCCCACCCTGGGAGCACCTTCAGGAACCTGTCCACCCCCATTCCCCTCCAAGGAGTCCCCATGCGTCTTTCCCGATACCTCCCCGTGGGCCTGGCCATGGCCGGCCTGGTGGCCTGCGGCGGCCCCAAGACCGAACCCAACAAGGTGCCCGTGACCACCACCCAGACCAAGAACGCCCCCAGCTGGATCGACAACGAGGAGATCCCCGACGGCCTCGCCGCCGTGGGCATCGCCCAGCCCAATCCCATGGGCGACAAGTCCATGATGCGCACCGTGGCCGTCGCCGACGCCCGCACCAAGCTGGCCGGGAAGCTCAAGGTCCGCGTGCAGAACATGTTCAGCCAGCTCAACCAGCAGGTCACCACCGCCGCGGCCGACAACACCAAGAAGCCCATCAAGACCGACGTCATGAACCGGGTCATCGAGAACGTCACCCGCCAGCTGGTGGACCAGGAACTCGCCGGCACCACCACCCGCAACTACTGGAACGACCCCTCCGACGGCAACCTCTACGTCTTCGTGGTCATGACCAAGGAGACCATGGACCGCGCCCTGGCCGGCGCGGCCCAGAGCCAGATCCGCAAGGAGATCGCCCAGGGCGAGCAGAGCCTCAACGCGGCGCTGGACAAGCTGGACGCGGCCATCGCGGCTAGCGAACCCAACCAGCATTAGGGGGAGTACGGGTTCCGGACCTGCGTCAGGGATTCGCTGACGCAGGCAAGCTGCGTCAGCGGATAGCCCGGCACGAGGGGGGCGGGGGTGTTGGCACGCTCCGGCTTCGGGGGAGGAAGAGGTGTGGGTGGGCGGTGGGCTCCCCGGGTGGGCCTAGGGTCGGGGGGGCACGCTGCGAGTCGTGGGGGATGGATGTGTGGGGGCGCCGACGCTGACTGGTTTGGGTGGCTCGCCATCTCCGGCGTGGGGTAAGGATAGAATGGGGGGAGGAGACGGCTTGTGAGGACGTTGCTTCGATTCCTGTTTTCGGCGGTGGGGTTGCTCGTCGCATCGTACTTCGTGAGGGGGATCCATCACGGGGCCTTCATCGACCTGGTGGCGGTGGCGGTCATCCTGGGGGCGTTGAACGCGACGCTGGGGATGCTGCTGCGGTTCGTGGCCTTCGTGCCGCTGGCGTGCAGCCTGGGCTGCCTGGGGCTCTTCATCAACGGGCTGGTGTTCTGGGCCGCGAGCTGGGTGGCCACGGGCCTGGGCCTGGATTTCCGGGTTTCGGGATTCTGGGCGGGCTTCTTCGGGGCCCTGGTCTCCAGCATCTGCGCCACCGTCCTGGAGACCGTCCTCATCGGCAAGGAAGACAAGGGCCGCCCGGAAGGTCCCAGGCGCATCAAAATCATCAATTAGAACGTGTCCCGGACTTCCGCCCCGGTTACTCGGCCGGACAAGCCGGCCTCGTTGGATTCGGGAGGGGACGATAGGGTCGGGTTGCACCTTCCGGATTCCCCCAAGGGTTGGGACTGGGGATCATCGAGCCCTTCCGGTGGGCCTGGGACTTCAGGGCCACGCTTCGAGTGGATCCGGGCGGAACGGGATCCCCGCCGACGCTGATCGGTTCAAGCGACATCGCGCACCGGATCGATACCCCCCGACAAATCAACGTCGGCGCGTGCCCCTTCCACGCCGGAACACTTGAAGCGTACCTAAACCCCCCAGGCCCCCCCGGGGAGCCCCGCTCTTCCCGCATCCACCCGGCCTCCATCGAAGCCGGAGCGTGCGAACACGTTCCCACATCCAACGACGCAATCCCTCCCTTGACGCAGCTTGCCTGCGTCAAGGAATCCCTGGCGCCCGTCAGAACCGGCGCGTCCCCCTTCAGTCCGCGTCCGCCTGGGCGACCGTGATCTTTTTCAGCATTTGTTTGGCCAGCTTCTGGATGATGGGCTCGAAGATCTGGTTGACCATGGTCTGGTCGAACTGGAGCTGGTTGCCGGTGCCGGCGACCTTGACGCCCATGTCCTTGACGGTGGATTCGTCGTGGGCCACGGCCACGATCTCGGCGGTCTGCACGTCGATGAGCTTCATATCCAGGCGGCCGGTGAGGGTGGCCTTCTGCACGTGGATGTCGCCGGCCACGCCCCCGGCGATGCCGCTGCCGGTGAGCTTGCTCACCAGGGCGCCCGCGGCCCAGCCGGTGCCGAATCCGCTCTTCTTGTAGGCGAAGCGCGTCACCTTGCCCGTGATCATCCAGCGCACGCCCAGGAGCTTGCCCATCTTGGCGACCTTCTTCTGGTCGGCGGGATCGTCCGATTCCTCCACCAGGCCGCTGGCGTTCAGCTTCTGCTCGGCCAGCACCTCGTCCAGGCGCGTCCGGTCCATGACCCGCACCTTGTCGCTCCCCTCCTCGATGAGGGTCGTGACGCACAGATCCTGGAGCACGTCGCTGATGCGCGTCTCCCCCCCGACATAACCGTAACCCCAGCCCCCCCAACCCTCATAGGCGCCCTTGGCCACGGGGAAGGGGGCGACGATGACGCGGGGCCGGTCCTTCTTGGGCACCACCGCAACCGCGGGCGCCAAGGCGAGCAGGCAAAGTGCGCAAAGCGCGAACATTCGACGTGTCACCACGGGATCCTCCATTTCTTGGGTTTACCAATCCGAGTATACCCACCGCCCGGAAAAAACCTAGGCGTCGGGGCCGGGAAAATTGGATGGGGGGGCGGCATGCCGAGGGGGGGGAGCCGGAGGTTTGGATGGTTCGGTCGGCCCAGGCATGCCCTGCCGGGGGCTGCGTGTTTCGACGGCGAGGTTCCCATGGGAGGGGTCGGCCCATGCGGTCCCGATCCGGCGCGCCGACTCAACGGTAGCGCTCGCACAGCAGCAAGCTGCTGTGCGAGCGCTGCCCGTTATCCAATGGATTCAGGTGGTGGAGTCAGGGGGGGGAACCTTGACCCTGCCTGCCAGGATGGTGGGCCCCGGAGGCGGATGGGGAGTCTCGGCAAAAGCACTCGGCTGCCAGGTCGAAGCATCCTGGCCCGGTTGCCAAAGGCGCGCGCCCCCCTCCCGCATTCACCTCTCCCCATGGACAACGGCCAGCGCTCGCACAGCAGCTTGCTGCTGTGCGAGCGCTACCGTTGAGTCGGCGCGCCGGATCGGGACCCCATGGGCCGCCCCTTCCCCCCGGAACAACCCCGCCCAAACCCGCAGCCCCCGGCAGGGCAGGCCCGAGGGGGCCGAGGTCCCGACCATGGAAAAGCCCCCTCGCGGGGGCCGTTCCATGGAAGGCGGCGCGTCCTAGTCGGTGACGGCGAAGACGACCTTCTCGTTCTTGAAGCGTTCCTTGTTGATGAGCTTGATGACCGCGGTGGACTTGTCCTCGGCGATGGTGAGGGTGAAGTGCTTGTCGCGCTCGATGGAGCCGGGGATGACGCTGACCTTGCCGATCTTCTTCAGGCCCACTTCGGCGGCCGTGATGGTGATGGTGTCGGTGGAGCGCAGGTCCAGGGACTTGGTGAACACGCCGTCGGCCCAGTTGGAGCCGGCGCGGTCCTTGGCGAAGATGGGAACCACCACGACGCCGTCCTTTTCCAGGGCCTTGCGGTCGCCCACCACGTAGTGGAGGGAATTGAGCTTGGCCTTGGCGGCTTCGTTGCTGCTGTTCAGGCTCTCCAGCTCCTTGATCATCTTGGTCTTCTCGCCCTGGAGGCCCTCGATGTCGGCCAGGAGCTTCGCCTTCTGGGCGGAGAGGTCCGTGAGTTCCTCGGTCTTCTTGGCGGAATCGGCCTGGGCCACGTCGCGCTCGCCTTCGATCTTGGCCTTCTCCTCGGCCTGCAGCTCGGTGGGGGAGATGTGGGCCTTGCCCTGGGAGACCCAGCTGCCGTAGACGCCATTGTTATAGAAGTGGTAGACCTCGAAGCCGGCGGCCATCTTGTCCATGATCAGCACGCGGCTGATGAGCTGTTTGGCCTTCTCCTCGCTCACGCCCTTGCGCTTGAGGAAGCGCATGGCCATGCCGTAATGGCTGTCGTTGGCCTTGGCGATATCGGGCTTGGGCAGCACGGACCGGAGCTTGGCGATCTTCTCGTTGAGGTCCTTGATCTCCTTGTCCTTGTCCAGGACCTCCTGGAGCAGGGCCTGGTACGAGCTGTTCTTCTCGGCCTTGATGCGCTCTTCCAGGGCGCTCTTCTGCTCGGGCGTCAGCTGGAGGGTCTCGGCGTTGGGGCGGATATCGTTGACGCCGGCGGCCTTCAGGTTTCGGGTCTGCTCCGAGCCCGCCACGTTGGCCTTCTGGCTCATCTTGTCCAGTTCCGCGGCCTTCTGGGAGAGTTCGTTGATCTCCTTGTCCTCGCCCGTCTTCTTGCACGCAGGGGATACCGTCAGCATGGCGACGGCCAGGGCTCCGAACAGGAAACGTGCTATTCGAGAGGCGTTCATAAAAGCTCCATGGTTGAGTTGCCGGGGGGTGGGTTAGCCCCGTCAGAATAGCCAGCCTTGGTCCGGGTGGCAAGGAAGGGGCCCCGCCGTTTGCTGGTAGCATTATTCTCCCATCGCGGCGGAGGCGTCATGTCAGCTGATTCCAGGGCCCTTTTCACATCCGAAAGCGTCACGGAAGGCCATCCCGACAAGATCGCCGACCAGATTTCCGACGCGGTGCTGGACGCCGCCCTGCGGGGGGACCCCCGCAGCCGCGTGGCCTGCGAGACCCTGGTCACCACCGGGTTGATCCTGGTGGCCGGGGAGATCACCACCGAGTGCTACATCCCGGTGGCGCAGCTGGCCCGGGACACGGTGAAGGGCATCGGCTACGACCACAGCATCAAGGGCTTCGACTGCAACACCTGCGCTGTCATGGTCACCCTCGACCAGCAGAGCCCGGACATCGCCATGGGCGTGGACGCGGGGGGGGCCGGGGACCAGGGCCTCATGTTCGGCTACGCCACGGACGAGACGCCGGAACTCATGCCGGCCCCCATCCACTTCGCCCATGCCCTGACCCGCCGCCTCGCCGAGGTCCGCAAGAGCCAGCAGATCCCCTGGCTCCAGCCCGACGGCAAGTCCCAGGTGACCGTGGAGTACGACGGGCGCAGCGTGGCCCGCATCCACACGGTCGTCATCTCCACCCAGCACGCGGAATCCGCGGGGAACAAGGAGATCCGGGAGCGGATCATCAAGGAGGTCATCCAGGCCGCCCTCCCCGCCCAGTACCTGGACGCGGACACGATCTACCACGTGAACCCCACCGGCCGTTTCGTCATCGGCGGCCCCATGGGCGACACGGGGCTCACGGGCCGCAAGATCATCGTGGATTCGTACGGGGGCAGCGGCCACCACGGCGGCGGCGCCTTCTCCGGCAAGGATCCCTCCAAGGTGGACCGGTCCGCGGCCTACATGGGACGGTACATCGCCAAGAACATCGTCGCCGCGGGCCTGGCCCGCACCTGCGAGATCCAGCTGGCCTACGCCATCGGCGTGGCAGAGCCGGTGTCCATCGCCGTGGAGACCTACGGCACGGGGACGGTGAGCGACGCCGCCATCGTCCGGGCCGTGCGGGAGGTCTTCAGCTGCACCCCCAAGGCCATGATCGAGACCCTGGACCTGCGCCGGCCCATCTACCTCCCCACCGCCGCCTACGGTCACTTCGGCCGGGACGGCTTCAGCTGGGAGCGCACCGACAAGGCGGACGCCCTGCGGTCCGCCGCGCGCTAGGAGGTCTTCGCCCCCGCCAGCGCCGGGTTCGCCCCAGACCCCTGGGAGCCCCCCGGAAATGCCCGAATCTTGGTTCGCACGGGAACGATCCCGTCCCAACCAGGAGGAGGTAGCATGCGCACCTTGGTCCAACTATCCGGCATCGCCGCCATGACCCTGGCGGGTTTCGCCGCCCAGGCCACCGATTTCGGCCCCCTCATGGAGGTCGCCCATTCCACCTGGCCCGCCAAGACCCACCTCGCGGTGGTGGCGGACTACAGCCGCTCCAGCGGCGATATCCAGGCCCTGGCCGAAGCCGCCGGCGAAGGCAGCCGCATCACGGTCCTGGACACCCGGTCCCGGTTCGACATCGAGAAGGCCCACACCCTCCTCACCGACCGGGTGCGCCCCGACTACCTGGTGCTGCTGCCCCATGACCGCCTGGTATGGGACGGCGCCTTCGACGCCACCGTGGTGGTGAACCGCCTGGCATACAAGGGCATCCCCACCATCGCCACCACCCCCAAGGCCATGACCCAGGGCGCCGTCTTCGCCATCGGCGAAGCCACGGGGAACAACCTGCTGGTCACCGACCAGATGATCGGCACGGTGGGCGTGATCCTGCCCGAGAGGGCCAAGTTCGTCAGCCGGGCGTGGGGGTCCGGCCAGGGGGTGGCCACGATTTCCGTGGTGGCCTCCCGCTGATTCGCGTTCAGCCCTGCCCGTTCCTCTGGATGGATCCGGAGGGGCGGGCTTTTCGATGTACCCCGGAAATCCACGCGTCCATTATCCTGCTCTTTCCCCTGGATCCTGTTTATCCCCGTTTGAACTTCGCTGGGAGTTGTCGCCACCTTCGGTCAAGGCCGTCGGGTAACCTGCGCTCCGACCCACCTCTGCGTCAGCCCTGCGGAAACCGGGATGAACGCCGATGGATGGGATGAACTGGGATCCGATCAACCTGGAACAGCCCCTTCATCACGGTTTCACGGCACCTAGAGCCACTCGCCCAGCTGGTTCCGGTAGGTCCGGCTCATGGTCAGCTGGCTGCCGTCCTTCATGGTCACCAGGTAGTCCCCCCCCGTCCAGGGTTCCAGGTGGCGGATGAAGTCCAGGTTCACGATGGCCGAGCGGTGGATGCGGCGGAAGCGGTTGGGGCTGAGCTTGTCCAGCATGGCGCCCATGGTCTGGCGCACCAGGTGGCTGGTGCCCTCCACGTGGAGCCGCACGTAGTTGTCCTCGGCCTCCACCCACTGGATGGTGGCGGGGCGCACGAAGGCGTAGCGGGTGCCCTCCTTGATCAGGAGGCGGTCCGGAGGGGGGCGGTCCGCCTGGATCTGCTTGAGCATGGGTTCCAGGGAGGGGCGCGGGCTGCCCTGGATCCAGGTGCGCACCCGGGCCAGGGCCGCGGCGAAACGCTCGGGGTCGAAGGGCTTGAGCAGGTAGTCCAGGGCGTGGACCTCGAAGGCCTTCAGGGCGAACTGGTCGTAGGCGGTGACGAAGAGGGTGGGGGGCATCCGGTCCGGGCCCACCTCCTCGATGACCCCGAACCCGTCCAGCTCGGGCATCTGGATATCCAGGAAGACCAGGTCCGGGCGCAGGGCCTCGATGTCCCTCACGGCCTCCAGGCCGTCGGAGCACTCCCCCACCACTTCCAGGTCCGGGTGGTCCCCCAGCAGCCGGCGCAGACGCTGACGGGCCAGCATCTCGTCGTCGACTATCAGGGACCGGATCATCGTTGGGGCCGCCTTCGGGATCAATGAAGGGGTATACGCACAACCACGCGGGTCCCCTTATCCGGAACGGAGAATATCTCCAATTGATGGTTTTCGTGATAAAGCATCAATAACCTGGCCCGGGTATTTCGCAACCCGATGCCCTCGCGGCTGCCTTCGAAGCCCGCGCCGTTGTCCTGCACCTCGAGGACCAGCCAGGGCACCTCCCGGGTGGCGCGGATGAGCAGCTTGCCGTGCCTCGCCCGGGGGGCCAGGCCGTGCTTCAGGGCGTTCTCCACCAGGGGCTGCAGGAGGAATTTGGGGACGGGGGCCTTGGCCAGGTCGGCGGGGATGTCCACCTCCACCTCCAGGCGGTCCTGGAAGCGCACCTTCTCGATGGCCAGGAAGGCGTCCACCAGCGCCATCTCCTTTTCCAGGGGCAGCTCCTGGGAGGCCTCGGCGTCCAGGTTGAGGCGCAGGAGGTCGCCGAGCCTCGCCACCATGCGGTCCGCGGCCAGGGGGTCGGTGTGGATGAGGGCGGAGATGGAGTTCAGGGCGTTGAAGAGGAAGTGGGGCTGGAACTGGGCCAGGAGCATCTGGTTCCGGGCCAGGGTGAGGGAGGCCTCCAGCTGGGCCGCCTCCAGCTCCCGCACCTTCATCCCCTTGTAGAGGAGGAGCCCATGGTAGGCGCCCAGCACCGCCCACATGAGGATGAGGGTGGAGTGGAGGTAGGTGAAGAAGAACCGCAGGAGGTTGGCGAGGGGCCACTGGAGGGTCTTGGCCCGCATCGCCGGCTCCTGGAAGGCCAGGGA
Organism: Mesoterricola silvestris; assembly: GCF_030295405.1. GTDB lineage: Bacteria > Acidobacteriota > Holophagae > Holophagales > Holophagaceae > Mesoterricola > Mesoterricola silvestris. Next base: position 3,719,122 of record NZ_AP027080.1, on the reverse strand, counting down.
GATGACCCAGGCGATGGCCAGCCCCAGGCAGGCCAGGACGAACCCCGCGCCCAGATTGATGATCCAGGCCGGCAGGGACTTCCGGGAGAAGGACGTGATGGGGAACCGCTCGGCGATGCGGATGATGACGAGCCCTTCCAGGGCCCACACCGCGTTCTGCAGGAGGTTCATGGGCAGGACGGACAGGAAGGGCATGCGGTAGGCCACCACGTCCCAGGTGGCGTAGTAGAGGCCCATGAGCGCCCAGATCCCGGCGTACATGAAACCGTGGGAAGGCTTCCTGAACATGCCTTCATGGTGGTGGCCAAACCGGACTCCCACAAGCCCCCGAGGGGCGAAGGAACCGATTTCAGGGGTGGACGCCACCGGGAGGGGCGGCGCCCCGGGGATCACTCCCTGGGGAGCCTCTTCCCCATGGCTTCCAGCATGTCCAGGACGACCTTGCACTGGTCGCAGTCGGCGGCGGGATTCTCGCAGGGGACGCCGTCGGCCTGCAGCTCGTGGCACCGGGGGTTCCGGGCGAAGGCCAGGAGGTCCTCCAGGAGCCTTTCCACGCGGGTGCGCAGGGGGCTTTCGGGCATGTCCCGGAGGGTGGTGATCATGCGCAGTTCGGAGGCGGTGAGGAGGATGGGTTCGGCCACGGGGCTCTCCGGAAAGGGACGGGGGGCGCGGGCGGGAAATCCGGCCGCGCCCCCCGGGGCTGCTGAAGGGCTACTTGCCCAGTTCTTCCACGGCCTTGACGCCCCAGGCGAAGGCCTCCTCGTTGAGGGGGATCAGGGCGCACTTGTCCTTGAGCATCTGGCTGATGGCGGCCGTGAGGGTCGCCTTGGGGAAGATGCCGGTGGCCGCCTGGAGGGCGCCCAGGGCCACGATGTTCTTGACCACGGCCTTGCCCAGGTCCACGGCGATCTCCGTGAAGGGCACGCCCACCACCTTGACGCCGGGATCCAGGCCCGGGGGCACGTCCTTGACGATGGAGCTGTCGTAGATGATCGTGCCGCCTTTGACGACGGTGGGGCCGAACTTGGCCAGGCTGGGGGCGTTGAAGGCGATGAGCACGTCGGGGTGCGGGCTGGCGGGGTTGAGCACCTCGTCCTTGGCCACGTGCACGTCGGCGTAGGACGTGCCGCCGCGGCTCTCGGGGCCGTAGCTGGGGATGTGGGTGGCGTCGAAGCCCTCGTTGATGGCGGCGCGCGCGATGAGCATGGCCGCAGTCTGGGCGCCGTCGCCGCCGGAACCGGCCAGCTTCAGGGAGATGTCCGTGGGGTTCAGGTGGGTGGGGAAGGTCTCGCAGTGGCGGTTGGTGGTCTCGCTGGAGGCGCCCACGGCGTGGAGGAAGTCCTCGGCCTTGAAGTTCGGGGCGGGCCGCTTCCACCAGCTCTCGGTGGCCAGGTCCTTCTTCACGCCCAGGGGGTAGATGGGGACCATGCACTCCTTGACCCACTTCTCCGTGTCCTCGGGGCTCATCTTGAGGTGGGTGGGGCACTCGGCCAGCACTTCCACGAAGGCGTAGCCGCGGCCTTCCACCTGGCACTGCACGGCCTTCTTGATGGCCTTCTTGGCCAGGCGCCGGTTCTTGGCGTCGAAGAGGGCCACGCGCTCCACGTACACCGGGCCGTCCAGGCCCGCGATGACTTCGGCCATGCGCATGGGCTGGCCGTTGTACATGCTCCGCCCGTCGGGGCTGGTGGCGGTGGACTGGCCCATGAGGCTGGTGGGGGCCATCTGGCCGCCGGTCATGCCGTAGATGGCGTTGTTGATGAAGATGACGGTGATGGGGGCGCCGAGCTGCGCGGCCGAGACCGTCTCGGCCAGGCCGATGGAGGCCAGGTCGCCGTCGCCCTGGTAGCTGATGACGTTGGCTTCGGGGTTGCTGAGCTTGTGGCCCAGGGCGACGGCCGCGGCGCGGCCGTGGGCGGCCTGGGTGTTGCCCACGTCGAAGTAGTAGTAGGCGAACACGGAGCAGCCCACGGGGGACACCAGCACGGTGTTGTCCTGGATGCCCAGTTCCTCGATGGCCTCGGCCAGGTACTTGTGGGCCAGCCCGTGGCCGCAGCCGGGGCAGTAGTGGGTGGAGTTGCCCTTGAGGCCCGCGCCCTGGGAATGGCGCTCGAACTTGTCATAGAAGACGGACATTAGCGGACCTCCTTCGCCATGATGGCTTTGACGTGGGCAAGGACTTCGGTCTGCTGGGGCAGCATGCCCCCGAAGTGGCGGACGTGGGTCATGGAGGGGAGCTTGGTGACCCCGGCCTTGGAGAGCGCCAGGCGGATCTCGTCCTCGAGCTGGCCGTTGCTGGCCTCCACCACGACCATGTGCTTGACGTGGGCCAGGTCCTTCATGAGCTGGTTGACGGGGAAGGGCCACACCGTGATGGGACGGAAGAGGCCGGCCTTGATGCCCTGCCTGCGCAGGTCCTGCACGGCGCCCTTGGAGGCGCGGGCGGGGGTGTTGGTGGCGACGATGAGGACCTCGGCGTCCTCGGCCATGAAGGACTCGCTGCGGGTCTCGTTCTCCTCCATCTGGCGGTACTTGTCGTTCAGGTAGATGTTGTGCATCTCCAGGTCGTGTTCGCTCAGGTAGATGGAGCTGATGAGGTTGCCGCGGTGGTCGGGGTCGCCGTTCACGGCCCAGGTGGGGATGCCCGGCTTGATCATGGCGGAGGGCAGGTTGACCTTGCCGGTCATCTGGCCCAGGTAGCCGTCGCCCAGGAGGACCACGGGGCTGCGGTACTTGAAGGTGAGCTCGAAGGCCAGCATGGTCAGGTCGAGCATCTCCTGGGGGGTGCTGGGCATGAGGGTGATGGCGTGGGTGTTGCCGTGGCCGAGGCCGCGGCAGCAGAGCTTGACGTCGGACTGCTCGGGGGCGATGTTGCCCAGGCCCGGGCCGCCGCGCATGACGTTCACGAAGACCCCGGGGACCTCCGCGCCGATCATGTAGGAGACGCCCTCGAGCATGAGGCTGAAGCCCGGGGACGAGGTGAAGGTCATGCAGGGGTAGCCGGCGCCGCCGGAGCCGTACATGTGGTTGACCGTGGCCACTTCGCTCACGGCCTGCAGGAAGGTGCCGTCGAGCTTGGGAAGGAGCTTGGCCATGAGCTCGGCGCCCTCGGTGGAGGGGGTGATGGGGTAGCCGAAGACGTGGCGGCAGCCCGCGAGCAGGGCGCCCAGGGCCGAGGCGTAGTTGCCCTTGATGACCAGGGGCTCGGTCTTCGGGAGGGGGATCAGGGTGTTGGGGATGGCCTTGGGCTCGGGCCGGGCCTTCTTGCTCCCGAAGAGCTTGGCGGGGTCCTGGAGCTCGAAGTCCACGTCCTGGGGGGTCTCCCGCAGGCCGTAGGGCTCGGGGCAGGCGTCCATGCACAGGCCGCAGGCGTTGCAGGCTTCCAGGTCGATGACCACCGGCACGAAGCCCGTGGCGGCGTCGATCTCCTTGTCGAAGCTGATGCAGTGCTTGGCGCAGGCGCTGATGCACCTGCCGCAGCCCTTGCAGTAGTCCGGCAAGAGGAACGGTTTGGGTCTTTCCTTCAGCTGAGCCATTTTCACACTCCTCAGGGCAGGGTGGACGTATTGGAAATTAAGGGATCTAGCCAACTCGACGCTGAAGTATCAAACGCGGCCCCAGTGCAGGGGGTCACATTTGGACGCCACCTTTGTCATGATGTAGACCGGAGCCCGCATGATTCCCGATTCCGTGATCCGACCCATCTGTGCGGCCGATGAAGGGGCGGTGGCGGCCATCATCCGCGCCGTCATGCCCGAGTTCGGAGCCGGCGGCCCCGGGTTCGCCATCCATGATCCCGAGGTCGACCACATGGCCTCCGCCTACGCGGGTCCACGGGCGGCCTACTTCGTGCTGGAGGTGGAGGGGAAGGTGGCCGGCGGCGCCGGCGTGGCGCCCCTGGAGGACGGCCCCGAGGGCGTGTGCGAACTGCGGAAGATGTACTTCCTGCCCGCGGCCCGGGGCCGGGGCCTGGGGGAGCGCATGATCCGCACCTGCCTGGCCAGGGCCCGGGAACTGGGATTCCGCGCCTGCTACCTGGAGACGCTCACCGGCATGGACGCGGCGATGCGGCTCTACGCCCGGGTCGGGTTCAGGCCCATCTGCGGCCCCCTGGGGGCCACGGGGCACCACGGGTGCGATAAGTGGTTTATGCTCGATCTGGAGGGGAACCCATGATCCTGGGCCTGGGCACCGACATCTGCCCCGCCACCCGGTGGGCCCACCTCCTGGACCGCTTCGGGGAGAAGGCCCTCCGGCGGGTGCTGGGCCCGGAGGAGGCGGACTACCTGCTGCGGGGCAACCGCCAGCGCCTCCCGGAACGGGCCGCGGGCCGCTGGGCCCTGCGGGAGGCCTTCGGCAAGGCCCTGGGGGTTGGCCTGGACGGCTGGTCCTGGAAGCAGCTCCGGTTCCTGGACGGAAAGCTCTGGGCCGAGGGAGAATTGGCCCGGATGATCCAGGAGCGGGGCATCGGTCCCATCCACGGCAGCGTCACCCACGACGGGGGGATCGCCTTCGCCGTGGTGATCCTCGAGAAGAAAGATGACCGCGATTAATGCCTTTTGCCATTCCCGCCGATCCCGCATGATAGGACCCTCCCCCACGCCCCAACCGGAACCCCGATGACCGCCCTCCCCACCAGCCCCCAGATGAGCGTCCAGGACTTCCTGGCGATCCGGGAGTTCATCTACGCCAGGACGGGGATCTTCTTCAACGAGTCCAAGCAGTACTTCCTGGAGAACCGCCTGAACCGGCGCATCCAGGAGCTCAACATGGGCAGCCACCGGGACTACCTGGGGCACCTGCAGGGGCACGCCGGCAAGGAGGAGCTGAAGCAGCTCTTCAACGAGATCACCACCAACGAGACCAGCTTCTGGCGGAACCCCCCCCAGATCGAGGCCTTCCAGAAGATCGTCCTTCCCGACGCCGTGGCCCTCGCCAAGGCCCGGGGGGCCAACCGCGTCCGGCTCTGGTCCGCGGCGTGCTCCTCGGGGGAGGAGCCCTACACCCTGGCCATGATCTGCGCCGAGGCCCGGGACGGCCTCCTGCGGGGCATGCAGGTGGAGATCATCGCCACGGACATCTCCGAGAAGGTGCTGGCCATGGCCCGGGAGGGGAACTACGGCAGCTACACCCTGCGCAACCTCACGCCCGCCCAGATCAAGCAGCACTTCAACCAGCAGGGGCCCGACAGCTTCCTCGTGAAGCCCGAGCTCCAGCAGCTCATCAGCTTCCGGAACTTCAACCTGGTGGATTACGCCAACTACAAGAGCCTGGGATCCTTCGACGTCATCTTCTGCCGGAACGTCCTCATCTACTTCGACGAGGCGGTCAAGGGCAAGGTCATCAAGGGCTTCCACGAGGTCCTGCAGCCCAAGTCTTTTCTCCTTGTGGGTCACAGCGAATCCATCCACTCTTTCAACGTCGGCTTCGAGCTGCTTCACTTCAGCAAGGCCATGGGCTACAGGAAGCGCTGACACGGAGGGTTCACCCAGATGCCCATCACACCCCAGGAACTGATCTCGAACCTCGGCGACCTGCCCCCGCTTCCGCAGGTGGCCGCGCAGGTTCTGCGCCTGGCCGCGGATCCGGATTCCACCACGGACGAGCTCCGGCGGGTCATCTCCTCCGACTCGGCCCTCACCTCCCAGATCCTGAAGATCGCCAACTCCGCCATGTTCGGCATGGTCCGCGAGGTCAAGACCCTCACCCAGGCGATCATGACCCTGGGCTTCTCCACCATCAAGAGCGTCGTCATCGCCTCCAGCGCCAAGAACCTCTACAGCCGCGGAGGCACCGGCCTCCAGGAGCGGGTGCTCTGGGAGCACGCCTTGGTCACCGCCATGGCGGGCCGGGCCTACGCCAAGGCCTTCCGGAGCCCCCGGGTGGAGGAGGTCTTCCTGGGCGGCCTCATGCACGACATCGGCAAGTCCGTCATGGGCATCAAGTTCATCGACCGGTACTCGGCCCTGGTGCGCAGCATCTACAACGGCGACGCCGACTGCCTGGAATCGGAACTGGACCTCTTCGGCTTCGACCACACCATGGTGGGCGAGGCCCTCCTGATCTCCTGGAACCTCCCGGCGAGCATGGTCCACGCCGTGCGCTGGCACCACGATCCCGGCCACGCCCCCGCCGAGGACCAGGCCCTCACCGCCTTCGTGGCCCTGGGCAACCAGATGGCCATGGACCGCAAGGTGGGGCTCGGCCGCCCCGAGTCCCTGGCCCGCAGCACCCAGCAGGCCCTGGAGCTCCTCAACGTCGCCCCCGGGGACCTGGAGGGCTACCAGCTCCAGGTGGTGGAGGCCCTCGAGACCGACAAGAACCTCATCCGGGACTTCTGAAATGATCACCTCCGATCTCGTCCGCACCCGGGTCAGGACCCTGCCCAGCCTCCCCACCACGGTGGTCTCCCTGGGGCAGGCCGTGGCGGACGACCGGTGCAGCGTGGACCGGATCCTGAACATCCTGGCCAAGGACCCGGCCCTTTCGGCCACCATGCTGCGCCTGGCCAATTCGGTCATGTACGCCGGCGACCAGCGCGTCATGGACCTGCGCACCGCCGTCATGCGCCTGGGCTTCGAGGCCCTGCTGAACCTGGGCCGCACCGCCGCCATCATCCGGAGCTTCCGGGGCTCCAACCACCTGGACCCCTTCCGCCTCTGGCAGCATTCCGTGGCGGTGGGCCTGGTGTCCAAGGGCATCTGCCGGCTCATCAAGATGAACCACATGGACGAGTCCGCCTACCTGGCGGGGCTCCTGCACGACATTGGCAAGATCGCCCTGGACCGCTGCTTCACGGAGGAATACGCCCCCGTGGTCCAGGCCATCGAGCAGGGCGACGCCTGCCTGGACGCGGAGTTCGGGAACCTGGGCATCACCCACGCGGAGGTGGGGGCCATGGTGGCCGAGCACTGGAGCTTCCCCGCGGCCATGGTCGCGGCCATCCGGGACCACCACCAGGACCACCTCACGGATTTCCTCCCGGCCCTGGTGCAGATCGCCGACCTCCTGGTGCGCACCCGCATCCCCAACGGGCCCGCCGACGAGACCCTGATGTTCTCCCTGGAGGAGCAGCCCGCCTACCCCGTCGTCTTCGGCGGCGGCGACTTCGACGCCGAGCGCCTCACCTTCAGCATCGACGATGAACTGGAGCACGCCGTGAATTTCGTGAAACTCGCCTTCCAGGATTGATCGCCATGGACCCCATCCGCGTCCTGATCGTGGACGACAGCCCCTTCATGCGCAAGGCCCTGGAGCGCATGCTCCAGGCCCCGGACATCGCCGTGGTGGGCTCCGCCCGGGACGGCCTGGACGCCCTGGAGAAGATCCCCCAGCTCAACCCCGACATCGTCACCCTGGACGTGGAGATGCCGCGCCTGGACGGCCTGGGCTGCCTCAAGCGGATCATGGCGGAGATGCCCCGGGCCGTGCTCATGGTCTCCAGCCTCACCCAGGAGGGCGCCGCCGCCACCCTGGACGCCCTGGCCCTGGGCGCCCTGGATTTCATCCCCAAGGAAAGCAGCCTCGCCAGTTCGAGCATCCTTCAGATCCAGCAGGACCTGCAGGAGAAGGTGCGCAAGCTGGCCCGGAGCCCCCGCTTCCAGAAGGCCCGGCCCCCCGTTCCGGCCCCGCCGCGCCCCGGCCTCGCGCCCGCCCCCGCCGCGCCCGCCGCCCCTCCGGCCCACCTGGGCAGGGTGGGGGGCATCACCGGCCCCATGGCCGAACTGCTGACCATCGGGTGCTCCACCGGCGGCCCCAAGGCCCTCCAGGACCTGCTGCCCGGCATCCCCCGGACCCTTCCCGTCCCCTGCCTCATCGTCCAGCACATGCCCGGCACCTTCACCCGGGCCTTCGCCGAGCGCCTCAACGGCCTCTGCCAGGTGGAGGTCAAGGAGGCCGAGCACGGCGAGACCGCGCGCCCCGGGGTGGTGTACATCGCCCCCGGCGGCCACCACATGCTCTACCGCCAGCGGGGCCTGGGGGGCACCATCGAGCTGAGCGCCGAGCCCGCCTCCAGCCTCCACCGCCCCAGCGTGGACGTGCTCTTCCAGAGCATCGCCGACACCTGCACCCGCCAGGTGTTCGCCATGATCCTCACGGGAATGGGCAGCGACGGGGCCCGGGGCATGGTGTCCCTCAAGGCCAAGGGCGCCCACACCCTGGCCGAGGCCGAGGAGTCCTGCGTGGTCTACGGCATGCCCCGGGCGGCCTTCGAGAAGGGCTGCGTGGACCAGGTGGCCCCCCTGCAGGACATGGCCGGGATCCTGCGCAGGCACTTCCAGATCTGAGGAGCCGGGCCATGGACCCCGTCCAGAGCGCCGTCACCGCCTTCCTGAACGCCGTCCAGGCCTCCCAGCCCCTGCCCGAACTCCCCGCGGCCCCCCAGGCGGTCCTCAACGCCCTCCTGGGCCAGGACGTGAACCTGCTGTTCCAGGGCAGAACCAGCGCCGGCCTCCAGTTCACGCTGCCCTCCGGCCAGACCCTCACCGCCCAGGGCGATTTCCCCTTCCCCGACGGAACCCGGCTCCTGGTGCGGGTGGCCGCCTCCGACGGCGGAACCCTCCGCCTCCAGACCCTCCAGGCCCAGCCCCCCGCCCCCCCCGCCATCCTGGCCCCCCTCCTCCAGGGGGAGGCCCAGCTCCTCCAGGCCCGCCTCACCCAGCCCGAGCCCGCCCCCGGGCTGGAGCCCCTGGTGCAGCTCTTCCGCCTCCTGGGCGGCGCCCCGCCCGCGGAGCCGCCCGCCACGCCGGCGGGTCAGGCCCCCGCCCAGGCCGGCCCGGCGGCCCCGACCCCCCCGGCCCCCGCCCCGGCCCCCGGCCCCGCCCCGGCCCCGCATCCACCGCCCAGACCACCCCACCGCCAACCCTCCCGACGGCCACACCGGCGCCTGGGTCCCCCGCCGGTTCCCCCCCGGAGCCGGGCCTGGGACAGACAGCCGGACAAGGGTCGGCCCCGCCCTCGGCAGCCCCTGCGGCACCCGCCACGGCAGCCTCCTCGCCCCAACCGGCAGCCCAGCCGACGGGGCAACCCGATGGGCAACCCACGGCGCAGCCCGTTGGGCGACCCACGGCGCAGCCCGCGGCGCAAGCGGTGGCCCCACAGGCGGGTCAACCCGCGGCGCCGTCCACGGGGCAACCTGCCGGACAACCCGTTGGCCTACCAGTCGAACAGCCTATCGAGCAGCCTATGGGCCAAACGACCGTGCCGTCGACCCCCCCATCCCTCGGACAGCCGGCAGCCCAAACGCCGGATCCGGCCAACCCCCAACCCCTGGGGCCGCCCACCGCACAACCCTCCCCGGCCCCGGCGGCCCAACCCGCCGGGCCAACCCCCGGACCGGTTTCCGGGCAGCCCGGGGGTCCCCCGGCCACGCCCCCTCCGTCCGCGCCGGAATCCGCGTCCACCGCCGCCCCGGCCCCCTCCCTGGATCCAGCCGTCGCCCCGGCGGTGCGGGATCTGGTGGCCCTGGTGCAGGCCCGGGCGCCCGGATCCCAGGAGGCCCTGCGGGCGGCGCTGCGGGACCTTCCCGAATCCCAGGTACTGGCCCTGCGCGCCCAGGTGCGGGGCGGCGGCCCTGAACCGGCGGCCCAGGAGGCCACGGCGCGCGTGCTGACGGGCCTGGCGAAGAGGGCGGACCTGCCCCAGGGGATGCTGGACGCGGTGTCCCAGGCGCTGCGCGGGCCGGGGCGGGCCCCGGAGAGCCCGGCCGCCGCGCCGGAAGCCTGGGAGTCCTGGATCAAGGAGAGCGTCAGGGCCCTGTCGGATCCGTCCATCTCGCCCCGGGAGGCGCCCTTCCACGCGGCCCAGGCCCGGGAGGGAACCGCCTTCTACGAGCTTCCGCTGCCCTGGGCGGCCCAGGCGCCCCTGCAGATGTGGGTGGAGTCCGACGGCGGGGGGAAGGGAAGGGGGAATCCGGAGTCGGCCTCCACCCGGGTGCTCCTGGGGCTGAATTTCTCCCGCCTGGGGGAGACCCGCCTGGGCGTCGCCAAGGGGGCCGGCGGGCTCCGGGTGCGCGTGTGGGCCCAGCACCCGGAGGCGCTGGTGGCGGCCCAGGCCGGGATGGAGGAGGAGCTGAGGGCCCTGGGGATGCCGGTGGATCTCCGGATCCAGGGCCTCGGGCCCGGGCCCGTTCCGACGATCCGGAGCCTCGCGGCCGGGTCCAGCCTGCAGGTCCTGGGCTGAACGGATGCGTTTGATGGCATGCTGTTAGTTCATTCGTTCCTAGGAAACCCATGCCCTCCCTGGAAAGCCCCCCACCGGAATCCGACCGTCGCCGCGAACGCCGCTGGGGGCGGTCCGCCCTGGTCCTGGGGGTCCTGGTGGTGGCCGCCTCCGTTCCGGCGGTGGTGCACCTGCGCAGGCTCGCGGCCCTTCCCCAGGGGCCGGTGGACCACGGGCCCCTGCCCGGGGAGGTGCGGTCGCGGGTGATGGCCGTCCTGGACCAGCACCTGGAAGGCGCCGTCCTGGAGGAGGTGCGCCAGGGGCCCGTGCGGGAGTTCCACGTGCGGGGCCGGTCCCGGGCCCCGCTGGCCCAGGAATTCTACGCGGGGTTCAGGCCCGCCATCACGGACCGCCTCATGCCGCTCCTGCGGCCCTACGGGGAGATCCTCAGTTTCGACATCGCGGCCCTGGACCTCCCCCCGGCCCGGCTCCGGCCCCTGCCCAAGGACTAAGATGCATCCGATCCTCTTCAAGATAGGCAGTTTTCCCGTGGGCACCTACGGGCTCATCCTCACCATCGGGTTCTTCCTTGCCCTGGCCCTGGCCAAGCACCTGGGGCGCCGGGACGGCATCTCCGGCGACGCCATCGCGGACCTGGCCATCTGGCTCCTGCTGGGCGGGATCATCGGCGCCAAGCTCCTCATGATCATCGTGGATCTCTTCAGCGGCGTGCCCGCGGCGCAGATCTTCGACCTGGGCTACCTCAGGGCGGGGGGCGCCATCCACGGGGGCGTCATCGGCGGGCTCGCGGTGTTCTTCTGGCGCATGCGCAAGCTCAAGCTGCCCCTGGCGGGGACCCTGGACGCCCTCACCCCCGCGGTGGCCCTGGGCCAGGCCATCGGCCGCATGGGGTGCTTCTCCGCGGGCTGCTGCTACGGCACCGAATGCCACCTCCCCTGGGCCGTGACCTTCACGAACGGCGACGCCCACTGGCTTTCGGGAACGCCCCTGAACGTGCCGCTGCACCCGGTGCAGCTCTACACCCTGGCCGCCAACGCCCTGGTCCTGGGCGTGCTGCTCCTGGCGGGGCGGCGCCGGCGCTTCGCGGGGCAGGTGGGGGCCCTCTACTTCATGCTGGAAGGGGTGGGGCGCATCGTGACCGAGATCTGGCGCGCCGACCTGGACCGGGGCTTCCTCCTGGGGATCCCCTGGCTTTCCACCGGCCGGCTCACGGCGCTTGCCTTCGTGGCCTTCGGCGCCTTCCTGTGGTTCTGGTACGCGAGGGCCCCCCGGGCCGAGGTGGCGTCATGAGCGGTCCCGTCTCCCACTTCCTTCCCGCCGGCGCGCCGCGCCTGGACCGGTTCCTCACGGAGAACCACCCCGAGATCGCCCGTTCCAGGTGGGACGCCTGGGTGCGGGCCGGCAACGTCACCGTCAACGGCGTGGTGGTAACCAAGGGCGGCACCCGGGTGCGCAGCGGCGCCACGGTGGAGACCGTCCTGCCCGACCTGGTCCCCCCAGCGCTCCTCCTGGAGCCCGAGGCCATCGACCTGCCCACCCTCTTCGAGGACGAGCACCTCTGGATCATCGACAAGCCCGCGGGCATGGTGGTGCACCCCGGCCCGGGCCACGCCGGCGGCACCGTCCTGAACGCGCTCCTGGGGCGCCTGCGCGCGGCCGTGGCGCCCGTGGAGGAACTGCCCGAGGAGGGCGAGGACGAGATCCCCGCGCCGCTGTGGCCCGGCCTCGTGCACCGCCTGGACCGGTACACCACGGGCTGCCTGGCCATGGCCAAGGACCAGCCCACCCAGGCCGCCCTGCAGGCCCAGTTCAAGGAACGCTCCGTGGAGAAGCGCTACCTGGCGGTGGTGCGCATGAGCCGCAAGCTCCCCGACGTGGGCAGCCTCCTGGTGGACGAGCCCATCGCCCGGCACCGGGTGGACCGCCTCAAGATGACCGTCAACGCCGCGGGCCGCCCCAGCCAGACCCGGGTGAAGGTCCTGGCCAAGGCCTGCGGCCTCGCCCTGGTGGAGTGCGAACTGCTCACGGGCCGGACCCACCAGATCCGCCTGCACCTCTCCCACGTGGGCGCGCCCATCCTGGGCGACCCCGTGTACGGCGGCGCCAGCGCGTGGCTCGACGCCGACAAGCGCCACTTCGCCTGCCCCCACCCCATGCTCCACGCCTGGAAGCTGTCCCTGGACCACCCCGCGGACGGAAGGCGGCTGGACCTGAAGGCGCCGGTGCCGGAGGCCTTCGCCGCGGTCCTCGGGCTGCTGGGCATCGCCACGCCTAGGAGCCTGTCCAAGTAATATTCGGCCCCGCGACGGCGTCTGGAGGCCCGATTATCGAGCGCAAGGCCCGCGGGAAATATAGGTCATATTTTCAAGGGACTTGCGCACGATAGGCGGGCCTCCAGACGCCGCCTCCGGTGGTGGCAGCGGCCACGGCAATCCCGCGTTCCGCTCGTCGAACGATTAACCTAATCGCTCTCCTCGCGGGCCTTGTCTTGCCATGGCCGGTGCCACCATCGCGGGGCCGAATATTACTTGGACAGGCTCCTAGCTGAGCGCCGCCACGTCCTCCGCCGTGGGGTTCCCGGCGGACTTCTCGCTGGTCGCGCGCAGGCGCGTGGCCATGCCCACCAGCATCACCCGCACCGTATCGGGGTATTCCCGGAGGAGCTGCGCGAAGTTGCGGGCGTGGATCACCACGCACTGGCAGGGCTCGGCGGCAATCGCCGTGGCGGAGCGGTCCAGGCCCAGGAGGAAGGTCATCTCCCCCAGGAAGCTGCCCGGGCCGATGCGGGCGATCTCCCGGTCCCCCTTGAGGATCCGCACGGAACCCGAAAGGACGTAGAACATCTCCCCGCCGGGCTCGCCCTCCCGGAAGAAGGCGTGGCCCCCGGGGGCGTCCAGGATCAGGCGCCGGTGGCCGGGATAGCCGCGGCGGGCCCGGCCCTCCATGAGCCGCTTGATGGCCACGGCGTCCCCTCGATGGCAGGCCGCGGCCACCTCCACGCCCAGGAGCAGGGTCGCCATGGACACGTAGATCCAGATGACGATGAGGAAGAGGGACTTGAACGAACCGAAGGCCACGCCGTAGGTGGGGTCCACGGCGAGGAACCAGGTGAAGGCGGGGCGCAGCAGGAACCACAGCACCGTGGTGGTGAGGGCCCCGGCCAGCAGGTGGCCGCGCCGGGCGTCCCGGGGGGCGTAGAACGACACCAGGCCCATGACCAGGGCCGTGCTCACCGCGAAGGGCAGGACGAGGCCCGGGGACACGGTGCGGGCGCCCAGGAAGGAAGCGTTGAGGAAGTGCAGGAAGACCCCCGCCCCCGCCAGGGCCGCCAGGGCCGTGAGGGAGGCCACGCCCCCCGCCAGGTCCATGAGCTTGACCAGCCACAGGGAGCGGGTCTCCCGCTCCTTGTAGATGCCCCGGACGATCTCCCGCAGGGCCGAGACCAGCGGCGACACGGACCAGGCCAGCACCAGGAGGTTGAGCCAGCCCGCGGTGCCGGGATGGCGCGTGAGGCCGGCCACGTCCTGCAGGACCCGCTCGGCCTGGTCCGGCACCATGCGGGCCAGGTAGTCCGTGACCCGCTGGTGGGCCGCGGCGGAACTGCCGATGATCAGGCCCAGGAGGTAGGTGAGGAGGAGCAGGGCGGGGATCAGGGCCAGCAGGCTGTAGAAGGCGAGGCTGGAGGCCTGGCGCAGGTCCGCGTTGGCGCGGAAGCCCGCCAGGGCCTCCAGGGCCGTCTCCCAGCCGTGGTGGGCCAGGTCCGCGATGCGGGTCCGGCGCTCCCCCATGGGCGGCCTCAATCGGCTCCCACGGTGACCGTGGCGCGGGCCGAGGCCGAGGGGTCCGAGGTGGAGGTGGCGGTGACGTGGTAGACCCCCGGCCTGCGGGGGGCCGTGTACCGGCCGTCGGCGGTGATCTCGCCGCCCTCCGCCTCGGCCACGGTCCACACCGCGGTGTCCCGGGGGAGGCCGCGCATGCGGACCCGGAAGGTGACGGAGGACCCCGGGGCGATGCGCGGCGAGAGGGGCTCCAGCGCGGGGCTGGGCAGCACCTGGACCTCCACGGTCTGCTTGTGGCCCGGGGTCCGCAGCACCAGGTGGTAGGTGCCGGCGGCCTCGGGAGGCACGTAGGTGACCCGGGAGCCCTGGCTGTGGAGGAGGCCGCCCCCGTAGGGCTCCTGCACCTCCCACTCCGCGTCCGCGGCCCCGTCGCCCGGGGCGCGGGCGGTAAGGGCCAGGGTCTCGCCCACCAGCACGGCGGGGGCCTCGGGCTCCACCACCAACTGCCGGGGGTCCCGGCCCCCGCCGCAGGCGGCCATCAGCGCGACGGCGGCGAAAAGCATTCCTTTTCCCAGTGACATTGCGGCTTCTTGCATCGGTTCGATCATCCCACGTGTATATAATGGCCTGGATTCCGCTCCTGGAGGGCTCCTCGACATGGCGGCACCTCCAGGGTAGGCAGAAACCAGCACCGGAGGCGAACCATGTTTGATTCCCATGCCCTGCTCCAGGCCTTCACGCCCGCCGTCCTGGCCGGGCCGGGCGGCTTCGCAGGCTGGGTTTCGCGGCCCGAAGTGGCGTATCCATTGGCTGGCGGCTTGGTGGCCCTGCTGGCGATCCTGATCCTCAAATGGCCGGACTTCAAGAGCTGGCGGCGGGCCCGCCACAAGGAGGTGTTCCGGCCCATCGAACTGGAGCAGGTCCTGCACGGGGACCCGCCGGTGGTGGTGGACCTGCGGAGGCCTGAGGATTTCAACGGTTCGTCGGGTCATATCCGGGGCGCCTTCAACCTGCCCTTCAACCATCTCCCCAAGGCCCTGGCCGAGATCGCCAAGGACAAGCGCCAGCTGGTGGTGCTGGTGGACTACGATGACCGGGTCTCCCACCTGGCGGCCGATGTCCTTGCGTCCTGCGGCTACACCTGGGTGCGGGTCCTGCGGGGCGGCATGCGGGCCTGGCGCGCCGGGAACCTGCCGGTTTCGGTGAGCGGCCACCGCTGACCGGGAAGGAACGGAGGATGAAGCCGCTGGCGGCGCTCAGGGAGGCCTTTCCCGTCACCTTCGCGGGGTGGGCCCTCCTGGGCCTCGCGGGGGCCGCCTTCTGGTTCCAGGGCGTGGGCCGGCTGGACCTGGTGCTCCTCGCCGCCAGCGTCCTGGCCGCGGTCCTGGTGGCGGGCCTGGGCCTGGCCACCCTGGCCGCGGCCCTGGTGCTGCGCCGGCGCGCCGGGGGCGGGCCGGGGAGCCTGGCGCTGGAATGCGGCACCTGGAGTCCCACGGGCTACCGGGTGCCCCTGTCCCGGTGGCTGCCCTTCCTGCGGGTGCGGGTGGCCTGGGAGGCCCCCGGGGACCTGCGGGCCGATCTGCGCCTGCCCTCGGGCCAGGAGCACGTGCTGCCGGGACGGCGGGCCCTGGTCCCCTCGGTGACGCGCACCGTGCGGGTGGGCGATATCCTCGGCCTCACCGAGACCGGCTGGCGCGCCCAGGCGCCCACCCCGGCCCGGATCCTGCCCCGGCGCGCGGCCCTGGACCCCGGCGCCGTGCTGAGCGGGCTGGTGCGGGGGGAGGACCAGACCGATCCCCGGGGCGAGCCCCAGGGCGATCGCGTGGATATCCGCAAGTACGGCCACGGCGACCCCCTGCGCATGATCCTCTGGAAGGTCTACGCCCGCACCCGCAAGGCCTTCGTGCGCATTCCCGAGCGGGCCGTGGAACCCGCGCCCCGGGTCTGCGCCTACCTCCCCGCCCATCCCTGGGACGAGCCCCCGGCGCGCCTGGCGCGCACCCTCCTGGAGCGGGGCCTGCTGGGGCCGGGCTGGCGCTTCGGGGCCGACGGGGCCGAGGACGCCGAGGACCTGGAGGGCGCCCGGGAGGCCCTGGCCCGGTCCGGATCCTCGGGCGGGGCAGGGGGGTTCGCGGCCTTCCTGGAGCGGGCCCGGCGGGACGGGTTCGGCGCCTGCATCCTCCTCCTCCCCGGCCGGGACGGGCCCTGGACGGCGCCGGTCCAGGCCGCCCTGGCCACGGCGCCCCTGCGGGTCCAGGCCGTCTTCGCCCTGGACGGCTGGCGGGAGCCCGCCCCCTCTCCGTGGCGCCGGGCCTTCCTGCGCCCGGAGCCTGAGGACGGGGCCGCCCCGGAGGAGGTGCTGGACCTGCTGGGCCGCATCGCCGCGCCCCCCACGGGGGCGACCCTGGTGGACATCCGCAGCGGCGACGTGCTGGACCACCCCGAGGCCTACCTGCGCAAGCGCGCCGGGAGGGCCGCGTGAGGCCGCGCCTCTGGACCGCCGTCCACGCCGCCCTCTGGATGGCCGTGGTGGCCCTGGCCGCGGGGCGCTACACGCTGCCCGCGGGGATCGCCGCGTCGGCGCTGGGGGCGCTGCTGGGCGTCCTCGCGGGGCCCCGCCTGGCCGCGAGCCGCCTGCGCACCTGGGCCCTGCCGCTGCCGCCCCTGGCCTGCGCCGGGGGCGCCCTCCTGCTCTCGGCCCTCCTGTCCCGGTGGCCCGGCCCGGCCCGGCTCCTGGGGCCCCGGGCCGTGTACGCCCTCGCCGAGTGCCTTCCCGCCCTGGCCCTGCCCCTGGCCCTGGTGGGCGCCCAGGAGGCCCTGGCGCGGCGCCATCCCGCCTGGAGGATCGCGGGGCTCACCCTGCTGGGGGGGCTCTTCGCGTCGCTCTTCGCGGCCCACCGGGAGGGCTTCCTCAACCGGCCCTACTTCCTGGTGGATCCCCTGTGGGGCCGGGGGATGGACCCCCTGCCGTGGTTCCTGCTGCTGGGCCTGGCCCTGGCGGCGCTGCTGGCCCTGGTGCTTGTGGGCGCGGATTCCGGGCGCCGGGGGCTGGCGGGCACGGCCATGGTGGTGGCGGCCCTGGCGGCGATCTTCCTGGCGCTGCCCCAGCGCCACCTCAAGCAGATCACGGAACTCCACCGGGTGCTGGGGGACGGCAAGCCCCAGGAGGACGGCGGCTCCGGCTCCGGCTCCAGTTCCGGGAAGGGCCAGGCGCCGCCGGACAGCTTCGAGAACCAGTCCGAACAGCCCTCCGACGCGCCCCTGGCGGTGGTGGTGTTCCACAACGACTTCACGCCCCCCCTGGGCGCGTTCTACTTCCGCGAGACCGCCTTCAGCGCCTTCAACGGCCTCCGGGTCGTGCAGGACGCGGGAGGGCGCTACGACACCGACCTCCCGGCCCTGGGCGCGGCCCCCGATTCCACGCTGCGGGGCCGGGAGGTGCGCACCACCGTGGCCGTCATGGCCGCCCACGCCAGGCCCTTCGGCCTGGTGGGCCCCGTGTCCTTCCGGGAGGCGGGGAACCCCGATCCCAAGCGGTTCTTCCAGGCCTACGACGTGGTCTCCCGGGTCTGCGCCATCCACCCCAAGGACCTGGTGGGCACCCCCGTGGGGGACCCCGCCTGGGACGCCGCCACCTTCGCCCACTACACCGAGGGGCCCGGGGATCCCCGCTACGGGCAATTGGCCGGCCGGATCCTGGAGACGTTGCGCCCGGAGTTCCGGGAGGACCGCTTCGCCCGGGCCCTGGCCATCAAGCTGTGGCTGGACGCCAACGCCACCTACAGCCTGGACACCACCCACGGGGCCAGCCCCGACCCCCTGGCCGATTTCCTCTTCGGGGACCTGCGGGGGCACTGCGTCTACCTGGCCCACGCGGCCTGCCTCCTCTACCGCGCCGCGGGCGTCCCGGCCCGGGTGGCCGCGGGCTACGCGGCCGACCCCTCCTTCCGCTTCGGCGGCGCCTCCCTCCTGCTGCGGGCCTCCAACGCCCACGCCTGGCCCGAAGTGCGCCTCCAGGGCTACGGCTGGACGCCCCTGGACATCACCCCGGCCCGCAGCGAAGTGATGCCCCAGCAGGCCCCGGACAAGGACCTCCAGCAGATGCTGGGGGAGATGGCCCTGTCCGAGAAGCCCCCGCCGCCGCCCCCTCCCGGCCTGGACCGGCCCCCCTTCGAACCCGCGGCCGTGGCCCGGATCCTGGCCCTGCTCCTGGGCGCCGCCGCGGCGCTGGCCCTGCCCGCGGCCTACGCCGTGAAGCTCTGGCGACGCTTCGCCCCCGCCCTCTGCGGCCCCGCCCAGGCGCCCCGCCTGGCCTACCGGGCCGCCCTGGACGCCGCCAGCGCCCACGGTCTCGCCCGCGCCCGGGGGGAATCCCGGGAGGCCTTCGCGGCCCGCGCGGGCAGCCCCGCCTTCGCCGCTCTCACGGCCCTCCACCTGCGCTGGGCCCTGGGAGCCCCGGGGACGCCCCCGGCCCGGGACTGCCTGCGCCTGGCCCGGGAGGCCCGATCCCAGTTCCGCGCCGGCGCCCACCCCGCCCTGCGCGTCCTCTCCTTCCTGAACCCCCTGGCCTGGGCCCGGGTCCACTGATGAAAGGAGCCGCCATGCTCCCCACCGATCCCGAAGGCCTCGATCGCGCCCGGTCCGTCCTGGCCCGCCTGGGGGAGCGGATGCGCTTCCAGGTGCTGGGCCGGGACGAGGTGGTGGACCTGGTCATGGTGGCGCTCCTGGCCGACGGCCACGTGCTCCTGGAGGACTATCCGGGCTCGGGCAAGACGACCCTGGCCAAGGCCCTGGGCGAGGCCCTGGAGGACGGCGAGGGCCGGGATCTGCCGCCCTTCCGGCGCATCCAGTTCACCCCCGACCTGCTGCCTTCGGACATCACCGGCGTCTCGGTCTTCGAACCGGGCACCGGCGACTTCGCGTTCCGTCCTGGGCCGCTCTTCGCCCACGTGGTGCTGGCCGACGAGATCAACCGCACCTCCCCCAAGGTGCAGGCCGCGATGCTGGAGGCCATGGCCGAGAAGCAGGTGACGGTGGACAACGTCACCCGGCCCCTGGACGAGCTCTTCTTCGTCATCGCCACCCAGAACCCCCGGGACGTGGCGGGCACCTACCCCCTGCCGCTGCCCCAACTGGACCGCTTCCTCTTCAAGATCCGCATGGACCACATCTCCCGGGAGGCCGAACTGCAGGTGCTCGCCACGCGCCTGGCGCGCCGGGCCGAACCCGGGGGGCCCCCCGTCACCCGCGCCGAGCTCCTGGAGGCCCGCGCCCAGGTGGAGACGGGGGTCTTCGTGGCCGAACCGGTGAACCACTGCCTGGTGGACCTGGCCCGGGCCCTGCGCGGCCACCCCCAGGTGGTGCAGGGGGTCTCCACCCGCAGCCTGGTGCTCCTGGTGCCCGCCCTCAAGGCCGCCGCGGCCCTGCGCGGCCGGGACTTCGTCTCCGGGGAGGACGTGGCGTGGCTGGCGCCGCTGGTCTTCGGGCACCGCATGGAGCTGGGCCCCGGGGCGCCCTCCCCCGCCGAGGTGGTGCGGGCCTGCCTGGCGGAGCCCATGGAGGCCCTGAGCCGGGCCACGCTGCGGGGGAGGGCCTGATGCTCCGCGCCCTGGCGGCGGTCCTGGTGGCGTGCGCGGCCTTCGCCGCGCCGTTCCGGCCCGCCCCGGAGGAGGCCCGCTTCGCCGAAATGCTGGACCGGGACCACCACCCCCTGGAGGCCCGGGAGGCCGCCAAGGCCTACCTGGCCCGGCATCCGGACTCCTGGCTGGCCTGCGAGGTCATCGGCATGGTGTGCCTTTCCACCGACGGGGACCTGCCCCGGGCCCTGTACTACTTCACCCGGTCCCGGGAGCTGCTGGAGCGCGCCTACGGCGGCGCCTGGGGCCCCGGGACGCCCACGGGCTACTACAGCTCCGTGCTGGGCTTCCAGGCCTCCACCCAGTACCGCATGGAGCGCTACCAGGACGCGCTCAGGACCCTGGACGTCCACGACCGCCTGTTCGTGAAGAAGCGCCCCGTGGACCACGCCTGGCCCCTCATGAAGCTGGGCCGCGACCGCGAGGCCCGCCTCAAGATCGACGAGGCCGTGGCCGGGGGCGACCCCAAGGACGTGGCCAACGCCCTCAACACCCTGGCCGCCATGGAGGCCGAATCGGACCGGCCCGAGGCGGCCTTCGCCACCCAGATGCGGATCTACGACCTGGAGAAGGCCGCGGGCAAGGACCGGGACTGCACCCTGATCCGCAACGCCGCCGACGGGGCCTGGCACCTGGGCCAGACGGCGCGGGCCGAGCAGCTCCTGCTGGAGGCCGCGGATCACTTCCAGGCCGGCACCGTCACCAACCCCTGGGGCGACCTGGCCGGCCTCTACCTGGAGGAGCAGCGGCTCCCCGAAGCCATGGACGCCGTGAAGCGCATGCACCAGTGGGCCTTCCATTCCCGGCCCCTGGCCGCGGAAACCCACTGGAGCACCCGCCAGATCCTCACGGGCGGGCTCCTGCTGTACTGCGGGGCCACCGACGAGGCCCTGGCCGTGGCCAGGCGCGTGCGGGAGCGCCCCGACCGGCACGCCACGGGCTCGGCCCGGGACGGCCAGCGGGAGGCGGGCACCCAGGTCTTCCTGTACCAGGCCCTCCTGGACGCCCTGGCCCGGGACGGGGAGGAACTGAGCTACGCGCCCTGGAAGCGCCGCCCCGGCATCCTGGCGCGCATGGCCGGCCACGCCGTGGAAGCCGCCCTGGCGCGGCGCCGGGCCGGCACCCTCCTCATGGCCAACCCGGACCGCCTGGGCCACTCCCTGCGCGTGCTGGCGCCCCAGGCCGTGGCGGAACTGCCCGGCGGCGAGGTGCTCCTGCCGCGCATCGCCGGCCCCGGGGTGGCGGAAGCCGAGGCCGGGCGGCTCCTGGGCCGCACCGGGCCCATGGCCGAGCGGGAGCGGGGCTTCCTGCTCCTGGCCCTGGGCGCCGCGCGGCTGGAGCGGGGCGACGCCCGGGGGGCCCTGGAGGCCCTGGGCGCCGCGGAACCGGCGCTGCCCGCGGAATACGCCGTGCTCCACACCCAGCTGCTGGCCCTGCGGGCCAAGGCCCAGACCCTGCGGGGCGACCGGGCCGGGGCCCTGGTCTCCCTCACGGGCGTGCTGCAGCGGGACGGGGGCGAACTGCGGCGCCTGGGGGTGAGCCTTCCCTGCCACATCCAGGCCGTGGGCCCCCTGGCCCGGGAGGCCGCCGGGCTCCTGGCCTCCTCCCCCCGCTTCACCCGGGACCCCGCCGGCTTCCGGGTGACGGTGGAGGCCATCGCCGGGGGCGGCCTCCAGGGGGGCCTGGACAGCCCCCAGGGCACGGTGCTGTGCCGCTTCCAGGTGCCGCCCGGCCCGGACCGGGACGCCACGGTGCGGGAATTCTGCAGGCGCTTCCACCACCGGGCCTTCGGCCCCCGCATCGACCTGTCCCAGCAGCAGATCCGCTCACTGGAAGGGAGCACCCTCTCGGCGCAGAGCGCCGAGGAGCAGCTCAAGGGGATCCTGGGGAACTGAGGGCCCGGCCCAGCTCTTCCGCCTCCTTGCCAACGATGAGATCCCGCTCCCCCCCGGGCAGGTCCATGACCGCCATCACGCCGGCGGCCTCCAGGGCCGCCGCGTCCAGGCGCGGGTCCGCCAGGCGCACCCGCAGGCGCGTGGCGGCCACCGCCTCCAGGGCCAGAACGTTGCTTCGGCCCTTGAGGGCCGCCAGGATCCGCTGGGCCCGGTCCGGGGGGGCGCCGCCCCGGAGGTGGATCTCCATGTCCGTCTTCAGGTTCTCCGAGCGGGGGCCGAAGATGGCCTGGACGCCGTTGCCGATGTGGAGCACGGCGGAGGCGCCCAGGGCCTTGAGCCGGGCGTCGTCCACCCGGGCAGCGTCCCGCACCGCCACCCGGAGCCGGGTGATGCAGGCGTCGAGGCTCGCGATGTTGCCGGCGCCGCCGAAGGCCGCCACCAGGTCGCTTCCGGTGCCCCCCCCGCGGACCTGGGCTGCGCCCTCCTCGGTTTCGCGCCCCGGGGTGCGCAGATCGAAGCGCAGGATCACCCAGCGGAAGATGCCGTAGTAGAGCAGTCCGTAGGCCGGCCCCACCAGGAGCACCAGCCACCACCGCTGGGCGAAGCGGCCCAGGGCGTTGAACATCAGGAAGTCGATGCCCCCCTGGGAGAAGGTGAAGCCCATGTGGATGCCCAGGGTGTTGGCCAGGAACTGGGTGGAGGCGGCCAGCACCGCGTGGACGGCGTAGAGGGCCGGCGCCACGAACATGAAGGCGAACTCGATGGGTTCGGTGATGCCCGTGAGGAAGGAGGTGAGGGCCGCGGAGACCATGATGCCGCCCACCTTCACGCGGTTCTCGGGCCGGGCCGTGTGCCAGATGGCGATGGCCGCCCCGGGCAGGCCGAACATCTTGAAGAGGAAGGCCCCCGATAGGATCCCCGCCGTGGGGTCCCCCGCGAAGAAGCGGTTGATGTCGCCGCTGACCACCTTGCCGGCGGCGTCCGTGTAGCTGCCCATCTCGAAGAAGAAGGGGACGTTCCAGATGTGGTGGAGCCCGAAGGGGAGCAGGAGCCGCTCCACGAAGCCGTAGATGGTGGCCGCGGTGCGGGGGCTGCCCACCGCCGCCCACCGGGAGAAGGCGTCGATGCCGCCCTGCACCGGGGGCCAGATGACCGAGAGCAGGACGCCCAGGAGGATGGCCCCCAGCGCGGTGATGATGGGCACGAACCGCTTGCCGCCGAAGAACCCCAGGTAGTCCGGCAGGGAGATGCGGTAGAAGCGGTTGAACATGAAGGCCGCGAGGCCCCCGGCCAGGATGCCCCCGAAGACCCCGGTCTGCATGGAGGGGATGCCCATGACCAGCTTCGGGGGCACGTGGAAGACGCCGGCCATGACGCCCAGGGTGGCCGTCATCACCAGGAAGCCGATGGCCGCGGCCACCGCCGAAACGCCGTCGTCGTCCGTGAAGCCCAGGGCCACGCCGACGGCGAAGATGAGCGGCAGGCTCCCGAAGATGACGTCCCCGGAGGCCTTCATGATGCTGGAGGCCGTGGCCGGGATGAGGGCGAAGTTGGCCGCGCCGATGCCCAGCAGCAACCCCGCCACGGGGAGCACGGCCACCGGCAGCATCAGGGCCTTGCCCACCTTCTGGAGGAACTGGAACGGATTGAGGTTCATGGCCGGGCTCCCGTCAATCGGCCACGGAAGCCAGGCGCGCCCGGACCTCCGTCGCGGTGGAAAGGGTGAGCAGTTCCCGGGCCAGGGCCACGCACTCGGCGCGGACCAGGCGCGAAAGCCGGACTTTCACGGCGCCGATGGCGGGGATGTCCACGGACAGCTCGTCCACGCCCAGCCCCAGGAGGGCGGGGAGGGCCAGCGGGTCCGAGGCCAGTCCGCCGCAGACCCCCACCCATTTGCCGTGGCGGTGCGCCGCCTCCACGGTGAGGGCGATGAGGCGCAGCACCGCGGGGTGCAGGCCATCGGCCTGCTTCGCCAGCTTGGGGTGGCCGCGGTCCATGGCCAGGCAGTACTGGGTGAGGTCGTTGGTGCCGATGGAGAGGAAATCCACCTCCCGGGCCAGGGCGTCGGCGATGAGCGCGGCCGAGGGCACCTCGATCATGGCGCCCACCTTCACCGCCGGGTACTGCGCCCCCGCCTCCTCCGCCAGGAGGGCCTTGGCGGCGCGCAGCTCCTCCAGGGTGGCCACCATGGGGAACATGATGTGCAGGTCCCCCAGGGGCGCGGCCCGCAGGAGGGCGCGGAGCTGGGCCCGGAACAGCTCCGGGCGGTCCAGGCTCACCCGCACCCCCCGCAGGCCCAGGAAGGGGTTCTCCTCCCGGGGCAGGGGCTGGTAGGCCAGGGGCTTGTCGCCGCCCACGTCCAGGGTGCGCACCACGAGCTTGCGGCCCGGGCCCAGGGCCTCGGCGCAGGCGCCGTAGGCCCCGGTCTGGGCGTCCTCGGAGGGCGCCTCGGCGCGGTCCCGGAAGAGGAATTCGCTGCGCAGCAGCCCGACGGCCTCGGCCCCCGCGGCCACGGCCTCCCGGGCGTCCCGGGCGTCGCGGATATTGGCGGCCACCTCCACCTTGAAGCCGTCGGCGGTGAGGGCGGGGCGCTGCGCCGCCTCCCGCTCCAGGGCCCGCTGCGCGGCCTGTCGCTCCAGGCGGGCCAGGTCCGCCTCGCCCGGATCCCGGCGCAAAAGGCCCAGGGTGCCGTCCACCACCGCCGGGGTGCCGTCGGGCAGGTCCAGGGCGGCCGGGTCCAGGCCGCAGATGGCGGGGATCCCCATGGACCGGGCCAGGAGGGCCACGTGGCCCGTGGGGCCCCCGGTGGTGGTGCAGAGGCCCCGCACCCGGGTGCGGTCCAGCTGGGCCGCCTCCGACGGGGTCAGTTCCTCGGCCACCAGGATGGCGCTCTCGGGCACCTCCAGGGGCGCCGCCTGGGCTCCCGTGAGCTGGGCCAGCACCCGGCGCCCCACGTCCCGGATATCCCCGGCCCGCTCCCGCAGGAGGGCCGAATCCAGGCCGCCCAGGATCGCGGCCTGGCGGCTGAAGGCCTCCCGCCAGGCCTTGGCGGCGCCCAGGCCCGAGGCGATGCCCGCGAAGGCCGGGCCCGTGAGCTCGGGGTCCTCCAGAAGCTCCCGGTGGGCCTCCAGGATCTTCCGCCGGGGCGAACCGGCCTCCATGGTGGAGAGGGTGGCGTCCAACTGGAGCCGGGCCGCCGCCAGGGCGGCTTCCAGGCGGGAGGGGTCCCGGGCCGGGTCGGGGGTTTCCTCCACTTCGGCGGCCTCCGGGCGGTGCTGATGGATCCGGCCCACCGCCAGCCCCGGGGACGCGGGCAGTCCCGCCAGCTCCCCCGCGCCCGCGGCGGCCCGCGGCGCCGGGGCGGGGGCTTCGGCCGCCGTGTCGCCGCAGCCTGCAGCCAGCAGCGCGGCCAGGGCGCCGGCCGCCCCGGCCGCGCCGGGGCCGGTGGCCCGCACCCGCAGGGCGTCCCCGCCCCCGGCCCCCAGCCCCAGGAGGGCTACCACGGATTTGGCGTTGGCCTGGGCGTCGCCCTTCAGGATCAGGATGGACCCGGGAAAGCGCTTGGCCTCGGCCGCCAGGATCGCGGCGGGCCGCGCGTGGAGGCCGGCGGGGTTGGGCAGGACCACCGGCCCGCATTCCACCGCTTCGCCCCCGGCCGCTCCGGGGCCGGCCCCGGCCTCCTCCAGGGTGAGGGCCAGGGCCGCATCGCGCCCCGCCGCCACCCGCCCCGAAGCCGGGCGCAGGGACCTCACCCGCGCGCCGTCGGGGATGACCATCAGGGTGAGGAGGCTCCGGGCCCGGCGCCCCACCAGGACCGGGTCGAAGGCGAGGAGGGGCTGGCCCTGGCGCACCCGGTCCCCCACCCGCACCCGGGCCTCGAAGCCGTCCCCCTTCAGGGCCACCGTATCGATCCCGATGTGCAGGAGGACCTCCAGGCCCTGGTCGGAGGTGATGGCCACCGCGTGGCGGGCGGCATGCAGCTGGGAGACGGTGCCCGCCAGGGGCGCCAGGAGCTCGGTGGAGGTGGGATCGATGGCGATCCCGTCCCCCGTGAGCCGGCCGGCGAAGACCGGATCCGGCACGTCGTCGAGCGGGACAAGGACCCCTGAAAGGGGAGCCGTTAGCTCCAAGTGGACGGCCATGGGGGCTCCTTCCGGGTTGATGCCGGTAGTGTCCCACTTATGCGGAGGAACAGGAAAAAAACATCCATAGCGGCCAGCCGCCTGGATCAGGCTCCGGGCATGAGCCAGTGGCCCCGGGTGGCGGCCACGGGGCGCTGGGGGTCCTCCTGCCAGAGGCTGGCCTGGACCAGGGAGACCCGGTTGCCCAGGCGGATGGTGATGCCCTGCCCGAAGGTGTCCACGGGCCGGGCCGGCCGCAGGTAGTCGATGGAGAAGTCCACCGCCTTGGGGATGGCCGGCAGCATGGGGGCGCTGGTGGCCACCAGGTGCATGAACATCACCGTTTCCGCGAAGCCCGCCAGCACGCCGCCGTGGATGGCCGGCAAGCGCGGGTTGCCGATGAGCTCGTCCCGGAAGGGCATGCGCAGGATCGGCCCGGCCTCCACCTGGGGGTGCAGGACGACGCCCAGGAGATCCACGTAGGGCGAGCGGCCTTCGGGGATCGCGGGGTGGGTGGCCTGGGAGGCGGCCTCCTGGGCCTCGGGGGACACGGGGTTCAGGGGCGCGGCGGGGATGAGGGCCCGGCGCGGCCCGCCGCCCGCGGTGCCCGCGGTCCGCATGAAGGTGGCGTTCACCAGGGCCACCGCCTCGTCGCTGCCCGGCTGGCGCACCTCCCCGGTGACGAAGGCCACGCTGCGGGACACCCGGTGGCACCGGGCCCGGGCCGTGAGGTCCCCGGCCACTTCCGCCGAACGCAGGTAGTCCATGCGCAGATCCAGGGTGGCGAAATTCCCCGCCTCCCCCAGGGACGCCCCCACCGCGAACCCGCAGGCCGTGTCGGCCAGGGCGCAGATGCACCCGGTGTGGATCCGCCCGCGGGACACGTCCCCGCTCCATTCGGGACGGGCGGGCTGGTGCAGCGTCACCCCCCCCTCGTCCAGGCCGACCACGGACATGCCCGCCATGCGGGAATAGGGAATGATCGCCATGCGCTCGTCGAACCGGCGCAGGAGGTCGGGGATGGGGATTTCCGCAGGGGTCATGGGCTCGCTCTCGTTCCCATTGTAGGGGTGGGGCCGGGCGGGGGCCGAGGAAAGTGCTTGATTTTTACCCGGGTAAAATTATCCTGGAGGTTCGAGGTCCCATGGAAACGTCGCCCACCCGCCCCGCCACCGCCTTCGAAGGCAGGCTCCGCCTGGCTTCCGGCCCCCTCCGGGAGGTGGCCCTGGCCGTGAAGGCCGCCCTGGAACGCACGGCCTGCGGTCCCATCCTCACCTTCGACGACGCCACCGGCGGGGTGATCGACCTGGACACCCGCGGTTCCGACGAGGAGGTGCTGGCCCGCCTGGATCCGCCCGCCCCCGCCCGGGGCCGGGGCCGCCCCCGGCTGGGGGTCGTCCCCCGGGAGGTGACCCTCCTTCCCCGGCACTGGGACTGGCTCAATACCCAGCCCGGGGGGGCCTCCGTGGCCCTGCGCCGGCTGGTGGAGGAGGCCCGCCGCGCCCAGGCCGGCCCCGACCGCCGCCGCGCCGCCCAGGAGGCCGCCTACCGCTTCATGTCCGCCATGGCCGGCGACGAGCCCGGGTACGAGGAGGCCCTGCGCGCCCTCTTCGCCGGGGACCCGGAGGCCTTCGACCTGAACAC
Organism: Mesoterricola silvestris; assembly: GCF_030295405.1. GTDB lineage: Bacteria > Acidobacteriota > Holophagae > Holophagales > Holophagaceae > Mesoterricola > Mesoterricola silvestris. The sequence continues at coordinate 3,691,865 of NZ_AP027080.1, read as the reverse complement.
CCGGGCCTGGCCCGGGGACGTGCGCGCCACCACCCTCCGCCTGGCCCAGCCGGCCCTTTCCCGAGGTTGACCATGGATTCCCCCTTCGATCGCAAGGCGGCCCTCAGGGCCTACAAGGAACGGAAGGTCCGCTCCGGCATCTACGGCATCCGCCTCAAGGCCACCGGCCGCACCTGGCCCGGTTCCGCCAACGACCTGGACGCCACCCGCAACGGCCAGTGGGGCGTCCTCAACGAGGGCCGCCACCTGGCCAAGGACCTCCAGGCGGAATGGACCCGCCTCGGCCAGGACGCCTTCGAATACGTGGTCCTGGAAGTGCTGGAGCCCTGCGCGAGCCCCCTGGTGCTCAAGGAGACCCTGAAGGAACGCAAGGCGGCCTGGGCGCAAAGGCTCGGGGGGGCGGGGGAAGGGGGACGGTGATTCCTCTCCACGCATGCGGAGGCGATGAAAAGACATTCGAAATGAAGGCCAGGCTTTTTTCCCGAAGATCGCGCCGGAATGCTTCGCTTCGATGGGGACTGCCCTTGATTGCTTGACATGGTTGGCTTGAACACGGCGGGCCGGTGAAGGGTGGATCCACGGGAATGCTTGATGTCAACGCACGAACCCGTGGTGTTGGATCACCTGGCAAAAGGATGAAACGCTGGGGCGCTGGGGACTCGCTGGGGCGCTGAAAAAAAAACCTCTTGATGGACGACTCGGCGGGTCCCGTCCCCCCCCAAGCATTCCCTTCTTTTCCCCAGCGCCCCAGCGAGCCCCAGCGCCCCAGCGTTTTCTTTTCGATGCCCCTTCCGATCCGCTCCTTACAATCCGTCCCCCCAACCTGACAACACTGCAATCCAAGTCCTTTCCGCCGATTCACGGACCTCGTCGGCGCAAGCCTCGGATCTCGGGGCGAGTTGGCGGACAACCCACCTTTCGGATTCCCGCCCGACCGAGGTCAGGTTCCCGTGTCCCCCCCGCCCCCACAGGACTGATAGGCTTACCGCATGCTGAAATCCTGGAGTATCCGCCTTCTCCTCGGAGGGTGCCTTTCATGCGCCGGCGCAGCCGCTGAACCGCCAGCCTCAACCGCAGGCGCCCAGGCCGTCGAAACGTACCACCAAGCCATGAATTCCGCCCTCCAGGGCGATATGAAGACCGCCCTTCCCCTGTTCCAAGCCCTGCCTTTGGAAGCCCTGGAAAAGGCACAATCCCAAGCCGTCCAGACCCTCCTTGCGCGGTTCAGTCCCTCCCCCAGGCCGTCCACGGCCCGGGATCCCTGGGTGGCCCACGTCCTGGCGGCCTACGAAGCCTACTGGAAGCAGGCGATGCTTGGCCAGGCGACCCCCGAGGCCGCGGAACGGGACCTGTTCAGGGCCCTGGCCCCCTTGGCCCAGATCGGGACCGGGTCGCCCGGGGATGGCGTGGGCGCCCTGGAACCCCTCCTGGAGACCAGGCTTCGGGAGCGGGGCATCCACGCCCTCTTCGGCTACACCCGCCCCTTCCGCGAATGCATGCTGTGGACTTCGGAGGAGGAACGGCACTTTGGCGTCGAACTGCCCGAGGGGCACGAGGAGGTGCGCGTCGTCATGCTGGACGGCTTCCTTTGCCTGGGCTGGATGGGTTTCGCCACGGGCGACACCTACCATACGGGTGGATGGACCCGTCCGGACCGCCTCTTCTGCCTGAAGGGCAGCTATGACCTCGCCTCGGAGGCCTTCCACGTCAGCTACCTGGTCCATGAAGGCCAGCACTTCGCGGACAGCCGCCGCTTCCCGGGGCTGGAGCAGCCCGAGCTCGAGTACCGCGCCAAGCTGGCCGAGCTTTCCCGGGCGACGACCACCCAGGCCTCGCTGCTGCGGGCCTTCAGCGCGAACCTTTCCGATCAACGCAACCTGCCGCACCCGTACGCCAATCGCCTGGTAATGCGGGATTTGGCCCAGATCCTTGGCCTGAACGGGCCCCCGGCCGGAGTCCGGTGGGAGGCCGTGAAGCCCGAGGCCATCCGGGAAGCCGCTGTCCGATTGCTGAAACGGGATTCGGCATCCCGTTCCGTGCCCCCATCCCGGGGCCCCGCCGCTTCCGGCCGGGTGTAGAATTCCCGCATCCCATCCATCGGAGGCGAAATGCGACGCAGGATCGCCCTTCTCCACGTGCTCGCCCTGGGCCTGGCCGCCCTGGCGGCGCCCCCTGAACCCGCCGGGGTCCTCTTCGAGAACGTGCGGATCTTCGACGGCAAGGGGGCGGAGCTTTCCGCCCCCTCCAGCGTCCTGGTGCGGGGCAACCGCATCGAGCGCATCGCCCCGGGCCTCCTGCCCGCGGAGAGGAAGGCGGGGCTGCGGGTGATCCCCGGGGGCGGGCGGACCCTCATGCCGGGGCTCATCGACGCCCACTGGCACGCGGCCCTGGCCGTGCCGCCCATCTCCGTGAGCATGACGGCGGATCCGGGCTACCTCACCCTGGTGGCCGGCAGGGAGGCCCGCAACACGCTGATGCGGGGCTTCACCAGCGTCCGGGACCTGTCGGGGCCGGTCTTCGGGCTCAAGCGCGCCATCGACGAGGGCGTCCTGGAAGGGCCCCGCATCTGGCCCTCCGGCGCCATGATCTCCCAGACCGGAGGCCACGGGGATTTCCGCCTGCCCTACGAGATTCCCAAGACCCCCGGCGGGGCCCTGAGCCACCCCGAGGCGGGGGGCATGTCGGCCATCGCCGACAATCCCGACGAGGTGCGGCTGCGGTCCCGGGAGCAGTTCATGCACGGCGCGGTCTTCCTCAAGCTGGCCGCGGGCGGGGGCGTATCCTCCAACTACGACCCCCTGGACGCCAGCCAATACACCGAGGCCGAGTTCCGCGCCGCCGTGGAGGCGGCGGAGAACTGGGGCACGTACGTCACCGTCCACGCCTACACGCCCCGGGCCATCCAGACCGCGGTGCGCGGCGGGGTGCGCTGCATCGACCACGGCCAGCTCCTGGACGAGCCCACCGCCAGGCTCCTGGCCGAAAAGGGCATCTGGCTCTGCCTGCAGCCCTTCCTGGACGACGAGGATGCTGCGCCCTTCCCCCCGGGCTCGGACAACCGCGCCAAGCAGCTGCAGATGAGCCACGGCACCGACACCGCCTACGCCCTGGCCCGCAAGTACCGCATCAAGACCGCCTGGGGCACCGACGTGCTCTTCGACGCCCGCCTCGCCGCGCGCCAGGGCTTCCAGCTGGCGAAGATGGGCCGCTGGTACCCGCCCGCCGAGGTCCTGGCCATGGCCACCCGGGTCAACGCCGAGCTCCTGGCGCTATCGGGCCCCCGCAATCCGTACCCGGGCCGGCTCGGCGTGGTGGAGGAAGGCGCCCTGGCGGACCTGCTCCTGGTGGAAGGGAATCCCCTGGCCGACCTCAAGCTGGTGGAGGACGCGGACAGGAATTTCGTCGTGATCATGAAGGACGGCCGCATCCACAAGGACATCCTGAAGCCGTAGCCCCGCTCCGGGGCGGGCTGGGAAACCGCGGCTTGCCACCGCGGGCCTGCGGCCTATGATTCGGGATAATGGGTAATTAATATTACTCGATCCACGGAGGAACCATGCGTTTACCCACTTGGACCCTCGCGGCGTCCATGGCGGTGCTCTGTGCGCCGCCCATCCTGGCCGACGCTGGCGATGATCTCGGCCGGCGGATCACGAGCCTCCACACCCGGGTCTACGGCCAGGAGAACCTGCTGCTCAAGCCCTTCGAAAAGACGCCCCTGGACGACGTCTCCGACTGGAGAAGGCTCATGAGGGATGTGCGCGCCTACCTCCAGGAAAACAGCCCGCGCGCGGACATGCTTGAAGCCATGAGGGCCATGGACGCGGCGAGTGAAGGCCTCATCGAGGAGCGCGATCGCAGCTGGGTCCAGGCCGTCCGCAAGTGCATCCTCCTGCCCAACCCCGACGCCGGCCTCTCCCGCATCGACCGGGAAAAGCTGCGCCTCTCCGCGCTGGACCTGAAGGATGTCATCCTCGGCAGCGCCCGGCTGCAGAACCTGAGCCGGAAAATGGTTACCGCCAAGGACGCGATCAAGCGGGATCGCAACCCGAGCGCCAAGGTCAAGGCGTGCCTGGGCCTCTGCGACCGGCTGGTGCTCACTCTGCAGATGACCCTGGACAAGTTCCATAGCGATCTTGTCAAGCTGAAGAACGCCAAAGGTTAAGCCGGGGTTCTCGAATACAGGAACAGGATGGCGGCCTTCGCTTGGTTCTGGGTGGCCGCGGGGGCCTAACCCTCCAAAGCAAGGAGGGTCAGGAAGGCTTTCACCTCTGCCGCTCCCATGCCCGCGGGAAGGCGTTTCCCGTGATGAAGAATGAACTTCCGAATCCAATCCACCCCCGTATCCTCCGTGCGGATGCTGTAGTGCCGGACCCGGTCCAGCAGCCATAGGGCCGGGCCAAGACGATCGGCCTCATCCGATTCCAAGCCCAGCATTCCGGTGCCGGCGCTGGGTTCGGACGGGAAGGGCAGGGGGGACAAGGCAGACCTCGATTCGTGGAATTCCGCCATATCTAGGGTTCCCATCAAACGTGTCAAGGTCGGCAAACCCGGCTTGCCGCGAAGGTCCTGAACCTTCGACTGTTCGCCTGAATCCCTTCCCCAAGGCCCTTTGGCCGCCTTCGAGCTCGTCGCCTAATCCGGATCCAGCCCGGAATAGGCGGCATCCCCACGGTCGCCCAATCCCGGAACGACATCCGTCCGGAACCTTTTGCATGTGCGTCCAAGCCAATGCAGAATGAAGAAAACTGCCCTCCCGAAGCGACGCGCCCAAGTCCACCCAATGCGTTAATACCGACTCACCCCAGACGGTGCGGGCCAATAAATTTCCCGGTCTTTACACGCCAGCGTTCGATTCCCCGTCCGACACCCAATTATGGTTAGGCTTCACCAAGCCCCAGCCCAGTCAGCGTGAGGGCAGGGGGCGAGCTGAACCCGAGGGCCCCGCATTGCGCCGCGTCACGCTGCGGATCGCTCGAAGGTCAAGGTAGGCGGGCTTATCCGCGCCGGCCTCAGTGGGAGAAAAGCCCAGAGCTACATCACCAGGGCAAGCAGCAGCTCGATCTGCAATCAGCGACGTCAACCTCCGGGCGCTTCAACTGCGCGCCTATCCCACCGCGTCGTCCCAACGAGGTAATATTCACGCGCCGGTCCTAACCAAGCGTTCGAGGTCAGACCCCAACCTGCACTTCTCCCCTTGGTGGTATCGTCATTCCAACCTCCCTTCTCCTCCACTCGCGCCGCCAGGTTGGGGCCGACTCAACTTCGGCGTTAGGCATCTCCCATCTCCCAGCAATTCTCATTGAGGCATAAACAATGGTCGCTTGCCCAAGAGAACTCGGTGGGATAGAAGTCGTTTGCTTCACACCGATTGATGGCCGCCATCGCCAAACAGGCAGCACGGCTCATCGAGTAGCAAACCCAAAACTTGAACCATCCTCCGGCCTTGCCATTTGCCACGACAAAGGCGAGGGCTCCTTTTACCTCTTCGGGTGTGATGCAAACTGGGTTGTCTGCTCCGATACCTGGCACTCCGCAATTGCCGAAGCCATTGACCAGGCCGAATTTGAATTTGAGGGTAGCCGAGGCACTTGGGTTTACTTCTAATCGAGGTCGCAATTGCCTAGCAACCCAGCATATTCACGTGCAGAAGGGTGGTAGCATTCCCCCCATCGTTACCATTGCAGTTGTTCCACCCAGCGGTATTGACGTATCACGCCGCGTCTCGGGTCTCATCACAGAGCCATCGCCTGCCTAACCATCGCTTCGACTCGGACCCCAGCCCTGTTTCACCCCAATCAGTTCTTCGTCATCTCCAATCGAACTTCTCCGCTGACAGCGCCGCCAGGGCTGGGGCCGGTCAAGCCGTGCGTTAGGCTTCACCAAGCCCCAGCCCAGTCAGCGTGAGGGCAGGGGGCGAGCTGAACCCGAGGGCCCCGCATTGCGCCGCGTCACGCTGCGGATCGCTCGAAGGTCAAGGTAGGCGGGCTTATCCGCGCCGGCCTCAGTGGGAGAAAAGCCCAGAGCTACATCACCAGGGCAAGCAGCAGCTCGATCTGCAATCAGCGACGTCAACCTCCGGGCGCTTCAACTGCGCGCCTATCCCACCGCGTCGTCCCAACGAGGTAATATTCACGCGCCGGTCCTAACCAAGCGTTCGAGGTCAGACCCCAACCTGCACTTCTCCCCTTGGTGGTATCGTCATTCCAACCTCCCTTCTCCTCCACTCGCGCCGCCAGGTTGGGGCCGACTCAACTTCGGCGTTAGGCATCCCCCAGCCCGCAGCAATTAATCGCCAGGAAGCATCGTGAAAGCCCTTCTATTGCTCCTCATCGTCGCCCTCACCACCTTTGGGCAGGCTAAGGAAGGGCGTTGGCCAAGCAAACAGCGACTTCGCTCGCCGAATGGCGAATATGAAATCTTCTGTCTAGGCAAGCCAGGTTCAGAGGATTTCCATTTGATTCTTAGGTGCCTGAAAGGTAAATCAGAAAGTGAAATTTACCATTTCGACCGCTACTTGACCGCTCTCTGGTCGCCAGACAGCGCCACATTAGCTTTGACCGATTACCCTGGGTCAAACGTCGCAGAATCAATGATCATCAACCTCTCCGCACCTCAAAATCAACTTTCCATCGATGGCCTGATCCTCAAGGCCTTCCCGGATGACATCTGGAATATCCACTACTATGTCGTTGGCAGACGTTGGCTATCACCGAACGTCTTGGAAGTTGGTGCCGAAGGGCACAGTGATCAGCCCGGCCTCCCTACCGAGTTCAAAATCATCTATCAAGTCACCACTGGCGGCGAAATCAAACGAATCACGAGAATGCACCGTCCCCCAGGAAAAATGAAATTCACCAGTTTCTCTGAACCCTGCCCAAAGTGACGCCGCCCTTTGCACCATCGCTCCCGTCGCAGTCGTTCCGCCCAGCGGCATTGCCCCATCGCGCCGCGCCTTGGATCACATCACCAAACGTCCGTCTGCCTAACCTTGCGCTCGACCCGGACCCCAAAGTGCCTTCATGCCACCAGCGCTCCTTGAACCCCATCGTCCTTCTCCGCCAACCGCGCCGCCACTTTGGGGCCGGTCAGCTTCTGCGTTAGGCATCACCCAGCCCGCATCATTTCTGCGTTAGGTATTTCCCATGCGTTGTCATTTGCTCGCTTTTCTACTTGCAGGCCTGATCGTGTCACCAGCCATGGCAGGTTCAATCGAGCGCCTGCGTAAAGTGAAAACGGTCCCGGGGCTTGCCCGGTACATTTACAGCCTCGAAGACCATCTTCCGCCTGTCGCGGAACTTGTCCGAGGCATTGATGATCCACGAACAATCCAAATCAAGGGGTACTCTGTCCCTATCCCGATTCGCGAGGTGTTCGGCACCATCATCGAAGACTGTTTTGACGAGAAGTTGCCGAAGGACTTTAAAGAACTCGGAAAGGGTTACGGAGTACGAGAAATCTGCTCATTTCGAACCTCTGATGACGAGATCTTCCGATACCACATCTGCATTTATGACGATAGGCAATATGCCATGATGAAGGCATATCTACTGAACCTTGCTCAGGCCGAGGCGCAAAAATGCCACACCAAGCTTCGGCCCCCACGAATCCCAAATCGGTAACCTACCCTGCGGCATTGCCCCATCGCGCCGCGAACTCGCAAGGTCTTTCTCTTCGCCGACTGCCTAACCATGCGTTCGACCCCGGACCCCAGCCTTCAGTGGCTCCTGCTATGCTTTCGGCATCTTCAACCTTCCTTCTCCTTCATCCGCGCCGCCAGGCTGGGGCCGGTCAACGCCAGCGTTAGGGTATCCCATGTGGGCAAACCTTAAGCATCTGGAATTGCCGATTCGATGGGTTCTTTGGCTTCTTTCAGCTTTTTACCTATTCCTTGCCTGTCTGCACGTCCGAGCCGTAGTTCACGGACACTTGACCTTCGGCATCATTGGCCTGATTTTCTGGCCAGGCCTAGTGGCTGGGCTCTGGCTAAGGTTCAGGCTCGCCAGATTCGTGGCCCTCAGCCTTCACTTCTACCTGATGCTGATCATTCCCTTCGGGATCCTCGGTAAATGGGCGGGCGTGGATTCAATGCCAATGAAGCCCCAACCACCTTTTGGGTTAGTGGTTCTTCTTGTCTTCGCTTTAGGGTTCGTGAACTGTCTCATCATCTTTGGGTTACACAAACACAAGAACGAGTTCGGGCGCCGTCCTACCGCGGCATGATGGGCGCGCCGGTCCTAACCCAGCGTTCGAGGTCGGACCCCAACCGGCACTTCTCCCCTGGTGGTATCGTCATTCCAGCCTCCCTTCTCCTTCACTCGCGCCGCCAGGTTCGGACCGACTCAACTTCGGCGTTAGGCGTCACCCAATCCGCGGCGGTTCAGCGCGTGGTATACCCAACACGAACCGCATCAATGCCTAGCTGACCTTCCCCATTGGTCTGATCGTTCGATGGGGACGAGCCTTGGCTAGGTCATATGCAGTTTGCAGGTTCAGCCAAAATTCAGGGCTGGTGCTAAAGGCCTTGCTCAGCAACCAGGCAGTATCAGGCGTCACCCCACGCTTGCCGCGGATCAATTCATTAACCCGCTGCGTAGGTACCCCGATATGGCCTGCCAGATGAACCTGGGTGATGGCCATCGGCACCAGGAACTCCTCAAGGAGGATTTCTCCCGGATGGGTCGGAATGCGGTGGGTCGGAATCATGGCAGCCTCAGTGGTAATCGACTATATGAACGTCTGCAGCGTCGGAACCTTGCCAGCGGAATATGATTCGCCATTGATCGTTGATCCGAATGCTGTGCCAGCCCGCCAAATCTCCCTCAAGGGCCTCAAGACGGTTGCCTGGCGGCGACCGCAAATCACCAAGGGTCGTTGCAGCATTGAGCATGTCGAGCTTCCTCAGCGCTGAACTGTGGATGTTAGGAGGAATGGCTTTGAAGTCCTTCCGGGGGCTGCCGTCGTAAAGGGCCTTCGTTGACAAATCGCCAAAGGTCACAATCACTCGCCAGCCTCCTATCCCTTCATGATAGACATACACGAATACCGTGCAAGGATGAATTCGCCTTCTTCACCCTCACCTCGTCAGCCAGAACTGGCCAGAGGTACCTTACCTGCCAGGCCAAAGGGCGTTAGGCTTATCCTCAATTGTCCCCTATGCAGTCGTTCCACCCAGCGGCATTGCCCCACCGCGCCGGTTCTCGGGTCTCATCACGAAACCCCCGTCTGCCTAACCATCGCTTCGACCCGGACCCCAAAGTGCATTCATCCCACCGAGTCTCCTCGAACCCCACCATCCTTCTCCGCCAACGGCGCCGCCACTTTGGGGCCGGTCAAGCCGGGCGTTAGGCTTCACGCAGCCACAGCCCAGTCAGCGTTAGGCGGTTCCTAGCACAAGCCCAGTCAGCGTTAGGACCACCCACCACCTCCCCATTCAGGGCCAGACACCACCGAGGAAATCACAATTGGAGTTCCTGTTCCCAGTAATCATGATCCCTGCTCTCGCCGTCCTAATCCTCGGCTTCCTTTCATTCGATCAGGTAATCCGTCTTGAGTACGAGTCTGCCCGAAAAGATTGGGAAGCCGATGGTAAGCCAAGCGGCTTCATTTGGAGGGCACCTGAATGCACCGCCATCAGAAGCCGCCTTGCCGTTAATCGACTTTCCTTCCGGCTCCTTTTTAAGACGCCTACATGGGCGGAGACTGTACCCGAGGCCCTGAAATATCTTCGCCGTTTGCGTCTTTGCATTCTGGCCTGGAACACAACCATCCTGTTGCTCTTCATCCTCATGATTTGCATGGGGCCAAATCGTTGAACGAATGCGGGGCGCAAATCAATGTAAGGGTCTTTGCTTGTTACCTACATCCCTGGCACCTTTTCACCGGCATTGCCCTTCGCGCCGTGTCCTGAAGCGACTCCCTCAAAGGCCACGGTAGGGGTAGGCGGGCTTCTCTGCGCCGCCCCAACGAGGTGCTATTCACGCGCCGGTCCTAACCCAGCGTTCGAGGTCGGACCCCAACCTGCCCTTCTCCCCTTGGTGGTATCGTCGTTCCTGCCTCCCCTCTCCCCCACTCGCGCCTCCAGGTTGGGGCCGACTCAACTTCGGCGTTAGGAATCCACATGCGCGTAAACCGGCACATCATTATTCCAATCGCGACGGCCATTATCGGCGGCATTGTCGGAGGGTGGCTGGCAACCAGGTATAGGATCAAATCCAATGCGGAAACTTCTGAATGGCGGTATTGCGCATCAACATTTGAACGCGTTCGGCTCCTTCGACAGCTTAGGACCGCCAAAAACGAGGAGGCAATTGCTGAGCAGGAAATCCTCCTCGCAGGCGACATCACCAGTCTTGGGATTTACGTCGAGCACTTTAAACACGACAACCCCAACTCAATAGAAGCGCTTCGCCGGGCTTCGAAGTATTGCGACCAATTTCCACCGATGAACTCAAACCCTGAGATTATTCAGGCAGTCAAACGTGCCATTTCTCTGGTAAAACCCAAGTAAAATTCCAGCAGGATTTTAACCTCGAATCCCAGTCCCACGGCGCCGCCCCAACGAGGGAATTTGTGCGTGCCGGTCCTAACCCAGCGTTCGAGGTCGGACCCCAACCTGCACTTCTCCCCTTGGTGGTATCGTCTTTCCAACCTTCCTTCTCCTCCACTCGCGCCGCAAGGTTGGGGCCGACTCAACTTCGGCGTTAGGCAGCACCCACACCGAATTAATTCAGCGTTAAGAGCACCCCGATGAGACTTGTCTTCGCTTTTCCAACCCGAATTGCAGTAATCGCTGGGCTCGCCATGTCCACGGTCGTGGCTGGTGAACCACGATCCATGAAACTGCACACCGGCGGTGGGTTGCCTGGAGCTGACGAGTTTCTGCTTTCACTTTCGCGGGATGGAACGTTGAATGTCACCAAGAGAGGGATGCCTTTCACAGACCAGGGGAAGCTAACTGAGGCAGTCTTCCAAACCGTCATTCCCCAGGAAGTGACGCTGAGAATTCTTGGGCTCGCTAAGGCAGCTTCAGATTTCTCTGAGAAGCCTACTGGGTGGTGGGCCGATGGCACAGTTGTGTCCAGAATTTTCTGTAAGTCCGCTCCAGTAGGGATTTCCTCAGTCTAGGGCGGGCAGCCGCAGGCGGACCCCGCCCGGCCCGGCGAAACCGATCAGATTCCTGCTGATGACCATCCGCTGTGGGGCATGTGGAGAACGCGCAGCGGTCTCCAGGCGCAGCCCGAGGGTGTGGAAAGGGTGCGGGCAGGCCCGCAGGGCCGGTGCGCGAAGCGCAGTCCACAGGCTTTCCATGCCTGAGCACGCTCCACAGAGCATGGGTCGGCGCCATCAGGGCATGGAGCGACCATAGGAACAAGATCACGCCGGTCCCCCCATGTGCACCCATGCCTGGCCGGTCCAGGCCTCGTTCTGTTCCATGAGAAGCGCCCCGTAGACGCGTTCCCGGCTTTCCGCATTGGGCCAAACCCGCACCAGTCGGCTCTTTCGCTTCAGCTCCTGGTTGAATCGCTCGACCATATTGGTCGTCCGCAGCCGCTTATGATGGCCCTCGGGTAGCGCCAGGACGGCCTGGAGGCTGTCCAGGTGCTCCTCCACGTAGTCCACTGCCTTGGGCGATTTCTCCTCCCAGCGCGCCCTCAGCAGACCGAGCAACTCCTGCGACCGGACGTAGTCCACGGCGTGGAGCACGGCCCTCACGTCTTCCCGGAAGGCCTTCTGGTCCGCCGCCTTGACCTGCTCGATCGACCTGCGGAGGAAGTGCGCCTGGCACTCCTGCCAGCTCGATCCGGGAAACGCCTTCGTCGCGGCCTGGCAGAGGCCCTCGTGGGCGTCCGAGACCAGCAGGTCGACCCCATGCAGGCCACGACCCTTCAGGTCCTTGAACAGGCCCTCCCAGGCCACCTCGGTCTCTCCGCCCCAATCCAGCCAGCCCAGGACCTCTCGCTCCCCCTTCTCGTTGACCCCAGCAGCCCATAGGAAGGCCCGGCTGCGGACGCGGTGGCCTTCCCGGACTTTGTCGAACCGGGCGTCAACGAGGAGATACGGAAAGGCACCCAAGGGCCGGGTCCGAAACGCTTCCACGGCCGGCTCGATGTCCTTTAGGATCTGGGATACCAGGCTGGGACTGACCTCTGCCCCGAAGGCCTCCTCCGCCAGCCTGCTCACGTTCCGGTTGGACACCCCGGCCAGCACCATCTGGCCGCAAGCGGCCAGCAGGGCGCGCTCGGATCTCTGCCAGCGCTCGAATAGGGCCGGCCGGAAGGAGCCGTTCCGGGCCTGCGGTACAGATAGCTCCAGGGCGCCGGCCACGGTCTGGAAGCCACGATCCTTGTAGCCATTGCGATAGCCGTTAGGCCGTTCCATGCCCCGGGCGTTCCAGGGCGCCTCGAAATGGGCGTCGGCCTGGCTGTTGATCAGGGCCTGGGCCACGGCTTCCACCAGCACTCGGAAGCCCTCGCCTCCTGGCTGCGAAAACAGTCCTTCCACAGTCCCCTCGGGGACCTCAAACTTCAACTCGGCCATTGGCTTCCTTTCGTAGGCTTGCTTGCTCGCAACTTCAAACCTACTGGAGCCAGTGGCCCCTTTGCTACCCGGACACCTGGAATGGCGCGGGGGCTAACTTACAGAAGCTTTTATACACAACCGATGGCACAAACGCACTTATGGAGCTGGATTGTGGGGGAAAGACAATCCGTAGGTCATGCGTCAATGCCCCCATGTGGCCATATGGGAATCGCACCAAGGAACTTATCAAAGCATTGAATGCTCGCCTCGATCCAAATTTCCAGGTGTTTTAGCGATAACTCCATTGAGCGCCTAACATTGCGTTCGACCCCGGACCCCAGCCGCCAGCGGCTCCTGCTATGATTTCGGCATCTTCCGTATGCCTTCTCCTTCAACCGCGCCGCCAGGCTGGGGCCGGTCAACTTCGGCGTTAGGCATCACCCACCACTCCCCACTTCAATCGTTGGTGTTTCCCACGGAGGCAATGTGCAGATCTCCGCTACTCCTTTTGGCATTACCGACTGGACCCTCGTTGAATCCACAGAGCATGTGGGGGAAACGGGTTCTGCCTCTTGGCGAACGAAAACTTTTAATGGCATCCGGGTGCGAATGGTTGAATACTCTCCGGGTTATAAGGCAAACCATTGGTGCAGAAAGGGCCACATTCTGCTTTGCGTTGAAGGTGAGCTCCTCACCGAGCTCGATGATGGCCGGTCCTTTGTTTTGAAGCCTGGCATGAGCTATCAAGTCGCAGATAATGCGGAAGCTCACCGTTCATCTACCAACGGCGGTGCCAAGCTCTTCATTGTCGATTGAATCCTTTGGTTGCACGGGTTACGGCCGCTCCAAAGGAGGTGCGGGCAAGGGTGCGCTGGACCCGCCTACTCAGCAGGGCAAGCCGCAACCCGATCGGCAATCAGCGTCCTTCCCCTCCTCCGGGCGATTCAGCTGAACGCCAATCCCACCGCGCCTTCCCAACTAGGTACTGTCCACGCGCCGGCCCTAACCCAGCGTTCGAGGTCGGACCCCAACCTGCGCGTCTCCCCTTGGTGGTATCGTCATTCCAACCTCCCTTCTCCTCCACTCGCGCCGCCAGGTTGGGTCCGACTCAACTTCGGCGTTAGGCATCAACCAGCACGCAACGATTAATCCCGCTGCGTAACCCATCCGACCGAACTCAACAGGCTCCAAAATGCGATTCCTTGCTCCGATCCTCATGGCATCTACGATGTGCTGCGTAACCCCTCAACCAGCCGCCAAACCACCCGTAAATATTGATCAAGCCATTCTTGATGTCGACTTTGGTGTCATGACGATTCGATTCCAGCCACCGTCCCCCCACTACCCGGAAGCAGCCAAAGCGCAGGGCATTCAAGGCCGGGTTACAGTTGTTTTTATCGTCGATGAACGCGGCGAAACAGTCAGCTCAAAGGCCATAGATGGCCCAGCAGAACTTCATCAAACGGCCGAGCAATATGGCCTACAATGGAAGTTCAAACCCTCGATCATCAATGGCCGGCCAAGGGCGGTTCGTTTTCAGCTAGTCATGCCTTTTGTCTTACACTGAGCCACTGTCCCAGGCTATTTCCTAACGCTGGCGCTGCCTTCGCCAAAGTAACATCCAGCGGCATTGCTCCAAGGCGCCGCGACTCTGAGTCAAATCACCAAAGTTTGTCTGCCTAACCCAGCGTTCGAGCGCGGACCCCATACCTGGCTTGCCCCTTTCAGCTCTTCGGCGTTCCATTCCTTTCTCCACCAACAAACGCGCCGCCAGGCATGGGGCCGCTCAACGCCAGCGTTAGACTTCTCCCAGCACCCAGCGCTTAGACGCTTGGCCTTACCTTCAACAGCACATTTTTCAAGGAGCCCCAGTGCGTTCAAGAAACCTCGCCTCGTTTCTTTTAGTATTTGTAGCTTCTGCTGCTCCATTGCTATCTGGCAATTCAAGCCGCCTACCGCCCGAGGTCGCCAATGATCCGGCTGTGAAAACTGCATTGGCGGCTGTCACCAAGGCCAAAGCAGATGTTTCCAAGGCGATGGAATCGCTAAAATCCGCCAAGCTGGCCTACAAAGAAGCCGATCATCAAGCCCGAATTGCAATACGCGAATCCCGCAAGGCACATGCGAATCTGGCCGCCGAAAAAAATGCAGAAACCCGCAAGGTTCAGGCAGGTAAGAATGCGAAGGCTGCCAGCGATGCTGCGGCCAAGGCTGCGAAATTGCCAACCCAAAAGAAAAAGGCAGAGATTGCAAAAGCAAAGGTACCAACCACAGATCAACCTTCAACCGAAGAGAAGAAGTAATCGAAACACCTTTTCCTTGCGAAGTCGCAACACCATCAAGGCGCTTTCCCAAGAAATGGCCATCCCTTGCCAAACCTTAATCAACCTCTATCTCAGGGAATGCGTGGCTACCAGGAAGCTTTCAATAGCATTCGCTGGTTACGTTCAATGGGACAGCAAAAGGGTTAAAAGCCCCACTGGCCAGAGAGCTCCGGGCTCTGTCGAAATATCCCTAGCCTGACCCAGTGTTGGTTCTTATCGCCCATGCTCCCTTTGCCACGCTGGTGGCCCAGGCCCCCCTACTTCCCCTTCGCGGTGATGCCCAGGCCCTCCCCCTTCCGCTCCACCTTCGCGGTCCCGCCCTCCTGCAGGGCCCCGAAGAGGATCTCGCTGGCCAGGGCCTTCTTCAGGTGCTCCTCCACCACCCGCGCCATGGGCCGGGCGCCGAAGGCGGGGTCGTAGCCCTTCTCGGCGAGCCATTCCCGGGCGCTCCTGGAGACCTCCAGGACGACGTTCTTCTCGTCCAGGAGGGCCTGGAGCTCCTTGAGGTTCTTGTCCACGACCTTCAGGATTTCGGGTTTTCCCAGGGGGCCGAAGGTGACGATGGCGTCGAGGCGGTTGCGGAATTCGGGGCTGAAGGCCTTCTCCAGGGCGCCCCGGGCGCTGCCGCCGGTGCCGGCGTCGGCGAAGCCCACCTTGCGCTGGCTGAGGTTCCGGGCGCCGGCGTTGGTGGTGAGGATGAGGGCCACGTGGCGGAAATCGGCCTTGCGGCCGTGGTTGTCCGTGAGGGTGGCGTGGTCCATGACCTGGAGGAGGATGGCGTAGATGTCGGGGTGGGCCTTCTCGATCTCGTCCAGGAGCACCACGGCGTGGGGGTTCCGGCGCACGGCGTCCACCAGGAGGCCGCCGTCCTCGAAGCCCACGTAGCCCGGAGGGGCGCCGATGAGACGGCTCACGGCGTGCTTTTCCATGTACTCGGACATGTCGAAGCGGATGAATTCCACGTCCAGGATCTTCGCCAGCTGCCGGGCCAGTTCCGTCTTGCCCACGCCGGTGGGCCCCGCGAAGAGGAAGGACCCCACGGGCCGCTCGAAGCCGCGCAGGCCCGAGCGGGAGAGCCGGATGGCCCCGCACACCTTGGCGATGGCCTCGTCCTGCCCGAAGAGCACGGCCTTCAGGCCGTCCTCGAGGCCGGCCAGCTTTTCCCGGTCGTCGGCGTTGACGGCCTGAAGGGGCATGCGGGCCATGCGGGCCACGACGGCCTCCACGTCGGCCTCGGTGACGGTCTTTCGCCGCCTGCGTCCGGGGAGCAGCTTGAGGGCGGCGCCGGCCTCGTCCAGCACGTCGATGGCCTTGTCGGGCAGGGCCAGGTCCCGGAGGTAGCGGCTGGAGAGGCGCACCGCGGCCTCCAGCGCCGCGTCGGGGTACTTCACCCCGTGGTGCTCCTCGTACTTCGGGCGCAGGCCCTTGAGGATGGCCACGCTGTCGGCCTCCGTGGGCTCGGCGATCTCCACCTTCTGGAAGCGCCGGGACAGGGGCCGGTCGCGGTCCAGGGAGCTCTTGGCCTCCTGGAAGGTGGTGGCGCCGATGCAGCGCAGCTCGCCGCTGGCCAGCACGGGCTTGAGGAGGTTGGAGGCGTCCATGGCCCCGCCGCTCACGGCGCCCGCGCCCACCAGGGTGTGGATCTCGTCGATGAAGAGCAGGCTTCCGGGATGGGCGGCCAGGGCCGCCAGCACCGCCTTCACCCGCTCCTCGAAATCGCCCCGGTAGCGGGTGCCCGCCAGCAGGGAGCCCATGTCCAGGGAGAAGAACCGCGCGCCCTTGAGGGCCTCGGGCACCCGCCCTTCGTGGATGCGCAGGGCCAGGCCCTCGGCCACGGCCGTCTTGCCCACGCCGGCCTCGCCCACCAGGAGCGGGTTGTTCTTGCGGCGGCGGCTGAGGACGTGGAGGATGCGGTCCATCTCCTCCTCGCGCCCGATGAGGGGATCGATGCGGCCCTCGGCGGCCCGGGCCACCAGGTCCGTGGCGTAGGCCTTGAGGGGATCCTTGGCCGGGGGCTCCTCCTCGCCTTCGGGCGCCTCGGCGGGGGCGGTGCCGGTGCCGGCCCTGGCGCCGCCGTGGGAGAGGTGCTTCAGGAGGGGCAGGCGGTTGACGCCCTGGCGCTTCAGGAGGTAGGCGGCCTGGGATTCCTTTTCCGCCAGCAGGGCCACCAGCACCGCCCCGCTGTCCACGGTGGGGCGCTCCGAGGAGATGGTGTGCAGGATGGCCTGCTCCATGACCCGGTTGAAGCCCAGGGTGGGGATGGGATTGAAGGCGGCGCCCGGGGGCAGGGCCTCCAGGTTCGCCTCCAGCCACACGCGCAGTTCCGTGGCCAGTTTCCCGCCGTCCCCGCCGCAGGCGGCCACCGCGGCCGGCACCATGGGGTCGGAGAGGAGGGCCAGGAGGAGGTGCTCCAGGGTCAGGTACTCGTGCCGGGCCCCCCGGGCCGCGGCAAAGGCCTCCTGGATGCAGTGGTTCAAGGCGGGCGCGAGGGTGGGGGTGGGCACGGCCACGTCAGGCCTCCGGTTCCAGGGTGCAGAGGAGGGGGAATTCCTTCTCCTCGGCCAGGGCCCGCACCTGGGCCACCTTCGTGTCGGCCACGTCGAAGGGGTAGACCCCCGCCACGCCCGTGCCCCGGCGGTGGACGTCCAGCATGATGCGCACCGCCTCGGCCTCCGGCTTCCGGAAGACCGTCTCCAGGATCATGACCACGAACTCCCGGGTGGTGAAATCGTCGTTGTGGAGGATCACCTTCCACAGCACCGGCGGGCTGAGCCTGAGCCGGGTGCGCGGCGCCGTGCGGGTGCCGACGCCCCCCTGGCCATCCCTGGAATCGTCTGAGAAAGGTTTGCCCATGGCCCCGATTATGTCCCAGGTCCGTCCCATGGCAAGACCCGCTCCCTTTCCCAGCGGTCCCGGGGCTGGGCGTGCAGGTCCCAAAAGCAGGCGGCGACGGCCTCGGGGCTCAGGGCCGTCCCCGCCTGGACGAAGCCGCGCACCGTCACCGTGGCCGCGTGGATGCCCTCGGGCTCCAGCTCCGCGGCGAAGCTCAGGGCCAGGCTGCGCAGGGCCGCCTTGCCCAGGGACCCGGAGGCCAGGCCCGGCTGGGGCTTGAGCCCGATGCCGCCGCCCGTGAAGAGCAGCGTCCCCTCGCCCGCGCCGCGCATGGAGGGCAGGGCCCACCGCGCCCCGGCCAGGGCCGCGGCCACGTTCACCTGGAGATCGCGCATCACCTGTTCGGGCGTCAGCTCGGCGGCGGGGCCCGGGGCGCCCGCCGAGGCGTTGTACACCAGCACCCGGGGCGGCCCGCCCCAGGCCTCGATGGCGGCGGTGGGCACCCCCTCGGCCAGGTCCGCCCCCAGCACCAGGCCCCCGTCCAGGGCCCGCCCGAAGCCCTTCAGGTCGTCGCCGGGCCGGGCCACCATGGCCACCCGGAAACCCTCGCGCCGGAAGCGCAGGGCCGCCGCCAACCCGATGCCGGGGCCCGCGCCGAGGATCACCGCCAGGGGATTCGCCATGCCTCCATCCTACCGGATGATGGCCGTCACAACGCCCCGGGGCCTCCGGAGGGCCGTTGTACACTTTCGGCGAACCCTTGTACCCGAACGCCACCGGAGGTCCGATGCCCATCACCCGTCTCGAACAGATGCTCGAAGCCGTCAAGTCCCGCCCCCGGAGGCGCCTGGTGGCGGCCTACGCCAACGACGCCCACACCATCGAGGCGGTGCACGACGCGGTGGAGCGCGGCATCGTGGAGGCCACCCTGGTGGGCGACGAGGCCGTGATGCGCCAGGTGTGCGCCGACCACGGCTTCGATCCCGCGCGGTTCACCTTCGTGCACGAGCCCGTGGACACCCAGGCCGCCGCCAGGGCCGTGGCCCTGGTGAGGAGCGCCGGGGGCCAGATCCTCATGAAGGGCCTGGTGAGCACGGACAAGTACATGCGCGCCATCCTCCACAAGGAGGCGGGCCTCATGAGCCCCGGGGCCATCCTCTCCCACGTGTCGGTGATCCAGTACCCCACCTACCCCAAGCTCATCGTCTGCGGCGACGTGGCCGTGCTGCCCTATCCCGACCTCAAGGAGAAGGTGGCCATCACGAACTACGTCATCGGCGTGGCCCAGGCCCTGGGCATCCCCAAGCCCAAGGTGGCCCTGATCGCGGCCTCCGAGCAGGTGCTGCCCAAGGTCCAGGCCACCATCGACGCGGCCATCATCGCCAAGATGGCCGAGCGGGGCCAGATCAAGGGCGCCTTCGTGGACGGCCCCATGGCCCTGGACGTGGCCGTGGACGGCGAATCCGCCGCCACCAAGGGCATCGCCGGCAGCGTCGCCGGGGACGCGGACTGCCTGGTGTTCCCCAACATCGACGCGGGCAACGTCTTCTACAAGACGAGCAGCAAGCTCGCCGGGTGCGAACTGGCCGCCATGGTGGCCGGGGCCCAGGCCCCCTGCATCCTCAGCTCCCGGGGCGACAGCGTCCTGACGAAGCTCTACTCCATCACCCTGGCGGCCCTCACCGCCAAGTGACCCTTCCCCCGCGGGGCCGGCAGCACAATCCCCCCTCAGGAGCCGCCGGCCCCGAAACTCAGATCCACCAGGGTCCCGTCCACCGCGGCGTGGGCAAGCACGCGATGGAGCCGGACCCAGGTATCCCCGAACCGGGCATCCGCCAGCCAGCCGATCGAGTCTTCGATCTCCTGGGGCAGCTGCAGGTTGGGGATGCCACGCGTGATCTCGAATCCTTCCTTCACCAGGGCCGACAGGAAGTCCTGCTGGAACGGAGGGGCGATGTCCTGGAGCAAGGTCTCCAGGCCCAACACGTCCATCGCAGATCCTTCGGACACGGCCACCTCCCGCCTCGCGGGTCCCGCCCCGACCGGGGATATCAAGATAGGGTGATCCCCGGAATAAGCAACCGCTTCGGAGAGGCTAAATGGATTGCGATTAGAAATTTATATCAATCTTGAAATTCGCAATATATGCCTACTTTTTGATCAGATGTTTATTCCTTCCTCCCGGGAAGGGGCCCTTAGGCCATGACGGGTTCGGATTTCCGACCAGTGTACGTCTTCGGGGATTCCTTGCCCGCCAGAACCCGCAGGGCGCCCTTGGCCAGGGCGAACATTTCGTTTTCCCCGGGGTAGACGGTGACCCCGCAGCCCATGGCCGCCAGGGACCGGCGGATGTAGTCGACGGTGGGCCGGCAGCGGGCCATGCCGCCGGTGAGGAGCACCTGGTCCACCGGCTGGCCGTGGAAGGCCGGCAGGAGGGAGGTGATCCATTTGGCGATCTGGTAGGCCATGGCGTCCATGACCAGCACCACCTCGGCCTCCCCGGCCAGGTAGCGGGCCTCCAGGGCCCTCAGGTCGGCGGTGCCCAGCAGATCGATGAGGCCGCCCCGGCCCTTGTTCAGCCGCTTGAGTTCCTCCCGGGTGAGGTCCCCGGAGAAGCAGAGATCGATGAGCTGGCCCACGGGCAGGGACCCGGAGCGCTGGGGGGTGAAGGGGCCTTCCCCGTCCAGGGCGTTGTTCACGTCCACGTAGTGGCCCCGGCAGTGGGCGCCCACCGAGATGCCGCCGCCCAGGTGGGCTACGACGACGTTGATGCGCTCGTAGAAGGTCTCCCGCTCCTCGGCGTAGCGGCGGGCCGTGGCGATCTGGTTCAGGGCGTGGCTGATGACCACCCGGCGGATGCGCTTGACGCCGGTGATCTTGGCGACCTCCTCCACCTCGTCCACCACGACGGGGTCCACGATGAAGGCGGGCCGGGCCGAGCCGGCCACCAGTTCCCGGGCGATGAGGCCGCCCAGGTTGGAGGCGTGGTCGCCCTGGACGCCCTCCAGCAGGTCCTTGGCCATGAGGTCGTTGACCGTGAAGGTGCCGTGGGACATGGGCCACAGGAGTCCGCCCCGGCCCGCCACGGCGTCCAGCGCGTCCACGGTGAGGCCGCTGTCGGCCAGGAACCTCAGGATGGCCTCCTTGCGGAAGGCGAACTGGGACGTGATGCTCTGGCCTTCGAAGGGGTGCAGCTCCTCCGCGGAATGCTGCAGCTCCTGGGTGAAGCGCTCCTTCTCCCCCTCGAAGAACGCGATCTTGGTGGAGGTGGAGCCGGGGTTGATGGCTAGCACCCGGTAGCGGCGGAAGAAGGTGTCCTTGGGGGTCTCGTCCCAGGCGCCGTACTTGAACATGCGCAGCACCGAGGCCTTCACGGCCAGGCGGATGTCCTCGGGGGTGCAGTCCATGGCCAGGTCCACGCCCTTGAAGCGCAGGCCGAAGAGCACGGGGAACTTCTTGGCGTCCGGGAAGCGGGTGGCGTACAGGTGGTAGAGCAGGTTGCCCATGTCCAGGTTGGGGCAGATGATCACGTTGGCCGATCCCGGCCACTTCACGTCCTTGCCGCCCTGGTAGTAGGTGGCGGACCGCTGGGAGAGGGCGACGTTCACCTTCACCTCGCCCTCGATCTGGATGGTGCGGTAGCGCTCCCCGCGCTGGACGCGCTGCTCCAGCAGGGCCGGCACCAGGGCCGTGGCCTGGCGCACCAGGTCGGGCCCGGGGCCCTCGTCGGAGCCGCGGTTGGAGTAGGAGACGATGGCGCCGTGGATCACCGGCAGCACGGATTCGGGGATGAGGTCCCGGGCGATGGCGCAGGTGCCCACCGCCGCGGCGGCCAGGGCCTCCGGGGTCATGACGGCGTTCACGCCCACGTCGCCGAACACGACGATATTCTCGTTCATGATGTCCTTGGGATGCTCGTCGGGGAGCACGAAGATCCCGGCCTCGCAGCAGTGCTCCTGGGCCTTCAGGGCCTTGAGCATGGGCCGGAAGAAGAGCTTTTCCCCGGTGGACACGCCCCCCACCACGGTGTCCGCGTGGCCCTGGGCCACCGCGCAGATGCCGAAGTTCACGGGCACGGAGGCCCAGCACATGGCGTCGAAGAGGTTCACCTCGCGGCCCTCGGCGCGCTGCTCCTCTTGGTGGAGCCTGGCGAACTGCTCCACCAGGTCGGGGCGCTTGCCGATGTCCACGAAGGCGCTTTCCGAAAGGGCGAATTCCACCCGCGTGGGATCGAGGTGCGCCAGGTCCCGGGCGATGACCTCCCGCACCTCCCCTTCGGTGGCCAGGAACACGGGCCGGGCGAAGCGGGTGAGGTTGCACGCGGCTTCGATGATGCGCGGATCCAGGGCCTCGGGGAAGACCACGGCGGGCCGCGTCCTGCCCTCGGCGAGGATCTGCTGGTCCATGGACCCTTCGATGTCGAACATGCGAGCCTCCGGCGATTCCAACCCTTCAGGACAGTGGATTGTAGCGAGGGCGCCATGCAAGTCGATCACAACTGGGATATGCTGGCCCCCGAAGGAGGCTCCCATGGGCACGCGGGGAACATCGATCGTGGGGATGGACGTCAACGAACTGCTCAGGCTTCTCAACGCCGCCTACGCCAGCGAGTGGCTGGCCTACTACCAGTACTGGCTGGGCGCCAAGCTCATCAAGGGGCCCATGAAGGACGCGGTGGCCGCGGAGCTGAACCTGCACGCCACCGAGGAACTGGGCCACGCCCTGCTCCTGTCCAACCGCATCATCCAGCTGGGGGGCACGCCGGTCCTGGCCCCGGCCCAGTGGACGGAATTCAGCCCCTGCGCCTACGACGCCCCGGCGGATCCCTACGTGGGGACCCTCCTGGACCAGAACATCTCCGGCGAGCAGTGCGCCATCTCCACCTACAAGCACCTGATGGACGTCACCCGCGAGGCCGACCCCGTCACCTACAACATCGCCCTCACCATCCTCACCCAGGAGGTGGAGCACGAGGAGGATCTCCAGGGCCTCAAGGAGGACCTGGACCTCATGTTCAGGACGCGATGACCGACACTTCCCGGGTGGCCGACGAGATCACGTAGCACCGCTCGTTGTTGCTGCGCTGGTCCGCCGGCAGGATGAAGAAGCCCTTGCGCTCCGGGTGGTAGCCCTGGGCATGCCCCAGGAGCACTTCCCCGTCCTTGAACACCACCCGGATGCGCTTGCCCGGGGTGAGGTTGGTGGGTTCGAAGATGTTGCGCTTCACGTGGGCGGGGTTGCCCTGGAGGTTCTTCACGAAGAAGACCCCCTTGAGGTCGTGCACGTCGATCTCCAGGGGCCGGGAGCCCGGGTACGACCCGGCGGGGAACAGGTGGAAGCGGTCGCTGGTGGGCAGGAAATCGACCGTATGGCCCTTGAGGAGGTGGCCATCCAGGTACCGGGCGACGACTTGGTTCATTCTTCCCTCCGAACCCCCACGGTCTGACCGGGCGGGCAGAATTGAGGACCTCAAAGGAAAGATAAGCCTATATGCCGGTTTTGGAAGCACTTATTTTGTAGGCTTTAATCAATACACGTTCATATAACCCGTGTTGGCACATATTTAAGCGCTCATTTATTCAGGAAATCAATTTAATTTGCCAAGGCGATTTTCCAATCCCCTCAGGCCCCGGCCTGCCTGGAATGTTCGTCGATGTCCACGGCGTCCCAGGGGTAGACCACCCAGATGTCGTCCAGGTGCTGGCCGGCCCAGTAGCGGGTCACCTGGGGAGGCAACTGGTCCAGCTTCGGCTTGTCCTTGCAGTGCAGCACCGCCACGGCGATCTCCGCGGGCTGGTGGGAGAGCAGCTCCCGCAGGCAGTAGGCCAGGGTGGTGCGGGTGTCGTCCACCTCGTCGATGAGCAGCACCTTGCGGCCCTTGAGCTTGCGCTCCACCTCGTCGATCCACTGGACCTTGGAGGGGCCGCCCTCGATGGTGTTGTCGTCCCCGTAGAGCTTCACGCCCACGGTGAGGATGGGCTTCTTCAGGAAGGTCTTGAGGATGCGGGCGGGGATGAAGCCGCCGGTGCCGATGGCCACCGTCACGTCCGGATCGAACCCGCTGGCCTGGATGACCTTGGACAGTTCGGCCACCGTGCGGTGGATCTCGTTGTAGCTGAAGAAGCGCTTCTCGGGCATGTCCGTCCTCTACTGCAGCAGCTTGTGGGGGAGGCTCTCCACCCGGGAGGCGGGGGAGACGACCATGTAGTTGAGCTTGCGCTGCAGTTCCCGGATGGTGTTGGCCCCGGCGTAGGTGAGGCCGGAGCGCAGGCCGCCGACGATGTCGGCGATGATCTCCTCCTCGTCCTCCCGGTAGGGCACCTTGGTGGCCACGCCTTCAGCCGTCTTCCAGCCCGTAAGGCCGCCCAGGTGGTCGTCGGCGGCCTCCTTGCTGGCCATGCCCCGGTAGCTCTTGTGGGTGGGCTCGCCCTTTTCGTTGAGGATGGGTTCGCCGGGGGTGGGGCGGGTGCCCGCCAGCATGCCGCCCACCATGACGAAATCCGCGCCGAAGGCCAGGGCCTTCACGATGTCCCCGGGGTAGCGGATGCCCCCGTCCGCCACGATGGACCGGTCGGCCCGGGCGCATTCCTGGATGGCGGTGATCTGGGGGACCCCGAAGCCGGTCTTGATGCGCGTGGTGCAGACGCTGCCCGGGCCGATGCCCACCTTGATGATGTCGGCCTTCACCGAGGCCAGGTAGTCCGCGCCGGCGTAGGTGGCCACGTTGCCCGCCATGATGCACTCGTTGGGCAGCTTCTGGCGCATGCGCTTGATCATCTTCCCCACGTACTTGGCGTGCCCGTGGGCCACGTCCACGCAGAAGTACTGGGCCCCGGCGTCCTTGAGGGCCTCCACCCGCTCCATCTCCTTCTCGGAGGTGCCCACCGAGCAGAAGACCTTGGTCTGGCAGCGCTTGAACATGGCGACGTTCTCTTCGATGGAGCAGAACCGGTGCAGGGTGCCGATGCCCCCGCGCCCGCCGATGAAATCGGCCATGGCGTCCTCGGTGATGGTGTCCATATTGGCCGTCATGATCGGCAGGTCCAGGGTGAGCTTGCCGCTCTTGTCGGTCATGCTGATGTCCACGATCCGGCGGGACTCGTGGTGGTTGTACGCCGGTATCATCAGGACGTCGTCGAACGTGATGGCGGTTTCGGGCATGGGCCTCTCCGTTTCACCTCCAGATTATCCCAAAAGCCCAGCCCCGCCGGAGGCCGGAATGGTTGGCAAACCCAAGGAAAAGCCCGCGGCCGTCCTGGTCTGGTACCGGGAGAAGGACCTGCGCGTGGCGGACCACGCCCCCCTGGTGCACGCCGGGGAGGGGGCGGTGCCGGTATTCGCCGGGCCCGTGCCGGAGCGGGTCGCCCCCCGCCTGGGGGACCTGGCGGCCCGGTTGGAGGCCCTGGGGTCGGGCCTGGTCTGGCTGCCCGGCGACCCCCGGGAGGAGCTCCCCCGCCTCGCCGCGCATCTGGGCGCCTCCGCCGTGGCGGCCCATGGCTTCACCGAACCGGCCGCCCGGCTCCAGGAGGACCGCCTGGCCCAGGCGCTCCCGTGCCCCCTGCGCCTCTTCCCCGGGGAGACCCTGGCGGGGCCCCTGGGCCGCCACCGGGTCTTCACGGCCTTCCACCGGACCTTCCAGCGGGAGGCCCGCCTGGAAGCCCCTCTGCCGGCGCCCCGGCGCCTGCCGGTCCTCCCCGAACTGCCCCGGTGGCCCGCCGGGCCTCTGCTGCCCCTGGGCCTGGAACCCTTCCTGGAGGATCGGCTGGCCGATTATGCCCAGGGCCGGGACCGCATGGACCGGGACGGCACCTCCCGACTTTCCGCCGACCTCCACTTCGGCCGGGTGAGCGCCCTCACCTGCTGGACCGAGGCCTCCGGCCGCCCCGGCGCGGAGGCCTGGCAGCGGCAACTGGTGTGGCGGGAGTTCGCCCACCACCTGGTGCGCGCCTGGCCCGGCGTCCTGGAAGGCCCCTTCCAGGACGCCTTCCGGGACTTCCCCTGGCGCAGCGATCCGGGCCTCTTCCGGGCCTGGGCGGAGGGCCGCACCGGCTACCCCATCGTGGACGCTGCCGCCCGGCAGCTCCTGGCCACCGGCTACGTGCACAACCGGGCCCGCATGGTGGCCGCGAGCTTCCTGGCCAAGCACCTGCTCCTGGACTACCGCCTGGGCGAGGCCCACTACCTCGCGCACCTCCAGGACGGGGATCTGGCCAACAATTCCATGGGCTGGCAATGGAGCGCCGGCTGCGGCTGCGACGCCCAGCCCTGGTTCCGGGTCTTCAACCCCGTGCTCCAGGGCCGGCGCTTCGACCCCGAGGGCGCCTACGTGCGCGCCTGGGTGCCCGAACTGGCCACCCTTCCGGCCAACCGCATCCACAGCCCCTGGGAGGGCCCCCTCCCCGCCGGCTACCCCCCGCCCATCGTGGACCACGCCGCGGCCCGGGAGGCCTTCCTCCAGCGGGCCAAGGCCCACCTCAGACGAAGTTCTTCGGGCTCGTGAGGCGGTCCTGCACCTGGGCGGAAAGGCTTTCGGCGGCATTGAGGAACCAGTCCTCCGAGAGGTCCGCCAGGGAGGCCCGCTTGGCCAGGGAGGCGAAGCGGGAATCGATGTGGCGCAGTTCCACCTCCACCCGCCCGACGCCCCGCATGGCCGTGAGAACCAGGTGGTACTCGCCCGTGCGCAGGTGGAGGCGCCGCATCCCCGTGGCATGGCTGAAGGTCCAGCCCTGGGCCCCGCCGGGGTCCATGGCCGCCAGCACCCGCGGCCCCAGGGCCTCGTCCACCGCCCGGGCCGTTTCGCGGGTATGGGTGAGCTGCTCCTCCTCCCGCTCCCGCTTGCGGAGGGCAATCAGGTCTTCGAGGCTCGATTCGCCCATGGGGGCTCCTGGGGTGAGGATCTGGAACCATCATCCACCGGTACGCAGGTGAGGTCGATGGACCACCGTTAGGCCGTGGTACCCAAGCCTGGGAGGAAGACCCGCATTCCCGGACAATCATTTCCCAGCGCCCCAGCGAGCCCTCTGTGCCTCTGCGTTTGATCCTTTTCTAGGTTGCCGTGGCGCGAGGGGGACAAGCGATTCGGGAATTGGGAAAAAAATCAAACGCAGAGGCGCAGAGGGCTCGCTGGGGCGCTGGGAAAAGCAGAAGCTGATGGTTGGGCGAGTTGTTACAAGGCATACCGCCCGTCAAGGGCGGGCGATGCGTGAGCCGCCCCAGCCGAAGCCAGCACAAGCCCTTTTATATCTTTTCTTATCCTCGCCTATCCCCGTCCATCCGTGCGCCACGAAAGGCGCTTCATCTCCCAGGAGGTCCAAATAAAACAACCTGAGAGATAGCAGCT
Source organism: Mesoterricola silvestris (assembly GCF_030295405.1). Classification (GTDB taxonomy): domain Bacteria; phylum Acidobacteriota; class Holophagae; order Holophagales; family Holophagaceae; genus Mesoterricola; species Mesoterricola silvestris. The sequence continues at coordinate 3,664,847 of NZ_AP027080.1, read as the reverse complement.
GTGCTGCATGAGAGATGGGGGTAGGCCCCCCGGGGTCGGGCTGCAGGGCCAGATCCCAAACCACCGGGCGCTGCGTGGGGGTGACACCCCAGGTGGTGAGCGGACCCGGAAAAGGCGGGGGAACCCCCGTCAGGTAGGGACAGGGAAGGCGAACAAAAGTGAACCGCTGATGAGGCGTCGAAAGAGATCAAAAGCCATCGAAACCAGGCTCCGGATGAAGTCCTGGGACCAAGCCCGGAAGGGACCTGCTTACGGTCCGGGCGGTGGCCGGCGTAGAAGCGGCGCGAGCCCTGTCCAGGCTCTTGTGTGGAACGTGGGAACCGAGCGTCCCGATGCCAAGGGAGAAGTCCGAGGGGTAGTCCCCCGTAGGGCGAGAGTACCGAAGCGGGGCGCCGGGGCGGACCGGTCCGTAGTAGCGACGATGCCCGGTAATGCGGGTGGAGCCAAGGGACCGGCCTGTCCGGCTTCAAATGCGGGTCAACCCTCCGGGGGAAGAGCACGTGTCTGAAGCGAAGCCTTACAGCATTTCCAGGGAACAGGTCGCCGAGGCATGGCGTCTGGTCCGGGCCAACCGGGGAGCAGGGGGCGTGGATGGAGAAACCCTGTCGATGTTTGACAAGGATCTGGAGGGCAACCTCTACAAGATCTGGAATCGGATGTCGTCGGGCAGCTACTTCCCGCCGCCGGTGAAGCGGGTGGAGATTCCCAAAAAGGACGGCCGGACGAGACCCTTGGGCATTCCGACCGTGGCGGACCGAGTGGCCCAGATGGTAGCCAAGCAGGTATTGGAGCCTTTGGTGGAACCCATGTTCCACGAGGACTCCTACGGCTATCGGCCGGGTCGTTCGGCACTGGATGCCGTAGCAAAGGCAAGGGAGCGCTGCTGGCGCCTGGACTGGGTCATCGATCTGGATATCAAAGGATTCTTTGATAACCTGCCGCATGACCTGATCCTCAAGGCGGTTCGGCACCATACCGAGTCGGATTCGGCCCTGAAGTGGATCCCCCTGTACGTGGAACGGTGGCTCAAGGCCCCGGCCCAACGGGAGGACGGAACCCTGCAGGAACGGACGGCGGGAACGCCGCAGGGCGGGGTGATCAGCCCATTGCTGGCCAACCTGTTCATGCACTATGCGTTCGATGCCTGGATGGGGCGGGTCTTTCCGAACGTCCCGTTCGAGCGGTATGCCGACGATGCGGTGATCCATTGCGTGAGCCTGGCCCAGGCCAAATACGTCCTGGAAGGGGTGCGCAGGCGATTGAAGGACAAGGGGCTGGAACTCCACCCGGAGAAAACGAAGATCGTCTACTGTAAGGACGATTCGCGCCCGGGGGACCATGACCACACGGCCTTCGACTTCCTGAGCTACACCTTTCGGGGGCGGTCGGTGAAGACCCGGGACGGAAAGCTCTTTGTGGGCTTCAATCCGGCCATGAGCGACAAGGCGAAGAAGGCCGCTCGGGAAGCCATCCGGGAGTGGAAACTGACGACGAAGATGAACACCAAGACCCTGAGCGAGCTTGCCTCGTTCATCAATCCCATCGTCAGGGGATGGGTCAACTACTATGGGCGGTTCCACCGCTCGGAGTGCCTGGAACTTCTCGACTACCTGAATCTGGTCCTGGCCCGCTGGGCCAAACGGAAATACAAGCGGTTCCACCGGGACTGGACGGCAGCCTTTCGTTGGTTGGGCGACATTGCCCACCAGCGGCAAGAAGGGCTGTTCTACCACTGGACCCTGGGAATACGACCTGGAGGCTGGGCAGGACGAGCCGGATGAGGTGAGAGTCTCACGTCCGGATCCGTGAGGGCGCGGGGGGGCAGTTCCCCCGCGCTACTCGACCCGGCTGAACAAGGCGCTGCATGCCGCCGCAGCCTGACTCCGAAGCTGGACCCCATCGCGCTGACCCACCCCGGCTATTGACTGGCCGGGGATGAACGGTGATGGACGGGGATGCACAGGATAAGGAAAAGGCTGCAAGTTCCCCCATTGACGTCGCGGATCCGACCGCTGACTCCGCCTGGCCTCTGAGGCTGATTAATTGGAAATATTTTAAATTCGGAAACATCGGTGCCATTTCGATCAATTTCATATTGGGTGGGGAATGGATGTCCGTAAAAACGAACAGGCCTAGGTCCAATGTTATGCAATATATTATAACAATCCTATTATTGGTTGCCTTTTACCTCTGGAAACCAAGACGATTCTGTCCAAAGTGTTTGTACGTCTTTCCGCGCTTTCGATGGCCGCACTCCATGCGAGAACTTCTTTTGGGCGGATGGCAATGTCCCCAATGCCATTCCCGGGTTTCAAGCCGAGGGGAAATTGTTCCCTTCTGATGAAAACAATTCAATTTGGGGCCCAATAAAAGGAGAAGACCATGAAACCCTTTCGATCCATCGATATTTATGCGGATAGGGATCTTATTCTCATAACAGGCGGGATGTTTCCTTCGACGCAATACATGAAGCCCGATTTCAGTTTCAACCAGAAAGCCTTTGGTAGTGCCCTGGCGGTAGGGGCCGTCGGCGGCGGCCTGGCTGCTGCGGCGTAGACTGGTGTCGCTGCCGCTCCTATGGGAGCGGTTGGAGGCGGCTTGATCGGCGGAATGGGATACTCCCTTGACCGGCTGATCAACCCGCCCATGGTTTCCGTTCCCTGGCAACCCGTGCAGATGAACTATTGCCAGGATGGTGTGTCCAGGGATGGAAGTGGCGGGGCGACCTTCATTCCCTATCGACATTAGCGAGGAAAATTCTTCTTCACGCTATCGCCGTGCTAGGTCGCGCAAGGCCTCACCGGAAGTGTGGAACGGGGGCACGATGCAAGTGTCTTCGGAGTGCAGACAAGCAAAACGGAAGCCCTGAAACCTATGCGTTGCATGGATTTCAGGGCTTTGATCTGGTGCAGCCGGCGCGACTCGAACGCGCGACCCTTGGCTTCGGAGGCCAATACTCTATCCAACTGAGCTACGGCTGCTTTCGTGTTTTGTCTGGCCCTTGCATCGGTTTTTGCCAGACCTTGATCCTACCGCGAATCCCCTCGCGTGCGCCACCCCATCCTGGGATTCCCTGGCGGTGGGGTGGGCGGCGGCGATCCCAGGTGCGGCCTCCGGATGGGGGATTCGGCCTTGCTTGTCCCGGAGTGGATGGTCACACTTGCTTCATTCCAAAGCTTCATTCCTGGAGAAAAACCATGCCCCGGCCCTCCGTTTGGCTAATTGTCCTTGTGGGACTCCTCGCCCTGCTGGGCGCCTCCGGATGCAGTTCCGGGAAGGGGGGCGGGACGTCGGGCCTCAACGGACCCACCAACCTCACGGTGACCGGTGACCTTTCCGTCTCCCCGTACCTCAACTACACCTGGACCGCCCCTACGAACCGCATCGACGGGTACGAGTTCGAAGTGGCCCTCGGCGACGGCAGCTTCACCAAGCTGGGCCAGGATCTCGTCCCGGCCTCCTGGACCGCGGCCTATGCCACCTTCGACCCCGCCGCCCTGCCGGAGAACTCGGAACTGCGGGCCCGGATGCGTGCCGTCCTGGGCACGACCTACTCGCCCTACAGCAATGAGGTCCGCTCCCCCCTGGGGTTGAAGGCGCCCACCTTCACCAGCGCCACCAGCGTCGTGGGGGGGATCAGCCTGAAGTGGACCAACAACAGTTCCGTGGCGGATGCCATGACGCTGGAGCGGGGGACCTCGGCCACCTACGGTTCGACCTATGCGTGGGACGTGATTCCCGGCGTGAGCTTCGGCGCCACCGACTACCTGGATAGCCAGGCCCCCGAGGGCGGCTACGTTTGCTACCGGATCACCTATTCCAAGGGCACCAAGACCGTGCAAGCGACCAGCGATCCCCTGAGCACCGGTCTGAAATCGCCCGGTTCGGTGGTGGCGACGCCCCTGGTGGAGGGGGTGAGCCTGACCTGGCAGAACCACAGCGCGGGGGCCACCGAAGTGGTTGTCACCCGGGCCAGTGGCCTTTCCACCTATCCCAGTTACCAGGATGTCGCGCATCTCGCCCCGACCGCCTCCTCGTACCAGGACCTCCTGCTGGCCTCCGGATACTACACCTACCGGATCGAGGCGCGGAAAACGGGTTCGGCGGCCGCGCCCAGCCTTCCCGTGATGGTGGTCACCCTTCCGACGGCGGGATCGCTGTCCCTGGCCGCCCCGGTGATCAAGTCCTTGCCTCCTTCGGTGATGGGCGCCCTGGATGGCAACGGGGCCTGGACCTTCGCGCAGTATGTGAACTACTCCTCCTACGTCATCGCCACCCCGTCCCCGACGGGCTGGGTCACGAACCCCCTGACCAATGCCGCTTCCCTCGTGGAGCCCAAGCTCAGGCTGGATTCCCAGGGCCGGCCCCACACCGTGTACCTGCGGCAGGTCATGCAGGGGAGTTCCGAAATGGCGATCGTGCACGCCTGGTCTGATGGCGCAGTCTGGCAGACCGAAGAGGTGGCGCGCAGGACCCTCGGCTACAGCTCCTCCACGAACACCATCACGTTCACCCTGGACGGGGCCGATGCCCTCCACGTGGCCTGGTCGAAGGACAGCTATAGCGCCACGGGGTTCGAGTACGCCTACAAGGACGCCACCGGAACCTGGAAGGTGGAGTCCCTGGATGTGGTCTCGCCGGCCCCGGGCGTGGTCTATTCCTTCCGCCTGACGACGGACGCCAGCGGTGTCCCCAGCGTGCTCCTGGGGGCGTGGCAGGAACTCTACCTGCTCCAGCGCCAGGGCCCGAACGCCTGGAAGTGGGAAAAGATCCCCACCGGCGTGGCCATCAGCAGCTGGTACGACACCCTGGACCTCCTGTTCAGCTACCGGGGCGACCTCCACGTCTTCTACACGCGCCCCCATACCCCCTATGATTCGTCGATCGGTTCGGAGCTGTGCGAGATCCGCAAGGTCGACGGCGCGTGGACGCCCGTCCAGGTCATCGGCACGACGGGGGCCAATGGAAGCACCCAGAATGCCTATTTCGCAAGATCCGCCAAGACCGACCGGATCGTCATCCACTTCAGGGGTCCCTCCGGACAGCAGCTCGTGACCTTCTCCAACGATGTCTGGTCGAGCCAGACCCTCGGTCCCTACGAAAGCAACCGGCCCTATCTGGGCTTCGACGGCAACGACAAGTTCTACCTCCTGCAGATGATCGGCTACACCTCCAGCTCGAGCCCCGCAACCTATGTGCTGTATTCGGAGGCACCGTAAGGGTAATTGCACGTGTTCCGGACTTTTGCCAGGGATTCGCTGACGCAGCTTGCCTGCGTCGGCGAATCCCTGGCGCCCGTCCGGGACACGTGCGATCTGGACTTCCCCGGCGTTCTGGGTTGAATATAGGGACATGGATACCCAAGAGTTTCGACGGTTAGGCCATGAGATGGTCGAGTGGATCGCAGGCTACCGGGAGCGGATGGCTGATCTGCCCGTCATGAGTCCCCTGGAGCCGGGGGACGTGAAGCGGATGCTTCCGGCGGCCCCTCCCCTTAAGGGGGGGAGCCTGGAGGGGGTGACCGGGGACCTGGACCGCATCGTCCTGCCGGGGATCACCCACTGGAACCATCCGGGGTTTTTCGCCTACTTCCCCTCCAATTCCGATCTGGCTTCGGTCCTGGCGGACATGGCCTGCGCGGGGCTGGGGGCCCAGGGCATGAGCTGGCAGACCAGTCCCGCCGCCACGGAGGTGGAGGAAGTGGTCATGGAGTGGCTCCGGGTGATGCTGGGCCTCGGGCCGGAATTCACCGGCGTCATCCAGGACACGGCGTCCACCTCCACGTTCTGCGCGCTGCTCTGCGCGCGGGAATGGTCCTCCGCCTTCGGCCAGGCCCGGGGCGGGCTCCAGGCGGAGGAGGCGCCCCTGGTGGTGTACGCCTCGGACCAGGCCCACAGCTCCATCGAGAAGGCCGCGCTCCTGGCGGGGTTCGGCCGCAACAACCTGCGCCTGATCCCCACGGACGCCGATCACGCCCTGCGCATGGACCTCCTGGAGGCGGCCATCGTGGACGATCTGGCCGCGGGGCGCAGGCCCTGCGCCATGGTGGCGGCCATCGGCACCACGGCCACCACGGCCGTGGATCCCCTGGCGGGCATGGCCCGGCTTTCGGCCCGTCACGGCATCTGGCTCCACGTGGACGCGGCCATGGCCGGCACGGCCATGATCTGCCCCGAGTGCCGCCCCATGTGGGAGGGCATCGAAAGCGCGGATTCCATCGTGCTGAACCCCCACAAGTGGATGGGCACGGGCTTCGACCTCTCCGCCTACTTCGTCAAGGACCCCGAGCACCTCATACGGGTCATGAGCACCAATCCCAGCTACCTGCACACCGAGCAGGACGGCCAGGTCAAGAACCTGCGGGACTGGGGCATCCCCCTGGGCCGGCGCTTCCGGGCCCTCAAGCTCTGGTTCCTGGTGCGCTCCCAGGGGGTGGAGGGCCTCCAGGCCCGCATCCGCCGGGACCTGGCCAACGCGCAGTGGCTGAAGGCCCAGGTGCTGGCCACGGGCGGGTGGGAGCTCATGGCCCCCGTGAACCTGCAGACCGTCTGCGTGCGCCACGTCCCCGTAGGCATGACGGACGAGGCCGAGCTGCGGGCCCACAACCTCGCCCTCCTGGCGGCGGTGAACAAGGCGGGGACGTACTACCTCACGCCCTCCGTCCTCAAGGGCCGGCAGATCCTCCGGGTCTCCATCGGGGCTTCGGCCACGGAACTGGCCGATGTGGAGGGGCTCTGGAAGGCGCTCATCGAGGCCTCCATGCGCGTCGCGGGATGAACCGTGGACGCGCCGCTCTCCGTCAAACGGCTGCTTGAGCAGATCAAGACCCGCATCGAGCCGCCCTTCGCCGCCGTGTGCGTGCAGGGCGAGGTTTCCAACGCGCGCACCTCGGGGCGCCACTGGTACTTCACCCTCAAGGAGGAGGGCGCGGCCCTTTCCTGCGCGGTGTGGGCCAGCCAGCAGCGGTTCCTGAAGGCCGCGCCCCGGGACGGGGACCGGGTGGTGGTGAAGGGCTCCCTGAACCTCTACGTGGCCGGAGGGAGCCTCACGCTGGCGGTCACCCACTGCGAACCCGCGGGCAAGGGCGATCTCCAGGCCCGGCTGCGCCAGCTGGAGGCCGATCTCCGGGCCCAGGGGGTCTTCGACCGGCCCCGGCGCCCCCTTCCGGCCTCCCCCCGGAAGCTGGGCATCGTGGCCGCCCTGGGGGGCGCGGCCCTGCGGGACGTGCTGGAGGTGACCCTGCGCCGGGCCCCCGGGGTGGATCTGCTCATCGCCCCCGCCGCGGCCCAGGGGGACCGGTCGGTGCCGGAGAACCTCCTGGCCCTGCAGGAGATCCAGGACGCCTTCTGGGGCTGCGACGCCATCCTCCTGGTGCGGGGCGGGGGCAGCCTGGAGGACCTGTGGTCCTACAACGATCCGGAACTGGTGAAGGCGGTGGCCGCGTGCCGCCTGCCCATCGTCACGGGCGTGGGCCACGAGATCGACACCACCCTGGTGGACCTGGCCGCGGACCGCCGCGCCGCCACCCCCAGCCAGGCCGCGGAATTCGCCACCCCCGACCGCGCGGCGCTGGCCAGCGAACTGCGCCGGCGCACCGAGGCCCTGGTGGCCCGCATGGCCTGGCGCCTCCGGGGCCTGGAGAGCACCCTGAACCTCCTCGCCGACAGCCGCGGCATGCACGCCGTCCCCGACCGCCTCCGGCGCGCCGGGGAGCGCCTAGCGGCCCTCCGCCACCGGCTCCAGCTGGCCGGTCCCGGCGCCTTTCCCCGCTTCCAGGCCCTGGTCCAGCGCCTCCACCTGGCGCACCCCCAGCGCCGCCTGGACCAGGCCGGGGCCCGCCTGGACCTGCTGCGCCAGCGCCTCGCCCCCGCCGCCGACGGCGGCCTGCGCCGGCGCTCCCACCGCCTGGAGGTGCTGGAGGCCCGGCTGGGGCCCATGGATCCCCGGGGCCCCCTGGACCGGGGCTTCGCCCTGGTGAAGGACGCCCAGGGGCGGGTCCTCACCCGCGCCGCCCAGGCCGGGCCCGGGGCCCGGGTGGAACTGCAGTGGCAGGACGGGGCCAGGGGCGCGCGACTCGACCCTTGACAAGGCCCTCGCGGAGGCTTAACCATATGGTTTAACTTTTTGGTTAAACCATGGCCCACGAAAACCACGACGATTCCCGCAGGGCCATCCTGAAGGCGGCCGTCGCCGAGTTCGCCCGGGAGGGGGAGGCCGGGGCCCGCACCGATGCCATCGCCCGGGCCGCCGGGGTGAACAAGGCCTTGATCCACTATTACTTCGGCACCAAGGAAGGGCTCTACGCGGCAGTGCTGGACGAGGTGTTCACGGGGCTGATGGAGCGGTTCCTGCGCAACCTCCAGGGACCCGGGACCCCGGGGGAACGGCTGCTGCGGCACTTCCTGGGCCACTTCGACCACCTGGCCTCGGCCGGGACCTTCACCCGGATCCTGGGCCACGAGATGATGCGGGCCCGGGCGGGGCAGGCCAGCTGGATCTCGCGCATCGTGGACATCGCCTTCCGCCCCATGCACGCGGCCCTGACCGCGGCCCTGGCCGAGGGCGCCCGCAGCGGCGAGCTGCGGGACCAGGATCCGGAGCCGGTCCTGGTCTCCCTCACCGGGGCGAACACCTTCTACTTCATTTCCGCGCCCTTCTACCGGGAGATCACCGGCCTGGATCCGCGGGACCCGGGGCGGATGGCCCGGCAGCGGGAAGCGCTGCTGGACTTCGCCGCCAGCATCCTCTTCACCGATCCCGCCCAGGGCCGCCTCGTGGCGGCGCGGGTCCTTTCCGAATCCCGAGGTGATCTGCCGTGAATCCCCGCTACCGCATCTTCGCCCTGCTGGGCGCGCTCCTCCTGGTGGCCCTGGGCTACTTCTACGCCACCACCGACCACTCCCCGGACCTGGCCCTGCTGGGCACCGTGGACGCCAACCAGGTGGTGGTCAGCGCCCAGATCCTGGGGCGCATCGAGAAGCTGGCCGTGACCGAAGGCCAGGACGTCAAGGCCGGCGACCTCATCGCGATCCTCGACCCCGGCGAGCTCGCCGCGGCCAAGGGCGCCTCCGCGGCCCAGTACGGCGCCCTGAGGGCCACGGCCGAGAGCACCCGCGGGGACACGGAACAGACCGTGGCCAGCGCCCAGGCCACGCGCAGCGCCGCCGCGGCCGCCCTCGCGGAGGCCACCGCCAACCGGGAGAACCAGGAAAAACTCACCGGGCGCACCGTGGCCCTGGCGGGCCAGGGGATCCTCAGCGCCCAGGACCGGGACACCGCCGAGCAGACCCTCAAGGCCGTGCAGGCCCGGGAACGCGCCGCCCGGGACCAGGCCGCGGCCGCCGAGGCGGCCCTGAGGGCCGCCCAGGCCCGCACCCGCCAGGCGGTGGCGGCCGAGGAGAACGCCGCCTCCGCCCGGGCCCAGGACGCCCTGGCCGGGGCCCGCCTGGGCTACACCCGCATCCTGGCCCCGGTCTCGGGCAAGGTGGGGATCTGGGCGGCCAGGCAGGGCGAGGTGGTCAACGCGGGCGCGCCCATCGTGACGATCGTGGACCTGGGCCAGACCTGGGTCTACGCGGCGGTGGCCGAAACCGAGGCCGACGCCGTGCAGCTGGGCGACGTCCTGAAGGTGCGCATGCCGGGCGGGGCCCTGGTGCAGGGCACCGTGCTCCTCAAGGCCGCCGAGGGCGATTTCGCCACCCAGCGGGACGTGAGCCGGCGCAAGCGGGACATCAAGACCGTGCGGATCAAGCTGCTCATCCCGAATCCCGGGGAGCGCTACGTGCCCGGCATGACCGCCGAGGTGCTGGTGCCCAAGGCCCGGCTGGTGCGCCGGTGAAGGTCCACGCCCCCGCCGCCGCCCCGGGCGCGGCCATCCGGGTCGAGAACGTCGTCAAGCGCTTCGGCGACTTCGAGGCCGTCAAGGGCATCAGCCTGGAGGTGAAGCCCGGCGAGACCTTCGGCCTCCTGGGCCCCAACGGCGCCGGGAAGAGCACCCTCATCCGCATGATGACCACGCTCATCCCCATCACCTCCGGACGGGCCTGGATCGAGGGCCACGACGTCTCCCAGGAGGCCGACGCCGCGCGGCACTGCATGGGCGTCATCCCCCAGGCCCTCACCAGCGACATCAACCTCACGGTGGAGGAGAACCTCTCCATCTACGCCAAGCTCTACAACGTGCCCCGGGCCCAGCGCCGCGCCAACATCGAGGAGCTCCTGGAGGCGGTGGACCTGACAAAATGGCGGGACGCCGAGACGAAGACCCTCTCGGGCGGCATGCGCCGGCGCCTGGAGATCGCCCGCGGGCTGGTGCACAACCCCCGCATCTTCTTCCTGGACGAGCCCACCACGGGCCTGGATCCGGTGTCCCGGGTGGCGGTGTGGGAGATGCTCAACAAGCTCAAGGCCCGCAAGCAGCTCACCATCCTCATCACGACCCACTACATGGACGAGGCGGACCGCCTTTGCGACCGCATCGCCATCGTGGACCACGGCAAGCTCGTGGCCCTGGACACCCCCGCCCGGCTCAAGCAGAGCGTGCCCGGCAACAACGTCATCGAGGCGCAGTTCGAGGCGCCCCCGGAGGACTGGGAGGACCGGCTCCGGGCGCTGGGGGAGGTCACCAGCATCCAGGCCGAGGGGGCCGGGATGTTCCGGGTGCTCACCACCAACGGCTCGCGCACCACCACGGAGCTGGTGGAGCTGGCCGTGCGCGGCGGCATCGCCATCCGCACCCTCACCGTGCAGAACACCACCCTGGACGACGTCTTCGTGCACTACACGGGGCGCCAGCTCCGGGACACCCAGGTCAAGACCTACACCGCCTTCATGCCGCCCAGGCCGGGGATGCAGCCATGACCCGTCTTCTCGCCATCGTCGAGCGGGAGCTCCGGAAGTTCTTCCGCTCCCCCTCCCTCATGCTCACCGCCATGGTGGCCCCCCTCATCCAGCTGGTCATCCTGGGCAACGCCTTCGGCGGGAAGATCACCGACGCCCGGGTGGGCGTGGTGGACTACGACGGCGGGCCCCAGGCCCTGCGGATCCACGAAGCCTTCGATTCCGTGGCCGCCAACATCCGGACCTTCCGCACCATCCGCTACGACAGCGACAAGAAGGCCCAGGAGGACGTGCGCTCCGGGCGCCTGGACGCGGCCGTGGTCATCCCGCCCCAGTTCTCGCGCCGGGCCCTCAGCGGGGAGAATCCCTCCATCGGGTTCGTGGTGGACAATTCGGACCAGTTCCTCAGCGGCAGCCTCACCGCGGAGATGCAGGCCCTCACTGACGCCCTGAACCGGCCCCGGGTGGACCAGCGGGTGGTGAACACCGTGGCGCTGCGCATCGTGGAGCTGTACCCCTTCGTGGAGTACATGAAGTACCTGCTGCCGGGCTCCATCACCCTGGCCATGTTCGTCTCCGTCATGATCGGCGGCGGCATGCTCTACATCGACGACAAGGCCAGGGGCGTGCACGAGGGCTTCCTGGTCACGCCCATCACCCGGCTGGAGCTGGTGCTCGGCCTTGTGGCCTCGGGGGCCATCAAGGCCATCCTCGCCGGGGTCGTCCTGACGCTCCTGGGCAGCCTCATCGCGGGCATGGACGTGGTGTTCCACCCCGCGCTGCTGCTGCAGCTCCTGCTGATGATCGTGGCCACGTCCTTCGCCTTCAATTCGCTGATGTTCCTCCTGATGGTGCGGGTGGAGGACCCCCTGGTGCCCCGGGCCATGTTCGGGGTCCTCAATACGCTCCTCTACTTCCCCAGCGGCGCCATCTACCCCATCGCGGCCTTCCCGGGCTGGCTCCGGGCCATCGCGCGGGTGGATCCCTTCACCTACGCGGTGCACGGCTTCAAGGCGGTGCTGCTCAAGGACGCCGGCTTCGCGGCGCTGGCGCCGGACCTGCTCTACCTGGGGCTCATCGGGACCCTGGCCCTGGTGCTGGCGACGAGGCTCTTCAAGCGCACGCTCTAGGGTCTGCCGACACGCTTTAGTCCGCCCAGGCCAGGGCCAGGATCAACCCTTCCGCCAGCCCCTCCCCGTCCAGCAGCTGCACGTGCCAGCCGGTGGGGGGTGCCGGGCTGCCCAGGACGCGGGAGGGGCGGAGGCCCTCGCCGTCGGGTTCCAGCTCCACGGCCCCGGGATCCAGGGTGAGGCCCAGGCCCAGGGCCTTGAGCAGCGCCTCCCGGCAGGCCCACACCTGGAAGACCCTGCGGCGCAGCTCGGGACCGGAAAGGGGTTCCAGCCAGGTCCGCTCCCCGGGGGCGGCGAGGTCCAGGAGGCCCCCGGTGGGGATGCCGCAGCGGGGGTCCACCAGGTCCACGCCCACCCGGCCCGCGGATCCCAGGGCGACGGCCGTGACGGGCCCGCAGCGGCTGAGGCTCACCGGCACCGGGAGGCCCGCGGCCTCGGCCAGGGGGCGGCCGTGGGCGTCGTGGCCGGCGAAGCGGGCAGGGGCGTCCAGGCCCAGCTCCCGGGCCAGGCCGGGCAGGGCGGTGGCCTCGGTGAAGGCCGGGAGGAGGGCGAAGGCCGGCCTCACGGGAGGCGCCGGGCGGGGCTCCCGTGCCAGCGGGTGCCTTCGGGGAGGGTCTCCCCCTTCATGAGGAGGGAGAGGTCCCCCAGGTGGGAGCCGGGTTCCAGGCGGGTGCCGTAGAGTACCACGGCGTCGGTGCCCACGGAGCAGCCCTCGCCCAGGTCGACGGTGGACATCTTCATGACCCGGTCCTCGAAGAGGTGGGTCTGGAGGGTGCAGTCTGGACCCAGGCAGACGCCGTCGCCGATGCGCACCAGATCGAACTCCGTCATCCAGATGGTCTCCATGTGCACGCCCCGGCCGACGCGGGCGCCCAGGAGCCGGAAGTACGCGGGCAGCAGGGCCGTGCCCTGGCAGAGGTTCAGGAGCCAGGACGCGGCCAGGTTCTCGTGGAGGGACGACACCAGCTCGGTGCGCCACACGAACCCGCACCACAGGGGCTTTTCGCAGGGGCGGTAGCGGCCGATGAGGACCCACTTCATGGCCACGGTGAAGATCGACGCGGCGACCCCGGCGGCGAAGTACAGGAGGGGGAAGAGCAGGATGGCCCTTCCCAGGCCGATGCGCTCCTCCAGGACGGTGAGGGTGGTGAGCATCAGGCAGGTGAGGAGGGCGTAGGCCATGGCCGGCAGGGTCACCCGGAAGAACTCGATGCCCAGGCGCAGGGCCACCAGCCTGCGGGAAGGGGTGAAGGTGCGGTCCTCCCCGAACCCCTCGGCGTGGTGGCGCCGGGGCAGGAAGATGGCGGGGGAGCCCAGCCAGGAGGCGTCGACCCTCGCGGCCTCGGCGGGATCCAGGGGCGGCACGGAAAGGACCCCCACCAGGGCGAGGTCCCCCAGGGACGTGCCCCCGGGCACCGCGGAGCTGTTGCCCACGAAGGCCCGCCGGCCCACGCGGGTCGGCGCCAGGGTGACCCGGCCCAGGTCGAAGCGGGGGGTGCCCAGGGAGGCCGCGTCGGCGATGAAGGTCTCCTCCCCGATCTCCAGGAGGTCCGGCGTGGCGGCGCCGGCGGTGGAGATCTCGGCGCGCCGCCCGATGGTGGCGCCCAGGGCCCGGAACCAGGGGTTCAGGTAGAGCGTGGCGTAGAGGGGGCCCAGGAGATCCAGGGAGATCTCCATGAGCTGGTCCACGAACCACTTCCGCAGGTAGTAGAAGGAGGTCAGGTCGTAGGTGCCCGCCTTCACCCGGCCGATGGCGGCGCGCTTGACGCCGACGATGATCAGGCTCAGGAGCACCACGTACGAGATGGCCGCCAGGGGCACCGCCCACAGGTAGCCGAAGTAGCCGGGGATATCGATCCACAGCTCGTTCAGCAGCATCATGCCGGGGAGGATGGAGGCGAGGAAGACCACGGGCACCAGGAAGGCCGCCAATCCCTGGGCCACGGCCATGGCCGCGATGCGGGCGCGCCCCGGGCGGGAGGGGGCCAGCCCGGACCGGTCCGGGCCCGGCAGGGGCAGGGCGGGGGAGCCCACCCAGTGCTTTTCGGCCGGAATGCGCGCGCCCTCGGGGAGCATGCTCAGGTCGCCCAGCTCGGCGCCGTCCTCCATGACGGTCCCGGGGGCCAGCACGGCCCGGGCGCCCACGCAGCAGCGGGAACCCACGGTGATGGGCCCCAGGCGCAGGGCGCCGTTCTCGATGACGTAGGCCTCCAGGCGCGCGTCCACGCCGATGCAGGTGTCGGCGCCCACCGAAAGGAGGTCGAAGCCCCGCATGCAGTCCGTGGCGAAGTGGGTGTGGGGCCCCACCCGGGCGCCCATGAGGCGCAGGTAGGCCCGCATCCAGGGGGTGCCCACCAGGTAGCCGGTGGGGGTCGCGGCCTGGATGCGCGTCGCCAGCCACCAGCGCAGGTGGTACGAGCCCCACAGGGGGTGGATCCCCGGCCGCACCCGGCCCAGGAGGATCCACTTGGCGGCGATGGACAGCAGGAACATCGCGGGGTTGAGCACCAGGATCACCCCCGCGGCCGCGGCCAGGGCCGGGGCCCGGTCGAAGTCGTGGTCGATGAGCCAGCTGTAGGTGAGGTAGGGGGCCAGCCACTGCAGGCCGAAATAGCCCAGGAGCGGGTAGAGCCCCGCGGCCTGGGCCCCCTGGCAGAGCCACCGGACCCAGCGGGGCCGGGGGGCCGTCACGGGGGCCGGCGCCTGGGGCGCGGGGTTCCGGGCGTCCATCTCCTTTGCCAGGAGGCGCACCGTGGGGCACGCGTACACATCGGGCACCGAGAGACCCAGGAACGCGCCGGTCCTGCGCAGTTCCGAGACCATGAGGGCGGCCAGGAGCGAGTGGCCCCCCAGGTCCGTGAAGAAGTCCTGGTCCAGGCCCACGGCCTCCAGGTGGAAGAGCCGGGCCCAGGCTTCGGCCAGGGCCCGCTCCCGGGGGGAGGACGGGGCCTCGGGGGTCCGGTCCGCCGCGGCCCGGGGCGGGGGGGCCGGGAGGGCCTTGCGGTCCAGCTTGCCGCTGGGGAGCACGGGCAGGGCCTCCAGGGCGACGATGCGGGCGGGGATCATGTACGAGGGCAGGGTCCTGCGCAGGGCGGCGCGCAGGGCGTCCTCGTCCGCGGGGCCCGGCGCCACGTAGCCCACCAGCTGGTCAGGTCCGCCCTCGCTGCGCACCGCGGCGGCCGCGCCCTGGACGCCGGCCTGTGCGCGCAGGGCGGCCTCGATCTCGCCCAGCTCCACCCGGAACCCGCGGAGCTTGACCTGGTCGTCCAGGCGCCCCAGGAATTCCAGGTCCCCCGCGGCGTCCACGCGCACCTTGTCGCCGGTGCGGTAGAGGCGCTCCGTGTGGGGGCCGTCCGCGTAGGGATTGGCGGGGAAGCGCTCCGCGGTGAGGTCGGGGCGGCCCAGGTAGCCCAGGGCGAGGCCGATGCCCGACAGGCACAGCTCCCCCTCCGACGCCGGGGCCAGGTCCGGGTCCAGGACGTAGGTGCGGAGGTTGGGGATGGCCCTGCCGATGGTGACGGGGCGGTCCGGGGCGAGGTCGGTCCAGGTGGCGATGACGCAGGCCTCGGTGGGGCCGTAGGTGTTCACCATGCGCCGGGAGGGCGCCCAGCGGCGCACCAGGTCCTGGGGGCAGGCCTCCCCGCCCAGGATGAGGAGGCGCAGGCCGGGCACGTCCTCGTCGAAGGTCCCCAGCAGGGTGGGGACGGTGGAGAGCACCGTGATGCCCCGCTCCCGCAGCCACGCGGGAAGGGCGGGGCCGTTCTTGACGACGGCGGCTCCGCCCGCCACCAGGGCGGCGCCGGCGTGCCAGGCCAGCCAGATCTCCTCCACCGAGGCGTCGAAGGCCAGGGAGAAGCCCTGGAAGACCCGGTCCCCGTCGTTGACCCCGAAGATCCCCCCTTCGGCGCGCACCAGGTTGCACACGGACCGGTGCGCCACGGCCACGCCCTTGGGGCGCCCCGTGGATCCGCTGGTGAAGATGGCGTAGCAGGGGTCCCCGGGCCGGGCCCGGCAGGGGGGCCGCGCGGGGGAGAGGGCCTCCAGGGCCGCGGCCTCCTCCTCCAGGAGCACCGGGGTCCAGGGACCCCCGGCCACCGGGGCCGCCAGGCCCAGGGAGGACACCAGGAGCCTCGCGGAGGAATCCTGGAGGATGGCCCGCACCCGGTCCGGGGGCGTATCGGGGTCCAGGGGCACGTAGGCCGCGCCGGCCTTGAGGATGGCCAGCAGCGCGACCAGGGCGTCCAGGCCCCGGGGAAGGAAGAGGCCCACGTAGACGCCGGGCCCCGCCCCCCGCTCCTGGAGGAGCCGGGCCAGGCGGTTGGCCCTGGCGTCCAGTTCCCCGTAGGTGAGGCTGCGCCCCTCGAACTCCAGGGCGGTGCGGTTCCCGTACCGGTCGGCGGTGGCCTCGAAGAGCCCGGCGAGGAGCTCCCCGCGCACCACGTCCGGGGCGGCCGGCGTCGGGAGGGTTTGCACAGCGGACCTCGAAGTCAGGGGGCGCACAGGGCGGGCGTCCCAGGTGTGACCCGGGGCGCCCTCCCGACGTTTAACCTACGGCATGAGCATTCCGCCGTTCACGCTGAGCACCTGGCCGGTCATGTACTCGGCCTCCTCGGACGCCAGGAAGGAGACCGCGTTGGCGATGTCCGTGGGGGTGCCCATGCGGCCCAGGGGGATCTGGCGGTTGAATTCGGCCTTCACCTCCTCGGGGAGCTTGTCGGTCATGGCGGTGGCGATGTAGCCGGGGGCCACGGCGTTGCAGGTGATGTTGCGGCTGGCGAATTCCCGGGCCACGGTCTTGGTGAGGCCGATGAGGCCGGCCTTGGAGGCCACGTAGTTGCTCTGGCCGGCGTTGCCCATCTGGCCCACCACGGAGACGATGTTGATGATCCGGCCCCAGCGCTGCTTCATCATGGCCTTGGCCACGGCCTGGGTGGCCAGCCAGGAACCCTTGAGGTTGATGTCGAGCACCAGCTCGAACTCCTCCTCCTTCATCTGGATCATGAGCTTGTCCTTGGTGATGCCGGCGTTGTTCACCAGGATGTGGAGGGCGCCGTGGCGCTCCAGGACCGTGGCCACGGCGGCGCGGATGGTCTCGCCCTTGCCCATGTCCAGCAGGACGTAGTCGGCCTGGCCGCCCTCGGCCTGGATGCCGGCGACGACCTTCTTCAGGTCCTCCTCGGTGGAGGGAAGGCTGGCGCAGACGGTGAAGGCGCCCTGGCGGGCCAGATTCCGGGCGATGGTTTCGCCGATGCCCTGGCTGGCGCCGGTGATGAGGGCAATCCTGCCTTTGAGTTCGAACATGATGACTCCCTGGACAATAGTTGGAAAGTCTAGCACCGGGGACCGGCCTTTGCCCGGAAGGGGTAGGATGGGGAAGAGCTCCGGAGTCCCCATGCGCCTTCCCCTCTATCTCTCCCTGGCCCTGGCCCTGGGGGCCCAGGTTCCGCCAACGGCCAAGGACATGGCCGGCCACGTGGAATCCGCGCGGCTGCGCAGGACCGTGGAACGCCTCGCGGCCTTCGGCACCCGCCACTCCCTCTCCAAGGCCTCCACCGAGGCCCGGGGCATCGTGGCGGCCCGGAACTGGCTCATCGGCGAGACCCGGGACCTGGCCATGCTGCCGGGTTCCCGCCTCATCCCCTTCGAGGACCGGTTCATCCAGGAGCCGGGCCCCCGGGTCCCCAAGGCCACGGAGATGGTCAACGTCGGGGTGCTGCTCCC
This sequence comes from Mesoterricola silvestris, assembly GCF_030295405.1. Taxonomy (GTDB): domain Bacteria; phylum Acidobacteriota; class Holophagae; order Holophagales; family Holophagaceae; genus Mesoterricola; species Mesoterricola silvestris. The sequence goes on along the minus strand of NZ_AP027080.1, from coordinate 3,647,157 downwards.
GGCCTTGGACCCCTCCCGGGTGAAGGACGCCCTGGTGGTGTGCGCCCACTACGACAGCCGCGCCTCCGACGTCATGGACGCCGAGAGCGACGCCCCCGGGGCCGTGGACAACGCCAGCGGCGTGGCCCTGGCCTTCGAGATGGCCCACGTCATGTGCGCGGACCGCACCGCCGTCAACGTCTACTTCGTGGCCACCGCCGGCGAGGAGCAGGGCCTCCTGGGCGCGGCCCACCTGGCCCGGCGCCTCAAGGCCGAGGGGGTCAACGTCATCGCGATGCTGGCCGCGGACACCGTGGGCAACACCTCGGGCCCCGGCGGCGCCAAGGCCGGGGGCACCGTCCGCATCTTCTCCGAGGGCGTGCCCGCGGCGGAGACCGAGGCCCAGAAGCGGGCCCGGGAGGCCCTGGGCGGCGAGAACGATTCCCCCAGCCGGGAGTTCGCGCGGTACCTCAAGCGGTTCGGGGAGCGCTTCGCGGACCAGCTGGAAATGAAGGTGATGCTCCGCCGGGACCGCGTGGGGCGGGGCGGCGACCACCTCGCCTTCAACCGGGAGGGCTTCCCCGCGGCCCGGGTGACGGAGACCCAGGAGAACTTCGACCGCCAGCACCAGATCCCCCGCGTCGAGGGCGGGCGCACCTACGGGGATTCCCCCGCCTTCTTCGACCCCGGCTACTGCGCCAAGATCACCCGCGAGATGGTGGGCGCCTTCCACGGCCTGGCCCTGGCCCCGGAGGCGCCGCGCAACGTCACCCTCTCCGGCGCCGCCACCCCCGATGCCCGGCTGAGCTGGACCCCCATCACCGACCCCCGGGTCGCCTCCATGGTGGTGTACCGCCGGAGCGCGGACGCCGTGGCCTGGCAGGAGGACAAGGCCGTGCCCGTGGGGGATCACGCGGACCTGCCCGGGGTGGGCACGGACAATTTCTTTTTCGCGGTGGCCACCCGGGACCGGGACGGCAACGAATCCATGGCCGTGGCCCCCACCCGGGTGCCCTGATTCAACCCGAAGGCCGGCCGGTTGGTCAAAGGCTCAACGAAAGGGGTACCATGCGCATCCTCGCCTCCAGCCTCGTGGTCCTGGCCCTGTCCCTGGGGTGCGCGGGCCCCGAGATCCGGTTCGATTACGACGCCCGGGCCAACTACCAGGCGTATCAGGCCTACGACTGGTATGCCGCCCCCAAGGCCGCCGCCGGCAACCCGATCCTGGACAACCGGGTGCGCCGGGCCGTGGAGGCCGAACTGGCCCAGCGCGGCTTCCGGCGGGAAACCTCCGCCGATCCGCAGTTCCTGGTCACCTACTACCCCGCCTTCGCCGCCCGCCGCCGCTCCCGGGGCGCCGTGAGCATCGGCCTGGGCATGGGCGGGGGACCCGTGGGCCTGGGCCTGGGCCTCGCGGCGCCCCTCGGGGCACGCTCCTCCGGCCAGGTCACGTCCATCGTCCTGGAAATCAAGGACTTCAAGACAAGCCAGCTGGTCTGGAAGGCGGCCGCCGAGGATGTGCTGGACGGCTCGGAAAGCCCCGAGGACGCGGACGCCGCCGTGACGGAGGCCGTGCGGAAGATGCTGAAGCGCTTCCCGCCTACTTCAAAGTCCTGATCCAGGCCGAGATGGGGGACAAGTCCGCCAGCGGCCGCTCGTCCCGGTAGCCCTCCAGGGCCCGGGCGCCGTCCAGTTCGGACCGGGCCCCGGGTTCCCTGCGGAACACGTGGTTCGCGTCCGGCAGGTCCAGCACGGTCCCCCGGAAGGCCGCGGGGATCTGGGCGGGCTTCCAGGTCTGGATATCCTTACCCCCCCAGGCCACCGCCACGGGAACGGCCACACGTGCGACCATGGCCCAGGGGTCCAGGTCCAGGGTATCTCTGACAAAATCAAGAGTTTCCGGAGCCATGAGCCCCTTGGCCAAGCGCACCAGGGGGGGGAGCACGTCCGGGCCGGGGGCCGGTGCGGGGCGGCCGGACCGGATGGCCTGGAGCACGGCGTCCAGGTAGGCGCGGTTGGGAGCGGCCTGACTGGCATGCAGCTGCAGGGCGACCTGCTCGGCCAGGGCCTTGCCCATGGGCTGGCTGGGCATGGCCAGGAGCAGGAGGGCGTCCGCCTCCCGGGCCGCCAGGAGGCTCAACAGGGCGCCCTCCCCGTGGCCCACCAGCAGGATCCGCCGGTTCCGGGCCTCGGGCAGGGCCCGGGCGGCGGCCAGGGCCGCCAGGATATCCCCGGACTGGGCGTCCAGGGAGGCGTTGAGCTTGGGGTCCCGGCTGCCGGCGATGCGCTTGTCGAAGCGCAGGGAGCCCACCCCCTGGTCCCGGAGCCAATGGGCCAGGGCCCGGCCGGTGTGGGCCGGCAGCCGGGGCTGGCTCCAATCCCGGTCCAGGGGGCCGGAATCGCCCACCAGCACGGCGAACCAGGACCCTCCCTCGGCTGGTTGCACGGTGCCCTTCAGGGGGAACCGGTTGAAGCCGTCGAAGGCCACCTCCCGGGGGGTGGGGGCCTCCTGGACCTGGGCGGGGGGGACGGGCATCATGGGCGCTCCTGCAAGGTCAATGCTCAGAGAGGTGTGATGGTTTCAACAAGGCGGAGGGCATGCCTCGCTTCGTGAGGCGGCATTGCTATGATGGGGGCTTGTTCCCAACCGAAAGGACGCCCATGAAGTCCCTGTTCCGAACCCTGACGGCCGCCTCGGTGGTCCTGGTCTCCAGCCTCGCACAGCCCCTGGTGGCCTGCACCAATATCCTGGTCACCAAGGGGGCCAGCAAGGACGGCTCCACCATGATCACGTACGCCGCGGACAGCCACACGCTCTACGGCGAGCTCTACTTCAAGGCGGGCGCCCAGCATCTGCCCACCGAGCAGCGCGACATCGTGGAGTGGGACACGGGCAAGTTCCTGGGCCGCATCCAGGAGGCCCCGGTCACCTACACCCGCGTGGGCAACATGAACGAGTTCCAGGTGGTGATCGGCGAGACCACCTTCGGCGGCCGCGATGAGCTGCAGGTGCCCGCGGGCACCGTGGACTACGGGAGCCTGATGTACATCGCCCTGGAGCGTTCCAAGACCGCCCGCGAGGCGGTGCAGATCATGGGCGAGCTCGTGGCCAAGTACGGCTACGCCAGCGAAGGCGAGTCCATCTCCGTGGGCGACCCCAACGAGGCCTGGATCTTCGAGATCATCGGCAAGGGCAAGGGCCAGAAGGGCGCCGTGTGGGTGGCCGTGAAGGTCCCGGACGGCACCATTTCCGCCCACGCCAACCACGCCCGCATCAGCCGCTTCCCCCTGAACGACCCCAAGACCTGCCTCTATGCCAAGGACGTCATCTCCTTCGCCCGGGACAAGGGCTACTTCAAGGGCGAGGACAAGGATTTCAGCTTCACCGACGTCTACGCCCCCGCCGATTTCGGCGCCCTGCGCTTCTGCGAGGCCCGGGTGTGGAGCGTGTTCAACCGCGCCGCGCCGTCCCTGAAGATCCCCATCGACATCGCCAAGGGCACCCCCGGCGCCAAGCCCATGCCGCTGTGCGTCACCCCCGACCACAAGCTGAGCGTGCGCGATGTCATGGAGCTCATGCGGGACCACTACGAGGGCACCGATCTGGACATGACCAAGGACGTGGGCGCCGGCCCCTACCACACGCCCTACCGGTGGCGGCCCATGGAGTGGAAGGTGGACGGCAAGGCCTACCTCCACGAGCGCGCCATCTCCACCCAGCAGACCGGCTGGTCCTACGTGAGCCAGTCCCGGTCCTGGCTCCCCGACGCCATCGGCGGGGTGCTGTGGTTCGGCGTGGACGACACCTATTCCACCGTCTACGTGCCCATGTACTGCGCCAACAAGGCCGTGCCCCACAGCTTCGCCGAGGGCACCGGCACCTGGAACGAGTTCAGCTGGGACAGCGCCTTCTGGACCTTCAATTTCGTGGCCAACTACGCCTACAGCCGCTACGACGAGATGATCGTGGACATCCAGAAGGTGCAGCGCGAACTGGAGGGCGGCTTCCTGGCCCACCAGCCCGAGGTGGAGGCCCACGCCAAGGCGCTCTACCAGCAGTCCCCCGAGCTGGCCAAGGCCTACCTCACGGACTACTCCTGCCGCCAGGGCGACATGGTCACCGCCCGCTGGCGCAAGCTGGGGGAGACCCTCATCTGGAAGTACCTGGACGGCAACGTCCGCGACGCCAAGGGCGAAGTGACCCACCCCCCCTACAACCCCGACTGGTACCGCGCCATCGTCCGGGACAAGGGCGACGCCATCCGGATCCCCGAGGCGGAAAAGAAGGGGCACTGAGGGGAGAGGACCCCGGGCTACCTCGAATTGTGATCCCCATGCCGGCGCCGCCGGTGGATAATGGCCGGAGTCCCTTGGAACTTCCGAAACGCGTCGCGAAAATCCAACTCCCGTCCATCCACGAGGAACATTCATGGCCCGGCTCGATCCCCATTCGTACTACGACGACCGCCAGCCCCGCACGGAGCGGTGGCACCTGCGCTTCCTGGTGGACTTCGACCGCCGGGTGCTGAACGGCGAGGCCACGCTGGTGTTCACGGCCTCCGCGGGCGGGACCCTGGACCTGGACACCAAGGGGCTGACCGTTTTCCGGGCCTGGGTGCCGGCCCTGGATCAGGACGTGCCCTTCGAGCTGGGGGCGGAGGATCCCATCCTGGGCCGCCGGATGCGGCTGGAGCTGCCCCCGGGGGCCGGGGCCGTGGTCATCGCCTACGAGACCAGCCCCGAGGCCATCGGCCTCCAGTGGCTGGAGCCGGCCCAGACCGAGGGCGGGAGGCACCCCTTCCTCTTCAGCCAGTGCCAGGCCATCCACGCCCGCACCCTGGTGCCCTGCCAGGATTCGGCCTACGCCCGGGTCAGCTACGACGCCGAGGTGGTGGTGCCCGAGGCCCTCTCGGCGGTCATGTCCGCCGGGCCCGCCTGGGACGGCGCCGGGGAGGTCCCCGGCACGCGGGTCTTCCGCTTCTCCATGCCCCAGCCCATCCCCCCCTACCTCCTGGCCCTGGCCGTGGGCGAACTGGAGAGCCGCGACCTGAGCCCCCGGGCCCGGGTGTGGGCGGAACCCACCACCATCGAAAAGGCCGCCTGGGAATTCGCCGGCGTGGAGGACATGATCGTGCGCGCCGAGGGGCTCTTCGGGCCCTACGACTGGGACCGCTACGACATGCTCGTGCTGCCCCCCTCCTTCCCCTACGGCGGGATGGAGAACCCCCGCATGACCTTCCTCACCCCCACGCTCCTGGCCGGGGACCGCTCCCTGGTGGACGTGGTGGCCCACGAACTGGCCCACAGCTGGACCGGGAACCTCGTCACCAACGCCACCGCCGAGCACTTCTGGCTCAACGAGGGCTTCACGGTGTGGGCCGAGCGCCGCATCCTGGAGGCCATCCGCGGCCCCGAGGCCGCCGCCATGGGCTGGGCCATCGGCCAGAAGGCCCTGGACGAATCCCTGGCGCGCTTCCAGGACCACCCGGAGCTCACCGTGCTCCGCACCCACCTGGAGGGCGTGGACCCCGACGACGCCTTCTCCAGCATCCCCTACGAGAAGGGGGCGCGCCTGGTGGCGCTGCTGGAGGCCGCCCTGGGCCGGCCCGCCATGGACGCCTTCGTGCTGGCCTACATGAAGCGCTTCCGCTTCACCTCCATCACCACCGAGATGTTCTGCGCCTTCGCCGAGGAGCGGCACCCCGGCCTCCTGGCCCGGGTGGACGCCGACGCCTGGCTCCACCGGCCCGGCATGCCCGCCAACGCCCCCGTGTTCCGTTCCGCCGCCCTGGAGGCCCTGGAAGCCCTGGGCAAGGCCGCGGCGCGCCCGGAGAAGGCCGTGCTGGAGGCCTGGAGCCCCACGGAGCTCCTGGTGTACCTCCAGAACCTCCCCCGCGCCCTCCCCCACGCCGACTGCGCGTGGCTGGACGGGGCCCTGGGCCTGACCGGCCGGGGCAACTACGAGATCCTCGTGGAATGGCTCACCGTCGCGGCGGGCTCGGGCTACGAGCCCGTCTTCCCCCGCATCCGGGAGGTCCTGGCCCGGGTGGGCCGCATGAAGTACCTGCGGCCCCTCTATTCGGCCCTGGGCGCCACCCCCGCCACCCGGGCCCTGGCCCGGGAGATCTTCGCCCAGGCCTCCCCGGGCTACCACGGCCTGTCGCGCCGGGTGGTCCAGGGCGTCCTCGACAAGTTCCCCGCCTGACCCGGGCCTGATCCCCATCGAATCCCGCATGCGCGGCGCCGCCTCCCGGGCGCGCCGTCCGACCTTCCAAGGAGAACCGATGTCCGATGCCAACGAATCCACAGCCATCAAGGGGCTGCCGGAGAACTACCGGCGAGTCCTGGAGCCTGGGGAGGAGTACGTGCCCCTGGTGCCCCAGGACGGGGTGCTGGAGGTCACGGGGCGGTCCGTGCTCTACGGGATGCTCTTCTGCGCCATCTTCTCCATGGCCGCGGCCTACCTGGCGCTGCGGGTGGGGCAGGGCATCGAGGCCGCCATTCCCATCAGCATCCTGGCCATCGGCATCTCCCGGTTCTACCTGCGCCGCAGCACCATCCTCGAGAACGTGATCATCACCAGCATCGGCGCCAACTCCGGCCACGTGGTGGCGGGCGCGGTGTTCACGATCCCCGCCCTCTACATGCTCGCGGCCGTCCCCGGGTCCAACGTGCCCTACCCGCAGCTGTGGCAGGTAGTGGTGGTGTCCTTCCTGGGCGGGTGCCTGGGCATCCTCTTCCTCATCCCCCTGCGCCACAACTTCATGGTGGACAACCACGGCGTCTTCCCCTGGCCCGAGGCCACCGCCACCGCCGAGATCCTCGCCAGCGGCGAAAGCGTGGGGAACCAGGCCAAGATCCTGGCCGGGTCCGCGGCGCTGGGCATGCTCTACGACGGGGCTTCGTCCATGTTCCGGGCCATGTCCGAGACCATCACCCTGCGCCACGCCTACGTGGGCGCCAAGCTGCGCGAGCAGTTCATGGCCTTCAACATGCTCAACAGCGCGGCCACCATGTCCATCGGCTACATCATCGGCCTGCGCTATTCGGCCGTCATCGCCGCGGGCAGCATCCTTTCCACCTTCGTGCTGGTGCCCATGATCCACGCCATCGGCCAGCACGTCCCCGCGGCCCTGCCCCCGGGCCTGGTGCCCATCGCCCAGATGTCGCCCGAGCTCATCTTCAAGAACTACGTGCGCATCATGGGCATCGGCGCCATCGCCGGCGCCGGCATCATGGGCGTCCTGGCCGGCATGCCCGCCATGATCAAGTCCATCGGCAAGAACCTCGCCGGCCTGCGCAGCACCGAGAAGGCCGAAGCCTCGAAGATCGTCCCCCGTCCCGCGCGCACCCTGCCCAACTCCTTCGTGGGCATGGGCCTGCTCATCTTCTGCCTCTGCGCCTTCCTCTTCTTCTCCTTCGGGGTGGGCATGAAGGGGGCCTTCTTCGCGGCCTTCGTGGGCACCCTCGTGGTCATGGTCATCGCGTTCCTCTTCGCGCCCGTGGCCGCCCGCGCCATCGCCACCATCGGCACCAACCCCATCAGCGGCATGACCATGCTCACCCTCATCATCACGGGCCTCGTGATGCTGAAGCTGGGCTTCGGCGGGGGCGTCGGCATGTTCATCACCCTGATGGTGGGCGGCGTCGTGTGCACCGCGCTCTCCGCCAGCGGCGCCTTCGCCACGGACCTGAAGATCGGCCACTGGATCGGCGCGACCCCCGCCAGGCAGATGTGGCTGAAGTTCCTGGGCACCCTCGTGGCCGCCGTCTTCACGGGCCTGGCCATGTGGATCATGAGCCGCCAGGGCTTCGGCACCGCCGCCGTGCCCGCGCCCCAGGCCAGCGCCATGCGCGAGATCCTGGACGGCATCTTCGGCACCACCGCCATGCCCCTGCGCTGGTTCCTGTTCTCCCTGGGCGTGGTGCTGAGCCTGGTGCTGCGCATGGTGGAACTGCCCGCCCTGGGCTTCGCGCTGGGCATGTACCTCCCCATCGAAGTGAACACCCCCCTGCTCCTGGGCGGCGTCATCTCCTGGATCGTGAACCGCAAGGGCGCCGCCGACACCGACGCCACCGTGAAGGCCCGGGAGAACCGCGGCATCCTGGTGGCCAGCGGCCTCATGGCCGGCGGCGGCATCGTCGGGGTGATCGCCAGCGCCTTCAAGATCAAGTGGCCGGAGGGCTTCCCCCTCCTCAGCCAGGCCTCCGTGGAGGGCGCCCTGGGCGAATGGCTGGCCATCGCGGCCATGACGGCCCTCTGCGTCTTCGTGGTGGTCTACAGCCGCGCGGCGAAACCCGCTGCGGAGTGAGCTTTCGTTCGGGAAGGGGCCGGAGCCGGGAAACCGCTCCGGCCTCGCCGCATCAGGCTCCCAGTGCCGCGAGGAGGTCCTTCTGCACGGGGGGATTGCCGGTGACCACGTCCCCCGTCTCCACCCAGGTGCCGCCGCCCTGCCAGTCGGTGATCGTGCCGCCCGCCTCCTGGAGCAGCAAGACCCCGGCCGCGAAGTCCCACTTGCGCAGGCCCATCTCGTAGTACCCGTCGTAGATGCCGCAGGCGGTGTGGGCCAGGTCCAGGGCTGCGGAGCCGCCCCGGCGGATGGCCTTGGCCCGGTGGAAGATGGCCGGCAGGGTGCGGGCGAAGATCTCGAAGCGGTCCCCCAGCTGCCAGGCGAAGCCGGTGGCCAGGAAGGCCCCGGTAAGGCCCGGCTGGGCGGAGACCCGCATGGGCTTGCCGTTCCAGGTGGCGCCCCCGCCCCGCACCGCCACGAAGAGGTCCTCCCGGAGCGGATCGTAGATGCAGCCCGCCAGGGGACCCTGGGGGTCCCACAGGGCCACGGAGACGCACCAGTGGGGCAGGCCCTGGATGAAATTGAGGGTGCCGTCCAGGGGGTCGGCGATCCAGACGGGGCCCTCCACGGGGCCGGTGAGGCCGGTCTCCTCCCCCAGGAAGCCATGGCCGGGGAAGCGATCGGCCAGCAGTTTCTGGATGGCCGCTTCGCTTGCACGGTCGGCTTCGCTCACCAGGTCGTTCTTCGACTTTTCGGAAATGGTGCTGGGATCCAACTTACGAAAATAGGTCAGGAGGAGTCTTCCACCTGCCTGGGCGGCGGCTATACAGGCTTCACGTTCGGCTTCGAGCATGGGGATTCTCCATCTTTCAGATTGCCCGCACTTCGTTTGCGGCTTTCCCCCAGTTTGGACTGGATAATCCCGACATTTCTAGTAAACTATTCAAGTCAGTGGCGAGGAACCGTATGCCCAAGGTCGTCAACATCGAACCCACTCCCAATCCCGATGCGCTGAAGTTCATCGTGCAGCGGCCCATCCTCCGCTCGGGGACGCGCTCCTTCCGGGACTTCGGGGCCGCGGTGGGGGATCCCCTCGCCTCCAGCCTCTTCGCCCTGGGCCGCATCACCTCCGTCTTCTACATGGACCGCTTCGTCACCGTGAACAAGGCGCCCGACGACGAATGGAGCGGCCTCATCGATCCCATCTGCGAGGCCATCGAGGACCTGGAGATGGAGGCGGTGGACGGCAACGCCCCGGCCCCGGGCAGCTCCCTGGCGGACGACGAGAAGCTGGACCGCATCAACAAGCTCCTGGACGAGCGCATCCGGCCCGGCCTCGCCGGGGACGGCGGCGGCGTGGAAGTCATCTCCTTCGAGGAGAACACCCTGCAGATCAGCTACCACGGAGCCTGCGGCTCCTGCCCCAGCTCCGGCGGGGGGACCCTGCGGTACATCGAGGGGCTCCTGCAGGACGAAGTGGACCCCCAGATCCGGGTCATTAGTTATTGAACGGCCGTGCGCGGCCGATGCGACTGAGTGAAATCTCTGCGAAGGACCGGCGATGATCGAAACCAAGGCTGAAAAGGCGGGCCCGCGGGCCCAGGTGGCAGAAGGACCGGACGCGGCGACCCTGAAGGGCTGGTACCGCACCATGCACATGGGGCGGGTCCTGGACGACAAGGCGCCCAATTACCTGAAGCAGGCCATCGGCTGGTCCTACCACGCCCCCTGCGCGGGCCACGACGGCATCCAGCTGGCCCTGGGGCTCACCTTCCGGGCGGGGCAGGACTACCTCTTCCCCTACTACCGCGACCTGCTCACCTGCCTCGCGGGCGGCCTCACGCCCCTGGAGATCATCCTCAACGGCATCTCCAAGGCCGCGGACCCCTCCAGCGGCGGGCGCCACATGTCCAACCACTTCGGCAAGCCCGAGATCCACATCCAGAACGTCTCCAGCTGCACCGGCAACCACACCCAGCACGCGGTGGGCCTGGCCCGGGCGGTGAAGACCTACGGCCGGGACGCCGTGGTGTTCAGCAGCCAGGGCGAATCCAGCGTCTCCGAGGGCTACGTGTACGAGGCCATCAACGGGGCCAGCCTGGAGAAGCTGCCGGTGGTCTTCGTGTTCCAGGACAACGGCTACGGCATTTCCGTGCCCAAGTCGGACCAGACCGCCAACGAGCACGTGTGCGACAACTTCAGCGGGTTCCCCAATCTGCTCATCCTCAAGTGCGACGGCAAGGATCCCCTGGATTCCATGCGGGCCCTGGGGGAGGCCGTGGCCTTCGCCAAGTCCGGCAAGGGCGCCGCCATCATCCAGGCCGACTGCGTGCGCATCGGGAGCCACTCCAACAGCGACAAGCACGAGCTCTACCGCTCCCCGGAGGAGCTGGCCGCGGCCCGGGCCCAGGACCCGCTCCCGCGCTTCCGGCGCCACTGCCTGGAGCACGGCGTGACCGAGGCGGAGCTGGCCGAGATCGAGAAGGCCAACCTGGAGACCTACAACGCGGCCTCCGACCAGGCCATCACCTCCCCGGACCCCGACCCCGCGGCCATCTTCGAGCACCTGGTGCCCGAGCCCTGGGTGACGCCCCTGTTCCCCGCGGGCACCCACAACGAGGACGGCCCCAAGGAGACCATGCTCCATGCCATCAACCAGACCCTGAAGGAGGAGTTCCGGGCCAACCCCGACACCTACATCTGGGGCCAGGACGTGGCCAACAAGGAGAAGGGCGGCATCTTCAACATCACCAAGGGGATGCAGCAGGAGTTCGGGCGCACCCGGGTCTTCAACGGGCCCATCGCCGAGGACTTCATCACGGGCACCGCCAACGGCTTCTCCCGCCTGGACGACAAGATCCGCGTGGTGGTGGAAGGCGCGGAGTTCGCCGACTACTTCTGGCCCGCCACCGAGCAGCTCATCGAGATCTCCCACGAGTCCTGGCGCAGCATGGGCAAGCAGGTGCCCAACATCACCATCCGCCTGGCCTCCGGCGGCTACATCGGCGGCGGCCTCTACCACAGCCAGAACATCGAGGGCTTCCTCACCACCATCCCGGGCATCCGCGTGGTGGTGCCGGCCTTCGCCGACGACGCCGCGGGCCTGCTGCGCACCTGCATCCGGAGCCGGGGCGTGAGCCTCTTCCTGGAGCCCAAGTTCCTCTACAACGCCGCCCAGAGCAAGGCCCACATCCCCGCCGACTTCGCCGTGCCCTTCGGCAAGGCCCGGGTGCGCCGGGAGGGCACCGACCTCACGGTGCTCGCCTACGGCACCCCCGTGCACTTCGCCCTGGAGGCCGCCCACAAGCTGGAGGCCGAGGGCCGCAGCGTGGAGGTGGTGGACCTGCGGAGCCTCAACCCCCTGGACACCGAGACCATTTTCGCCAGCGTGAAGAAGACCCACCGCGCCATCGTCGTGCACGAGGACAAGGTCTTCGGCGGCTTCGGCGGCGAGGTGGCCGCCCAGGTCTCCGAGCAGTGCTTCCCCTGGCTGGACGCGCCGGTGGGCCGCGTGGGCTCGACCTTCACGCCCGTGGGCTTCAACCGCATCCTGGAGAGAGCGGTCCTCCCCAACACCGAGAAGGTGCTGGCGGGGATGAGGAAAGTGCTGGAGTTCTAGGGGGAGTCGGCAGACCCTTGCTGCCTTGAAACCGTGATGAAGGGGCTGTTCCAGGTTGAGCGGATCCCCGTTCATCCCATCCATCGGCGTTCATCCCGGTTTCCGCAGGGCCGCCGAGTAGGTGGGTCGGAGTGCATGTTACTTGACGTCCATGAACCAAAGGTGGCGACAACTCCCAGCGAATTCCAAACGGAGATGAACAGGATCCAGGGGAAAGAGCAGGATAAGGAACGTCAGGTCAAAGGTGGAGTCAGCTCACCTAGTCAGGATCTGGGGTTTGCCGATAGACCTTGAATCCTTTCATCCAGATCGATGGCCCCCGGGTTCGGCGCGGGGTCCAGCTGGACGCCGGTGACCTGGCCCCGGAACCGCACCGGAAGGCGGAAGAGGCCGTAGACGTTCACCTGGTGGGTGAAGGCGTAGGAGACGGTGCACACGGGGCCGTCGTCCGTGAGGCCGGGGGCGAGGGTGAAGGCGCCCTCCTCCAGCGCCGCCTCCGTGAGGCCCAGGTCGAAGGCGCGCCGGCGCAGGGAGAGGAGGGTGGCCTCCTCGCCCTTGATGCGGGATTGCCGGGCGGCGATGGCCGCGGCGTGGCGGAGGGCGTAGTGGCCGTACACCAGGGGCGCGGCGCGCAGGCCGGCCAGCAGGATCGCCGCGAGCACCAGAAGGGTCGCGGCGCCCAGGATCCGGTGGGCGGTGGAGCGCTGCCAGAGCTCGGACAGGAGGCCCAGGAGGCGCCGGGCCAGGCGCGAGGCGGCCTGGGTCGCCAGGGTCCGGAGCCGCGCGCCGAGCTCCCGGAAGGCCTCAGCGCGCATCGGGATTGACGCCGATCTGCACCACGCCCTCCAGGCGCGCCACCACCTTGAAGCGGTCCTCCAGCACCTCCACCCGGCCCACCCGGAACGCGTCCACGTCGCCGCTCAGGGCCACCTGGGGCGTGAGGGGGCGATTGAGGCCCGCCTTCGTCTTCTCCTTCAGGTCCTTGAGGCTCTTGTCCAGGAAGAAGCTGCACTTCTCCGTGAGGGTCTTGCGCAGGGTGCCGCGGTAGAGCCATTCGCCGAAGCTGGTGATCCAGTTCTTGGTCTCGAGGGTGTAGTCCAGGTCCTCCAGGACCAGGGTGCCCAGGGCCTCGTTGAAGGCGGGGCGGCCCTTGAGGGTGAGGCGGCCCGTGACCTTGCCCTTGAGGTCCAGGTCCAGGTAGGCCCAGCCGTCCTTGCCCCGGACCACGGCGCGCTTCACTTCGAAACGGCCCTTCTCGGTGTCGAAGGGCTGGGCGCCGAGCTGCTGGGTGAGTTGCCGCGAGGCGTGCTCGTAGCTGAGGTCCGCGTCGATCTGGAGGCTGAAGCCCGGGGCGATGGGCTGGGGGGAGAGATCCAGGGGGGGCAGGGGCCTGGGCACCGGCTGGGGCCGCTCCCCAAGGCACACCGCGGGCCGGATCTGGATCTCGGGGGTGAAGGTGAGCACCTTGCCCTGGCTGGTCCAGGGGCTGAGGCGCACCCGCTCCGGGTTGAGCATGAGGAACACCCCGGGGGCCAGCTCCACGGGCTGCTGGGCCTGGAGCCAGGCCGCCTCGGCCCGGGGCCGCAGCCGGGTGGCGTCCTGGATCTGCCCCTGGAGGGCCTGGGTGGCCTTGGCGAGGTTGTCCTTCATGCCCGCCAGCACCTTGTCCGTGATGTCGTAGCCCAGGTACGTGATGTGGCAGCCGTCGATGCGCAGGGGCTCCTCGGGGGTGAGCTTGAGGTCCAGCCCCCAGTCCGGGGTGAGGGACACCTCCGCCTGGATGCCCAGCCGGGCCTTGCGGAAGGTCTCGGGGGGCAGGCCGCAGGAGCCCATGCTCTTGATGTAGGAGCCCATGCGCAGCCCCACTTCGAACCAGTAGTTCACGGTGGTGTGCATGAGCACCCGGTTGCCCTTGAGCACGAAGTACAGGGGTTCCCGGTAGAGGTTGAACCGGTAGGCGGGGCTCCCCTGGGCGAGGCCGGGCAGGTTGGTCCAGGTCTCCACCCCCTGGGGCGTCACGGGGGTGGTGCGCTCCGCGGTGGCGAACATGGGCCCCAGGTCCACCCGGATGGGGGCCGCGATGGTGGAGGGGGGCGGGGGCTCCTGCCCGTGGAGGCAGAAGGGGATCAGGGCCAGGAGGTGCCACGTTCGCATGAACCCATGGTACGCATGGGCGGGCGGTCAGCGGTCACGAAAGGGACGCGGCGAGTTCCTCGGCGATCATTTCCGGCGTGCGGTCCAGGAAGGACATGCGGCCCATGAGGTGGACCAGGCGCCCGTCCCTGAGGATCGCGGCCTGGGGCGAGCTGGGGGGGGCGCCTTCGAAGTACTCCCGGGCCCGCTTCGTCGCTTCCGTCTCCATGCCCGCGAAGACCGTGACCAGGTGGTCGAAGCGGAGCCCCTTCTCCCGCAGGGCCTTCACCACCCCCGGGCGCGCCCCCGCGGCGGCGCAGCCGCACACGGAATTGACGACGAGCAGGGTGGAGCCGGGGCGCTGGAGGGCCTCGTCCACGTCGGCGGGGGTCATGAGGTGCCGGAAGCCGGCCTCGCTCAGTTCGTCCCTCATGGGAGCGACCATGTATTCGGGGTAGTTTGCCACGGGGGTCTCCTGCGTTCCCTTAAAGTTTACTCTTTTTGTCACCATTGCCAAAGGGGTATCAAAGGGCCGTGCAGCGGCAGTACCATGGTGGAAACGAATCCGGGGGTATAGATATGAAAGACTTTTTCAAGTCCCTGGCGGCTTCGCTGGTGGCCCTGGGGCTCTTCACGGGGGCCGCGCTGGTGCTCCTGGTGATCCTGGTGGCCTCCATGGGGCCCACCAAGCCGGTGGTTCCCGCCAAGGCGGTGCTCATCCTGGACCTCAACACCAACTTCACGGATTCCTATGCGGAGCCGGGGGCGGCGGAACTGCTGCAGCGGGCGGCCGGAGGCGGGCAGGCGGAGGGCGTTCCCCTCCACGTGCTCATCCAGGCCATCGACCATGCGTCCCACGACGCCGGGCTGAGCGCCCTCTACATCACCGGCATCGTGCGCCCCGACGGCGTGGGCTCCGGCCCCGCCGCCCTCAAGGAACTGCGGGAGGCCATCCTGCGCTTCCGGAAGGTCTCGGGCAAGCCCGTGATCGCCTACAACCAGTACTGGACCAAGCGGGAACTCTACCTCTGCGCGGGCGTGGGCAAGGTCTACATGGATCCCCTGGGGGTGCTGGACGCCACGGGCTACGCCTCGGAGGTCACCTTCTACGGCAAGGCCTTCAAGAAGTACGGCGTGGACGTGCAGGTCACCCGCGTGGGCAAGTACAAGAGCGCCGTGGAGCCCTACGTCCTGGAGAAGCTCAGCGACCCCGCCCGGGAGGAGCTGCAGGTGCTCATGAACGATCTGTGGACGGAGTGGAAGACGGCCGTGGGCGGGGACCGCAAGCTCTCCCCCGATCAGATGCAGGCCATCGCCGACCAGCAGGGCACCCTCACCTCGCCCGAGGCCCTGAAGGCCGGCCTGGTGGACAAGCTCCTGGCCAACGACCAGGTCCTGGACGAACTCAAGGAGGTCTCCGGCAAGAAGGCCAGTGACCGCGACTTTCCCCAGGTGGACATGGCCACCTACGCCAAGACCCTCCCCGACCCCACCGGCTCCAACCGCATCGCCCTGGTGTTCGCGGAAGGCGCCATCGTGGACGGCGCCGGGGCCTCCGGCACCATCGGCGGGGAGACCCTGAGCAACGAGCTACGGCGCCTGCGCCTGGACAAGCGCGTCAAGGCCATCGTCCTGAGGGTGAACAGCCCCGGCGGCAGCGCCCCGGCCTCCGAGCTCATCCAGCGGGAGCTGGTGCTGGCCCGCAAGGACAAGCCCGTGGTGGTGTCCATGGGCCACCTGGCGGCCTCGGGCGGGTACTGGATCTCCACCTACGCGGACCGGATCTTCGCGGAGCCCACCACCATCACCGGGTCCATCGGGGTCTTCGGCCTGCTGCCCAACGTCAAGTCCCTGGCCAACGAGCACGGCATCACCTGGGACGGCGTGCAGACCTCGAAGCTGGCCAATTCCATCACCATCGCCCGCCCCAAGTCCGACGCCGAACTGCAGCGGGCCCAGGTGATGGTGGACTGGATCTACGACCTCTTCGTCACCAAGGTCGCCGAGAGCCGCAAGCTCACCCGCGACCAGGTGCAGGAGATCGCCCAGGGCCGGGTGTGGTCCGGCACCTCCGCCCTGCGCATCGGCCTGGTGGACGAGATCGGCAGCCTGCAGGACGCCGTGGCCTATGCCGCGAAGAAGGCGAAGATCGAATCCGACTACCGCCTGGAGGGCCCCTCCGAGCCCAAGACCCCGGTGGAGAGGATGCTCAAGGCCCTGGGAGGCGGCACGCGCCCCTACTCGCGCAGCTCCGCCGACACCCTGCAGGGGCAGGTCCAGCACGTGATCAGCGGCCTGGGGGCCTTCAGCGATCCCCGGGGCGTCTACGCGCGCATGCCCTTCGACCTCGCCATCCGGTGATGCGCAGGCTGGGCCCGGCCGACTATCGCGCCATGCCCTGGAAGGATGGGGGGGGCTCCACCACGGAGCTCCTCATCCATCCCCCCGGCGCGTCCCTGGCGGGGGATTTCCTCTGGCGCATCAGCATGGCCGACGTGCCCGCCTCGGGCCCCTTCTCCCGCTTCCCGGGCGTGGACCGCAGCCTCATGGTCCTCTCAGGAGCCCTGGAGCTCGACCACGGGGAGCACGGCACCCAGCTCCTGGAGGGCCCCCTGCGGCCCGTGGCCTTCTCCGGGGACTGGGCGACCTCCGGGCGGCTCCTGGGGGGGCCCTGCCGGGACTTCAACGTCCTGTCGGCCCGGGGCCGGGCCCGGCACCGGCTCAGCGTCCTCGCGGCCCCCGCGCCGCTGCCCAGGGCGCAGGTGCTGGTGGTGGTGTGCCTGGAGGGCACCCTCGAGATCGCGGGGCAGGTCCTCGGCCCCCTGGACCTCCTGGAGTGGGAGGGCGGGGGGGAGGCCCGGGGGGATGGGGTGATGGCCGTGGTGGAGCTGACTACTTCTTCTTGACCTCGCCGATGGCCACGGTGGCCGTCTGCTCGTTGTTGGAGAGGTCCGTGACCTTCACCAGGACCCGGCTGCCCTTGATGCGGGCCCGGGGGACCAGCACGTTGAAGGTGGCCTCCTTCGTGTCGAAGATCCGGGTGTCCGGGGCCACCTGGACCCAGGCGTCGCCGTCGGCGGACAGGGCGGCCTCCTTGAGGACCGAGGTCTGGTCCCGGGCGGTGAAGCGCACCCGCACGCCGTCCACCTCGGGGGTGGCGGTGAGTTCGGTGATGACGGGCGGGGTGTGGTCGATGAGGAAGGGCGCGGTGCGCAGGGTGGACGTCAGGGCGGTGTTGAGGGGCTGGCTGGGGGCGTCGGAGGCGGTGATCTCCAGGCGGTACTTGCCGTCGGGCACGGCGAGGGTGTCGAAGGTGAAGAACCGCTCCTTCCAGGCCTTTTCCAGTTCGATGGGGGCGCCGCTTTCGGGCAGGAGGCGGAGGCCGAACTCCAGCTGGTCGCCGTTGGGGTCGGCCACGTGGAAGAAGAAGGCCTGGGCGCCCCGGCGGAAGCTGCGCTTCTCGCTGCCGGCGTAGGCCAGGGCGGGAATGAGCTTCTGCGTCTCCAGGGGTACCCGCTCGATGCCGATGTCGTCGGGGGGCGCGGTGCGGGTGACCACCAGCCCCGGAGGCATGATGTCCACGGATTCCCACAGGGGCGCCAGGTTCCGGTTGGCCCAGTGGACCCGCACGCCCTCCACGGAAGGCGTCGCCCCGCCCCGGGTGCTGGCGAGCTTGAGGCGGAACTGGGCGAAGCGGGCCGGGGCCACGTGGGGGCGCTCGCCGCTGAGGAGGGGCGGGGTCCAGGGGGACCAGGTGCCGTCCGGGGTCTCGGTGGAACCGGTGCGGAACTGGAATTCCACGCCGGTGCCCTGGGGCGTCTCGGCCTCCACGTAGGCTCGGCCCCAGTCCGCGAGGGGGGAGGCCTTGAGCACCCGGCTCTCGATGGTGCCGTCCGTGGCCTGGCTCTCGTTGAGGAGGTGGAGTTCGGCGGGGTTGGAGGCCACCACCATCAGGTCGGAGCCCACGCGCAGGAAGGCCGTGGCCTGGGCCGCGCCCAGGTCCTGGAGGGCGCTGAAGGGGGACTCGCCCCGGGCCTTTTCCGAAAGGGGCAGCGCGAAGAGCCGGGACCGGTTGCCGGTGCCCACCAGGAGCTGGCCGTTCCAGGCCGTCAGCGCGAAGATCTGGTTCTGGGCGCTCTGCCACAGGGTCTGGGGGACCCGGTCCTTGTCCAGGCGGATGACGGCGGACTTGGTCGTGGTGCCGGGCTCGGCCAGGTAGCCCTCCCGGCGCTCCAGGCTGCCGGAGGCGAACTTGCTGGAGAGGCCGTTGGTGGCCCCGGCGAACACCTCGCCGCCTTCCACCACCAGGGCGCGCACTTCCTCGAAGCCCGTGGCCATGAGGGTCTCCATGCGGTCCCCGGTGCGCACGCCGGTGTAGTGGAGCACCAGGCCCCTGCCGTGGGAGCCCAGGTAGTAGCCGCCCTTGCCGTCGGAGGCCAGGGCCGTGAAGGCGGTCTCCTCGGGCAGTTCGGCCAGCTTGCGGCTGTGCCCTTCCCGGGCCAGGACCAGGGCGGCGCCCTTTTCCCCGCCCCCGGCCAGCACCAGTTCCGTGCCGTCCACGGCCATGGCCCACACCAGGCGCGCGTCGATGTCCGCGAAGGGCTTCACCTCGCCCCCCGGGGTCACCCGGAACAGCTTGTTCTCCCCGCTGGGGGCGACGATCAGGTCCTGGCCCAGGCGGGCCATGGCGAAGACGATGCCGCCCTTGACCTGGGCCAGGGGCTTGACCTGGCCGGCGGTGTAGTGGAAGAGCTTGCCTTCGTTGCCCGCGCTGAGGTAGGCGCCCCCGGAGCCGTCGGGAACGGCGGCCCACACGACGCCCTCGGGGAGGGTGCCCACGCGCCGGAGGCCGGGGGCGAGGCGGAGCTTGCCGTCCGCGCCGATGCGCACGCCCTTGGCGTCGGACGTGAGCCAGTCGTTGAACGACGCGAACGTGGCCGAGGGTTGCTGGGCCGAGACGATGCCCGCCGAAGCGAGGAGGATCGTGCCCAGTGCGGGGGTGAGGTTCTTCATCATGGTCTCCACGTGCGCCTATTCGACTTCAAGTTCCATGCTGATGAGGCCCCGCACCTCGGATTCGAGGGGCAGGACGCCGCGACTGATGATCTGGCGCTGCAGCCGGTTGGCGTTGAAATCGCCGTCGGCGCCCAGCATCGCCGTGATCGTCGGGGGCACGCCCTCGATGCGCGCGCCCCGGAGGCCCGCCCCGGGCTGGGTCTGCACCAGGAGCGCGTAGGCGTGGTTGTTGCGCATGCCGCCGTTGAGCATGCGCACCAGGTCGCCCAGGCCCGAGACGTCGATGGCCCGCTCGTCGGGATCGGCGTTGATGAGGCTGAACCCGTCGCCCACCAGCAGCGTGGCCTTGCCGGGCCGCGCCGAGGGCGGCACGAAGAGGTTCATGGTGGTGGTCTCCTTCACGCCCTGGATGTTCTGCAGGACCACGTACACCGGCAGGGTCTGCCCCCGCTTCACCCGGGCCTTGAGGGTGCGCACGCCGCTGATGGCCGTGAGGTCCAGGCGCTCCTCGGCCTTGACGGTGAGGCTGATGCCCTCCACCACCGGGCGCTCCCAGGGGTTCATGGTGAGCACCTGGAGGATGCCGCCCAGATACATGGCCATGCGGTTGGCGTTGAGGTCGGCCACCATGTTCTCGATCTCGATGGCGGGGTGCCCGGCGAGCTTGATGTTGCCCTGGAGGGAGAGGCTCTGGAAGCCCGCGCCCCGCACGTAGGTGGAGATGGTCTGGGCCAGCACCATGGCGGCCAGGTTGGGCGTGACCACCGGGTGGTCCATGAGCTCGAATTTGAAGTTGAGGTTGCGCCTGCCGCCCAGGTTCAGCCCCACGCGCATGGGCACCATGCGGGGCTCGGCGCCCAGGAGGGCCGCGATGCCCATGCTCCGGTCCAGGCGCAGGGCGCCCACCGGGGCCACGGACTGGGAGAGCTTGAACGAGCTGTTGTAGTTGGGCACGCACACGGCCACCGAGGCCGACCAAAGGGGCAGGTCCACGGCCCCCAGGTTGAAGAGCTGGTGGCCGAAGCAGAGGACCTTCTTCCCGGAAAGGTACGTGATGGTGCCGGAGGCCGACATCTCCAGGTCGCCCTGCACGAGGTTCACCGCCACCATGCCGCCGGGTTCCAGGGGGCTGGCCTCCCCGGTGCCGGTTCCGGCCGCCACGGCCCCCATGGGTTTCAGGGGCAGCCCGGCCCACAGGGACTGCAGCTCCGGGGCGGTGGAGGCCCCGAACACGGGGATGGGCAGCATCTGGCCCCCTTCGGGGACCTCCGTGGTGCCCAGGATCTCGCTCACGGGGACCATGTGCCCCAGGAGGGCGGACTTCAGGACCTTGGGGGGCTCCATGCGGGGAAGGATCAGGGGGGTGCGGGTGGAGGGCGCCTCGGTGAGGTCCCGGAGGCCGTCCAGCATCTCGCCGATGGGGGTGATCCCTCCGATGGGCTCCTTCTCGAAGGCGAAGCCGATGGAAAGGGCCCCGATGAGCTTGCCGTCGATGTAGCAGGGGGAGCCGCTCATGCCCGCGAGGATCCCGGTGTTGGCCAGGGGGCCGCCGCTGGCGCGCACCAGGATGAGGCTCCGGCCGGGGGCGAAGTTCTTCTGGAGGCCCAGCACCTCGAACTGGAACGTCTCGATCTTCCCGCCCTGCCAGACGGTGCGGCCCACGCCCTTCATGCCGGTGCGGATCTCGCTGACCCCCATGGTGGCGGGGGGTTGCGCGGCGGCCGTCGCCAGGGGCCCGAGGAGGGCCAGAACGCATGAAATGATCAAGGATCTCAAGGGCAAGGGCATGCGGCACTCGTTAAAAGTCTAAGCCTAGCAGGATCGGCCCGGGCGGACCGGCAGGGGGTATTCAATTCTCTGGTGCCGCTATGGAGGCTCCGGTGCCTGGGAAAGTTGAAAAAATCGCGGGCGGCCCCGGTCCGTCCCACCCCGTAGGCGGCCTTCCGCCAAGCCTGTTAAGGTTTCCCCATGAGGATTCTCGTTCTGGGAGATGTGGTGGGGGAACCCGGCCGGCGGCTGGTGGAGGCGCATCTGCCCGTCCTCCGGCGCGAACTGGCCCTGGATTTCATCGTCGTCAACGGCGAGAACGCGGCCCACGGGCACGGCATCACCGAGCGCATCGCCCGCCAGTGGTTCGAGGACCTGGGGGTCAATGTCATCACCACCGGGAACCACGCCTTCGACGTGAAGGACATCGTCCCCTACTTCCAGGTGGAGTCGCGGCTCCTGAGGCCCGCCAACTACCCCCCGGGCACCCCGGGCAACGGCTACGTGAAGCTCCACACCCCCGGGGGCCAGGAGATCCTGGTCATCAACCTCATGGGGCGGGTCCACATGCCCACCTGCGACGACCCCTTCCGGTGCGTCGACGCCATCCTGGCCCGGGAGCGGGCCGACATCGTCCTGGTGGACATGCACGCCGAGGCCACCAGCGAGGCCCAGGCCATGGGCTGGTACCTGGACGGCCGGGTCGCGGCGGTCCTGGGCACCCATACCCACGTGCCCACCCTGGACGCCAAGGTCCTGCCCGGGGGCACCGCCTACGTCACGGACCTGGGCATGACGGGGCCCTACGGGGGGGTCATCGGGATGGCCAAGGAGTCCAGCCTCAGCCGCTTCCTGAAGGTCAAGGGGGAGAAGTGGGACGTGGCCGAGGGGGACCCCCAGCTCCACGGCGTCCTGGTGGTCACGGAAGGGCGGAAGGCGCAGTCGATCCAGCGTATCCTCAAGACGCTCCCCTGAGAAACCGGCCCGTGTCCCACCTCCTCTCCCACTACAAGATCCTGGACTTCTCCCGCATCCTGGCGGGGCCCTTCGCCACCCAGCTGCTGGCGGATTTCGGCGCCGAGGTCCTGAAGATCGAACCCCCCACCGGCGACCCCACCCGGGGCTGGGGCCCGCCCTTCGAACCGGGCACCGGGGAGAGCGCCTACTTCCGGTGCGCCAACCGCGGCAAGCGCAGCCTGGCGCTGGACCTGGAGGAGGAGGGCTGCAGGGCCATCCTGGCCGAGCTCATGACCACCGCCGACGTGCTGGTGGAGAACTTCCTGCCGGATTCCGCCGAGGCCCTGGGCTTCACCTGGGAGCAGATCCACGAGCGCTACCCCAAGCTCATCGTGGCCTCCGTGCGGGGATTCGCCTCGGACGTGCCGGCTGCCAGGCGCCCAGGCTACGATTTCGTCCTCCAGGCCGAGAGCGGCCTCATGTCCATCACCGGCGAGACCCCCGGCGCCCCCATGAAGACGGGCGTGGCCGTGGTGGACGTCATCGCGGGGCTCTACCTGGCCAACGGGATCCAGGCCGCCATGCTCCACCGGGAGCGCACCGGGGAGGCCCTCCACGTGGAGGTGCCCCTCATGGAGGCCGCCCTGGCCTCCCTGGTGAACGTGGCCTCCGAGACCCTCATGACCGGCGAGCCCCCCCGGCGCATGGGCAACGGCCATCCCCACATCGTCCCGTACCAGACCTTCGCCTGCAGCGACGGCGAGATCGCCCTGGGCTGCGGCAGCGACCGCCAGTTCGAGTTGCTCGCAATGTGGGCGGGCATCGACCTGGACAGGGAGCCCGGGTGGCGCTCCAACCGGGGCCGGGTCACGGACCGGGAGCGGCTCCTGCCCCTGCTGGAGGCCCATTTCCGCTCATCCACGGTGGAGGCCGCCACCACCTTCTGCGACATCCACGCCATCCCCGCCAGCCGCGTGCGCACGGTGGACGACGTCCTCTTCCGCCAGGCCGGGACCCTCCACCACCTGGTGACGACGCTCTACGACGAGGCCGGGGGCCGCATGATCCCCATGCTGGCCTCCCCGGTGCTCTTCAACGACCTGCGGGCCCGGTCCCGGATCCCCCCTCCCCGGCTTCCGGAATGAGGCGCTCCGGGGCCCGGGACCTCGTCCCCCTGCGGGCCGCCTCCGGCCTCCCCCCGGACCCCCAGGCCCGCACGGAGGCGCGCCTGCGCCACGGCTGGCTCCTGGTGGTGGGCCCCGCCCTGGTCAACCACACCCGGCTCCTGCGGGTGAGCCGCGGCACCCTGGTGGTGGGCTGCTGGCAGCCCCAGTTCATCCCCAACCTCCGCAAGGCCGCGGACGCCGTGTGGCCCCAGGTGCAGGAACGCCTCCTGCGCCTTTGGAAACTCAAGATGAATTCCATGGAGATCGTCCCCTGCGATCCCCCGGATCCCGAAAAGCCGCCCCGGGAGCGCCGGGAGCCCGATGCCTTCAAGGCCGTGCTGGACCTTTTGCGCACCCGCCAGAAAGGGTGATGGACCCGGAGGCCCGGTTCAGGTTAAGATCGATGCTTCGTCGGGGCGTGGCTCAGCCTGGTAGAGCGCTCGGTTCGGGACCGAGAGGTCGGAAGTTCGAATCTTCTCGCCCCGACCATTTGGATCAAGGGGGAGCGCCGGAAGGGTGCTCCCCTCTTGCTAGTCCTCCAGCGTCGGCATGGACGCCAGCGTCTCCATGGCGCTGGGCGGATCGGCGTTGGGCTCGTCCTTGCGGATCCGGCCGTCCCGGAAGACCAGCACCCGTTTGGCGAACTGGCTAATATCGGGCTCGTGGGTGACCAGGACGATGGTCAGTCCCTGGGCATTGAGGGTCTGGAAAAGCCCCATGATCTCCACCGCGGTGCGGCTGTCCAGGTTGCCGGTGGGTTCGTCGGCGAGGAGAATCGAGGGCCGGTTCACCAGGGCGCGGGCGATGGCGACCCGCTGCTGCTGGCCTCCGGAGATCTGGGAGGGGTAGTGCCCCATGCGGTCCGCCAGGCCCACCAGGGCCAGGGCCGCCTCGGCCCGCGCCAGGGCCTCGGTCTTGGCGACCGCCGAGTACAGGGTGGGCAGCAGGACGTTTTCCAGGGCGGTGGTCCTGGGAAGGAGGTTGAATCCCTGGAAGACGAACCCCAGCTTGCCGTTCCGGATGCCGGCCAGGGCCCTCTTGGACAGGTGGCCCACGTCGACGCCATCCAGGCAGTAGCTGCCGGCGCTGGGCCGGTCCAGGCACCCGAGTATGTTCATGAAGGTGGACTTGCCGCTGCCGCTCGCCCCCATGATGGCCAGGAACCCGCCCCGCTCCACGTCCACGCTGACGCCCCGGAGGGCGTGGACCCGGCTCTCCCCCAGGTCGTAGTACTTGTGCAGGCCTTCGGCCCGGATCACGGGGCCGGCTCCGCTCACCGCCGCCCTCCCTGGGGCAGGGGGTTCTTGAGATCCGCGGAGGTGGTGACCACCTCATCCCCGGCCCTGAGGGCGCCGCCCTTCACTTCCGTGAAGGTGTGGTCCGTGATGCCCAGGGACACCTCCACGGGCCACAGGGACCCGTCCGAAGCCCGCTTCCAGACCACGGCCTGCGCGGGGCGCCCGGTGCCGGAAGGGTCCTTCCCGCCGGGCACGATGCCGTGGCGCGCATAGAGGGTCCTGATCTCCTCCGGGCTCATGGGCGGCCGGTAGCGCAGGGCCGAGTTGGGCACCTTGACCACGTTCGTGGCCGCGGCGACGGGAATCGAGACGTAGGCCGTCATGCCCGGGAACAGCTTGAGGTCGGGGTTCCCGAAGTCGATGATCGCGTCGAAGGTCACCACGTTCTGGACCCGGGTCGGGTTCATGCGGATCTGGCTGACCTTCCCGGTGAAATGCTCCCGGGGATAGGCGTCGACGGTGAAGAAGACCGGCTGCCCGGGCTGGATGCGGCCCACGTCGGATTCGTCCACCTTGGCGTAGACCTGCATCTTGGTGAGGTCCTGGGCGATGGTGAAAATGGTCGGCGCCTGGAGGGAGGCCGCCACGGTCTGCCCGACGTCCACGTTCCGCGCCAGGACGGTTCCGTCGATGGGAGAGCGGATCACCGTGTAGTCCAGGTTGGTCCGGGCCACGGACACCGCCGCCTCCTTCTGGCTCACCTGGGCCTTGGCCTGCAGGACCGCGGCGGCGGCGCCTTCCACCGAGGCCTGGGCGGTCTCGTAGTTGGCCCGGGCGAGATCCACCGAGGCGGTGGATTCGATCTTCTGGGCGGCGAGGGTGGAGATGCGCTGGAAATCGGCCCGGGTCCGGACCAGGGCCGCCCTCGCCTTGGCCAGGTCCGCCCCGGCGGCGACCTCGTTGGCCCTGGAATTGGCCAGGTCCGCCTGGGCCTGGAGCAGGGCGCCCTGGAAGAGTTCCGGCGCGATGAGGGCGACCACGTCGCCCTTGCGGACCTTGCTGTTGAAGTCCGCGTTGAGCCGCGCGATGGCCCCCGAGACCTGGGAGCCCACCTGCACCGTGATCACGGCGCTGACGGTGCCGGTGGCGTCCACGGAATCGCGGATATCGCCCTGGAGGACCTTGACCGTCAAATGGGTGAGGCGGCTGCCGCCCGTGAAGGCCATGAGGCCCAGCAGAAGGAGGATCCCCAAAGGGATCCCGCCCGCCACCCACCGGTGGGACCGGGCCCATGCGGCAAGCCCCAGGACCTTGGCTTTCACGGGATTTTCATTCATAGCGCAACGCCTCGATGGGATCCAGCCGGGAAGCCTTCCGGGCCGGGTAGTACCCGAAGAAGATGCCGACCCCCACGGAGAAGACCACCGCCAGGAGGATGGCCTGGACGGAGACCTCCATGGGCCACTGGAGCGCGCGCCCAATGAAGGCGCTGGCCAGGAGGCCGAGGGCCACGCCCGCGGCCCCGCCCACCAGGCTCAGGAGCACGGACTCGCCCAGGAACTGGAGCTGGATGGCCTCCTCGGTGGCTCCCACCGCGACCCGGACGCCGATCTCACGGGTGCGTTCCGTGACCGAGACCAGCATCACGTTCATGATCCCGATCCCGCCCACCAGGAGGGAGATGGAGGCGATGGCCACCAGGAGGAGCGAGAGGGTCCGGCTGGCCTCCATCTGGGCCTGGATGACGTCCTCGGGGTTGCGGATGTTGAAATCGTCGGGCACCTCGGGCCGGAGATGATGGCGTTCCCGCAGGAGGGCCGCGGATTGCTGGCCGGCCAGCTTCACCACCTCCTGGGAGACCGCCGAACAGAGGATGTCCTCCAGCCAGGTGATGCCCATGAGCTTCTTCTGAGCCGTCGTGTAGGGCAGGAGGAGCGTATCGTCCTGGTCCTGTCCGGTGGCGGAGACGCCCTTGGGAAGGAGGGTCGCCACCACCTTGCAGGGCAGGGCGCCCACCCGGATCACCTTGCCCACCGGATCCTCCCCCCCGAAGAGCTGGGTCTGGAGGGTGCGGCCGATGGCGCACACGTCCGCGGCCTGCTCCACGTCCTCCTGGGTGAAGGCCGCGCCCTGGTCGACGGTCCAGCGCTTGATGTCGAAATATTCCGGCGAGACGCCCCGGAAGGTGCAGAACCAGTTCTGGTTGCCGTAGACGATCTGGGTGGATGCGTCCACGTTGGGGGAGACGTTCTTGATGAGGGGGATCTGGGTGCGGATGGCCCAGGCGTCCTCCAGGGTCAGGGTCTTGGTGCCCCGGCTACCGGTCCGCACCCCGTTCACCGCCCGGCCCCCGGCCTCGATCCAGACGAAGTTGTCTCCCAGGTTCTTCATCTGCTGTTCCACCCGGGCCTGGCCCGCCTTGCCGATGGCCACCACCCCGATGACGGCGGCGATGCCGATGGTGATGCCCAGGACGGTCAGGGCGCTGCGGAGCTTGTTCCGCAGAAGGGCGGTCAGGGCCGATCCGACGACGGCATTGTGGTTCATGGGGCCCGGCATCATGGAATGGGTTGGGTTGGGGAGGAAATCCAGTATAACTCCTTGATGTCCGGCCGATGGGATCCCGGCACCCCCCGGGGCCGGGGACGGCGGCCCGGCCGTTTTCCCCATGGACCCGGCCCCGGGCCCAGCCGACAATGGTCCCCATGAATCCCCTACCCGGTTCCGGCGAACCCCCTCCAGGAGCCCTGGAGGCGCTGCTGGAATCCCTGGATTCCTGGACGGCCCTGGTGGACCTGGACGGCTTCGTCTCCGTGGTCAACCGCGGCTGGGCGGCCTACGAGGGGGGCAATCCCTTCGTGGCGGGCCTGGGCCCCGGGGACGACTACGGGGCGGCGGTGCGCAAGGTGACGTCCTCGGCGGACGGGAATCTCTCCATCGTGGCCCTGGGGCTCCTGGCGGTGCTCAAAGGGAAGGTGCCGCGCCTGCGCCTGGAATTCCCGCTCAAGGGGGACTCCACCCAGTGGTTCGGGGTCCTGGCGGTGCGCTCGGGGGGCATGGTGGTCTTCCACCATTCGGATTTCACGGAGCGCATGCAGATCATGCAGCGCCTGCGCAAGGCCGAGACCCTCTTCAAGGCCACCACGGAGCATGCCCTGGACCTCATCTCGGTGCTGGACACGGACGGGAAGGTGGTCTTCACGAGCCACTCCCACCCCAAGGTGCTGGGCTATTCCGAACCCGAATGGAAGGCGCTCCGGCTGGAGGACCTGGTCCACCCCGGGGATGCCGAGGCCTACCTGAGGAACATCCGCGACGCCTTCCGGAGCGGGCTGAGTCCCTTCTTCGAGTACCGGATCCTCAACCGCAGCGGCGCCTGGAGCATCTTCGAGGGCCGGGCGGCGGTGGTGGAGACGGCTTCGGCCAGCAACGAGACGGTGCTTCTCATCTCCCGGGACATCACGAGCCGCAAGCAGGCCGAGCTCGAGCGGGCCTCCATGGAGGTCCAGCTGCGCCAGGCCCAGAAGCTGGAGGCCGTGGGGCAGCTGGCCGCGGGCATCGCCCACGAGATCAACACGCCCACCCAGTACATCAGCGACAACGTCCGGTTCCTGGAGGAGGCCTTCAACAGCCTGGCCGAGATCCTCCGGGAGGAGGGGGGGCTCCTGGACGAGGCCTCCAAGGATGCGGGCCTGGCGGCGCGGGCCACGGGCATCCGCGAGCTGATCCAGCGGGAGGACCTGGACTACCTCCTGGGCGAGGTGCCCCGGGCCATCCAGCAGTCCCTGGAGGGTCTTACCCGCGTATCCAGCATCGTGAAGGCCATGAAGATCTTCAGCCACCCGGGGGTGCCCGGGCGGGTGGTGGTGGACCTCAACCAGTGCGTGGAGACCACCTGCATCGTGGCGCGCAACGAGTGGAAATACGTCGCGCTCCTGGACACCGAACTGGACCCGGACCTGCCGAAGATCTCCTGCTACCCGGGTGAGGTGAACCAGATGATCCTCAACCTGATCATCAACGCCGCCCACGCCATCGAGGCCGCCCTGGGCGGCTCGGGGGAGAAGGGGAGGATCACGGTGCGCACCTCCCGGGACGGGGACTGGGCCGTGCTCCAGGTGGAGGACACCGGCACGGGCATTCCCAAACACATCCAGGACCAGGTGTTCCTCCCCTTCTTCACCACCAAGGCCGTGGGCAAGGGCACGGGGCAGGGGCTGGCCATCGTCCATTCCGTCGCGGCCAAGCACGGCGGTACGGTGGGCTTCGAGACGGAGGAGGGCAGGGGCACGACCTTCACCGTGCGCCTTCCCATCTCATCCAAGGACTAGGAAGGGCTCCTTCAGGCCCACGAGCCGGGCGAAGTTCTTCAGGCGCTCCAGGTGGCTCTCCCCCACGCGGGTGAGGGGCGGATAGACCAGGATCCCCTCCCGGGTCTCGACGCCCTCAACCAGGATCTGGCCGGCCTGGACGGTGTCGTGGGTGGCGAGGCGGGGCAGGTCCTGGTCCGCGGCCACGGGCTCGTCGGGCATCTCCAGGGTGCGCGCCAGGGCCTGGAGCACCTTGGGGTCGTAGAAGAGGGAGGCCTGGGTCATTTCCGCCAGGGCCGCATGGGCGCTGCCGCGCCGTTCCTCCAGGTCCAGGAAATCGGAGGCGACCTTCAGGATGCGCCCGCCCAGGGGGATCTCCTCCTCCCGGGCGTGGACGGGGGGGAAGCCCGAGCCGTTGTAGTTCTTGTTCATGAAGAGGATGGCCTGGGCGACCTCCTCCATGCGCGGGATGTGCCGGATGAGGTCGGAGCCGATCTCCGGCAGGCGCGTGACGGTCTCGCGCTCGTGGGAGGTGAGCGGGTCGCCCGAACGGGCCTTGGCCATGACCGAAGGGGGGACCGTCAGCGCCCCGATCTGGCTGAGCATGGAGGCCACGGTCACCACCCAGGTGGATTCCAGGTCCAGGGCCCGGGCGAGCTTCTGGGTCAGGGGGCCCAGGTGCTGGCTCCTGGCGAACGCCACCGGGTCGGCGATGGAAAGCAGGTCCACCAGCAGGGCGAGGCTGCCCTTGAGGGTGCCCTCCACCAGCTCCCGTTCCGCGGTCACCAGCTGGTACTGCTTGATACCTGCCTCCAGGGAGAGCGCCAGGGTATCGGGGTCGCAGGGCTTGGTGAGGAAGCGGAAGATGTTGCCCTCGTTCACGGCGTCGATGGCGGTGTTCTGGTCGGCGTTGCCGGTGAGCATCATGCGGACTGAATCCGGGGACAGTTCCTTGGCCTGGCTGAGGAACTGGATCCCGTCCATGCCGGGCATGCGCATGTCGGAGAGGATGACGCCGTAGGGCGGGTTGTCCCGGATGCAGGCCAGGCCTTCTTCGCCCCCCTGGGCCGTGTCGAACTGGAACCGCTTGCGCAGGGTCCGGGTGTAGGCGGCGAGGATGTTGGGGTCGTCATCGACCAGGAGAACCTTGGGGCTCATGGGAATTCCCTTTCCGCGGGTTCGAGGTTCCGCCATCCCGGGACGCGGTTCAGCAGGCCCGCGCCGGCGAGGAATCCGTCATCCCCGAGGCCCGCCGCCACGTGCACGGCCGCCATGGCCAGGGGATCGGCGAGCTGCGCCCGGCCCGGGGTCTCCAGGTTCCCCACGAGGTCCAGCAGCGGCGCCGGAAGCCCCAGGAGGGCCAGGTAGAGCCGGGAGATCCCGGGTCCGTCCTGGCCCTCCGTTCCGGGCCGGGCCAGGGCCAGGATCATGGGGCCCACGGCGGAAAGGAGGCCCCCGCAGTAGGCCAGGTCCTGGACCGGCGCCGGGGCGCCCTCGGCGCGGGTGATGGCCAGGGCAAGGCGGGCGGCGCGCAGATGGGATTCGCGCAGGGGCTTGAGCCGGGCTTCCGCGTCGGGCGGAGCCGGATCGCAGAGGAGATCGGCCAGCTCCTCCCGGCCCAGGAGCTGCGCGGCCTCCCAGGGGTCCACGGTGGCCCGGGGCGGGCCGTAGAAGGCGGAATTGACCAGCTGCAGGACCTTGGCCGAAAGGCCGGGATCCTGGCAGACCAGGGCTCCCAGGGTCGCGGCGGGAACCGAGGGATCCTCCAGGTACCTGCGCACCCGGTGGGCGGTGACGGGGCTCCCCGGCAGCTGCCCCATGCCCGTCACCGTCCCGAAGAGCGCCGCGTCGGCCTGCCCCAGGTCCCGGGCCTCCGACACCTGGACGAGGGTCGCCAGGAGGAGCCCGGGTTCGCTGGGCTTGGTGAGGAACCTGTGGGCGAGGCGCGCCGCGCCATGGAGCATGGCGGTTTCCTGGTGCCCGGAGAGCACGATGCGGATCATCTCCGGATGGTGTTCCCGGCCCCATTCCAGGAGCTGGACGCCGCTGTAGCCCGGCATGTTGAGGTCGGTGACCAGCACGTCGAAGGGCTGGACTTCGAGCAGCTCCAGGGCCTTGCGCCCGGATTCGGCCGCCACCACTTCCCAGAGGTTGCGCATGCGCCGGAGCATCCGCTCCAGGCCCAGCAGGATCAGCTGCTGGTCGTCCACCAGGAGGATCCGCATCCTAGCCAAGGGGCCTCCCCTCCGGGGCGGGGGCCACCGGGATGCGCAGGGTGAAGACGGAACCCGCTCCGGTCTCCGTCTCGAAGGCGACGGAGCCCCGGTGGCGCTCCACCACGACGGTGTGGACGATGGCCAGGCCCTGTCCGGTTCCCTTGCCGACCTCCTTGGTGGTGAAGAAGGGATCGAAGATCCGGGGCCGGACGTGCTCCGGGATCCCCGCGCCCGTGTCGCGCACCCGGATGACGGCCATGCCCGCCTCCAGGGCGGTGGAGACGGTGATGGTGCCCTTGGCCTCGGAGTCCCCGCCCTGGGCCTCGCCGATGGCGTGGGCGGCGTTGACCACGAGGTTGAGGACGGCCTGGTTGATCTCGTTGGGGTAGCACAGCACCGGCGGCAGGTCCGGGTCCAGGTCCAGGACGAGATCCGCCACGTATTTCCATTCGTTGCGGGAAACCGTGATGGTGCTCTCGATGGAGCGGTTCAGGTCCACTTCCAGGGGATCCTCGCTGCCGGGGTGGGAGAAGTCCTTCATGGCCTTGACGATGCGGGTGACCCGGGCGATGCCCTCCGCGGACTGGTCGAGGGCCCTGGGGATCTCCTCCTTGAGGTAGGGCAGGTCCACCTCCTCCAGGAGCTCGGCCAGGTGGCCGGGAGGCGCGGGGAGGGCCTCCTCCTGGGCCTCCACCACCCGCAGCAGGTCCTGGAAGGCCTCGGCCAGGAACCGCGTGTTGTCGCCGATGTACTGGGTGGGCGTGTTGATCTCGTGGGCGATGCCCGCCGCGAGCTGGCCGATGGCCTCCAGTTTCTGCGCGTGGCGCAGCTGCACTTCCAGGGAGAGGCGCTCCTGCTCGATGCGGCGCTGGTCGGTGATGTCCTCCATGAGCCACACGGAACCTTCGTGGGGGCGGGAGGGGTCCAGGGGCCTTCCGATCATGCGGCACCAGAACGGGGATCCGTCCCCCCGCAGGAGCTGCCAGGTGATGTCGGCGCACTCGCCCCGGACCATGGCGTCGTAGGTGGCGTGGGCCATGGCGGCGTAGGACGCGTCGTCGGGATACAGGAACCGGGTCGGGGCGCCCAGGAGTTCGGACACGGGCCGCCCCAGGATCTCCCCGATGCGGGAATTGACCCATTCGAAGACCCGGTCCCGCACGAAGGCGATGCCCAGGGTGGAGTTCTCCAGGATGAGGTTCTTGATGGCGTGGGCCTTCAGGAGCTCGGTATCCGCCTTCACCCGTTCCGTGACGTCCCGGGAGACGATGATGGCCCGGTCCGCCGGGGCGGAACCCCCGTGCACCACCGCCGCCCGGCCCTCGAAGTGGCGCCAGGTGCCGTCCTTGTGCAGCATCCGGAACAGGGTCGTGCCCTCCCCGTCGCCCTCGAAGAGCCGTTCCAGCTCCTCCTGGAGCCGCTCCCGGTCCTCGGGGTGGTACAGGAACATCGGGGGGAATTCGCTGAGCTCCTCCATGGTGAAACCCAGGGTCCGGGCGTGGGCGAAATTCTGGAACAACCGGTGGCCGGAACGGTCCAGCAACGTCACCAGGTCGCCGGCATTCTCGGTGATGATCCGGAACATCTCCTGATTTTGCCGCAATTGACCTTCCGTTCCCGGCTCCGCGCCCCCTCCGGGCGGGGAAAGCAGACAGGCGTTTCGCTGGAAGGCGCGGCGGAGGCACCGGGCCAGGAGCTCCGGGGAGAGTTCCGCCCGCCCCAGGCAATCCTGGGCCCCCTTGCGCAGGGCCTGGATCGCGACGGCCTCCGGGTCCGCCTTGGCCACGAGGACGGTGGCGACCCCGCCGCCCTCCCGGCGGAGGAGGTCCAGGGCGGGGAGCTCCGGCCCGCCCCCGAGGCCGGAGCCCAGGACCACCACCTCGATGCCGCCCCCGCGGACCCGCCTCAGGCCCTCCCCGAGGGTGGCCACCCCGGCCACGGCCGCGCCCGGAAGGGCCCTGGCGGCCAGTTCGACCAGGGCGCCCGAAAAAAGAGGGTCGTCCTCGATGACCAGGAGGGCGCGGGGCTGGTGAATTTCCGGGGGACGTTCGGACATCTTGAGGGGTACCTGCTAGATGGTATCGTCTGATTCGTCCCCGGAATGAAATTCAGCCTTCGGGAAATCCGAACGATAGAATGGAGAGGATTGCCAAGCGCCATGGCCGCCAAGACCCGGATCCTGTTCGTGGATGATGAACCGCTCGTTCTGCAGGGCCTCCAGCGGCTCCTGCGGAGCATGCGCGGCGAGTGGGACATGGTCTTCGTCACCAGCGGCGCCGAGGGCCTGGAGGAGCTGGCCCGGGCACCCTTCGACGTGGTGGTGGCGGATATGCGCATGCCGGGCATGAACGGCGCGGAATTCCTCAACCGGGTCATGCGCCTTTATCCCGGCACCATCCGGCTGGTGCTTTCGGGCCAGGCGGATTCCGACCTCATCCTCCAGGTGGAGGGCGCGGCCCACCAGTTCCTTTCCAAGCCCTGCGACCCCGGGATCCTCCGCACCGTGATCCAGTCCGCCAGCGAAATCGGAGGCCGGCTGCGCAGCGACGAGATCCGGCGGGTCCTGGGGGGGATTTCCCACCTTCCGGTGCTGCCGGCCGCCTACCAGGAGATCCAGGCCCTCCTGGCCATCGAGGCCACCACGGTGGAGGACCTGGGAAGGGTCGTGGAGAAGGACCCGGGCATGACGGGGAACATCCTGAAGTTGGTGAATTCCGCATACTTCGGCCTGCGCCAGCGGGTCTCGGATCCGGCGGAGGCCGTGGCCTTCCTGGGGTTCGACACCCTGAAGGCCCTGGCCCTCGTCCACGGCATCTTCCAGCAGGTGCGCGATTTCCCCCCCGGCTTCAATGGCGGCCACCTCTGGCGCCACAGCCTGGAGCTGGCCGCGGGGGCCCGGGGGATCGCCAGACATGAGGGCCTGGGCCGGGAGCAGGCCGCGGACTGCTTCACCGGGGGGCTCCTCCACGACATCGGCCTGCTCCTGATGGCTTCGGGCTTCCCGGCCGAGTACCAGCGGATCTCAGGCCTCCTCGCGTCCGGCGGGGTGGAACTCCTGGACGCCGAGATGGACGTGCTGGGCGTCCACCACGGCGAGGTGGGCGCCCACCTCCTGGGCCTCTGGGGCCTCCCGGGGGCGGTGGTGGAGGCCGTCGCCCATCACCACGGCCCCCGCCCCGCCCTGGGGATCACGCCCGAGGTGATCGTCCACGCCGCGGAAGTCCTGTCCACCTCCGTGGGCGATTTCCAGGTGTTCGGGCTCCACCGGGATGTCGACGACGCCCCCATCGAGGATCTCCTGGGGCCCCGGTTGCCGGCCTGGAAAGGCATCCTGGACCGGCTGCGGGAGGCGTAGGCCCTCCCCGGGCCCCATGCTATGCTCCGGTGCCCCGCCGCGGCGCAGGCTTCCCCCGCCCGCGGCCCCCGCATAGGATGATCCATGGCTTCCATTCTCCTCACCAAGGTGCTTGCCGCCCCTGGCGCCGACGAGGCCTGGTTCGAGGGGCTCCTCCGGTGGGTCCTGGACGGGGATCCGAAGGGGGGCCTGACCTCCGAGCGGTTCCGGCGCCTCCAGGAACTGCAGGAGCACCTGGACCTGAGGCCCTTCGGCGCGGGCTGGAAGGCCCGGATCCAGGCGGTGTGGGGCCACACCAGCGCGGTGGGCCTCCTGGCCGACGCGGGCCTGCCCACCCACGGATCCTTCCTGCGGGAGGCGGTGGAGCTCCTCGTGGACCGCTTCGTGCCCAGCCTCGACCCCGAGAACGATCTCTCCGCCCTGCTGCACCGGCTGGAACTGGACGAAGCCGACGCGGACTGGCTCGAGGCCCTCCCCGCCGGGGACGGCCTCTGGGACGAGCTCCTCGCCGTGCCCGCCGAGGCCCGTTGGGACGCCGTCCAGCTCCTGGCCCACCGGGCCGCGGCCCTGGGCCTGGCCCGGGATCTCCTGGGCCTGGGGCCCCAGGAGCGGGAACTGGATTCCCCCTTCGCGCGGCTCCCGGAAGCCGCGGCCGTGCTCCGCGGGGGCGGGGACCCGGGCTGGACCGGGCTCCTGGAGGACTGCCGGCGGCGCCTGGCCCGGGCCCACGAGCACCTGGAGAGCCACGGCACCAGCTCGGAGCTGGTGTACCGCCTGGACCTCCTGGAAGCCCATGTGGAGCGGTGCGGCAGGCTGGTGGATGTCATCCAGGGCCGGCTCGGGGGCAGGGCCTTCGCCGCCGACCTGATCCGGAGGAAGGCCCGGGCCCGGCGCCTGGGAACCCTCGTGAAGGGCTCCCTCCGCCACATGGCCCGCAAGGTGGTGGAGCACACGGGGCGCACCGGCGAGCACTACATCGCCGAATCCCGCGGGGAGTGGGTGAGCACCTTCTGGTCCGCCGCCGGAGGCGGCGCCCTCACGGCCTTCACGGCCTTCTTCAAATACGCCCTGGCCGCGGCCGCCGTCGCGCCCCTGGTGGGGGGCCTGGGCTTCGCGGCCAACTACACCCTCAGCTTCGTGGCCATGCAGTTCCTGGGCCTGACGCTCGCCTCCAAGCAGCCCGCCATGACCGCCGCGAGCCTCGCCGGGGCCCTGGAGGACAGCCGTTCCCGGGACGGCCTCCGGGCCCTGGTGGCCGGGATCACCCGCAGCCAGGCCATGGCCACCGCCGGCAACGTCCTGGTGACGATCCCCGTCACCGCGGTGCTGGCCCTGGCCTGGATGCGGGTCCTGGGGCGCCCCTTCGTGGACCCCGCCACCGCCGCCCACAGCCTCCACGGGCTCCATCCCTTCCTTTCCTGGACCATCCCCTTCGCCATCCTCACCGGGGTGCTGCTCTGGATGTCCAGCCTCGCCGCGGGCTGGGCCGCGAACTGGAGCGCGTACCGCCGCCTTCCCGAGGCCGTGGCCGGCCACCGCCGCCTCCGCAACTGGCTGGGCCCCGCCGGGGCCGAGGCCCTGGGACGCGGCGTCGGGCGCCACTTCAGCGGGGTGGTGGGCTACGTGGCCCTGGGCATGCTCCTGGGCTTCCTGCCCGTGGCCTTCGCCTTCGCGGGCCTGCGCGTGGAGGTCCGCCACGTGACCCTCAACGCCGCGTCCCTGGCCCTCTGCGCCGTGCAGGACGCGCCCCGGTGGACCGACATCGCCTGGGGCCTCGCCAGCATCGTCCTCATCGGCATCTGCAATTTCGGCGTATCGTTCCACCTGGCCCTGAGGACGGCCATGAAGGCCCGGGGCGTGACGGGTTTCCGCGAACTGAGCTGGCTGGGGCGGGAGTTCCTGAAGAGCCCCTGGACGTTCCTGGGACCGCCGCGGTAGGACCAGGACGTTCGGCCCCGGTTCTCGGCCGGGCAGGCGGCCTCGTTGGAGTCCGTAGGAGACGATGGGGCTGGGCTTCACCTGAGTGGATGGCTGCGAGGGGCCTTGCGTGGCGACCGACCTGCGCCGACCCTGATCAGGGAAGGCGAGCAACGCATGGCAGCCTCCAAGGACCGGGAATGCCCCGAAGGTGTTGCCCATCAGAAAATGCACGCGAAGGGACCCGAGCGGTATTCCATTCGGAACGCAAGGAGGAACCCCTCAGGCGGAGCGGGGGCAATGCGTCCTGGAGGGCGGGTTTGGGATGGAGTCCTTGAGTCGGACCTTGCCGAGATCCCAGTCGATGATGCAGCGCCAACCCCTCTTCTTCCCCGGCATATGCACCAGCACCTCCCATCCCTTCGTCCCGTCCGTTTGTAGGGTCTTTCGGGCCGTTACCGCCTCGCCAAGGGTGTCACATTCAGCAACGGCTTTGGCCTCCTCAAGGGTCGTGCAGGGGGTCTCCAGGACAAGGAGCGCGGCAAGGATCAGAGGGGTGGCGGGGAACGGCATGGAAGCCTCCGTGGCGGGACGGTGGTGCATGGCTATTCATGAGTGGATCCCGAAGGCATCGAGGGATGCGCTCGGGGCAAAGCGGAGTTCCCGGTGGTTTCATGACCACGCCTTAACGCCGGGACCAACCAACAAGTGCGAGTTGATGAACTGAGGTTTCTATTAAATTATAATATTGGGTATAAACGGAAACCATCTTCAGAATACGGACATTCGTGGTGAAGGCATTGCCTCGCCGAATGACCTGCGTTGGAGTCAGGGCGTCGGCTCCGCACCCCAATTGGGTCCTTCAGGAGAAACCATGCAAGGATTACGTGGACTTGGCAGGACCGGTCTCGGCTGGATGGCATTGGTGATTGGCGCATCTTCAGGCTGGCGATTGATGGGCCAGTCTGTAACGCCGGGTGCCAGCATGTGCGCCCACGGTTCTGGGCGTTTGGATATCCCGAGTGGCTCGGTTGGCGCGAACTGGGTTAATCCCAGGAATGGGCAACAGTTATTCTATAATACGTTCAATAATCAGACTGCGGTCATGCAATCCTTTTCACAGGAAGTCCGGGGGGAGGTGAGGAGCGAATTCGACGGGTCCATCAGCCTGGGCTCGGCCTGTGCCAGGGTAGGGACTTCGGTGGTCGTCAGTCTCACCCGGGCCTATCCGGTGAATATCCCTCCCCATTCTTCCGTTACCATGGCTGCGTATGCAAACATGATGAGCAGAAGCCTCGAGATGCTGAGCACATGTTCCAATTGCCATGATGTAATTAATGTGAAATCAAATTGGGTTACGTCTGCGCGTGGAATAAATGAATATTTTAAAAATAGATAAGAGCAAGAGTTGAAAATACATATGCTGATTGAGCAAGTTCTTCATATAATTATTGAAATGTCATCCTTCCTGTGTTTCGCCCAAGCCCTGAATCCGGTAGGTTTGGAAGCGCCCCGGGGTCCAGTCCTTGTGGCCCTGGGCCCAAGGAGGGACCTCGCCGAACAGGGGCCCCGGTTCTGGGAGCTGCTGGCAACAGATGCGATGGTGGACCTGGGAGTCGCGGGGCGGGAGGTTTCGGAGGACGGAGGCGAGTCGCGGACCCAAGGAGCCGCCCTTCGCCAACGAGGGGGCCTGGGCACCGCCGCCCGGGCACCCCGTGCTTGGGTGCTACTGGGCCGGGACGGGAAGGCCCTGGCCTCGGGCCTCGGTCTGCCCAACGCCGACAGCCTGGCCCGAGCGTTGGAGGCGGGCGGAGAGCGGAACCCCGTGGCCCTGCTCCAGGCCTTCCTGAAGGAACGGCCGGACCATGACGAGGCCCGGCTAGACCTGGCCCGGGCCCTTCGCCCGCGGCTTCTGGCGCGACTCCAGAACCTGCCTGCGGACAAGGGCCGGGAGCTCTCCCCGGAGGCAGATGTCCGCGTCTGGGGCCCGATGGCCCAGGAACTGGACTGGCTGCTCCAGGATGGGCGGTGGGTGGGGCTGAACCTCAACCTAGACCGGGGTCTGCTGCCCGAGGGCGTGCCGGAGCGGCATAGCCCCCTGATGAAGGCCCTGTACCGGCGCCACCGGCCCAGCCTGCTGAAGGAGGTGCAGCGCTTCCCGGAATACCCTCCAGCCTGGTTCAACCTCCTGCGAATGGATCAGGCCTTGGGGGAGCCCGGGCTGTTGCGGGCCCTGGAAGGGATCACCTGGTTCCAGGTCCGACCCGTCGAGGCGGCCATGATGCCCTATGGAACCCTGGCTCAACGCATCCACGCGGAGGCAAAGCGAACCGGAGACTGGCGAGGCGCCATGGAAGTGGGGCAGGCGCTTTGGGCCCATCTGGTCCGGCCCAAGTTGGCATTCTACGGGAAGGCCTGTCTCCTGCCACCGGAGGCCAGCGCCGCCGAAAGCGAGAAGTGGAGCGTGGCGGAGCGGGACACGGTCTGGGCCCAGTTGCTCTCTCCCCTGGTCGAGGCCCTGGTCCGCTCCGGCGGCGAGTCCGAAGTGCCCGCCCTCCTGGGGGAGCTGGACGGAAGCTGGATTCCGCTCGGCTTGGAGACCCGGCTCGTGAGGCTGGCACGATCTCTGGAGCGTGCGGATTTGGTTCCGATGTGGATTACCGCCATCCAGGCCCTCCCAGTCCAGGTCCCCAGGGAGGGCCTTCTGGGCCACGACCGGGTCCTCTTCCACCAGGGTCAAGGGATCGAAGGCCCGCCCCCTGGTTTCGACAAGCCGTTCCGCATGCTGGGCATGACCCTGGGCTTCGAGGAGGTACCAGCATCCTGGGTCCACCGCTTGGGTTGGAAAGGTCAGGGACCACGATGGGCACTGTTGGACGCCCAAGGCCGGACCCTGCTCCATGGGGAGCGTCTTCCCACGGGCGGGCAACTGATGGTCGAGTACAAGGCTCGGGGTCTCCCCGTGGATTTGGACCGGGTTGTCGGCTTCCGCCAGCGGAACCCGGAGCACCTGGGGGCCCTCGCCATCGAGGTCCGGCTCCGGGGCACCATCGCCTGGGCTCGGCATGAGGAGCGGACCGAGGGGCCTAACCCGCCGGGCTCCATGCTCGGACCTGAAATCGAGGCGTGGCGGACCTTCTTCGCTGTCCTGGAGCAGCTTGTGAGAGATCCCCTGGGCTGTCGCCCAGGGGTCATGCGCGCAGCCCAGGTGCGGGTTCCCACCCCCCGCGAACTGGGCGAGTGCAACCAGGCCCTGGAGGCCGAAAGTCTTGCGCGGCGGATCCTGCCCCGGCTGGAATCCGGTCTTGGCCGGTGCCCGACCGACATGGACCTCTGGAGGCTATGGTTTGCCTTTGCCCCCCACTGGGATCGCCCACTGGCACCTTTCCTCGACAGCTTGGCTCCGAGCCCCATGACGTTGCCAGGAGCCTGGCCGCCCCAGGAAATCCTGGCGGCTGCCGCGGATGGGCTTAAGCTCCAGGAGCGTTGGCAGGACCTGGCGGACCTGCTTGGACCGCGCTGGATGGTTCGACGGAAGGAGGTGGAAAAGCTTCTCCGCGCCAAGCACCCGGCGGCCGTTCTGGGCTATTACCAGAACTGGAGTTGGGAATTAAGCCGGCCGCTGCTGGAGAGCCTGCTTAGACTGGGCCGCACCCGGGAGGCCGACGAGATGCTGGAAGCCCTGGCAGCTGCAGGTGGGGAGCCAGGTCCATCCGAGCTGGGAAGCCTTTGCCAGCTCGCAAGGGAACTGGGGATGGATTCCTGGGGCGCAAAATGGAGGCCCAAGGGGTTCAAGGAACCCTGAACAGGAAAGGGGGAAGGTCATGCAAAGGCGTAACACCAAGAATCCTGGAAGGCCGTTTCCGGACGTGCTCGGGCAAACACGGGATTCAAGGCGCAGGCATGTAGCTCCCTGCCGGGGTGGGTGCTTTTTCTTCCGCCTCTTCCCTTTCCCGCTTCCTTTTCTCGTCCGATCTCTTCCAATCAATTGAGGCTATGTCGAATTCCACCTCGCCATAAATTACGGGAGGAGTGTCCTGGTCCGCCAAGGGGTAGTCGGCTGCAAATTGTTTTTCGATCCGATGCCGAAGATTGAAGTGCGTCCGCTCCACGATGTCTTCGGCGCCCCAGGTTGCGGTCTTTGCCCAGCCCGGCGGGATGGGGGAAAAGCCCAGCACCTCGATGACCGTGCCCACGGGGGCCCCGTTGAGGTTTACAAGGGTTAGGTAGTGCTTGGCGGGGAAATGGGGGCTGTAGTGGTCGGGCCCGGAATGGGACTGCCCGGTGATGACCCATCCGGGAGAGATCCGTGTTCCGAGTTTGTTCTCGACCGTCAAGGTCTCACCGCAACCGGCCCACACGTTCACGGCACCGGACAGAAGCCATACTACCGGCAGAAAATGGGGAAAGGAGATCCATTGCATACGTTCCTCCTTCTGTTGAACGGGGCCACCAGCCATCGACCGTGACGGTGAACTCCCGGATAGAACCAGTAATGCCGGGGATATCCATTGGGTTCCAAGGCCGCGAAACCGGTTTTGGCCATGCCGGGCGCTCCGGAAGGACGACCCAGCTCTGTGGTTCACGGGGCGGAGCGGAACCTGTTGCCGCGGCGGATCAGGTTTAACTCTGAAAGAGCCCGGGGGACTGAATCACCCTTCCGCTCTGGAGACCGGAGGACTCATGGGACAATCCATAGCAACCTCCCCCGCGAATAGTGGCCATTGGGTACGCGCTGTCGCCCTGTCTGCCTTTTGTACGTCCGCCGGGTTCGCTGGCTTTGGGGACGTCCTGGATATCAAAGGGAATTCTGAGATCCCAACGGGTTGGGTTGTCATCGAAGTCCTAGGTCCGACGCAGATGTGGGTAGGAATCGCCCCAAAGGTACCTGCCTCGAGCCTGACATTCCGGATCAAGAACCTGAACGGGGCCCGGTTGGGGGACGTGGAAAAGGTCCGGCGCAACTCGCCGGTCCCGACCGGGTGGGTCATCATTGAGGAAGCCATGCCCGTCACCTTTTCAACCGGGCGTGGAACTTCGCGCCCCGATGGAACGGGGGAACGGACCATCAAATGCATTGCGGTGCGATGAGTCGGACCGCCCCGGGCGCACCTCTCCGGGCGCCTGGGCCTCCTACCTAAGCAAACACGACCTACTACTTGTTTCCGAAAACCGGATTGTTGGACGTATGGATTATGAGGCCGGGGACCGCAGGAACGGCCGGTTTGTGGATCTTGTAGAAGTACCAGGCGGTGAGGAGGAACCCCACGCCCACGACGATGGCGCGCACGGTCTTCCTTCCCACCCGGTGGGCCATGTGGGAGCCGAAGAACCCCCCGCCCATGGCGGCCACGGCCATGAGGGCCGCGGTTCCCCACACGACGTTGCGGCCGTGGAAGAGGAACTCGGCGCCCAGGAACAGCAGGATGGCCACGCCGTTGATGGACAGGGCCAGGAAGTTCTTGAGGCCGTTCATCTGGTGGATGTCGGTGAGGCCCAGGAGGCTCAGGGCGGCGAGCATGAGGATCCCGATGCCCGCGCCGAAGAAGCCGCCGTAGATGCCCACCAGGAACTGGAAGAAGACGGCGCCCATCCACCAGGTCCGGCTCCGCTCCCCGCCGTGGACGTGGCCCAGGGCCTTGGAGATGGAATCGTTGGCGGCCATGAGGAGGGTGGCGGTGAGGATGAGCCAGGGGATGAGGAGGTCGAAGGTCCTGGCCGGCGTGGCCAGCATGAGCCAGGCGCCCAGGGCCGCGCCCAGGAGGGAAGGGGGCACGAGGCGCAGGGCGAAGCGGCGGGTGCCCTTCAGGTCCTCCCGGTGCCCCAGGAAGCCCCCGATGGATCCGGGCCACAGGGCCAGGGTGCTGGTCACGTTGGCCTGCTGTCCCGTGAGGCCGATGCCCAGGAGGGCTGGGAAGGAGATCAGCGTGCCCCCCCCGGCGATGGAATTGATGGTGCCCGCGGCGAAGGCCGCGGCGGCAACGGTGAGTTCGCGCCAGAGGTGGATCATCCTAAGAGACTAGGGGCAGTCCGGACGGGAATCCAGGGACAATCGAGGCCCGGTCCGGCCGGCCTCGGCCAGCACCGCCGCCGCCGCGCCGGGGACGGCCTGCGCCAGATGGGGGCTCAGGTCCACGGTCATGTCCTGGGGCAGGGCGATGCTGAGGGTGAAGAGCACCACGTCCGGCGTTCCCTGGTCCAGGAGGTAGAAGCTGTCCAGCAGGTCCCGGAGCCCGATGTCGTGGGCGGCGAGGCTGGGGGGGAAGTCGCTGGAGAACCTCGGGGACAGCCGGCGCAGGGTGCCGGGAGGGTTGCCGTCGGCGGTGGCGTCCACCAGGACGATGCGCCGGGCCCGCTGCATGGGTTCCAGGAGCACCAGGCTCCCGGTGCCGCCGTCCAGGTACGTCACGCCGGGGGGAGCGGGGGCTTCCATGAGGCGGCGCACCACGTGGACTCCCACCCCCTCGTCCCCCAGGAGGGTGTTGCCGATGCCCAGCACCAGGACCTGATCACGCGTCACGGTGCTCCTTCTCGAACTTCCAGCCGCCCACCATGGAGGAGGTGGTGCCCCGGCCCTCGATGTAGTCGTGGTAGAAGACCAGGTACACGTGCACGAGAATGAAGATCACGTAGAACCACAGCATGGCATGGTGCCACTGGCGCGCGGCCTGGTCACCGCCCAGGAAGGGCACGACCCAGGCGAAGGCCTTGCCGGC
The DNA here is from genome assembly GCF_030295405.1 of Mesoterricola silvestris. Classification (GTDB taxonomy): domain Bacteria; phylum Acidobacteriota; class Holophagae; order Holophagales; family Holophagaceae; genus Mesoterricola; species Mesoterricola silvestris. The sequence goes on along the minus strand of NZ_AP027080.1, from coordinate 3,604,477 downwards.
GATGGAACGGCTCATGGGGGCGTAGAGGCCGAAGCCCGTGGCCACCTGGAAGAGGAAGGCGAAGAAGGTGGCGAAGTAGATGGTCCCCGCCAGGCGGTTGTGGCCCAGGTGGACGGGCCCCTTGAGCTTGGTCTGGAAGACGTCCACCCGGAGCACGTCCAGGATCTCGGCGAGGTTCTTCCGGGAGGTGGGGATGAACTGGCGCCAATCCGCGTATTGATTGCCGACGAAGCCCCAGTAGATGCGGGCCAGGAAGTTGACGAGGAAGACGTAGCCCGCGGCGAAGTGCACGAAGCGCAGGGTGCCGAACCAGTACTGGCCGGAGGCCTCCTGGGCGAACCCCACGTGGATGGGGTTGCCGATGAAGTAGCCCGTGACGATCAGGGCCGTCACGGCGAAGCCGTTGATCCAGTGGAAGGCCCTCACGGGCAGCTCCCACACATAGACGCGCTTGTAGGTGGCGGCCGGCATGTCCCCTCCGCTCAGTTGAACTGGACCTGGTGGATCTGCCGGCCGGTGGGGTCGTACAGGTGCACGGCGCAGGCCAGGCAGGGATCGAAGGAATGGACCGTCCGGAGGATCTCCACCGGCTGGTCCACGTTGGCCACGGGCGTCCCGATCAGGGCGGCCTCGTACGAGGACCGCTGCCCCTGGGCGTCCCGGGGGGAGGCGTTCCAGGTGCTGGGCACCACCAGCTGGTAGTTGTCGATGACCTTGTCCTTGATGCTGATCCAGTGGGCCAGGGCTCCCCGGGGGGCCTCGGTGAGGCCCACCCCCTCGGCCGCGGCGGGCCAGGTGTCGGGGTCCCAGTGGTAGCGGGTGTGGGTGCGGACCTCGCCGTTCCTGAGGTTGGCGACCAGCTCGTCAAAGAACCCCTTCATCCAGTGCGCCACCACCTGGGTCTCCACGCCCCGCGCCGCGGTGCGGCCCAGGGTGGAGAAGAGGGCGCCGATGGGCACGTCCAGCTTGCCCAGCACCACCCCCACCAGCTCCTTCACGTCGGTGTCGCCCTTGGCGTAGGCAACCAGCATCCGGGCCAGGGGGCCCACCTCCATGGGATGCTCCTTCCACCGCGGCGTCTTGAGCCAGGAGTACTTCCCCTCCACGTTGAGCTGGTCGTACGGGGGCTTGGGGCCAGTGTAGTTGAACTCGGTCTCGCCCTTGAAGGGGTGGAGGCCGACCTGGTCCCCGCCGCCGTACTTGTACCAGGAGTGGGAGATGTACTCCCTGATCTCCTTCTCGTCCCGGCCGTTGACCTCGTGGACCTCGTTGAGGTTGCGGCCCAGGATGGCGCCCCGGGGGAGCAGGAAGGAACCCACGTCCCGGATGCCCCGGGTGGGCAGGTCCCCGTAGGCCAGGTAGTTCTCCAGGCCTCCGCCGATGGCGGCCCAGTCCTTGTAGAACCCGGCGATGGCCAGGAGATCGGGCACGTACACCTGCTCCACGAAGGTGATGGCGTCCTTGATGAGGCTGGCCACGTGGTTGAGGCGCTCGGTGTTGATGGCGTTGACCTCGTCGATGTTGAACGAGCAGGGCACCCCGCCCACCAGGTAGTTGGGGTGGGGGTTCTTGCCGCCGAAGATGGCGTGGATCTTCACGATCTCCTTCTGCCACTCCAGGGCGTCCAGGTAGTGGGACACGGCGATGAGGTTCACCTCCGGCGGGAGCTTGTAGGCCTTGTGGCCCCAGTAGCCGTTGGCGAAGATCCCCAGCTGGCCGCTTTCCACGTACTTCCTCAGGCGGGTCTGCACGGCGGCGAAGTGGCCGGGATTGGACCGGGGCCAGGCGGAAAGGGACTGGGCGATCCTGGACGCGGCCGCGGGGTCGGCCTTGAGCATGCTCACCACGTCCACCCAGTCCAGGGCGTGCAGGTGGTAGAAGTGGACCACGTGGTCCTGGATGAACTGCGCGCAGAACATGAGGTTTCGCACCAGTTCGGCGTTCTTCGGCACCTCGATGCCCAGGGCGTCCTCGACGCTGCGGCAGCTGGCCAGGGCGTGGACCGTGGTGCACACGCCGCAGACGCGCTCGGTGAAGGCCCAGGCATCCCTTGGATCGCGGCCCCTGAGGATCTTCTCGATGCCGCGGACCATGGTGCCGGCGCTGAAGGCGTCCTTCACGACGCCGTTCTCCACCACCGCCTCGATGCGGAGGTGGCCCTCGATGCGGGTGACGGGATCGATGACGATGCGCTTGGTCATCACTTGGCCCCTTCGTCTTCAGTCTGGCCCGCGGGGGAGGATTCCTTCACCGTCTCGGCGATGAGCGGGCGTTTGCGGATGTTGGTGGTGACGGCATGGGCGGCGACCCCCACCGCCACCCCGATGCCCAGCCCGAGGCCGATGGTGTCGGCGGTGGATTCGATGCCGAAGCCCGGGGTGTGGGGCAGGTGGCGGTAGAAGGGCCCGTTGTCCCAGAACCCGTTCTCCGAGCACCCGATGCAGCCGTGGCCGGACTGGATGGGATAGCTGACGCTCCCGTTCCACTTGGTCACCGAACACGCGTTGTAGGTCACCGGCCCCCGGCAGCCCATGCGGAACAGGCAGTACCCCTTGCGCGCGCCCTCGTCGTCCCAGGCGTCCACAAAGAGCCCGGCGTCGTAGTAGGGGCGGCGGTAGCAGGTGTCGTGCACCCGGCGCCCGTAGAATTCCTTGGGCCGGCCCTGGGCGTCCAGCTCGGGCCCGCGCCCGAACATCAGGATGTGCGTGACCACCGCGGCCATGACGTCGGCGATGGGCGGGCACCCGGGGACGTTGATCACGGGCTTGCCCACCAGCTTCGAGATGGCCGTGGCGTTGGTGGGGTTGGGCTTCGCGGCCTGGACGCAGCCGTAGGAGGCGCAATTGCCCCAGGCGATGATGGCCGCGGCGTCCTTGGCGGCCTTCTTGAGGATCTCCTCGGCGCTTTCTCCGTTGATGCAGCAGTAGGCCCCGCCCGCGCCCGTGGGCACGGAGCCCTCCACCAGGAGGATGTACTTGCCGGGGTAGTTCTTCATCGTGTCGTGGAGGCACTTCTCCGCCGCGGCGCCCGAGGCGGCCTGGAGGGTTTGGGTATAGTCCAGGGAGATGGCGTCCAGGAGCACGTCGGCCACCACCGGGTGGGATCCCCGGATGAAGGATTCGCTGCAGCAGGTGCACTCCTGGAAGTGGAGCCACACCACCGGGGGCCGGCCCTTCTTCTCGAAGGTGGCCGCGACGGCCGCGGTGGCCTGGGTCCCCAGCCCCGCGGCCACCGCCGCGAAGCCGCAGAACTCCATGAACTCGCGACGGCTGTAGCCCTTCCCCTTCATGGTCTCCCACAGGGACTCCCTTGGCACCGACATGCAGCCTCCTCGGAAATGAGATTGAGACCCATTTTTATGAAATATTCAATCAATGCTGGAAACTGGTCAAAGGTTAGGAGTACTCCCGGGGAAGTCAACGAAAAGGCACTGCTTTTGTGATGATTCCCCAGATGATGTCCCCAGGCCCACCCAGGTGCCTCCATCCCTTTTATCCCCGACATCGGCGTTTATCCCTGTTGAGCAGGGCCGGCGATGGATTGGGTAGGCGCTCCCGTTACCCGGGTCCCCCGACCCATCCCCGCCCCGGCCCTGCTGAACAGGGATGGACGCCGATCAAGGGGATGAAGGGGATCTGCCCGCAGGTTATGATCGAGGACCGCTGAAAGGACCTGCCGTGCCGCGCCTTCCCCTGCTCCCAGCCGCCCTCGTGGCCCTCGCCGCCACCCCCGCCCTCGCGGGGCAACCCCGGCCCGCCCAGGATCTCCTCCGGGAGGCCCAGGCCGCGGCGGCGCCCTCGGGGCGGACGGTGCTGGTGGCCTTCCACGCCTCCTGGTGCTCCTGGTGCCGGCGCCTGGAGGCCGTCCTGGCCCGGCCCGCGGTGAAGGAGATCATGGACCGCCACTTCGTCACCCAGTGGCTCACCATCCAGGAGCGCGGGCCCAAGAAGGAGCTGGACAACCCCGGCGCCGCGGAGCTGTACGCCACCTGGACCGCCGGCGCGAAGACCGGGATCCCCTTCTACCTGGTGCTGGACGCCCAGGGCGCGCCGCGCTCCTCCTCCATCCGCCCCATCGCCGGCGGCCCCGCGGAGAACATCGGCTATCCCGGCAGCCCCGCCGAGATCCAGGCCTTCATCTCGCTCCTGAAGGACGGCGCCCCCGCCCTCACCCCGGCCGAGACGGCCGTCCTCGCGTCCGAACTGGACGCCGCCAAGCCGGGGAAGTGATGCTCACCCTCCGCCCCGCCGCCCCCGCCGACATCCCCCTCATCCTCGCCTACGTGCGGGAACTGGCCCTGTACGAAAGGGCCCCCGAGAAGGCCGTGGCGACCGAAGCCGACATGGACCGCGCCCTCTTCGGGGAAGCGCCCCTGGCCTGGGTGATCCTGGCCGAGTGGGAGGGGCGCCCCGCCGGCTTCGCCCTGTGGTTCTACAACTTCAGCACCTGGGAGGGCAAGCCCTCGCTGTACCTGGAGGATCTCTTCGTCCGACCCGAGTTCCGGGGCCACGGCATCGGCAGGACGCTCCTGAAGCGCCTGGCCGCCATCGCCCTGGAGCGGGGCTGCACCCGGTACACCTGGTCCGTGCTGGACTGGAACCAGCCCTCCATCGAGTTCTACGAGAGCCAGGGCGCCCAGGTGCTGAGGGAATGGCTCCATTGCCGCGTGGAGGGCGAGGCCCTTCGCAAGCTGGCGGAATAGAAGGCTCTTGTGTCTGAACAGGGATGGGGCATTCCCGATCGGATCGGTGCAGGGAGTGTCCAGGGAACGCTTCACGTCAACGCACGGAACCGGCGATCCGGGTATGCCAGCAAAAAACCAAACGCTGGGACGCTGAGATCTCGCTGGGGCGCTGGGGGACCAATCTCTTTCGGGAACGATTCCGCGGTTCCACCCATCCTTCAGCTTTTTTCCTTCTTTTCCCCAGCGCCCCAGCGAGATCTCAGCGCCCCAGCGTTTGATTTTTTTCAATGAATCTTCCGACCCGCTCCGAACAATCCGGCCAGAGCCTCACCCCGCCATTCAGCCCTTCCATCTCCTGAACTTCTCGTATTCCATCCCGAACTCCGCCATTACCTTCCCCACCAGGTGATCCTCCATGTCCCCCACGGACGCGGGTCCGTGGTAGGACGTGAGGACGGGCGGCATGATCACCACACCCATCGTGGCCAGGGTGAGCATGTTCTGGAGGTGGATGACGCTCAGGGGCGTCTCCCGGGCCAGGAGCACCAGCTTGCGGCGCTCCTTGAGCGTGACGTCCGCGGCGCGCAGGAGGAGGTTCTCGGAGTAGCCGTGGGCGATGCCGGCCACCGTCTTCATGCTGCAGGGGATGACGACCATGCCTTCGGTGCGGTACGTGCCGCTGGCGATGGTGGCGCCGATGTTCCTGACGTCATGGATGCGGGTGGCCAGGGCCTCCAGCTCCCCCGGGGCGAGGTGGAGTTCGTGCTCCAGGGTCCGGCGGGCGCCGTCCGTGGTGACCAGGTCGGTCTCCCAGCCCTCCTGCCCCCGCATGGCCTGCAGGAGCCGGATGGCGAGGTTGGCGCAGCTTGCGCCGCTGATGCCGACCACGAGGCGCTTGGGACCGGACATCCTAGTGCACCATGAAGCGCACCCAGAGGGCGCTGATGGGCATGGCGATGAAGAGCGCCGGGAGCATGTTGGCCACCGAGAAGGGCTTGATGCCCGCGATGCGGAAGCCGGTGGCGACCATGATGAGGCCGCCGCAGGCGGAGAAGTCCGCGATCATGAAGGGGGTGGTCAGGGGCAGGATCTTGGTGGCCAGGAGGAAGAGGCTGCCCTGGATCACGAACTGCGGGATCGCGAGGGTGGCCACCGAGTAGCCCAGGGCCGTGGCGAAGATGGCCGCGGTGAAGAGGTCCAGGAAGGACTTGACCATGAGCAGGGAGGTGTCCCCGGTCATGCCCTCGTTCATGGCCCCGAAGATCCCGGTGCCGCTGGCGCAGAAGAGCACCAGGATGGCCACGAACTTGCCCAGGAACTCCTCGTGGGTGATGCCCTCGGCGGGCTTGGCGAACGTGTCGATGAAGCCGCGGGTCTTGCTGGCGAGCTTCATGATGTAGTCCTCCAGATGGAGGAGCTCGCCGATGGCGGTGCCCACCAGGAGGGCGAGGATCACCGCGGGAAGGAACTTGACCTTGACGATCATGGCGATGCCCAGGCCCATGGAGGAGACCCCGAACACGAGGGGCATCTTGGTGCGCAGGTTCTCGCTGATCTTGTTGCCCATGGAGGCGCCGGTGAGGCTGCCGAGGACGACGGACGCGCCGTTGACGAAAGGACCGATCATTGTGGCTCCGGAAAAGGGGGTTGGCGGATTAGAGGAACCGCTTGTAGTCGACTTCCATGAACTGGGCGCGCTGGAAACGGGCCTTGAGCTCGAAGGGGACGGTGCAGTCGAAGATGGCCTTGGTGGCGATGCCCTTGCCGCGGATGGACGGGCTCATCTCGGGGGTCTGGGAGGGGTCCAGGGGGTGGCAGCGCACGCCGGGGATGGCGATGACGTCGGCGTCGGCCTGGAAGCGGGTGGTCATGGCCCACAGCACGTCGTTGGTGTCGAAGGGATCCACGTCCTCGTCCACGAGGATGACGTGCTTGAGCTCCGAGAAGGACGAGAAGGCCAGGAGCGCGGCCTGGCGCTGGCGGCCCTCGTCGAAGGGCACGGCCTTCTTCACCTGGAGGATGGCGAGGTACTTGCCGCCGCCCGAGGGATGCGCGTAGACGTTCTGGAGGAAGCCCGGAAGGGCCTTGCCCACCATGGTGGTGATGGAGGCCTCGGTGGGGATGCCCGCGAGGTTCACGTGCTCCTCGGAGGGGCCGATGGTGGTCTGCATGATGGGATTGACGCGGTGGGTGACGGCCGTGACCTTGATGACCGGCAGGCTCGGGTGGGCAGGGCCGTTGTAGCCGGGGAATTCCGGCATGGCCTTGCCGGTGTGGCTGTTCTGGTCCTCCACGACGCGCACGTCGGGCTGGAGGAAGCCTTCGATGACGATCTCCGCGTTGGCGATGGCCTTGGCGTCCACCGTGAGGCACTCCACCACTTCCACGGCCTGGCCGCGCACGGCGCCGGCGATGCCCAGCTCGTTGAAGCCCAGGGGCGTGGAGGGGGCCTCGAAGCACGCGGCGACGTACACCGCGGGGTCCAGGCCGATGCTGATGGAGATGGGCTGGGGCTTGCCGGCCTTCTCCGCCTTGATGCGGAAGGAGTCCAGGTGGCGCCCGGGGACGAACATCATGGAGATCTCGTCCTTGCCCTGCACGCACAGGCGGTGGATGGTCACGTCCTCCTGGCCGTTCTCGGGATCCTTGCCGTAGCACAGGCCCATGGTGATGAAGGGGCCGGCGTCCTCGGGGGTGTTGGTGGGAGCGGGGATGAGGGTGCGGATGTCGAAGCCGGGATCCGTGGCCTTGTGCACCACCTCCTGGCACACGGCGCTGCCGGCCTTGACCACCTTGGGCACGATGGGGTTGTTCAGGGCCTCGCAGAGGACGGTGCCAACCTTGTCCACGGTGGTGCCCAGGAGCAGGGCCACGCGCCTGCGGTCGGCGAGCATGCCGATGGAGACGCGGGAGCCCGGGAAGCCCTTGATGTTGTTGAAGAGCATCGCGGGGCCGAGCTTGGTGGGGCGCATCACGGTGCCGCCCGCGCCGATGTAGCGGTAGACGCCGGAGAGCTCGGCGACGGGGTCCACCTCCACGTCGGTCTGGTGCAGCTGGCCTTCGTGCTGCCCGAGGAGTTCGAGGGCCGACCGCAGGTCGTGGACGTTCACGGCGGTTGCAATTGGTGACATGGAGGTCCTCCTTTAAGGATTCCCCATGAAACCGCGGGCGGATCGGCCGCGGATAATACCGTTTCCAACTGCCCTCCATTGCCCTTCGATATGATCCGGGGAGGGGGGACACGTGCGATTACGTGGCGACCCTCCTAGCCGGCCACGATGGTCTCGATGACGTCCCGCGCCGCCTGGGAGAGGTACCGGTCGGTGCGGTGGATGAGGGCGGGGTGGAGGGACATGCCCGGAAGGTCCAGGGGGTGGATGCTGAAGCGGCCTCCCAGGGTCGAGGGGATCTCCGAGGCGGGGATGATCGCCGCGGCCTCCAGGCCCCGCAGGAGGCAGCCCAGGAGGGTGCGCACGTCGGGGCAGTCCAGGAGGATGTTCGGCCGGATCTTCTTCTCCTGGAAGGCCTTCAGCAGGTATTCGTAGGTGCCGCCGCCGGTCCACCGCCGCATGCACAGGAGGGGGATTCCCGCCAGGTGCTCCACGCCGACCCGCTCGGGCATGCCTTCGGGCTCGAGGGACGGGGGCAGGACCACCACGAGGTTTCCGGTGGGCAGCAGGCGCACCGTGTAGCCCTCCTCCGGCACGGGCAGGAGCAGGATCGCGAAGTCCAGCTCTCGGGAATCCACGTGGTTCGCCAGGTCCGAGCTGTCGGAGATGAGAAGGCTGAACTTCAGCCTCGGGTAGCGCCGGTGGAGGGAGGGCAGCACCTTCAGGAAGGTGGAGGCGCAGACGCTGGACGTGCCGATGCGGATGGTGCCCGAGAGGCCGTCGGCGACGTTCTTCACTTCCGAGGGGAGATCGCCCAGCTGGTCCAGCACCTGCCGGGCCCTTTCGTACAGCAGCTGCCCGGACTCCGTCACCTGCCAGGCGTGGCCTTCGCGGATGATGAGCTGCACCCCCAGTTCGTCCTCCAGCTCCTTGAGCCGCTGGCTCAGCGGGGGCTGGGACATGTTGAGGAGGCGCGCGGCGCGGCTGATCTGTCCCTGCTCGACGATGGTGCAGAAGTAGGTGAGCCGCTTCGTGTCCATGGGGATCCCCTCATATCGGCCTGAAATGGTCCCCAGTGCGAAATGGTATTTGGGCGCATCCCCGACTGGGCGTATTCCCATAGTGACCCATTTTTTTCCTCCCGGGGCAAGCGCCCCGATCCACGAATGTCCCCGTGCCGCGGCCTGTACCGCCGGGGGACACGTCCACCCTTTTCGAGGAGCGCCATCATGCGACGCAATCTCCCACCGTTCGTCCTGGCCCTGGTGACCCTGGCCGCCTCCGCGCAGGCCCCCGACGTGCAGATCTACGGGACCCTGCTGCCCTTCCTGGAGAGCGTGAAGACCACGGGCTCCACGGCCCCCGGCCTCACGCCCGCGCTGGGCGGCGCCGCCCAGGTGCCGGGATCCGCCTACACCGGCCTGGACCTGCCGTCCCGCCTGCGCATCACGTCGGGCACCTCCAACCTGGGATTCCGCGGCGCCTGGAAGCTGGGCGAGGACCTGCAGGTGTTCTGGCAGGTGGAGAGCGCCATCAGCCCCGACGGGGACGCGCCCAACACGCTGGCCGGGCGCAATTCGGCCGTGGGCCTCAAGGGCAGCTGGGGCACCGCCTTCTACGGCAACTGGGACACCCCCTACAAGTTCCCCCTCCTCGCCGTGGGCCCCCTGCGCGGCCTGAGCCCCTTCGACAACGCCCTCACCGCCAACCCCGGCTTCAACGTCCCCGGCACCACGACCCAGAGCGGCCGCGTCAACGGCAAGGCCGATGCCGCCTTCAACCGCCGGCAGGGCAACAGCGTCCAGTACTGGTCCCCCGTGTGGAACGGCTTCTCCGCCCGGGTGGGCATCTCCGTGGACGAGGGCAGGACCACGGCCACCGCCGCCGCGCCCTCCATCAGCCCCACCATCTATTCCGGTCTCGTCACCTACGCCCAGGGCCCCCTGAAGGTCAGCTACGGCTTCGAGCGCCACAGCGACTACTTCGGCCTCTCGCAGCTCGGGGGCAGCGCCGGCGCCACCCTCACGAACCGCTCCTCCTCCGACACCGGCCAGGAGCTGGTGGCGTCCTACGCCTTCCCCACCGGCACCAAGGTCTCCGCCGTGGCCGAGCAGCTGACGTACGAGGCCGACGACACCGCCGCCGGCGCCATCCGCCAGTACAAGCGCACCAACTGGTACACCCTCGTCCAGCAGCAGCTCGGCAGGCACCAGCTGTGGGCCGCCTACGGCCGCGGAAGCGCCGGTTCCGCCCAGCGCGTGGGCGGGGGCGGCGCCAGCACCGACGGCCTGGAGGGAACCCAGTGGAGCGCGGGCTACTCGTACGCCATCGCGAAGAACGTGGACCTCTTCATGTCCTGCTTCGGCATGACCAACGGCCGCTCCGGAAGCCTCGCCGAGTTCCCCCCCGTGGGCACCGTCGCCCCCGGCGCCAGCACCACGGGGACGGGGCTGGGGCTCCTCCTCACCTTCTGAACCGGATCCTGCCCTGGTATTTGATCGTACGGGTCCCGGACGGTCGCCCTGGTTCGTCATCGCCGGACAAGCCGGCGATGACGGGGGGTGGGGAGGGGACGATGGGGCTGTGCTGCGCGCATTCCCTTCGGTGGGCGGTTCGGAATCCGGAACGCAGGGGCGCTCCGGGGAGGCCTTGGCATGGAGCGCGGCTGGCAAAGGATGGATGGGGTCGCTTCGAGGGAGACAGGTCGGCGTCGGACGGCGCCGACGCTGGTTACCATAAAGCAACAAAATTTGTGCATTGATCTTAAAATTTATGGTCAATGCGCAAAAAATAGCGCTTTGACGAAATTTTGAATGGGCGTATATTGTGAGCTATAAGGCGCAAAATGATTAACTTTGTGCTTTCGATTCATCCTTTAGAGGCAAAAGAATGCTCACTTCTGACTTTCGGTTCCTGACACCCGCGGAGGTGACGGCGGAGATGGGACGGCGGATTCGAGCCTACCGCCTCCAATGCAACCTGGATCAGCGGGCCGTGGCCGAGCGCGCGGGGATCTCAAGGCGGACCCTCCAGGGCCTGGAGAAGGGGGCGGGGTCCACGGTGGAGACGTTGGCGCGGGTCCTGAAGGCCCTGGACAGGGTCCAGTCCCTGGAGGCGTTCCTGCCGGAACCGTCCGTCAGCCCCATCGCGCTTCTGGAGGGCCCAAGGGAGCGCCAGCGGGCCTTTCGCAGGAAGGAGGACCGCCGATGACGCCCCCTGCCATCCAGGTGCGCATCTGGGGGAAGAACGTCGGGGCCGTGGCCTTCGACCCCCAGGCGAACGCCTACGCGTTCGAGTACTACCCCGGGTGGGTGAAGGGCGGCGTCGAGCTGGCCCCGCTCCAGATGCCCCTGCGGGGCCGCCGGCGGTTCACCTTCCCGGAACTTGCGCGTCCGACCTACCAGGGCCTTCCCGGCATGCTCGCGGACGCCCTTCCCGACCGGTTCGGCAACGCCCTCATCGACGCCTGGATGGCCCGGAAGGGCATCCGGAAGGACCAGGTGACGGCCCTGGACCGTCTGGCCTACATGGGACGGAGAGGGGCGGGGGCCCTGGAGTTCCGCCCCGCCCTGGGAAGCGTCTCCGACGCCAAGACCCCCCTCCGGATGGCCCGTTTGGTGGAGGAAGCCCGGAGAGCGGTCCAGGGGAGCATCGAAGGTGACCGGGCCGCGGGCTTGGCCTTGGCGGAGATCATCCGGGTGGGCACGTCGGCGGGCGGGGCCCGGGCCAAGGCGGTGATCGCCTGGAATCCGGCCACCCAGGAACTCCGGAGCGGCCAGTTCGAGGTCCCTGAAGGCTTCCAGCACTGGCTCCTGAAGTTCGACGGTCTCACCGGGGGCGGGGAATTCGGGGACCCCGCCGGACACGGCCGCGTCGAGTACGCCTATCACCTCATGGCCCGGGCCGCCGGCATCGAGATGGCCGATTGCCGCCTTCTTGAGGAACACGGCCGGGCCCATTTCATGACCCGGCGCTTCGACCGGGAGGCGGGGGGGAAGGTGCACCTGCAGAGCCTGTGCGCCCTGGCGCACCTTGATTTCAACCAGGTGGGGGTCCATGCCTATGGCCAGGCCTTCATGACCCTCAAGGCCCTCTCCCTGGCACCGGAATCCACCGACGAGCTCTTCCGGCGGATGGCCTTCAACGTGATGGCCCGGAACTGCGACGACCATCCCAAGAACGTCGCCTTCATTCTCCGGCCGGGTGGCACTTGGCGGCTTGCCCCGGCCTACGACCTGACCTTTTCCTACCGGCCCGGGAGCACGTGGGTCTCCCAGCAGTTCATGAGCGTGAACGGCCGGTTCCAGGGCATCACCCGCCAGGACTTTCTGACGGAGGCGGACCGGTTCTCCGTGAGGAACCCGGCCGGGATCCTCGCAGAGGTGTCGGCGGCCCTGGATGCATTCCCCGAGTGGGCCGCCAAGGCGGAGCTGGCACCGGACAAGGCTGAGGGGGTGGCAAGGCAGTTCCTCCGCCTGTAGCCGGTCCGGACCCCTAGGACGTGCTTGGGCGGGCGTCCTGAAATGCGAACGGGAGGGCGCCCAGGGGCGCCCTCCCGTTCCTTTCGGGGGCTGTCTAGCGGGTGGTCACCGCGGCATCCACGGCGGCCTTGACCTGCTGGGCCAGCTGGCCGGGCTTCACTTCGGCCAGCTCATAGGCCACGCGGACCATGGGCTTGGAGACCTTCAGGACGCGGGTGATGTCGATGGGCGTGGCGGAGATGACCACGTCGCAGGGGGTGGCTTCGATGGTGCGCTCGAGGTCGGCCACCTGCTGGGCGCCGTAGCCCATGGCGGGGAGGATGCCCTTGGCGTTGGGATACTTGGCGTAGGTGGCGGCGATGGACTTCACGGCGTAGGGGGTGGGGTCCACGAGGGTGCCCACGCCCACGGCCTTGGCGGCGACGACGCCGGCGCCGTAGCTCATGGAGCCGTGGGTGAGGGTCGGGCCGTCCTCGATGACCAGGGCCTTCTTCCCCTTGACCTTCTCGGGGTGCTCGCAGGTGACGGGGGAGTTGGCGCGGATGACCACGGCCTTGGGATTGAGGCGGGCCGCGGCGGCCTCGATGGCCTTGATGTCCTCTTCCTTGGCGGAATCGCACTTGTTGATGACGATGACGTGGGCCATGCGGAAATTGGCCTCGCCGGGGTGGTAGATGGACTCGTGGCCGGCGCGCAGGGGGTCGGCGATGACGATGTGCAGGTCGGAGGCGTAGAAGGGCAGGTCGTTGTTGCCGCCGTCCCACAGGATCACGTCCGCTTCCTTTTCGGCGCTGCGGATGATCTGCTCGTAGTCGACGCCCGCGTACACCACGAAGCCGTTATCGATGTGCGGCTCGTATTCCTCCCGCTCCTCGATGGTGCACTCGTGGAGGTCCAGGTCGGCGTAGGTGCCGAAGCGCTGGCAGGCCTGCTTGGCCAGGTCGCCGTAGGGCATGGGGTGGCGGATGGCCACCACGCGCTTGCCGAGGCCCTTGAGGATATTGGAGATGTAGCGGGTGGTCTGGCTCTTGCCGGCGCCGGTGCGCACGGCGGTGATGGCGATGACGGGGACCTTGGACTTGATCATGGTCTTGTCGGCGCCCAGCAGCTCGAAGTCCAGGCCCTGCGCGATGCAGCGGCTGGCCATGTGGCCGATGTACTCGTGGGTGACGTCGGAGTAGGAGAACACGGCCACGTCGGGCTTCTCCCGCTTGACGATCTGCTCCAGCTCCTGCTCGGGGACGATGGGGATGCCGGCGGGGTAGAGCTTCCCGGCCAGGACGGCGGGGTAGATCCTTTCGTCGATCCCGGGGATCTGGGTGGCGGTGAACGCGACGACCTTGAAGTCGGGGTTGTCGCGGTACACGGTGTTGAAGTTGTGGAAGTCGCGGCCGGCGGCTCCCAGGATGACGACACGACGCGGGGTGGACATTCAATTCTCCCTTTGTGGGTCGACCGAATTACCGACACACCCGAAATGGGTAGTCATGGTCTCGGGACCATGGTTATGCGGCAATGGTAGTCCTTTAGGCGGGTTTGTCACATGCATCGTGACTTTTGGTATACATGACCGGATCAGGAGGATATCCCCGGCCGGAAAAGTGCTAGTCTTTGCCCATGAATACATCAAATCTCCTCCGACGCGTCCTGGGGCGCCGCTGGGTGCAGGTCCTCGGCCTCCTGGTCGTTCTCTATGCCGCGGCCGGGTTCCTCCTGGCGCCGGCCCTCATCCGGGCGCAACTGCCCAAGCGGCTGGGGCCCCTCCTCCACCGGGAGGTCACGGCGGCCCGGGTGCGCGTGAACCCCTTCGCCCTTTCCGTCACCCTGGACGGGTTCCTGGTGAAGGACAAGGACGGCTCCGCCCTGCTGGGCTGGGACCGCCTCTACGTGAACCTGGGCGCCGAGTCCCTGTTCCGCCTGGCCCCGGTGTTCCAGGAGATCCGCCTGGAGGGCTTCCATGCCCACGTGGCGCTGGACCGGGACGGCAACCCCACCTTCCAGGATCTGCTGGCGCCCTCCCCGGAACCCGCGAAACCCGCCGGGCCCCTCCCGGACCTGCGCATCCACAAGCTCACCGTGGTGCGCGCCCAGGTGGTCTTCGCGGACCGGTCCACCACGCCCGCCTTCACCACCACCCTGGGCCCCCTGAGCCTGGACCTGGACGCCTTCCGCCTGAAGCCCGACAGCAACAACCCCTACGCCTTCACGGGGCGCACGGAGCGGGGCGAGACCTTCGGGTGGCGGGGGCATTTCTTCGTGGGGCCCCTGCGCAGCCAGGGCAGCTTCTTCGTCGGGGGCCTGAACCTGCCCAAGTACGCCCCCTACTACCGCGACCAGATGGGCGTGGATGTCCTCTCCGGCTCCCTGGACCTCAAGGCCGAGTACGAGCTGCTCTGGGGGGAGGGAAGGCACGCCCTGCGTCTCCACCGGGGCGAGGCGGGCCTGGACCGGCTCTCCCTCGGCGAGGCGGGGGTTCCCGGCTCCGCGGTGGACCTGGCCGAGGTGCGGCTCCGGGGCCTGGAGGCCGATCTGCTGGAATCCAAGGTCCACGTGGCCTCCCTCGCCGTGCGCAACGGCAGCCTCAAGGTGGAGCGCAACGCCGCCGGCGCCATCAACCTCATGCGCATGGCCACCCCCCGGGTGCCCCCCAAGCCGAAGAAGGCGGAACCCTTCACCTTCGACCTGGACGAGCTCCGCGTGGAGAACCAGGCCATCGCCTTCCGGGACCTGGTGCCCAGACGCCCCGTGAACCTGGCCCTGGACCAGCTGAACCTCACCGTGCGGAACTTCAGCATGGATCCGGAAAAGCGCTGCGACGTGGACCTGGGCCTGCGCTGGAACGGCAGGGGCCGCATCCTCGCCACGGGGAGCGCCGCGCCGCTGAAGTCGGCCGGATCCCTGGAGCTCAAGGTGGACGACCTGGACCTGGCGCCCCTGGACGGCTACGCGGCGCCCGAGGCCACCCTCGTCGCCGGGCGCCTGGGGCTCGCCGGCCACGCGGATTTCGATGTGCCCGCGTCCCGGCACGCCTTCCGGGGCCAGGCCCACGTGGACGGCTTCAAGGCCACGGCGGGCAACGCCGACGTGGCCTGGGACGCCCTGCGGGTGGCCGGCATCCGGGCCACCTCCAGCCCCATGGCCCTGTCCACCGGCGCCGTGGACTGGGAACGGCCCGCCTTCAGGTTCGTGCGCACCGCCGAGCCGGCCCCGGCGCCCCCCGCCGGAAAGGCCGCACAAGCGCCCGCGGCCCCCGTGAAGGCGGAGATCGGGGCCTTCCGTTTCAAGGGGGGCTCCTTCACGTTCCTGGACCGGACCCTCCAGCCGGTGGTGGCCCTCTCCCTGGACCACGTCGACGGCCAGGTGGGGCGGCTCTCCTCGGACCCCGGGTCCCGGGCGTCCATGGAGCTCAAGGCCCTGGTGGACGGCGCGGCGCCCCTCACCGCCAAGGGCACGGTGAACCTCCTCTCCCAGGCCGCCTACACGGACCTGACCCTGGTCATGGGCGGCATGGACCTGTCGCCCCTGGGGCCCTACGCGGGCCGCTACGTGGGCTACGGCATCGAGAAGGGGAAGCTGCAGCTGGACCTGAAGTACCTGGTCCAGGACCGCAAGCTCGAAGGCGAGAACCGCATCCGCATGGACCAGTTCACCCTGGGGGAGGCGGTGGACAGCCCCGAGGCCATGCACGTCCCCGTGAAGCTGGGCCTGGCCCTGCTGCGGGACCGGCACGGCCTCATCGACCTGGACGTGCCCGTGCGCGGGGACCTGGCCTCCCCGGACTTCAGGCTGGGGCGCGTCATCTGGAGGGCCATCATCAACGTCTTCGCCAAGATCGCCACCTCGCCCTTCGCCCTCATCGGCAAGGCCTTCGGGGGCGGCGACGCGGACCTCAGCCTCCTGGCCTTCGCGCCCGGGGCCGACGCCGTGGATCCCCAGGGCGCCAAGGTCCTGGAGACCCTCGAGAAGGGGCTCTTCGAGCGCCCCGGCCTGCGCCTGGAGATGGAGGGCACCGCCTCCGAAGGCGACGTGCCCGCCCTCAAGCTCGCGGAGCTGGAGGCCTCTTTGGCGCGCCTCAAGGGCCAGCCCCTGGCCCCCGGGGAACGTCCGAAATTCCTGCGCGCCGCCTACCTCCAGGCCTTCCCCCCGCCCAAGGATCCCAAGGAGGCCAAGGCCGCCCCGGAACCCGCCGCCGGGGACATGGAGGCGCGGCTCCTGGCCCGCATCGACGTGGACGCCGCCGCCCTCCGGCTCCTTGCGCGCCGCCGGGTGCAGGGCGCCCGGGACCGCCTCCTGGCTTCGGGCCGGGTTCCCGAAGACCGGGTTTTCATCGTGGACGGTGGGGAAAGAGCGCGGAAAGAGGGCGGAAGCCGGGTATATTTCCAGTTGAAGTGATTTGCGGAGGGATTCGTGAACAGGTTGCTGCCGGTCTCGCTCACCCTCCTATGCGCCTGGCCCCTGGCCGCGGCCGACGGCATCCAGTACCAGCTGAACATGCGGGCGATCCGCCCCGGCTCCACCCTCGAGAAGCTGGGTTTCTCCGGCGCCGCCGCCGGCGGAGGCTTCGCCGTGCTGTTGGGCAAGGAGGCCATGCGGGCCCGCATCCGCCTGGACGTCGACTCCTTCCCCGGCGACGGGGACCGCATGGCCATGAACAACTACAGCCTCGGCATGGACGGCCTCCTGGAGTTGGCCCCCGATTCGGTCTTCCACCCCACGATCTCCGCCGGCGCCGCCCTCCAGAAGTGGAGGCTGGGTTCCCAGGGCACCTTCAACGGCACCACCGGCCTCCTGAAGCTCGCCGCCCGGGCCGAGTTCGGCATCCAGTACCGCCAGCGTTTCGCCCTCTACGTCGGCTTCCTCACCGGCAGCATCGGCTGGGATCGCCGCGTCCGCTGCCCGTACGCCGGGTTCTCCATGAACCTCCTCTGAGGCGACCCGGTAATCGCCCGTGTCCCGGACCTTCGTCAGGGATTCGGTGACGCAGGCAAGCTGCGTCACCGAAAAGCTCCAGGCACGGGGTGGAGGGTGGGTGTTGCCACGCTCCGGCTTCGATGGGGGATGCGGCCCTGGAGGCGGGGCGGCTCCCCGGTTGGGCCTAGGGTCCAGCGATACGCTTCAAGTGTTCCAGGGTGGCCGTGTCTTCGCGCCGACGCTGACTGGCCCGCACCGCTCGCAAACCTCTGCGATCAGCACGATCCCTTCACCCGCAAGCCCAAAGCCCACGCCGCTTTCGCCTGAGGCGATCAACGTCGGCGCGACCCGCTCTCCATGCCGGAAAACTCGAAGCGTGTCCCTGACCCCTAGGCCCCCCAGGAGAGCCCCCATCTCCACAACAGCCCCAACCCCCCATCGAAGCCGGAGCGTGCCAACACCCACTCTCAATCTCCCGCCGCGAGCTTTTCGCTGACGCAGCTTGTCTGCGTCAGCGAATCCCTGGCGAAGGTCCGGAACCCGTACCTTCACCCCGCCGCTAGTGGTTGGCCGCGTACTCCCGCAGCCCTTCCTGCGTCGGCTTCATGGCCTTGTCCCCCTTCTTCCAGTTGGCCGGGCAGACTTCGCCGTGCTGGGTGTGGAAATCCAGCGCGTCCACGACGCGGAGCACCTCCTCGACGTTGCGGCCCAGGGGCAGGTCGTTGACGGTGATGTGGCGGAGGATGCCCGCCTCGTCCACGAGGAAGAGGCCGCGCAGGGCGATGCCGCCGGGCAGGAGCACGTTGTAGTCGGCGGCGATGGACTTGGAGAGGTCGGAGACCAGGGGGAAGCTCACGCCCTTGATGCCGCCGTTCTTGACCTCGGTGTTCGCCCAGGCCCAGTGGCTGAAGTGGGAGTCGACGCTCACGCCCAGCACCTGGGTGCCGCGGGCCTCGAATTCCTTCACGGCGTCGGAGAAGGCCAGGATCTCCGTGGGGCATACGAAGGTGAAGTCCAGGGGGTAGAAGAAGAGGACGACCTTCTTGCCCTTGTACTGGCTGAGGGTGACCTCCTTGAACTCGCCGTTCACGAGGGCGGTGGCCTTGAAGTCGGGGGCGGGTTGAGTGACGAAAGCAGCCATGAGGCCTCCAGGAATGGAACGTTTTCCAGTGAAATCCCAGGCTACGATGAGCTCCGCGGCCGGGGCAAGGGAATTGTGACCAAATCGGTAAACTTTTATTGAAAACCGTTTTCGGATAAGCTTATCTTCAACTTTTGGACGGTTTTTGAGGACGCCATGCCCGCAATAGAGCTATCGATATTTTCCGAAATCGGCCGCCTGCGCCAGGTGGTCGTGCACAAGCCGGGCCCCGAAGTGGACATGATGGTCCCGGACATGATGGAACAGCTGTTGTTCGATGACATCCTCTACGGGGACCTGGCCCGGGCCGAGCATGAGGTCTTCCGGAAGGTCCTGGCCCGGGTCGCCGACGAGGTGCTGGACATCCAGGATCTCTTCGTGGAGTCCATGGAATCCGAAGGGGTGAAGCTGGCCTTCATCGAGGACTTCCGCCGCCTGGTGGACATGCCCGACGAATCGGCCAACCTGCTGCGGGACATGGCCCCCGCGGACGTGGCGCGGGCCGTGATCACCGGCATCCCCTGGGACGACACCCTCGACCACACGCACTGGCAGAAGCGCTTCGACTACACGGTCCGCCCCATCCCGAACCTGCTGTTCATGCGGGACCCCGCGGCGGTGGTGGGCCGGGGGTACAACATCAACTTCATGGCCACCTGGGCCCGGGAGCGGGAGCCGCTGATCCTCAGCTACGTCTTCCGCCACCACCCGCGCCTGCGGCACCTCCAGGAATCGGACCGCCTCTTCGACCAGCTCACCCCGCTGCTCAAGGGCCAGATCCGCATGCCCCAGAGCCTGGAGGGCGGCGACACCCTGGTGCTCTCCGACAAGGTCCTGGCCGTGGGCTGCTCCGAGCGCACCTCCGCGGACGCCATCCACATGCTTGCCGAGAACCTGCGCCGGCAGGATCTCTCCTTCGACACCCTGCTCATGGTGCTCATGCCCAAGGTGCGCAGCGCCATGCACCTGGACACCATCTTCACCCGGGTGAGCGAGAGCGAGTGCCTGATCTATCCGCCCTTCTTCACGGACCAGAGCCGCGAGCTGCTCAACGTCGTGAAGTTCGACCTGCGCCATCCGACCCTGCACACGTCGGTGGAGGCCAACCTGCTCCGGGCCCTCAGGGGCGCGGGCATCGACCTGGAGCCCATCCGCTGCGGCGGGGACAACTACATCATGCAGCAGCGGGAGCAGTGGACCGACGGCGCCAACGCCTTCTGTCTCGCCCCCGGGGTGATCGTCATGTACAGCCGCAACCACGCCACCGCGGACGAACTCGCCAAGGCCGGGTACCGGATCCTCATGGCCCGGGACCTCATCGCGGATCCCTCCATCGATCTCCTGGACGGGGGCAAGTGGGCGGTGATGCTCGAAAGCGCGGAACTGAGCCGCGCCCGGGGCGGCCCGCGGTGCATGACCATGCCCCTGGCCAGAAGCTGACAAGGTGTGACCTCCGACACCCCGGTTCCGGATCCCGGGGCTTCATAATCAAGCTGCCAAGGATCCGGAGCCCCCATGACCGCCAAGCCGCAGACGCGCATCTTCTCCCACGGGTACGACCCCCAGCGCTCCGAAGGCGCCGCCGTGCCACCGGTGTTCCGCACCTCCACGTTCATCTTCAAGACGGCCGCCGAGGGCAAGCGCGCCTTCGAGATCGCCTACGGCCTGGATTGCGCCAAGGCCGGCGAGAGCCCGGCCCTCATCTACACCCGGGTGAACAACCCCAACAGCGAGATCCTGGAGGACAAGGTCGTGGTGTGGGACGGCGCCGAGGCCGCCGCCCTCTTCTCCTCGGGCATGGGCGCCATCTCCAGCACCTGCCTGGCCTTCCTGAAGCCCGGCGATACGCTGCTGTTCTCGGACCCGGTGTACGGCGGGACGGAATTCTTCTTCCGCCGCGTGCTCCCCCAGTTCAACATCCGCACCATCCCGTTCCCCGCCGGCACCCCCCGGGAGGAACTGGAGCGCATGGTGAAGAACGACCCCACCGTCAAGGTCATCTACATCGAGTCCCCGGCCAATCCCACGATGATGCTCTCGGATATCCGGGGCGCCGCGGAGATCGCAGGCCGGTACTCCCGGGAGGACCACCGCATCCTGACCGTGGTGGACAACACCTTCATGGGACCCATCTTCAGCAAGCCCCTCGCCCTGGGCGCGGACGTGATCCTCTATTCGGCCACCAAGTTCCTGGGCGGACATTCCGACCTGGTGGCGGGGGTGGCCATGGGCAGCGCCGCCCTGGTGGGCCAGATCAAGGTCATGCGCACCATCCTGGGCTCCAACTCCGACCCGGACACCGCCTGGCTCATCCAGCGCTCCCTGGGCACCCTCCAGCTGCGCATGGAGCAGCAGCAGGCCAGTGCCCGGCGCATCGTGGACTTCCTGCTCACCCACCCCAAGGTCCAGAGCGTGGCCTATCCCGGCAGCCCCGCCATGGGCGAGGCCCAGACGGCCCTCTGGCGGGACCAGTGCACCGGCACCGGGAGCCTCATCGCCTTCTGCGTGAAGGGCGGCGAAGCCGAGGCCTTCCGGGTGCTGGACGCCGTGGAGCACATGAAGCTGGCCGTGAGCCTCGGGGGCATCGAAAGCCTCATCGAGCACCCCTCCTCCATGACCCACTCCGACATGACCCCTGCCGAGAAGGCCCAGGCCGGCATCACCGACAACATGATCCGCATGTCCGTGGGCCTGGAGGATCCCCAGGACCTCATCGCCGACCTCGCCCAGGCCCTTGGGGCCTGACGGAGCCGTCCGGACATCCCGCACCAGCCTGCCCCGCCGGGGGCTGCATGTTGATTCATCCAGGTTCCGCAGGGATGGCGCGACCCACCCGGGTCCCACCACCAGGCCCCGACCCACCGAGAGCGCATGCACAGCAGCGAGCTGCTGCGCATGCGCTTGCCGTGATCCATCGACAAGGGGCAAGGCGCGCGGGGGGAAATCCAACCCCAACCCTCCTTCCTGCCCCACGTGCCCAAGCAGCGCACCCCCGACCCAAAACAAGAAGCACCCTCGAAAGGGTGCTTCGGGGTCTCGCCAGTGGACGGTTTCCGGATCGCCGTCGCTGGGGAAGGGGCTCGTTCTTAGACGGCCTCAGGTGTAAGGGAAGAGCGACTATTTTCTACCCTGCACCCAATCTAGGCTCCCGGGGGGCGGAAACAAGGCTGTGTTTTCTGCCTCATGAGATCTCGCTCGGTTGTTAGTCCGTTAAGCATGCGTTTGGCGGCCAGAAGGGCCGGTGGGCGTGGGTCTTGGGTGCGGGTCCAGTAGAAGGCCAGGGCGTGGTCCAGGGTGGGTTTGGGGTCGAGGCCCGCGTCGGCCTGGTGGCGGGCCGCCAGGCACTGGGTGGAGATCCAGTCCGCCTGGGCCGTGGGGGCGTCCGGGTCGATGAGGAGGGCCTGGTCGGAACGGGTCCTCAGGTCCTGGACGGTCTCCCGGGTGAGCCTGCCCCGGGCCCGGGCCAGGTCCGCCAGGCCCAGGGCCGCCACCAGGGCGGCATGGCGGAGGTCCCCGTCGCTCTGGGCCTGGCGCGCGCCGTCCTCGGCCCAGCGGAGGGCCTCCCGGTAGGTGCGTTCCGCGGCGGCGTCATCCCCCCCCGCCAGGTAGGTGCGGGCCAGGCGGGTGAGGCAGAGGGAACCCAGGGCCCCGGCCTCCCGCATCCAGGGATTGGCCTTCTCGGCTTCCCGGCAGTGGGCGAGGGCGCCCTGAAGGTCATGGCCCATGAGGGAGACCAGGGCCTGGGCGAATTCCTCCCGGTCCCGGCTCAGCCCCCGGGCCTTGTGGAACCAGGCCAGGGCCTGGGCGCGCAGTTCCTCCGGGGCGGCCTGGCCGCGCTGGGACGGTTCTTCCTCCAGATCCAGCCACTGGCGGGCGCAGGCGAGGCCCAGGAGGTAGGCGGTGCCGGGCTGGGCCGGCCCCAGGGACCAGGCCCTCCCCAGGGCCGTGCGGGCCGCGGGGAGGTCCGCCAGGCAGAAGTCCGCGGTCCCCCGCACCAGGTCCCAGGCGGGTTCGCCGGATCCCCGCACGGCGATCTTGGCGGCGCGGATGCGGGCCAGGGCGCCGCGGATGTCGTGGAGGGGCCGCTCGCGCTCATCGTGCAGGCCGGCCAGGAGATTGCCGGCTTCCTGGGTGGCGCGGGTGAAGGCCTCCTGGGCGCGTTCCCGGGTGCCGGCCCGGTGCCAGGCCAGGCCGCCCAGGCCCGCCAGGAGGCCCAGGGCCGCGGCGGCGGCGGCCAGGCTCCGCCAGCGCCGGGCGGCGCGGCGCGGGGCCCGGCCCAGGAAGGCCCAGAGGTCGTCCGCCAGGGCTTCCATGGTGGTGTAGCGGTCGGCGGGGGCCGGGGCCAGGCAGCGCAGGAGGAGGGTCTCCAGGGCCACCGGGATGGTGGGCTCCAGGGCCCTGGGGGCGGGGAAGCGCTGCTCCCGCTTCACCTTGAGCATCTCCTGGGTGACGGTGCTCACGCAGGGGGGCCGGCCCACCAGGAGGAAGTAGAGGGTGCCCCCCAGGGCATAGACGTCCGTGGGGGGCCCGATGTGCCGGCGGTTGCCCCGCACCTGCTCCGGGGCCATGTAGGCGGGGGTTCCCGTGAGGGCGTCGGGCAGGGTGAGCACGGAGGCGTCCACGTGCAGGGCCAGTCCGAAATCGCAGATGACGGGTTTCCACCCTCCGCCCTCCAAGGGCTCCAGGAGGATGTTGCCCGGCTTGATGTCCCGGTGGATCAGGCCCCGGCGGTGGGCCTCCCCCAGGGTGCCGGCCACCTCGGCGATGATGGCCACGATCTCCTCGAGCTCCAGGTCGTGGGTGGCGTCCTCCAGCGTGGGGCCGCGCACCAGTTGCATGGCGATGCGCGGCACCCCTTCGTGGGCCTCGATGTCATAGATCCGGCAGATGTTGGGGTGCTCGATCTTGGCCTGGAGCTGGGCCTCGTGCATGAAGCGCACCATGGCCGCGGGTTCGGCGTGGGTGAGGATCTTGAGGGCCACCAGCCGCCCCAGGATCGTGTCCCAGGCTTCCACCACGTCCCCCATGCCCCCGTGGCCCAGCAGGGGGCCCAGGACGTACCGGCCGTCCTTCTTCCCCTTCTCGTACCAGTCTGGCCTTGCGTTGGGCTGGGGCATGGCCGGCTCCGGGGTGGGCGGCTAAATGACCGATCGGGTCACCTAGGTGCCGCCGCCTCAAAAATAGTTATTGTTAATTAATTTGTCAACCGATCCCTGAGCCGGAGCGGATCGGTGACCGGGGCCTCGCAGACGCCCTGGCGGCAGACGAAGGCCGCCGGTTCCGTGCCCCGGCGGTCCCGGTGCAGGGGCAGGGCGGGGTCGGCCTCCACCAGGGAGAGGATCCCCCCCGCCCGCGGGGCCCCGTGGGCCGCGGCCACCAGGGCCCGCACCCGGGGATCCCCCGGGTCGCCGGCGATGACCACCTCGGGCCCCGGCGCCAGGGCCGAGGCCAGGACGCCGGCCATGCCCGTGACGGCGGCCGGGGCCCGCTCCAGGAGGGGCGCCGCGGCCCGCAGGGCGCCTTCGGCGGCCCGGCGGAAGGGGTCGTGGTCGAAGTGCCGGGCCAGGGCCAGGAGGGCCCGGGCGGCCAGGGTGTTCCCCGAGGGCACCGCGCCGTCCTGGAAGGGCTTCTGGCGCACCAGGAGGTCCGGGCGGGCGATGCTCCCGAAAAAGCCCCCCCCGGGATCCTGGAACCGCTCCAGGAGGATCTCCCCCAGTTCGAAGGCCCAGCGCAGGCGCCGGGCGTCGAAGCCGGCCTCGTAGAGGTCCACCAGGCCGCAGGCCACGGCCCCGTAATCCTCCAGGAAACCCGGGGTGTGCCCGTGGCCCCGCCGCCAGGTGCGCAGGAGGCCGCCGTCCCGCCACAGTTCGGCGCGCAGGAAGTCCGCCAGGGCCCCGGCGGCTTCCAGGAACCGGGGCTCCCCCAGCGCCTGGTGGCCCCGGGCCAGGGCGCTGAGGGCCAGGCCGTTCCAGCCCGCCAGGACCTTGTCGTCCTTGCCGGGGCGCGGCCGGGTGTCGCGGAAGGCCAGCACCCGGGCCCGCAGGTCCTCCGCGGTGGCGCCCCCGGCCTCGAAGCGGTGGAGGACGCTGGCCCCGTGCTCGAAGCAGCCTTCGGCGCTGATGCCGTAGGCCTGGCAGAAGCGCGGCGCGTCCGCGCCGAGGATGCCTTCGATCTGGGCCGGGGTGAAGACGTAGAAGCGGCCCTCCTCGCCCTCGCTGTCGGCGTCCTCGCTGGAGTGGAAACCGCCGGAGGGGTCCCGCAGGTCCCGGAGCAGGTAGTCCAGGGTGGCCACCGCGGTGTCCCGGTACCGGGGTTCGCCGGTGAGCTGGAAGGCCTCCAGGTAGCAGGAGGCCAGCAGGGCGTTGTCGTAGAGCATCTTCTCGAAGTGGGGCACCAGCCACTGGGCGTCCACGCTGTACCGGGCGAAGCCGCCGCCCAGGTGGTCGAAGATCCCGCCCTCGGCCATGGCGTCCAGGGTCCGGAGGGCCCGGGCCCGGTCCGCCCCGGACCCGTGGCGCAGGAGCAGTTCCAGGCCGGTGGGCTGGGGGAACTTGGGGGCCGGGCCGAAGCCGCCCCACCGGGGGTCGAAGGCCCGTTCCAGGGTTTCCAGGGCGCGGCGCACGGGCTCCCCGGTGGGCAGGGCGGCGGCCGGGGGCGGATCCCGGTCCAGGGCGGCCAGGAGGCTCGCAGCGTCGCTTTCCAGGTGGGGGCGCTGGGCGCTCCAAGCGCCCCGGATGCTCTCCAGGAGCTGCAGGAAGGCCGGGAGGCCGTGGCGGGGCGTGGGGGGGTAGTAGGTGCCGCCGTAGAAGGGCTTGAGGTCCGGGGTGAGCCAGACGCTCATGGGCCAGCCGCCCCGGCCGGTAATGGCCTGCACCGCGCCCATGTAGAGGTCGTCCAGGTCCGGGCGCTCCTCCCGGTCCACCTTGATGGGGATGAAATGGGCGTTGAGCTCCGCCGCCACGGCGGCGTCCTCGAAGGACTCCCGCTCCATGACGTGGCACCAGTGGCAGGCGCTGTACCCGATGCTCAGGAAGATCGGCTTGTCCTCCTTCCGGGCCCGCTCCAGGCTTTCGGCGTCCCAGGGATTCCATTCCACGGGATTGCGGGCATGCTGGAGGAGGTAGGGGCTGGTGCACTGCGCGAGACGGTTCGCCATAGTCGACTCCGGAAGTCGACATTCTGGCACGGATCGTGGGCCCCAAGCCTTTCCGTTGAGTACCAGCCGCTTTGGCGCTAAGATCATGGGTTCATCCCACGCTGGGATGGCTCTGCCTGTCTTTGGGACCCATGTTCGAAACCCTGTCCGATAAACTCAGCCGCGCGATGAAGTCCCTCCGGGGGCAGAGCCGGCTGTCCGAGAAGAACATCGAGGAGGCCCTCCGGGACGTGCGCATGGCGCTCCTGGAAGCGGACGTGCATGTGCAGGTGGCCAAGGCCTTCCTGCAGCGGGTCAAGGAGAAGGCCCTGGGCGTGGAGGTCCTGAACGGCCTCAACCCGGCCCAGCAGTTCATCGACGTGGTGTACCAGGAACTCACCGCCATCATGGGCGGCCAGGCTCCCGAACGCCCCCTGGACATGGCCGCCAAGCCGCCCACGGTGGTGATGATGGTGGGCCTCCAGGGTTCCGGCAAGACCACCACCTGCGGCAAGCTCGCCAAGTACCTCAAGAAGAACGGCCATTCCCCCCTGCTGGTGCCCGCGGACGTGTACCGCCCGGCCGCCATCGAGCAGCTGCACGTGGTGGCCAAGGACGCGGGCGTGCCCAGCTTCCGCACGGATTCCATGGAGCCGGTGGCCATCTGCAAGGCCGCCATGCAGGAGGCCGTCCTCAAGGGCTGGGACGTGGTGATCCTGGACACCGCCGGCCGCCTCCACCTGGACGACGTCCTCATGAATGAGCTGGCGGCCATCAAGGACGCCTGCGGCCCCACCGAGATCCTCTTCGTGGCCGACGCCATGACCGGCCAGGACGCCGTGCGCTCCGCCGGCGCCTTCCACGAGAAGCTGGCCACCACCGGCGTCGTCCTCACCAAGGCCGACGGCGACACCCGGGGCGGCGCGGCCTTCAGCATCCGGCACATCACCGGCACCGCCATCAAGTTCGTGGGGTCGGGCGAAAGGCTGGACGACTTCGAGCGCTTCCACCCGGACCGCATGGCCCAGCGCATCCTCGGCATGGGCGACGTGCTCACCCTCATCGAGCACGCCAAGGACACCATCGACGAGAAGGACGCCGAGCGCATGGCCCAGCGCCTGGTGAAGAACCAGTTCACCCTCGAGGACATGCGGAACCAGTTCCAGCAGATCCAGAAGATGGGCTCCATGCAGAAGATCATCGGCATGCTCCCGGGCATGGGGAAGATGAAGGAGCAGATCGAATCCGTGGCCACGGACAAGCGCATCAAGCACCTGGAAGCCATCCTCAATTCCATGACCCCGCGCGAGCGGCAGAACCACAATCTCCTGGACGCCCGGCGCAAGCGGCGCATCGCCGCCGGCTGCGGCCGCCCCGTCCACGAAATAAATCAGCTTCTCAAACAGTACCTGCAGATGAAGAAGATGATGTCCCAGATGAACAACCCCGGTTTCATGAAGCGGATGCAGGCCATGCAGGGCATGCAGAATCCGCCCTTTTCACTCTAACCCGCACTATTCTTTCAACACCCAAGGAGTCCCGATGCTCTCTATCCGTCTCGCCCGCAACGGCGCCAAGAAGCGGCCCTTCTACCACATCGTCGTGTCCGAGAACGACCGCATCCCCACCGGCCGCGCCATCGAGGTCCTGGGCTTCGTGAACCCCATCGCCCAGAACGGCGAGACGGTGCGCATCGACGCCGACAAGGCCAAGGCCTGGATCGCCAAGGGCGCCCAGCCCTCCAAGACCGTCCTGGAACTCTTCAAGAAGAATTCCATCCTGTAAGCTCGACACGCCGGCCCGGAACCCGGGCCGGCGAATCTGGCCTTGTAGGCCGGTTGGCCACGGCCGCCCGGCGGAGCTTCCATGAACTTTGAAGCATTTGTTACCGATGTGCTGTCCCCCATCCTGGACCACCCCGAGGCGCTGCGGGTGGAGGTGAAGGAGGGCGGGCGCAAGCTCGACGTGCTCATCTTCGCCGAGGCCCGGGACCGGGGCCGCATCATCGGCAAGGGCGGGCGCATGATCACCTCCCTGCGCACCCTCGCCAAGGTCGCCGGCGAGAAGGCGGGCCTCACCGTGAACCTCGAACTGTTCGACGGCGACGAGCTTCCCGCCAAGGCCGGGGAATAATGTTCCTCCTGGGCCACCTCGCCAAGGTGCAGGGCCTCAAGGGCGAATTCCTGCTGCACGAGCTCATGGACGAGCCGGAAAAGCTGGACGGCATGGCCGGCCTGGTGCTGGCGCCCCCGTCCCTGGACCTGGAGACCGCCGCCCCCGCCGCCCCCGCGCGGCCGGTGCGGGTGCGTTCCTTCCGGTTCCACCAGGACCGCGCCTGCGTGTCCTTCGAGGACATTCCCGACCGCACCGCCGCCGAGCCCTTCAAGGGCTGGGCCATCTGGGCCCCCGACGCGGCGGTCACCCTGCCCGAAGGCGAAACCTTCCGCCATGCGTGGATCGGCTGCCAGGTGTACGTGCACGGCGCCCTGGCGGGCGAGGTGCTGCGCCTGGACCCCACCCCCATGGGGTACGACATGGTGGTCCTCAAGGATCTCCGCCCCGGGCGCACCGGCCAGCGGGACGTTCCCTACATCAAGGCCTGGTGGCAGGTGGATCTGGAGGCGCGCCGCCTGGATCTGGACCCGCCCCCGGGGCTGCTGGACCTGGACCTGGACTGACCGTCCCCCCCACGATGCGGATGTGGGCCAGCGCGTAGCCTTCCTGGTCGCCGTGGCCGAAGGCGTAGGCCAGCACGCCCTCGAATTTCGCGGCGCACCCGGGCGGCACGAAGCTGAAGACCGGCGGCGCGCCTCCCCGGGCCGGGCGGGCCATGTCCAGGAGGATCCGGCCGTGCCGGCTGTCCCTGAGGTAGAGGCGCCCGGAGAAAGCCTCCCCCGTCCGGAAGGCATGGAAATAGGCGGGCGACAGCGGGGCCAGACGAAGCCCCGCGCCGGGGGCCAGGAGCACTTCCGCGCCCGGTTCCAGGTCCTCCGCGGGCGTCCAGGTGCGCCGGCCCGCGTCGAAATGAAGGATCCGCAGGCGCCCCCTCAGGGCGGCCCGCCTGTCCACGCCCAGGGTCCACGGTTCCCGGGACTCGTTGGAGACCAGGATGCAGGCCCCGTCCTGCCGGGGGGTTCCGGAGGCCAGGGCCGGAAGGCCGATCGCGAGGGCCAGGGTCAGGGTTTTCACGGTGGGGTTCCCGGGGAGGATCCGGAGCGGTAGTTATAAAATAATTATTAATTCTTGGAGGGCAAGCCCAGGCTCCCGGCTTCAGGCCGGAGCCGAAGGGGCGTTGCCCACCAGGGCGTGGAGGGTCCAGGCCGCCAGCAGCGCGGCCATGGACCCCAGGAGCGGGTGCCCGCCGTGGGTGAAGGCCCAGTACGCCGCCGCCGCGGCCCCCACGTGCACGGAGATGGAAAAGAGATCCTGCCAGGGGCTGCCGAAGGCGGTCCCCGCCTCCCGCTGGAGCCGGCTGTTCCGCCGGCCCTGCAGGAAGTAGAGGCCGAAGCCCAGGTACAGCCACACCAGGAGCCGGAACCAGGTCTCCGCGGGCATCTGGACCATGAGGAAGGCCCCGGTGGCGGCGCCGAGGGTGCCCAGGAACCAGGGGCACGGGATGCGGAAGGGGCGTTCGGTTCCGGGCTGGGTCCTTCGCAGGATGGGCACCCCGATGCACACCAGGCTGAAGGCCATGAGGGTGCCGATGGACACCAACTCGCTCAGCAGGGTCAGGGGGAGGACCCCGGCGGCCAGGGCCACCAGGGTGCCCGTGGCGAGGGTGGCCACCCGGGGCGAGCCCGTGCGCGGATCCGCCCGGCCGAACCAGGGCAGCAGGCCATCCCGGCCCATGGCGAAGAGGATGCGGGCCTGGCCCATGAGGGTGACCAGCACGCCGCTGGCCAGGCCCGCCAGGGCCCCCGCCTTGACGAAGATGGCCAGGCCGGTGGCGGCCCCGGGTCCCCAGGACCGGAGCTGGGTGATGCGGTCGATGCCGTGGGCGATGGGCTCGGAGCCCAGTTCCCGGAAGGGCACGATGCCCGTGAGCACCAGGGCCACCAGCACGTAGAGCAGGGTGCTGAGGCCCACGGTGGCCAGGATGCCCAGGGGCACGTCCCGGGTGGGGTTCCTGGCCTCCCGGCCCGTGGTGCTCACGGCGTCGAAGCCGATGTAGGCGAGGAAGACCACCCCCACGCCCGTGAGGACGCCGCCGCCGGTCCAGCCGTACCGGGCCACTTCCCGTCCGCCCACCAGGACGGACTCCCGGGCGGGCACCAGGGCCAGGAGCCCCGGGGCCCCCGGATCGGCCACCAGGTTGGCCCGGCTCACCAGGCCGATGCCCAGGGCCACGAAGACCAGGACGATGAGGATCTTGAGGCAGACGATGGCGTTGTTGAGGCGCGCGCCCCCCTTCATGCTCCGGGCCAGCACCAGGGTGAGGAGGGCCGGAAGCACGGTGGCGGGCACGTTCCAGAGCCCCTGGACCCAGGCGCCCGAGGCCAGGGTCACCCCCTCCAGGGGACCGCAGCAGAGCCGCAGGACGAGGTCGGGCAGGGCCACCCCCAGGGTGTCGCGAACAAGGGACAGCAGGTAGCCGGACCACGACACGCTCACCAGCACCGCCCCCACGCCGTATTCCAGGCAGAGGTCCCAGCCGATGATCCAGGCCGTGAATTCGCCCAGGGTGGCGTAGCTGTACGCGTAGGCCGAACCCGCCTCCGGTAGCATGCCCGCCATTTCCGCATAGCAGAGTCCCGCCACCACGCAAAGGAAGCCGGCGATGAGGAAGCTGTAGATGATCCCCGGCCCCGCGTACCGGGCCGCCGCGATCCCCGGCACGGTAAAGATGCCCGCCCCCACCACCAGCCCCAGCCCCAGCATGATCAGGCTGAAGAGCCCCAGGGTCCGGCGGGTCCCTCCGCTTTCCGGTTCCGCGGCCTCCCGCCGGAAATGGGCCGGGGATTTCAAAAGGAACAAATGCTTGAACAAGATCACTCCCGAGACCAAAGGGCAGGAGTCTCAAGAGTGCGGGCAATCGAGCGTTGGTTTCAGGATTTGAGATTATAAACAAGTGAATTTAATATGTTTAAATACTGGCCCATGGGTTCACAAGAATGGATTAAAATTGTTTTTATGATTGAAATATTGATCCATTTGGTATAGCAAAAAGCGCCCTATGCCTAAAATGGATCGTGGGCGTTTGGGATGGAGCAAAGGATTGAAATTGTTTAAACATCAAATTTGAGCTTTCTCATGGCAAATTGATTTAATCAGTTCAAATATATGCAATGGAGAGTAAGAATGGAAGGATTGGGGTCTATCACGATGGCCGGTATTATTGGATTTGCAGCGGTTATGCCATGTATCCCGAGGGGCTTCTGCTCTAGCTGTTTGGCAATATTGTCAAAATATAGAACGACAAGCAATATCATAGATTATTTTAAGGGGAGGTGTGAATGCGGCAACTGTCATTCCTTGATATCAAGGAATGGGGCAATCGTCAGAAAATCCGATTTTTTTCGGACAAGGCATCGTGGTTGAAACCTGGGCTGGAGGATGGAATGCGTGCGGAAATGGTATGGAGACCTTTGACGGAAATGGATATTCGGAAGGCCCATCGAAAAACTTAAACGCTGGGGCGCTGGGGACTCGCTGGGGCGCTGGGAAAAGAAGGAGAAGATGGTGAATGCCCACTTCGCCCGGGTCAATACGCAGGTGCGTTTCTCCGGTCTTGAGGTTGGCCTGCTTCTGAACGTCCGCGCCTGGCCCCTCAAGGATGGCGGGATTCGCCGGGGCGTTCACGCCCGGGCTTGAAGCCCCAGCGCCCCAGCGAGATCTCTGCGCCCCAGCGTTTCATCTTTTCGTCCGGATTCTCCGGCGCATCGGGTTCGTGCGTTGCCAGGACACTCACCTTGCAGGCACCATGCCCCGAGGGGATCGGGTATAAGCCATCCTTGTCCACAGACGAGTGTCCTTGAACGAGTTCCCGGGGCGAACATCTGGGAAACGTGCGACTACCTAGTCCTCCCGGCCGTGCCCGCTCAGGGGGATCTCGTAACCGGCGTCCCGGTATTCGTTGATCTTGTTCCTCACGGTCCGCAGGGCGATGTCCAGTTTCTGGGAGCAGTGGGTGCGGTTGCCTTCCAGGGCCGAAAGGGTGGACAGCAGCCAGAAGCGCTCCAGCTCGGGCAGGGGGATGCCCAGGGGCAGGGCCACCAGGGTGCCCAGGGGCACGCCCTTCAGGGGCTCGGCGGGGTCGGCGATGCGGAAATCGCCGGCGGGGGCGGGGCGGTCCGGCAGGTCCTCCTCCAGGGGGCGCTGGAAGGGGGATTCCCGGGGCGGCTCGGGGGGGTCCTCGGGGAGGCCCTCCATCTGGGCGGGATCCAGGAGCCAGGCCAGGTCCTTGTGGGTGAGGAGGTCGCTGGGGTTCAGCACCACGCAGCGCTGGACCGCGTTTTCCAGTTCCCGGATGTTGCCGGGCCAGGGGTGGCGGGTGAGGGCCTCCCGGAAGCTGGGGGCCAGGTGGGGGGTGGGGCGGTCGTTCTCCCGGGCGTACCGTTCGGCGAAATGCAGGGCCAGGAGCTCCAGGTCGGCGGTGCGTTCCCGCAGGGGGGGCAGGCGCAGGGGAATCACGTTGAGGCGGTAGTAGAGGTCCTCCCGGAACCGGCCTTCCTTCACTTCGGTGGCCAGATCCCGGTTGGTGAGGGCGATGAGGCGCACGTCCACGGCCACGGGCCGGCTTCCGCCCAGGCGATCCACCGTCCGTTCCTGGATGGCCCGCAGGATCTTGCCCTGGAGGGCCAGGGGCAGTTCGCCGATTTCATCCAGCACGAGGGTGCCGCCGTCGGCCTGCTCAAACCGGCCCGCCTTGGCGCTGGTGGCGCCCGTGAAGGCCCCCTTCTCGAAGCCGAAGAGCTCGGATTCCAGGAGGTTCTCGGGGATGGCGGCGCAGTTGATGGCCACGAAGGCCGCCTTGCGCCGGGGGCTGGAGGCGTGGATGAGCTTGGCCAGGAGCTCCTTGCCGGTGCCGCTTTCGGCCTGGATGAGGATGGTGGCCTTGCTGTCGGCGGCCCGCCGGGCAAGGGCCAGGGTCTCGGCCAGGGCCGGGTCCTGGGTGAGGATGACGGGGGCTTCGGAGGGGACCTCGGCCTTGAGGCGGTCCTCGCTGCGGATGGCCTTGCGCACGGCCTGGACCAGCTCGTCGGGGCTGAAGGGCTTGGAAAGGTAGTCGAAGGCCCCCAGGCGCATGGCCTCCCGGGCCGTGTCCAGGCTGCCGAAGGCGGTCACAAGGAGCACCGGGAGGCCCGTGTCCAGGGCCTTGAGGCGGGCGGTGAGCTGGAGGCCGTCCATGCCGGTCATGCGCAGGTCGGTGACCACGGCGTCGAAGGCCCCGGGGCGCGTCATGCGCAGGGCGTCCTCGCCGCTCCTGGCCTGTTCGGTGACGAAGCCGGCGCGCTTGAGGCTCAGGGCCATGCCATCCCGCATGCCGGGATCGTCATCCACCACGAGAACTCTCAAAGGATTGGCCATGGTCCGTCCTGTTTCCATCCAGTTTATCGGTGTGGGTCCGGGATGCAGGAGTTTTGTCCGCGCAGGAGCCTTTTTGGTCCTTCGGCCGTGGGGGCTTCGCCCCGCACGGGATCGCCGTGGCGGGCGATGAGGAGGTAGAGGTGCCGGCGGCTGACCCCCAGGCGCTTGGCGGCCTCCACCCGGTTGCCGTAGCTGCGCCGCAGGGCGCGGTGCAGGAGGAGCCGCTCCAGCACGTGGAGGTTGGCGGCGAGGTCCTCGCTGTCGGCGAGAGGCAGCCGCGGGGCGGCGTCCTCGGGCAGCTGGCCCAGGAGTTTCCACCGCACCAGGCGGTTGCGGAGCCCGCGGAGGTTGCCGGGGCAGGGCAGGGCCGTGAGAAGCGGGGGCAGGGGACCGCTGACGCCCTCCTCCTTGGCCATGATCCAGAAGCAGCGGTCCAGGTCGTCCTCCTCGTCCTCGAGGCTGGGGAGGCGGAAGGGGAGGCAGTGGGAGGCCGCCCGCGCCACCGCGGGGTCCTCCGGCGCCAGGTGGGAGGCCAGCACGCCCGAGGGGTGTGCCTGGATCCAGGCGGCCAGCGCCTCCGGGCCCAGGCCTTCCGCGTCGTCCTGGAAGGCGGCGCCGCGCCCCCGGGCCAGGAAGGCCCCCAGGGTCGTGAGGC